>JASBVO010000009.1 GCA_029961105.1 Micrococcus sp. | reverse complement strand
GCCTGGGTGCCGACGGTGAGCCGGTCCACGACGGCCAGCCCGGCGAAGACCGCGTCGGCCGTGGTGACCTTCATGGTGCCGGCCTTGATGCGGTCCAGGCTGATCTCCCCGGACTCCATGAACTCATTCAGAGTCTTGAGGTCCTCACCGGCCACCCGGTCAGCTTCCTCCAGATCCCGGCGGACTTCTTCCGCGGTCTCGATGGGAACCACCTCAAGGGTGGCCGAAGGGCCCGGGGCGGAGCGGTTGCCGGTGGTGTCCACGGCGACGAGGCGCACTTCCACGGTTCCCGCGGGCAGGCCGGGAAGGATCGCCCAGCCGGGGGCATCCGAGATCGACGGGCCCGCGATGAACGGTTCGGCGCCCATGCGGTACTCGACGGCGGCGAAGTGGAAGTCCTCGGGCATCGTCTCCCCGCCTGCCCCGGTCCCGTCCCAGTGGACGTCGACCATGCCGATCGACAGGCTCAGGGCCGGAGCCGAGGGCACCGGGGGCGGGACCGTGTCCACCGGGATGTCCTCCAACGGCAGGCCTCGGATCCGCCCCCCGGGCTCCACTTCCAGCACCCCGTCCGGGGCGATGGACGTGGAGTTGATGTTGGACGTGGCACCCTGGATGCGGTCCTTGTCGACCAGCCGGCCCATCAGGTACGGCAGGGTGTGCCGTTTCGGGTTCGGGACATAGACCACGGTGGTCCTCCTACCAGGTGTGCAAGGTGATGTTCTCGGAGTCGTCGGTGGAGTACCCGGCCAGGCGGGCCTCGATGACCTCGCCGGCGGGCAGGAACGGGTCGTCGTCGTTCATGAACAGTCGGATCGTCATGCCTGGTCGCAGGGCGGTGACCCCGGTGCCGGGGACCACGTTGCCGTCCAGGTCCCGGACTCCTTCGGCGCGGATCTTCATGGAAAGCTCCATGATCGGGGCCAACCCGGCATCCCTGACCCCGGCGGCCACCCGCCTGGCCTGTTCCACGGACTTGACCTGGTTGTCGGTGACGATGCGCTCCATCGTCGGATACCCGGTGGAGGCGTCCACGGCCGAGCCCATCTTCTTGGCCCGGCCCTCGCCCTCCCCGGCCACGAACACCCGGTTGGCCATCAGGGACAGGTCCTCGGTGAGGCCCAGATCGAAGGCGTTGGAGCGGTCCGCGCCGAGCTGGACCTCGAACGACAGGGAACGGTTCAGCGCGGTCGACACGTGTGCCTGCCACGCGAAGGTGGCATCTGCCCGCCACACCGGCTGGAACCACACGTCGGGGCCGGAGCCCTCATTGCAGACATCCCGGATCAGCTGGCCGATGATCGGGGACTCGTGACCCCGGATGTCCCACTTGCGCGGACCCGTGCCCTCGGGGGGCAGGATCAGCGGCAGGACGTCACTGGACTCGGAGTTGTTGTCCGCGATTTCCAACAGGCGGCGCACATAGTTGGCGAACGAGGACTTCTCGATCAGGTACCGCGACTCCGCCGGGTTGGTGGAAAGCGGGCCGATGGCCGTCCTGCGGTCGAGCATCCACCACAGGTCATGCGTAGACGCGGTGAACGCCCACGCGCCCGGTTCGCGCTCACGTGGCCCGATGTACCCGGCGGACACGGCGAACCCGTCGGGGTGCGCGGCGTCCACCCAGGACTGCACGATCAGCGACTTGACCGGGTGCGCGTCGGCCACATACGCCCGTGCCTGGGCCAGGTCCAGGTGTGCGAAGTTCAGACCGACGGACCCGGTGGTGGCATCGTTCAGCAGCGTCCCGCCCTCGTACTCGGCGGGCTCCACCACGGCGATCTTCTCCCCCGTCCGGGAGTCCACGAGGTCATAACGCCACGCCATCAGGCTCCCTCCCTTAGATCCATGTGTCCCGCCAGTACCAGGCCACCGACGCCGACCCGGTGGACTGGTACGGGATCACGTTCAGCCGGGTCGTGGTGTACGGTTCGATGCCGACCATGCGGGCCCGGGAGATCATCCGGGTCCGCGGCTGGCCCTGCACCGAGGAGATGCCGGTGGCGAAGTCCACGGTGTGCGTCATCCCCGAGGTCAGCGGCTCAGGGATGCGGGTGTAGACGCTGCCCTGGTAGACCATGTACCCCTTGGGCCAGTTCGCCGAGTACACGTTCAGCCGAGGCCGGGCCGGGTAGTTCCCCGCATGGGACAACGTGACCGCGGACCCGGACCGGGCGGCCTCCCGGTACTCGGAGAGCCCGTACTTGCGTGGGTCCGGGCACTTGAGCGACCACGCCCACTCCAGCAGGGTGTCGGTGTGGAAGATCGGCGGCAGGAACCGCACCGGCTCGGCGGTGGCGATCTGCCCCGGCCCGTGGCCCTGCACCTTGACCTCACCGGAGCCGGCGCGGAACAGTCCGGCCATCCGGTCCACCACGGTATGCATCTCCAGGTGGTCCTTGGCGGTGTACGTGCCCCGGAACGTCACGAACCGGGGCCCGTAGTCGGAGATCGCGGGGAAGTCCCCGTCCTTGCCGGCGCCCCGGGCCTGCGCGGTCGAGCGCCGTTCCGGGGTGCCGTGCCACCCATCCATGGCGGTGATCGTGCCGGGCATGACGTACCCGTCTAACGTCAGCGTCGTCATACGGCCACCCCGGAACGCAGGCCGTGCTCGAGCAGTGCCTTGGACATGTGCGCGGCCTCCATCGGATCGGATGCGGTGATGTACTGCTCGTTGCGGAACATGGCCCGCCCCGAACTCATGGACGCAGCCAGCCGTTCGTAGTCGATGCCCACGCTCACGGAGGCAGCCGACCACTCCCGACCTGTGGGCCGACCCTCGGCGTACCCGGGCAGACCGAGCAGGCGGCCTACGGCGCTGACCCTGGGGTCGTCGTCGTTGACCATGGACAGAAGGTGCGGGTGCTTCCGGGTGGAGGACTCGCGGATGATGCCCTCACCGTCGTCCACCATGGCCACCGGGGTCCCGTCGGCATTGACCGCCAGGATCCGGTCCGTGCCCATCCCGGTGTAGGGCAGCCGGCCCATCGCATGGCGGGGCAAGCCGGTGGGGATGCGCCCGGTGGCGTACCGAGGGAAGTCACCGCCACCAGCGAATCCACCGGTGGCCTTACCCGGACCGTCGAACACGGTGGAGACCACGTTCTTGACCTTGTTGGTCACCTGAGTGGTGACCTGCACAACCTTGCCGGTGATGCCGTTGATCTTGCGTTGTACCTCGGCGACGGAGCCGAAGTCGCTGACGTCGATGCCGACGTCCTTGCCGTGGATGCCGTTGATGTTGCCCTGGGTGGCATACACGGTGCCGTCGTCACCGACGTAGACCGGGACGTCCTTGCCGTCGATGTTGATGATCTGCATCTGGACGTTGTGCGAGGTGCCCTTGTCGTCCACGAACACGTACTCGGTCTTGCCCGTGATGGCATTGACCCGTTCCTGGATCTGGCCGGGGGTGCCGTTGTCGGACACGGCCACGTCGACCTTCTTGTACCCGGGGATGGTCTTGACGGCCTCGGCGGTGGCGAAGGCCTTGTCCAGGGCGCCGCTGGACATGTCCGCGATGACCTGCACCCCCGGGGGGATGTCCTTTATCGCCTGTCCGGTGAGCTCGGCGATCTGCCGGGCCTGGCCGTCCATGTGGGTCTTGACGTCCACGTCCGTGGGGATGCCGAGCAATTCCCTGGCGTACAGTTCGGCCTCGGTCTTGGACAGCCCCATGGCGTCGGCATTCTCGACCAGGCTGTTGTACATGTGCATCAGCCCGGAGGTGATCTCACCCTGGGAGGCCCCGGCCTCGGCCATGGCGGCCGCGTTGTCCAGTCCCGCTTCGGCGTGGTCTCGCAGGGCCTGCCGGTTAGCCCGGCCCTTCTTGGTGTTCGCATCCAGGGTCGCCCCGTTGGCCGTGAGGGACTTGTTGAGGGCATCCAGCGACTCCTGGTAGGCGTCGTTGGCGGCCTGCGCGTTCCGAGGGACGATGCCCATGTCGCGCAGGGCATCCAGGGCGTCCTCGAGTGCGTCGGCGAGCTCCTGGGCGTCCTCGGCGGACTGGCCCATGGCCTCCCCGGCGGCGGCGGTGCCGTCGGCGGCGACCTCCCCGGACTCACCCACGGCGTCCATTTCGGGGCCGACCAGGCCCACCGCGGTGCGGAACAGGTCCGCGTCGGTGGTCCCGGTGCCCATCTCCCCGGCGACCTGCCGCACCTTGTCGGCGAAATTCGGTAGGCGCTGTTCCATCTCGGACCAGCTGGAGAAGTCCGTGTGGCCCAGCCGCTCGGCCTCAGCCCGCAGCTGGTCGAACGAGGCGGTGGCCTCGCCGAAGTCCATCACGGACAGAGACTGGTCCAGGGACTCGAAGGCCTCCCGGGACTGAGCGATCTTGTTGTCCATGCCGAACAGCCCGGTGCCGAAGGACTGGATGTGCTCCAGCGGGGTGTCGATGTTGACGGTGTTGAGCGCGTCGCCCAGCCCGTTGACGTTGGAGATGATGCCGTCGAACTGGAACAGGTCGTTGACGGCGGCGGCGTCCCCGGAGTCCCGCATGCGATCGAGTGCGGTGGCGACCTTCTCCACCCCGGGCGCGGCGTCCCGGGTCGAGTTGTACAGGGCGGTCAGGCCACTGGTCACGGCGGTGATGGCCAGGGCCCCACCGGCCGCCTTCCCGACCCCAGCCAGGGCACCCCTGGCGCGAGGCCCGGTCATGCCCAGCTGCCGCATGGCGTCCACAGTCTCGAACACCCGCGGGGCCAGGACGAGGAACCCACCGGCGGCCAGGGTGGTCACCCCGGCGATGCCCCCGAGGACCCCCAGCGTGGACTGCACCGGACCCGGCAGGGCACCGAACCATTCGGCCACGGTCCCGATGCCCTCAGCGAGGCTGGCGGCGACCGGGAGAATGGCCGCACCGGCGTCGATCGCGGCGTCCTTGATCTTGTTCCAGGACACGGAGATGCGGGACTCGGCGGTCGCGTACCGCTGGGCTGCCTCGTCGGCCAGGGCCGAGTTCTCCTCCCATGCCCGGGCGCCGAGCTCGAGGGAGTCGGTGAGCAGGTCCCCGGAGTTGGCCAGGGCCAGCATGACCTGGGTTTCCTCGGTGCCCTTGATGCCCATTTCCTTGAGCGTGGCGGTCACGTTGCCGCCGGCCTCATTGACTGAATAGATGCCCTTGGACACCAGGTCGAGGGCCTCAACCGGGGCCGACCGGAAGGTCGCGGCGAACTCCTCGGCGGACACCCCGGCGACCTCGGCGAACGCGGACAGGGATTCCCCGCCGTCGTCCACAGCGGTGCGCATCTTGAGCAGCACACGGGTGGTCACGCCACCGCCGAGCTCGGCCTTGACGCCCATGGACGCCAGGGTGTTGGACAGGGCCAGCACGTCCGCCTCGGTCGCGCCGAGGGTGGCACCGGCGCCGGCGATGCGCTGCGCCATGGCCAGGATCTCGGCCTCGGTCGATGCGCCGTCGTTGCCGAGGGCCACGAGGGCGGCGCCGAAGCGCTGCACGCCCTCGAAGCCTTCCCGGTTCATGGTGCCCATGACGTTTGAGATCTGGGCGATGTTGGTGGCGGCGTCGTCGGCGGTGAGGTTGGTGGTTTCGCCGAGGTCGATCATGGTGGCGGTGAACCCGACGATGTCCTCACGGGCCACACCGAGCTGACCTGCGGCTTCGGCGACGGCGGCGACCTCGGTGTGGGTGGTCGGCAGGGTCGTGGCCAGTTCGCGCAGCTCGTTGGACAGGTTGGCGTAACCTTCGGCGTTGTCGTCGACGGTCTTCTTCACGCCGGCGAACGCGGACTCCCAGTCCATGGCGGCCTTACCGACGCCGACGGTCACCCCGGTCAGGGCGGTTCCGACCCCGAGCAGGGCAGTCCCGGCCTGCTCCATGTTCCCGCGCTGGTCCTTCACCGCGGCCGAGAGCCGCTCGAACCGGGTGGCGGCCTTCCCCGCCGAGTCCCCGGACCCGGCGAGTTCCCGCTGGAGGGCGGACTGGGCGGCGGCCGCCTCCTGCGCGGTCCGCTCTACGTCCCGCTGGGCCTTGGCCACGGACTCCTCGGCCGAGACGATCCGGCCCACGTCCTTGGACTGTCGGGCTGCGTTCAGCTTCTCCTGGGCCACCCGCAGGCGCCCGGCGGCGTCGGCGGCACGGTCCTGGGCGGTGGCGGCCCGCTTCTGGGCAGCCTCCACCTTCTGCGCGGACTGGGCACCCTTGTCGCCCATGTCCTTGGTGGACTTCCCGGCCTTGTCCGCGGCGTCGGCCAGCTTCTCCGTGGACTTCGCGGCCTGGCCCACGGCCCGCTCGTAACCGGAGGTCTCGGCCTCGAACCGTGACCGGACGATCTCATCAGCCACGGCGGGCCTCCTTCACTAGATGATGCCGAACTTCTCCTTGACCCAGTCCGGCGCCGACGCCAACGTCGGGTTGGCCAGGGTGGCCTCGGAGGGTTCGGTGCGGACGGCGGACAGGACGACCCCGGGGGCGGGGTCCTTGTTCTCCTTGCGCCACCGGGCCACTGCGGCGGAGGGCCCGCAGATGCGCTCCTCGACGTGGTAGGCACCGGTGCCGCACTCGGTGAGGGGCCGCCCGCAGTCCGGGCACAGGCCCATCTCATAGAGCGAATGGGCGTGAGTGAGCAGGTGGTCCCGGTCCGTCCACGCCCCGTCCCCACCGACCCACGCCGAGGGTGGCCGCTGGTAGCGGACCGAGGTCTTGAGCAGGGCCAGGATGGGGCGGGCGTGGGGGCGGGTCAGGACCTCGGCGAGAAAGGGGCCGTCACACCACCGGTGGGGTCACCGTAGGTGGCCTCCATGAACGCGGACACCAGCTGAGTCCACTGCCCCTCACCGATCGCACGGTGCAGGGTCTTGAGCCCGTCCACGGTGACCCGCTTGCCGTCGATGCGGGCGGCGGCGGCCAGCTGGGCGTAGGTGCGGGCCATCTTGTCCTTGCGGTCTACACCCTCGGTGGCCTCGTCGATTTCCGGGCCGATGAGACCGACGATGGTGATCTCGCGCTTGGCGGCGTCGACCTGCTCGATGAGCTCGGCCATGCGGGCCTCGATCTTGTCGAGGGCGACCTGGTGGGCGCTGGTGCTGGGCTCGGCGACGGAGCGCTGCAGCTTCTGGGACTCGGCGCGCTTGAGCGCGGCTTCCCGATTGGCGTGTTCCTCCTGCAGCCGGTCGATCTCGTCCTTGAGACCGGGCTGGGGCAGGTAGACGGTGACGGTCTTGCGGGGCCGGTAGGCGTCGGGGTTGTGCCCGCCGAGCCAGTCGGCGATGTCGAACGTGTTCGGGTCGAGGCCGGGGTCCTGTTCGGAAGTCATGATGGGGTGTCGCTCCTGTGATGGGGGTGATGGGATGGGCCCTGCCGGCCGCGCCCCCATCAAGCGCGACCGGCAGGGTGTCAGTGGGTCAGGATCAGACCGTGCCGCCGGCGACGATGCCGTTGAGCTCTGCGTCCTGAACGGTCAGCGGGATCGTGACGTGGATGTACCCGGCGTGCGGGTCGGACTGGCGCTGCCAGTTGTCCGTGGTCACCGCGAACACCGAGTATTCGTCCCCGGCGACCCAGGCGTCGTCCCAGGCCTTGCCGTTCAGCCGCTCGACCACGTAGACCGGGGTGCCCTTGATCTTCAGGGCCTGGAACAGCACGTCCCCGGTCGGGTCGGCGTTGCCGGTGGTCTCGTCGAAGTACCGGAACACGCCCATGGTGGCCTCGAAGTTCGACCGGGCCGGCACCGAAGCACTGGCGGGCTCGCACACGGCGGGCTGGTTCAGGGTCTCGGAGGCGGTCGCGGCGAACCGGGTGCCCTCCTGGGTGACCCGGCACGAGGCGTCCATGCCGGCCTCGAGGGTGGCCACCGTCAGCGCGGACAGGGCCTCAGTCGGCGGGGCGGTGAGGACGGTGATCTTGCGGTGCTGCTCGGCGAAGGTGCGCGGCGGCAGGGCAGAGATAGGGGTGACGGTCATGGTCAGTTCTCCTTCTGGGGTTCGGTCACACGGACCGTCTTGTCAGTGGTGGCGGGCTCGGTCTTGCGCTTGCGCTTCTCCGACGGGGCGTAGTCGAGGTTCTCGTCCAGCTCCACGAGGTGGGCCGGCCAGCGGAACTTGGTGTTGTCGGGGTCGTTCTTGCGGACGGCCCAGACTCGGCCATCAGGGGATGCGGTTGCCACGGGGGTCACTCCTCGGGGTTGGTGGTGGTGGCCAGGGTCCAGGCCAGGTCGAGGTACAGGCGGGCGGGGGACACGTCGTTGTCCGTGAGGACGGTGGCGGCCTCCTGGGACAGGGCCGGGCGGATGATCCCGGATCCGAGCCGGGCGCCGGTGAGGGTGCGCTTGAGCTCGTTGGTGGAGCCGAGCACGGCCCAGACCTCGGTGGCGGCCACGGTGGTGCGGAACCGGAACAGCTGCCCGCGCAGATCCGGGCCCCCCGCGACGGGCTCCTGGCCGTGGGGGACGCCGATGCCGGGCCACAGGGCGCAGTAGGGGAGGACGTGTCCGCCGACGGTGGGGACCGTGCCGGGCACGTACCCGGGGTATACCCGCTGCCCGAACGAGGGGACCGTGCGGATCAGGGCCTCGATGGCCTTGGTGATCGTGTAGTCATCCGGGCCCGCCTGAGCGGGGGCGAGGGGGGTGGTGGTCATAGGGCCTGGCCTCCGATCTGGGCGAGGGCGGCCAGCCACTTGGCGGCGTTGGCCTCGTGCGCCGGACCCATGTACGGCTGGGGCGCCATGCGGGAGGTGCCGTGCTCGACGTAGACCGCGTAGTTCGCCCCGGCGGTGGCCTCGCCCCACACGGTGGCCCCATCGGAGCCGGTGCTGGTGGTGATGGAGGCCCGCAGGTACCCGGTGTCCACCGGGGCCAGTTCCCGGGCCATGCTCGCGGTGTCGAGGGTGGCCTTGGTGGTGGCCGCGACGATGAGGGGGCTGACCTTGGCGGGGGCTGCGGCGAGCCGGTTGGCGTGGGCGCGGATCTGGTCACCGGCGCCCATCAGTCCTGCCCGCCTTGGGTGAGGTCGTCGGTGCAGATCAGGTCCCGTTCCCAGACAAGCGTGCCGCGCTGGACGCTGGTGACCTTGAGGCGACGGCCGATCAGGGTGGGATCCCCGTCGTGGCCCGGCTTGTACCCGGTCACGGTGACGTATGGGCCCTCGTCGGTCACAGGCAGGTCGGGGAAGGCGTCCAGAGGGAGGGTCACGAGGTAGTCCTTGGTGGACACCTGCTGGGCCGCGGCCTCGACGGTCTGCTCACCTACCTGCTGCTGCACCCGGCACGGCACGTCAATGGCGTAGGTCTCACCGGGGGACGGGGTTTCTGACGGCCAAACCGGTGGCCCGTCAGGGCCATTGACCTTGCAGATCCCGGTCATCGTCGACACGGCCACAGGCCGGTGGTGGTCGGCCCAACCGGCGGGGATGGCCTGGTGGTTCGGCAGCCCTACCATCGCCACTCCTCAGCCTCGAGCCCGGCGTCCGGGGTCGGGGGGATGTACCCGGCGAAGTCAGTGGCGCCGTCCTCGGCGTCAGCCTTCGCCTCATAGACGGCCGCCTGATCCATCAGGGACCGAGCCACCGCGGGCCCGTCGGTCTGGAGGTCTTGGGTGCGGATCTTCTTGGAGATCAGCACCTCGGACGTGGCGATGATGTGCAGGGCCCTAGCGGTGGCCCGGTTCACGTTGTCCCCAGCGGCGGCCAGGAGCCCGTCGAGCTGGTCATCCGTGAACAGGCGGGCCGCCTCGTCCTCGGAGGTGTCCGTGATGTTCAGACGGACCAGTCCCCGGGGCGTGCTGTAGTCCACGGGCATCGGGTAGTAAGACGACACGGCGACCTCCCGGCGGGTGTGAAGTTGTGGGGTGGGTGGGGCAGAGGTGCCCTTCTCAGGGGTTGCTCACGTGCCCCACCCGGTCAGGCGTCAGGCGCCGTTGGAGGCGTACACGCCGGTGGTGAACGCGGGGTCGATGCCGTGCACGGCCCGGCCGCGGTACCAGATGGTGTCGTCCTTGAACGAGCCCTGGTCCACCGGGATGTCCCCGCCGGCCACGGACTGGCCCTGGTCCCGCTTGACGCGGATGTCCACGTCCGGGTGGCCGGACAGCAGGGTCCGCACGATCGAGGGCAGGTCCGAGCCGTTGCCCTGAACCAGGGCCCAGCCGGTGCCGCCGTTGGTGCCCAGGCGGGCGCCGACGGTGCGGGACTCCAGCGGGGTGACCACGTTGGCGAACGGGTTCGGGGTCTTGGTGGTGGTGGTCCGGGACCCGGAGGTGTCCTTCCACTCCAGCTCGGTGGCCTTGAGCAGGCGGTTCACCTGGGCGCGCAGGGCCGGGCCGTGGACGAGGACGAGCTGGTCGGTGGGGACCAGTTCCCCGCGGTGGTTCTCCCGGGTGGACAGGGCCCGGATGGCCGCGTCCAGGTTCGTCTCGTTCAGCGGCGCCGTCTCCACAGTCCCGAAGAACTCGGGGTTCCACCCGCCATCGGCGACGAGCAGGTCGGCGACGGCGTTGTTCTGGCCCTTCACGGCCCCGTTACCCAGGGCGCGGGGGAAGTTCGCCAGCCCGGAGAAGTCCCGGGCCCGCAGCAGCTCCCACGTCAGCCCGTAGGCCTTGCCGTACTTACCGGTGCCGTGCTCGACCTCGGTCTCGGACAGGGACGCGCCCTTGTACTCCTCGCCCTGGCCGACCGGCTCGAACGCATCGGCGCCCCACAGGTCGACCAGCTTGCGGCGCTTGAAGTCATCCACCGTGACGTCGGTCAGGATGCCGTCGAACTCGAACGGGGTGTCCTTGTACGCGGCGATGGCCTGCCGCTGGAAGGCGTCACCGAGCAGGCCGGGGAAGTCGTCCGTGGTGAACGCCTCGAGCAGGACGGCCTGGGACAGGATGGAGGCGCCGGAGCGGCCGCGGGCGAACAGCTGGGCCGCCTCGTGGACGCGCTCGGCGTGGGTGGGGGCCCGGCGGAAGCCTTCGCGGGCCAGGTCGATGGTGTTGGTGCTCATGGTGTGCTGGTCTCCTCAGACTCAGGCCGCGGCGACGGCGACGGTCGGGTTGTGGCCGAACGGGGCGACCTCGGACGGGGCGGTGCCGGTGCCCTTGGCGACCACGGCCACACCGAACGGGTTGTTGCCGGTGGCGGTGGCGGTCAGGGTGCCGGAGCCGTTGATGTAGACGGTCTGGCCCTCGGTCAGGGCGCCGGCGACGGGGATGTCGTAGGACCCGTCGAGCCAGACGGTGACCTTCTCCCCGGCGGCGGCGGCGGTCTGGGCAACGCCTGCGATGGCACCGATGCGGACGGGGTCGCCGGAGGCGTAGTCCTTGTCGGCAGTCAGGGCGATGTGCTCGAAGTGGGTGTAGCGCTGGTTCTTGGCCATGGGTCAGCGTCCTTCCAGGGCGGCGACGATGTCGTCGTCGGTGACGGTCTTGGGGGCAGATTCGGTGACGGGGGCGGACTCGCCGACACCGGTGGGGTTGCCGGCACCCTGCTCGGATGCGAGGGCGGCGGCGGCCTCGTTGACCATGGCGGTGAAGGCGTCGTGGTCGTAGTCCTCGGCCTTGGCTGCGGACTCGGCGGCGGTGACGTACAGCTTCGGCACGTCCTTGCCTTCCTTGCCGAACGCCTCGGTGACGGCGCCCAGGGCCTTGTCCTTGCGGGCCTGCAGCGCGTCAGCGTCGCGGGCCTCCTTGAGGGTCTTGTTCTCGTCCTCCAGCGCGGTGACCCGGCCGGCGGCCTCACGCAGCTGCGCGAGCTCCTTGTCGTCGATGGTCGCCATGGTGGCGCCCTCCTTCTTCTCGGTGACCCCGGCCGGATCGGTCGGGGAATCTGTGGTGACGGGGGTGTACTCGGTGTGAGCCCGGACTTCGATGGGGTCGCCGGTGAGGGAGATCTCCACGCCATCCAGCTGGTAGGCCTGCTGGTAGGTGTGGACGGAGTAACCGGTGGCGTCGTCGACCTCGACTTCGAACCAGCACTGGGTGGGGTCGAAGTCGCGCAGCCATGCCCACCGGCCGGGCCCACCGTGGGCGGCGCGGACCGCCTGGGCGAGCCACTCGCGGACGTCCCGGTTCCCGGCCTCGCCGACGATGGAGCGGGACTCGATCACCCTGGCGGCTTCAAGCACCTCGGTGATCTCACCGCCGCGGCCTGCCACGGTGACGAGGTCGGCGCGGTTGAACGGGTCCGGGACGAGCCGGGTGACGGTGCCGTCGTCGGCGATCTCCGCGGCGGCGTAGATGGACACGCCGATGAACTCGCCGAACTCCTCTACGAACGGGCGCCAGGCGGAGCCGATGCGGGCCTCAGCGACGAGGGCCCCGTCCTCCCAGTGGGCGTCCTCGAGCAGGACGCCGGCGAGGTTGCGCAGGTCGCCCTCGGGGCGCTCCATGGCTTGCAGGGCGCTGTCGTGGTTGACGTGCATCTGGGTGCCGCGGGGGAACGCCTTGTCTTTGGCGGCCTGTTCGAGGACCTCGGCGGGGTAGGTGCCGGAGGATCCTTGGCCGGGGGTGATGAGGGTGAGCTTGACGCGCCCGGGCCCGGTCTGGGTGGCGGTGCCGAGAGCCTCACGGATGTGCTTGGGCACGGGGGCCTCCTAAGCTGGGTGGGTGGCAGTGGATGATGCGGACGAGTGCACGCCGGATGGGCACCAGTGGGTGCTCGATGGGGTGCATCTGGCGTCGTTCGGTGGGGCCATGTGGGTGCGGTGTCGGTTCTGTGATGCGGTGGAGCACCAGCCGGGGGAGAACTACCGGGCGCACCTACTGGGCGAGTAGGTCCTTGAGCGGAGTCTCGGTGTAGGACGGCCGCCAGTCCGGGGACTCTTTGCGGGTGGACAGGTCCGCCCAGGTGATGTCACCGTTGCGCAACAGATCGGCCTTGGCCTTGCCCAGCGTCCGATCCTGCGAGGCCGGGGTCAGGTTGTCCCACCAGGCGTCCCGTTCGGCTCGCCGGTCGGGTTCGTCGTCCTCGATGCCGGTGAAGCCGAGCTCGGCCCAGGTCTTGGTGCGGGCCACGAACGTGCACCGGCCCTGGGGGTGGTCGGCGGGGCCGAACTCGTCCACGGGCCACTCGGTGCCGTGCTGGGCCAGGCAGGACCCGCAGACCCGGGAGTCCAGGGTGGCGATCCACACCCGGGCCGCGATCAGGGACCGGTTGGCTTGGGCGGTGGCGAGGTCTGCGGTGCGGTGCGCGTCCAACATCTCGGTCCGGGCGATGCGGGCGGCCCTTGCGAGGCCGCCGTTGAACGCTCCCTCGGTGCGTTGCATGATGCGCCGGGCCACCGTGTTGGGGTTGGACCCGATGGTGATGCCCCGGATCAGTTCGGCCCGCATGGCCGCCTCGGCCGCCGGGGCCAGGGCCATGGTCGCGGCGGTGATCTGGGTGCCGGTGCGGGCCACCATGGCGTCCAGCGCGTCATCGTCCAGCGTCCCCAGCGTGACGCCCGGGGCCTCCGGCGGGAGTTGGGCCTGCAGGGATGCGAGGTGGGCGTCGACGGCGTCGAGTATGGTCTCGGCCACGTCGGTGCGCACGGTCATGTCCGTCAGGTCGGCCAGCTCGTCCAGCCGGGCCCTAGCGGCGGTGAGGGCTTGGGCGAGGCGCCGGTCCTTGGCGATGACGCTGGCGGGGATCTGGTCGGCGTCAGTGGCGAGCAGGGTGGCGAGGGCGGCGTTGAACTCCGGGGAGAGTTCGTCCCACGCCGTCACCCACGCCCTCGTGATGGCCACGACCTGCTGGTTGGTGCGCTCCACCGTCCGGTCGCGGGAGGCCCGCACGAGGGCCACGACGTCATCGGTCACAGCCATGCGGGCACCCCCTCAGTCGTCGTCGCTGGCGTCGAGCTCTTGAACGGACACCGGCTTGATGACCCGGCTGGGCGGATACATGAGGCGGCGTGCGTGCTCGGGCGTGACAATGAACGGCGGATCGATGCCGGGCTCAGTCACGAACCCCCGACCGCTCGGCACCCGTTCCCGCTCCATGTTGGCGGGCGGCCCGGCGAACAGGGCCGCGCCGATCAGGAGACCGACGCCGACCCCGCACAGGACCAGCACGAGGCCGGTCACAGGATCTCCGAGGGGTCGCCACCGTTGCGCAGGGCGTTGGCGGCGGCCTGCCCGGCAGCGTCCGCCGTGGCGGTGGCCGGTGGGATGAACTCGCCCTCGTCGTCGGTGTACTTCTTGAGGATCTCGTCGGCACCCTCGACCTCGAAGGCCCGCAGCAACAGGCGCATGACCTCCAGCGGGGGCATCTTCTCGGTCGCATCGGCCTTGGCCAGGGCCTCGACGACGGTGGTGAGGTTGGCGTCCTCGATGGGCGGGAACGTGACCTCGATGGCTGCGTCCGTCTTGTCCGTGAACACGGCGACGGTGCGGTCGCCCTCCCGGTCGATGCGGCCCTTGAGGATCCCGCGGGGGGCCAGGACGGCCATCTTGACGCGGTAGCCGATGGAGGCGCGGAAGAACTCGGCCCACAGTCGCTGCCGGGACTCGAACAATAGCCTCGTGGGCTTGTCCAGGGTCTCGGCGACAGCGCGGGCGCCCTCCTGCCCCGGGTCCGCGGTGAGCACCGTGACCGGCAGGCCGACGGCGGCACCGACGAGGGCCGCGAACGGGCGACCGGACTTCGGGTCGATCCCAGAGTAGGACGGGGTGTTGACCTGCAGGTCGTTGCCGAACACCGTGCCGCCGGCCGGACCGTTCTGCATCTGCTGCCCGGTGCGGGCCAACTGGACCTTGTCCTTGGTGCCGGACAGCACGTGGGCGATCTTCGCCAGGGCGTGGTACAGGGCCTTGCAGTCCTCGAGGAAGCCCTTGTACGCGAACGCCCAGGGGCGGGCGGCGAACCCGTCACCGCGGCCCCACTTCTTGTGTCGGCCCACCGGGTTGACCTTGAGGTGGTACACGGCCGCGCCGGTGGCCTTGACGAGGCCCTTTCCGGTGGTGATGGTGCCGGGCCACAGGATCGGGGTGCCGTCGGCTGCCTGCTTCGGCTGCGTCTGGGGGTCGTAGTCCAGGGCCGGGTACAGGGCCTCGAGGGTGCGCGGGGTGGTGTCCCCGATGCCCTGCTCGGTCCACCGGCGCCGGTAGAACTGCGGCACGGACCGGTCCCCGGGGGCGGTGTGGATCTCCACGATCTCGTCGAACGGGATGACCCGCACCTTGGTGCCACCGGCCCAGGGGTCCACCCAGTGGCCGATGAACACGTTGCCGTCGTCGAACAGGTCGCCCTCGAGGGCCTCCCGGGCCTGGTCGCCGAACACGGCGGCCTGGTTGCCGGCGTCCTCGAAGAACTCGGTGACGACCTGCTGCACGTCCTGCGTGCCCTGTTCACCGGTGGAGGCGGCCTCGACGGTGACCCCGCCACCCCACACGTAGGCGCCGCGCACGGCCTTGGCGCGGACCATCAGGGGGTTCATCCCGGAGGAGGCCCGGACGAGGTTGGCGTCGCGGACGAGGACCTCGTGGGAGGGGTTGGTGTCGGACTCGGCGCCGACGATGTCCCACCCGGCGTTCTCGGCCCGCAGCTGCGCCAGGGACTCCTCGAGCCGGTAGGTCAGGGTGTCGACCTCGGCGGAGAGCTCGGCGACCTTGGGGTCGGCGGCCTGCGTTTCGGTCACGGCGGGGGCGCGGAGGCCAAGGGTTTCCAGGATCCCCATGCGGATGGCCTCCTTCGGCTAGTACGGGCTGATCTGCCAGCTGGTGTCGTCTGGGACGAGCTCGTCGATGTTCTGCGGTCCGCCGGTGAGGGGGCGCAGGAGCAGCTGGTTGATGGCCTGGGTCATGGCGTCGACGGCGTCGTCGTGGGCGCCGTTGGGGAAGTTCAGCGCCTCGTCCCGCAGGTCCTGCACATTGGAGAGCAGGGCCGCGGCGGGAAGGTGCACGTTCTTGGCGTGGGCGAATGGGCTGATGGCGTTGGCGCGGGCGACCTTGCCGCCCTCCGGTTCCACGGGGATGATCCCGGGAATCGTCTGGGCGAGGCTGGCGATGACGGCGGGGCCGTTGGCCTTGTCCTCGATGAACTTTGCCCCGGCCTGCGGCCACTTGGCGGTGAGGTCACGGACGGTCTGCAGGGTGCGGTTGAAGTCCATGCGGGCGCGGACCTGGTCGAGCAGGTACACGTCGGCGCCGATCCGCAGCCAGACCTGGCCGACGACGTAGTCGGAGCGGTCCCCGCCCTTGAACGCGAGGTCCCAGGACTGGATGAGCTCGTGGTCCTCGCGGCCGATCCCGGGCACGGTGCGGCGTCCGTCCTCGTGCTGAATCCAGAGCGGGGTGTCGTAGGTGGGCCAGTCGGTGGGGAAGATCCCGCCCTCAGCCGGCGCCGGACGGCCCTGGTAGAGGGAGGCCCAGGTGACGGGCCCGGAGGACCGTTTGCGGGCCTCCCACTGGGCGGTGGTGCGGCCACGGGCGGACACCATGAACTCGCCGGGTGCCCGGCCGAGGGGGTCGGTGTCGTCCTCGGCTTGGGCCGGGATGTTCAGGAACTCCCACACGTCCGGCTCGTCGGCCAGCAGCTTCCCGGCGAGGTCGTTCTCGGACCACCGGGTCAGGATGAGGATGACGGGGGCGCAGGGGGCCAGGCGGGTGAGGGCGGTGTCGGTCCACCACGACCAGGTCTTCTCCTGGATGGTCGGGCTGTCGGCTTGCTCGCGGCCCTTGACGGGGTCGTCGATGAGCAACAGGTCGACGGGGCGGCCGGTCATGGCTCCACCGACGCCGGCGGTGAACATGCCCCCGTCGGCGTCCTTGAGTTGCCATTCCTTCTGGGCGGACACGTCGGGGCGCACGGCGAGGCCGAGGCGGTCGGTGTGCTGGGTGATGTCGTCGCGGACGGTGCGGCCCCAGCGGGAGGCGATGTTGGCCTCGTAGGAGGCCACGGCGATCCTAGTGTGGGGGTTCTGGGTGAGCATCCACAGCGGAAACCGGCGCGAGCAGAGCTGGCTCTTGCCCTCCTGCGGGGGCATGGAGACGATGAGGCGGCCGTCGGGGGTGTTCGCGGTCTCGACGAGCTTGCGGTTGATGAGGTCGAGGGCCGGGGTGCGGATGACCCGTGGGTCGAGGGCCTTGGCCATGTCCAGGGGGCTGGCGTACTCGGGGGCGGTGCGCTCGAACTTCTGGGCGACCATTTCCCACAGGGACGGGGCTGCCATTCGGGCCTCCGTCCTCCTGCCTGGGGTCTATCACGGTGGGTCTAGCTGCCGGCTGCTCTCGTCGATGCTCGGTCCGGGCTGCCCCACCGTGAGGTTTGTTGGCGGGCAGGTACGACTCGGGGGCAGTGTTCCCGTCGTGGTCGTCCTTCACGGAAAGTTGGTCGAAACGTGTTGACCCGCCAGGCCTGTGGGTCCGGTGGCGGGGAGGCCTCACTGGGAAGCGACTCACACGGAGGGGCCTGCAACCCGCCACCGGATTCTATTTGCCAGTCACCACGAGGGAGAGCTGGCCAAACTGTTGGCGCACCGTTTCGATGTGCGCGTCGATCTCTGCGTGCGGGTGGAACCACTCTCGCCGTTCCGCCCGGTGTGCCTTGAACTTCTGGTGCATCTCGGCTTCGAGCTGGAATGTGCCGGGGTGCGTGGCCAGGACCTCAGTGTGCGGCGGGTAGGCGGCGAGCCTCTGCTGCAGGTCGCGGGTGAACCCGATCTTGATCCGGTCGCCCATCCGCAGGTAGTAGATGGTGCCCGGTGCGGTGTTCCGTGCCTGCCGCTCGGCCAGGTGTCGCTCCCACGATGAGTCGCTCTCGGCGAGCTTCTGCTGGAGCATCTTGGCCTGCTCGGCTTCCCAGTTCCTACGTCGCCGGATGGCGGCCAGCGGGCCGTCGCCGTTGACGGTTCGTTCCTGGTAGATGTGCCAGACGTCCCAGCCGTGGATCTCGCAGAGCGGGAGCGGGCCGTCTTGGGGTTCCATGCAGTCTTTGATGCCGCAGAACCCGTTCATGCCCTCGCGGGCTTCGATCATGGGCTGGCTGAACGCTTCCCATGTTGGTGTATCGTCGGTCATGTCGAACTCCTCAATAGTTCGGCCAGAGCCCCGGCGGATGCCAGTCCGTGCGGGGCTTTCTAGTGCCTTGGCTCGGTTCGTGGTCTAGTGACACTTCTCCCGAGGTGCTTTCAGCCTACACGAAAACGTGCGTACTACGCACACTGTTCGACAGGCGTGTCGCCATGGATAGCACGGGCCAGGGACATCATGGCCCCGGCGCCTTCCCAGACCTGCCCACAGACCACACAGGTGGCGCGGTGCTGGTTGTAGGACAGGGCCCGGCGCCGGACGTATTCGACACCGTCGTGGGACCACGTGAACCCTTCCCCGCAGTCCGGGCACGCCGCCTCAAGATCCACGGAGGGCTCGAACATGGCGCGGATCTGGCCGGACCAGTAGACGAGGTAGGCGTTCAGTTCGGCCTCGTCGTCGGCGTTGCGGGTGTTCACGGCCCACGCGGCCCACTGCTGGATGCCTTGGCCGAGGGTGGTGGCCGGCTGGGCGTGGACGGGTACGGCGGTGAGGGCGTGCGCGGTGGTGCGGGTGATGTCCTGCCACAGGTCCACGGCGTTCAGGCTCACGGGGGCCTTGGCGAGGGACCCGGACCCGCCGGTGCCACGGTTGGCGGTCATGGCCTCCTGCAGCTGGTCGAGCAGGGGCAGGACCTCGACGTACTCGGTGGCGCCGTTGTCGCGGGTGATGGTGGTCTTGTGGGCGCGGGTGAACTCGTGCACCAGCTGCAGCGTGTCGGTCATCGGCGGCTGTTCCTTTCGGCGCTGTGGGCATTGCCGATGCCACCGTGGGGCACCGGAGCTGGTGGTGCCGGTGGGCGGGGGCGGGCGGGTGGGGTGGCGGGCACCTGGGGCGCGGTCTCGATGCGTCGGCGTGCGGTGAAGTGCCACCAACGCACACGCCGCCACGCGGTGAACGGACCGATGACCACGACGCTGGGCCCTGATTGGTCAGGGATAGGCACGCATTCCCACCAGGCGCTGCACCCCCGGCACTGACGCAGGGTGCCCACGGGCTTGCCGGTGTCGTAGCTGCTGAGGACTGGCAGGCTGCACTCATGGGGTCCGGCCTCGGGGCGTATCTCGGTCATGCGGCGTTCCTTTCGATGGCGCGGAGGGCTTGGGGGACGACGGTGGGGACGAGGCGCTGTTGCTCGGCGGTGAGTTGGAGGTTGCCGAGGATCTGATGGATGGCACCGACGAACACGAGGGCTTCGGCCTCGCGGATCTCGACTTGGCGTTGTTCGACGCCGGCGCGGAGGGCGGCGGTGGCGTACCGGGCCAACTGGTCCTCGGCGGTGTGCAACCAGCCGATCCAGACGTTGATGCCGACGCGCTCGGTGGTCTTGTCAATGGGCCCCTCTGGCTCCATGCCCTGCTCGTGGGAGTCCACACCCCAGGTCAGGGTGTGACGGTCGATGGGATCTTGGTCGGCGTTGATCTGGTCGACCATGTGGCGGAGCCAGGCGACCTCCCGGGCCTTGTCGGACACGAGGCGCAGCAGGGCCTCGGAGGGGTCCACGTTCTCGGCGCCCGGGTCGTAGCCGAGGGAGCGGAGGGCCTTGCCGGCTTTCTCGTCGGTGACGGTCTTGGCCGCGGCGGCCTTGGACTGCCGGTTCCCGCTGCCGTGGCGGGCGCAGCGTTTCGCGCCCCGCTTCGGCGACGCCCCACACGGGTCCCCGTTGCGCTTCCTCGCGCCGCAGATGGGCCGGCCGGTCTCGTCGGTCTGGCCGGGACGGAACGGGTCAAGCTCGGTCACTGGGCCTCCTCGTAGATGTGCCAGACGAACGGTGGGTCCTGGATGGTGCCGATGAACGCCCCGACATTGTCGAGCGGGTGCCCGGTGCCGATGACACGGAACCGGCGTTCCTCTCGGGGTACGCCGTTGTCGACTTCGGCCCAGAGGTTGAACGTCTGGCCGGGGCGGTCCGGGGCGCAGGACAGGATCCGGGCGCCGACCGGCAGCATGAGCCGGGGAGTGTCCTCGATCTCGGTGGTGAACTTCCAGATGGTCTTCATGGGGTCTCCTGGTGGTGGGTGCTAGATGAGTTCGACGTCGCGCTTGTCGCCGCCGCCCGTGCGCATGGTCTGGATCTTTCGCCCAGCGGCGAGCTCGTCCTCGAAGAACTTGTAGACGCTGACAGCTCGCCGGACGGTCTCGGTGATGGTGAGGCCCTTGGTGTGCGAGATCTCTCGCAGGGCGTCGGCGGTCTGGTCGTTGATGTTGATGCTCAATCGCTTCTGTTCGGCCATCAGTCGGTCTCCGTTTCGTGTCGTTGTTCGCAGTCCCGCGCCAGGGAAGGGACGACGTACATGTGCCCGCATGTCGCACACGTCCACTGGTCAGGCTGCGGCATTGGTGGTCTCCTCTGGGTACCAGTGCCAGAGGCCGTGCTCGCATTGGTAGTAGCGGGTGGGGGTGAGGGTCATCTGGTCGTGGACGTGCCGGGCGATCTGCTCCCGCCGGAAGCCTCGGCCGTGGCCGCAGGGGCAGGCCCGGCCCCGATTCTTCACGAGGCACCCCAGTGCAGGACCCGGAACGGTGCCCATGCGGCAAGCGTCTCCGAGTCGTCGGGGGCCACCGCATCGGGGGTGAGCGGAAGCCACGCGCCGCCGTCGTCGTTCAGATCCTTGCGCCACACGTCGCCGTCTCGGTCCATGACGATGGTGCTAAGTGGCAGGTTGTCGAGCTCGTCCACGGTGGTGACCTCGGGGCGCATGTGGGCCTCGTAGGCGGTGATCATGTCCTGGGTGTTGTTGCGGTGGGCTTGGCGGAGGGTTTCGGTCTCATTCCTCCAGGCGGTTTCGGTGTAGAGCTTGGTGTAGCCGGTGAGGGCGGCGGCCTCGATGGCGTCCTCGCGGCGGGTCATCGGGTGTCTCCTGGCAGGTGGTCGGTGATGGCGCGGACGGTGTCGCAGGGCCATGTCTCAGCATCAAGCTCCCCAGGATCGCTGTCCCAGTCGATGCACTCCGTGCACTCGCCACCCTCGTTCCGATGCAGGTCGAGCACGGCGGTGAGGGCGGCGGCCATGGCGGGGTGCTCGGTGCGGGCGTGGGCGATGAACACGCGATCCTCGGGCGTGTAGGTGTGCGCGACTGGGTTCACTTCCGCGTCCTCGATGAACGTCTCACCGTCTGGGATGACTCCGGCCTCGTTGCCGACCATGAGCATCCCGTTCATATGTTTGGTGCCGTCCTGATCGAGCCACGGGGCCCACGGCCCATCAGTAGCCCAGGTGGCGCGGTCCAGGGCTTCCTGGAGCCACTGGCGGGCGTCGGTGCTCATGCCTTGCCGCCTTCCAACAGGTCCATCACGGCGTCGGTGGCGCGGGTGAGTTGTAGGCCGCAGGCAGTTTCCGAGTGGTCCATGGCCCTGTCCAGCACCTTCTCCACGTCCTCCCGGCTGGGGGTGGTGGTGCCGTGCCCGTGTGCGCGAAGGGCGGCGTTCACGGTGGCGGTGATCTGGCCTCGGAGGGTCTGACGGATACCGGCCCACCAGTAGGTGTTGTCCGGGTTGCCATAGGTGCGCGCATGGTCATACAGGTCCCCGACCTGTTCCTCGGTGAGTTCCACCGGTGCGGCGGGTTTGCCGCCGGGGCACGCTTCCGCCCCTCGCCAGTGGCCCTCACAGTCGCGCACCGTGCAGTGGCGCATGGTCCGCACCGGTTCGGCGGGCACCACGCGGGCGGGGGTGAGCGCGTCAGCGGAGTACGTGGCCAGCTCCCGGAGGACACGGTTGCGCCCGTTGCTCGGGTCGATGGAGCCCTGCGCACCCTCGGGGTCCACCACGATGAGGTGCCCCCGCTCGGTCAGGTAGATCCCCGGTTCGGGTTTGGGGTCTTCCACGGTCAGGCCGAGGGCGGCGATGAACGTCTCGGCCCATGCGTCACCGGTGTCCTTGATGGTGAGGTCCCGGTCGGCGGACCGGCGGACGGCGGCGGCGACATCGTCGGCGCGGCCGCGAGCTTTGCGGATCTGGTCGAGGGTGTAGGTGGTGGTCATGATTCAGTCCTCCAGGTGGTCTCCGTTGCTGCCTGCGGCGGCGAGCCCTTGGTAGTAGTCGTCGTCGAGGCCGCCCATGTGCAGGGACGCGGGGTGGCCGAGGCGGGCGAGGTGGTCGAACACGGCCACCGCGTCATCGGCGGGGACCTCGGTGGTGACGGTGGCGTGGGGCTTCTGCTGAGACAACGCGGTGACGTGGCGCAGGGGGTACCGGTCGCTCATACTGGCGTCGAGGATGTCGTCCAGCGAGACGGGGTGCTGGGTGCGCATGGTCAGTAGCCTCGGCATCCGGTGGCGGCGGCCTGGATCTCGGGGGTGAGGGTTTCGATGTCGGTGGTGGCGCCTTCGAGGGTGGTGATGTCGAGTTCGGAGGCGGCGACGACGGCGTCTCCGCTGATGTCGTAGACCTGTTCGGCGAGGGTGATGTAGTCGAGGCAGGCGTCCGGGGTGACCTCGACTTGCTCGGTGACGGTCTCGACGACGGGTTCGGCGGTGACGGTGGCGGTCGGGGTCGGTGCGGCCTGGGCGGTGCTGGTGTCGCTGTTGCCGGCGGAGCCGATGCCGATGCCGATGAGCAGGGCGGCTGCGCCGGTTGCTACGGGGGCGATCCAGCGGCGGCGTGTGCGGGGCTTGCGGGTTGGGGCGGTGGGGATGTTCTGGGTGGTCATGGTGTCGCTTCCTTCGGTGTTGGCCCCGTGGTTGGGGCAGTGGGGGTCGATGGCTTGGATGGGGCCGTCGAGGTTGTGGTGGGTGAGCAGGCAGGTGCACTCCGGGTCGGGGACGGTGGTGACCCAGTGGTCCGCGAGTCGTTGGAGTGCCTGCCGGTTCACTGGTTGGCTGCCGCCTTCTTCTGGGTTCGTGCCCACCGGCGGTGGGCGACACGTGCGTGGGTTTCGCAGAGGTACCCGGTGGCGTCCCGCCCGCACCGGCGGGTGCTGGCCGGCTGCCAGAACACACACCCGTTCGTGGTCTCCCAGTAGTCCAGGACGTCATCGAACGGACCGATCAGGACCAGGGACGCCAGGTCCTCCGCCGTGGGCGTCAGGGCCGGGGCGGTCATCGGGTGGCCTTGGTCAGCAGTTCGAGGACCCGGTCGGCCTTGCCCTGGCCGTGCACGTAGCGGGACGGCGTCGAGGCATCCACGACTGTGGCGCGCACGCTGTAGCGCACGTGCACGTAGTTGCGGCCCTTGTGGAATGTGTCATCGAACGCCTGCCGTTCAATGTTCCAGCCGGCGGCCTCGGCGGCCGTGCGGATGCGGTCTCGGGTGGTCATGCCTGCACCAGATCCCAGTCCTGGCGAGCCCGCCGGGCGACGGTCTTGGGGTTGGCAATCAGCGCCACGCCCTGCAGCCAAGGGCCACGGTGCCCGCCGCGGTACTCGCTCACGATCTCCTCGGCGATGGCGAGGTCCGGGGTGCGCCCGTGCTTGCGGCAGAACACCCGGACGTGCAGGGCGATGGTCTCCGCGGCTTCGGTCTTGGTGCCGTATCGGGTGGTGCTCATGGAATGTTCCCTCCGTTGGTGTGCGTCGCTGGGGTCCATTATATGCGTACTACGCACACCTACGCAACCTAAGACGCACGGTTCTGCAATACCGCCAGCACCCGGCCCGACACGAGATCCGCCGGCCGCCACACATGAACCTCAGCCCCCGTCGCGTCCAGGTCATTGATCCACGCCCGCTGCTCCCGCGACAACCGGCCACGCTCCGACTTGAGCTCCACCCACAGGATGCGCCCCTGCCCCGGGTGGATCATGACCAGGTCCGGGAACCCTTTCACCGACCGCCGGGAGTCCCTGGTGTGGTACCAGCGCCAGCCCAGCAGGGTGGCCATCTGCTCCACGGTCCCCTGCAGCTGGGCCTCGGTGATGGTCCCGGCTCGGGTGGCGAGGGTTGCGAGGCGGGCGGCTTGGGGGGTCGCCCCGTAGGGGAGGGTTGTGTTATCCGTGCGCGTGGGGGTCATGCTCGGGTCCTCTCGGCTTGCCATTCGGCCCAGGTGCGGCCGTTGACCTTGAGCGAGTCGACGACGTCCCGGGCCATGTCTTGCGCTTCCCAGAACGCCTCCCACCGGTACTGCCACCGTTGGAACCGCTGGGGGAGGCCCCACTTGCCGGCTCGGGACAGTTCGCTGCTGAGATGGTTCACGGAGTAGCCGCCGCCGCTGCGCCCGTTGAACTGGCCCCGGTACTTCACATGGACGGCGAACATCGTGGCGTTGACGTCTCCGGGGTCCATGCCGGTGGGCAGGATCATGTACTCGGTGATGAGCTCGTGGCCGCTCATGCGGCGCCCCAGCCTTGGAAGCGGACGGCGGGGGACAGGTCGGCCGGCTGGTCGTTCTCCAGCTGCCAGTCCATGAGTGTGATGCCGCGGCGTGCGAGGTCTGCCCTGCGGTCGTCGCGGCCCTTGGCGACGAGGCGGTCCCACTCCTCGGGGTTCCTCTCGCGCCAGGATGCGGTGGGGTCCTTGGACCCGCGGGGCAGGGCCTTCACGGCGGAGGCCTTCGCGGAGGCGCGTTCGGTCTCCTGCTGGATGATCCGCCGGACGTGGTGGGCTTCGATGTGGGGGCGGCGCCCGTACCCGGTGAAGGGCCGCTCGTAGTACACCTGGATGGCGGCCTTGGCCTCGGCGTAGGTGTAGGCGGTGAGGGCGCGGATCCAGATGTCCTCGTTGGCGGGGGTGGTGGGGACCCGTTCGTCGGCGCCGTTGGCGTAGATGAGGGCCTGGGTGATCTCTTTGCGGTTCATGCTGACAGCTCCTTGGCGGTCCAGGGGTCGGTGGGGGCGGGTTCGTCGTGGCGGGTGGAGAGGGTGCCCCAGGCGGCTACAGCGCGGTCGATGTGGCGGTTGCCGGTGGTCGATCGGGGGGCGTATTCGGCGGCCTTGCGGATCCAGTTGCGCCAGGTGGCGGTCCAGTCGCGCTTGATGCCCTTGTCGCCGGGGGCCGCGTTGTAGTAGTCGGTGAACTTCGCGTGTTCGGTCTCGAGGTTGAGCTGGGGGAACTGGGCGGCCATGGCTTGGATGACGTCGGCGGGTGGCTCCCAGCCGTCGGGCAGTCGGGTTCCGCGCTGGGCTTTGGCGGGGGGCGTCGGCGCAGCCGGGGCCCTCTCTTCTGGGTTTGAAGTAGCTGTAGATGTAGCTGTAGATGTAGGCAGGGCTTCGGCTTGCCTACCCGTTGGGGTATCCGCAGGGGGTACGTCAAGGGTTAGTGGAGGGGTAAAGCCAGGGGTAAACGTGGCCATGTCGGAGCCCGAAAGCTTGAGCAGTTCCTGGACTTTCTCCACGGCGAAGGCCCGCCATTCCGGGTACTCACCGTGAAGCCTTTGGAGCTCGTGGATGACCACCTTGCGGATGGGCTTGGACGAGATGGACCCGTAGGCGTTGACCATGGACACGGCCAGCTTGGGTTGCTTGAGCAGGCCGTCATGGCGCAGGAAGGATCGGACGAGGACTTCCTCGGTGTCCGGGTCGATGAAGATGAATCGCTTGGACTGCAGCAGTGCCCCGATCCGTTCAATGTCGTCGCCGGTGGTGTCGGAACTGTTCTGGGCCAGGCGCCCGGGGCGCCAGTCGCAGACTCCTGCGTAGGTCAGGCTGGGGTGCGTCAGCAGGAGCTCGTAAAGCCACTGCTCGTCCCTGGTGAGTTCTCGCCAGTCGTCATCGGTCCAGATGCCGGTGTTGATGTTGGCGCGGTCGCGTGCCATTGGTTCTCCGTGGGTCGCTTGTGGGTCGGTGGGCGGCGTGAATGTGCGTACTACGCACTACGTAGGACATGGGTGTGCCGGTTTGGTCGGTCGACCATGCGGGTCCAGTGCCATCCGCCGTGGTCGCACTCGTAGAACCGGACGTCATCGTGGTGGCGCTTGTAGCCTTCGATCTCCCGGCGCAGTTGGCGGGCCGCGGCCTCCGTGGGGGAGTAGGCCTTCTTGCAGAGGCAAATCATGTAGACCGGGGCGGGCGTGGCGTGGCGTCTCATGACTTCTTGTCCTTGAGGAGCTTGACCTGGGCGGTGGGGTGGATGGGGATGGCGGTGAGGATGACGTCCCGGCCGGCTTGGTCCTCCCAGGCGACGACGTGGTGGGAGGTCATCGTGATCCAGTCGGCGGTGACGGTGCCGTTGTACTCGTCGTGGTTGTCCTTGATCCTCCAGCGGGGCATCAGTCCTCCTTGTCGTGGTCGGGGCAGGGGAGGGGGCGCCAGCAACGGATGTATGGCAGGCCGATCGCATCGAACCCGGGAAGCGTCACGGGATCGAGGCATTGGCCGGCGGCGCCGACGGGAGCCGGGCCCGGGCTGAGGAGGGCCAGGGCGTCCATCTGTCCCGGCAGCACCGGGATGAGCGCGTCATCCATCACGCAGCCACGCCCAGGGATTCGGCGCCGACGGCGATGAGGTCGCGGGCGGCGGGTGGGGTGACGGCGTTGCCAGCCTGCTTGACCTGCTCGCGCTTGTTGCCGGTCATGATGTAGTCGGTCGGGAAGGCCATGCCGCGGGTGATCTCGTGGGGCTCGAGCATGCGGAAGCCGCAGTCCTCGACGGCGGGGACGTCCACGCTCATAACGGCGTGGTGCTGACCGTTGGCGGCGAACGTGTCCATCGGCTCCCGCGGGGACTTCGGCGCGTTCTCACCGCGGAGCGTGATCATGGCGTACCGGTCCACCGTGGTGAGGGTGCCGATGGGGTCGGTGACGCGCTGGGGCTTGGAGCTCCCGTAGTACGGCATCAGCAGCGACTCATGCAGGCCACCACCGACGAGGGTCCGGAGTGGACTCGCCACGGTCGCCGTCCTCGAGGCATCCGAGCCGGAGGCATGGTTGATGATCAGCGGCGGGATCGCCAGGCCGCGGGTGTAGCTCGTGGTCTGCGTGGCGAACGGCTCGTCGGTCTGGCTGATGATGTTGGAGCCGCGGACGGCGTCGACGACGATGCCGTGCTGGATGGTGCCGGTCTGGGTCTGCAGGGCCTCGGCGGTCGGCCAGACCCGGTAGTAGCTGCCCCGGCCGGAGGCGGCGGCGTCCCAGGTGTTGCCCGCGGCGGCGACCTGCATGGGCTGGCGACCGAACTTCTCGAGCCCGGCCTGGATCCGGGCCATGGTCTTGGGTGCCAGAGGGCGGGTGCGGTCGCCAATGCGCTGGGCGGGCAGGGACCAGTCGATCGCGGACGCGGCCGGCAGCCACCCGGGTTCGACGACCTGATTGCGGCAGCTGGTGTTGGGGCACCGGTAGACGTACTGGGCGCGGTAGCGGCCCCACCGGTCGGCCTTCTTGAACACCTGCATGGCGCGCACGGTCTCGTCGCAGGTGGGGCAGTACGCCAGCGGGCGGAGGCGGTCGAAGTCGGGGCGCGGGTTGCCCTTCTTCCAGAACATCACGTACATCCGGTCCCGGGACTGCGGGGCCGGCAGTCCGCCGAGCTGGGCGTGCATGCTGTTCATGTAGACGATGTGGTGCTCGTAGCCGAGGGAGTGCATGGCCATGAGCCAGGCGTCGAACATGACCCAGCGGGCGGCGTCAACGACGTTCTCGGTGATGATCAGCTTGTAGTCGTGGTACTCGGCGAACCGCGGGACGTCCCACATGGTGGCCCTGGAGCGGTCGGCCGCCTCGTCGGCGATGGTGTCCCCGAACAGGTCCGCCTGGTTGGTGACCCGCTTGCGGCCCTTCGCCACAGAGTGGTTGGTGCACTCGGGGGAGGCCCAGAGGATGTCCGAGTTGGACACGTAGCGTGGGTCGACCTGGCTGATGTCGGCCATGACGTGGGTGGTGTCGGGGTGGTTGGTGTTGTGGGTCTCGATGGCGCGTTCCCAGTGGTTCATGGCGGTGCGCACCTCGATCCCGGGGACGGCGAGGGCTCCGGTGGAAGATCCGCCGGCGCCGCAGAACATGTCGGTCACGGTGAGCATTGAGGTCCTTCGGGTGATGGGGAGAATGGGAACGGGGTGTGCCGTGGTGGCACACCCCGTGGTGTTGGTCGTGTGCGTAGTCTCCATAGTATGCGTAGTACGCATATCTACGCAAGGTAAGTGGTTGGGTACGCACGCCTTGGTCAGGCGGCCAGCTTCCGGTCGAGGCCGACCTGCTGGTTGTGGCGGTTGCGGCGCCCGGCCTCGGCGTTGGCCGCTGCCAGCCGACCGGCGCACACCTCGGGGGTGTCGCCATAACGCAGGGTGGGCGGTGCCGTGAGCTCCTCCGGGGTGAGCATCTGCCGGTAGGGCTTCGCCGAGGCGTGGTCTTGGCGGCGGGCCCGGTTGCGCCGCTGGTACTCGGACTCGCGCAAAGCCCGCTCGAGGGTCGCGGTGCGGTCGGTGAGGTAGACGACCTTGCTCTTGAGGGTCCGGTTCTCCAGGCGCAGGTAGTGGGGTGTGCCCTGGGCGGCCCCGTACTCGTACGTGGTCATGCCTTGCGGGCCTCCCTCTGGTGCCGGTGCTCCATGACCCTGGTGTCGGAGACCGCGGCGAACGGGTCCGGGGTGGTGTTCGGCTTTTTGTCCATGTGGCAGGAGCACACCCACCGGCGGACGCAGGCCCCGGGAATGGCGCGGCACTTCATACAACAGTTCTGGCCCCTCACGCCGCAGCCACCTTCGGGAGGAACTCGATCACCTTGTCCGGGCGGCGGCCCGACCAGTGGTCCTCGAACTCGGGGCCCGACACCACCACGACCGGGACCTCCTGGTAACCGAGGGTGCGGGTGACGTACCCGTAAGCGGCGTCGTCGGTGGTGATGTCCACGATCGTGGGTTCGTAGCCGCGGTCCCGGATGTTCCGGATGACGCCGGGGCAGGTTTGGCAGCCGGGCGTGGTGTAGACGGTGACGGCAGTGCCGTCCCTGGCGTCGATGCGGGACTGCAGGTGGGTGATGGTCACGGTGTCCTCCTCGGGACGTCGTTGGTGGGGGAGAGCGTGCCCGGTGCTTGCACCCGGGGCCCGGCTGGATCCGGTCACGCTGAGGGGGTGTGGCTCAGAACGGGGGCTCGTCGTTGCCGGGGGTGTCCCAGTTGGCGTTGGCCCCGGTGCTGGATCCGGCCCACGGGTCGTTCCCGCCGGTGGCGTTGCCCCACCCGCCGGACTGACTGGCCGAGGCGTTCCCGCCCCCACCAAACCCGCCGCCACCGTTGCCGCGGTTGGACTTGGTGACCTTCGCGGTGGCGTACCGGAGGGACGGGCCGATCTCGTCGACGTCGAGCTCGTAGCTCGTGCGCTTCTCGCCTTCCTTGGTCTCATAGGACCGGGCCTTGAGGCGGCCCTGGGCCACGACGCGAGTGCCCTTGGTGAGGGACTCGGCCACGTTCTCGGCCGCCTCCCGCCAGATCGAGGCCCGGAGGAACAGGGTCTCCCCGTCCTTCCATTCATTCGACTGGCGGTCGAACGTGCGCGGCGTGCTGGCGATCGTGAAGTTCGCCACCGCGGATCCCGACGGGGTGAACCGCAGTTCCGGGTCTGCCGTCAGGTTCCCGACGACGGTGATGATGGTCTCTCCGGCCATGGGTTCAGTTCTCCTGGTGTGCTTGTTCGATGAGGTCCGCCAGTAGGCGGAGGGTGGTGGGTGAGAAGGCCAGGCCACCGGTGGGGCCGGGCCAGAAGTGCGGGGTGGTCTCGTGGAGGAACGTGGTGCCGACCATGACCTCCGCTCCATTGGCGGTGACGACCACCCGGCCCTGCTGGTTGGGGCCGGCCTCGATGGTGATGAGGGTGCCGTCCGGGGTGGAGCCGGAGACGGTGTGGATCCGGGGGCGGATCATCGGCTCAGGCCTGCTCGTCGACGAGCTCGCCCTGCACGGGCTCCTCGGCGGCAACGGTGGGGTCGAACGCGGCGATGACCTTCTCCGCCTCCGCTGCGGTCATGTCCCAGGGCTGGTCGATGTTCCGGCCGATGGTGTCGACCACGGCGGCGTGCTGGGCTGCCCCGTCCGTGATGCCCTGCTCGGTCATCGCGGCGAGGATGGCCTGCCACTGCTCCGGGGAGCACATGGCCTCGGCCGGCGACTCCGGTTCAGGGGCAGGGGCCTCGGCCTGTGATGGCGCCGACGGTGCGGTGCCCTTGGCCTGGGACCGAGCGCGGGCCTGAGCGATCCGCGACCCACCCGCCGATGGTGTCGGGGCCGGCTGCTGCCGGGCCGGCGCCGGGTTCGGGTTGGCCACCGGGGTGCCTTCCTCGGTAACGACGGCGCCGAGTTCCTCGGGGGTGTAGACGACGCCGTACAGGGCGTCGGGGCAGGCGGAGCGGGCGACCTCGGTGATGGCGCGGGCCTTGAGCATTGCGGCCGGGTACTTGGACCAGTTGCCCTTGCCGGACAGCAGGCCTGCGGTCTTGGCGCGGTCGAGGGTCCAGGTGACCTCGAACGTGAAGTCAGGGTCATCGGCCCGGATCACCTGGGCGGTGGCGTAGGTGTCGTCACCGTTGACGCGGAGCTTGTGGCCGGCCTTCCGGACCATGGCACCGATGAGGTTGGCCGACGCTGACGGCTTGCCCTCGATTACGTGCACGTCGTTGATCGCCTGGATCGGGGGGATGCCGAGGGCATCGCCGAGTTCCATGGCGAGCAGGACGTTGCCGGGCTGCTGCTGGTAGGACCGGGGGAGGAGGGATGCGGAGGCCAGGGCCTTGGCGTACTCCATCTTCTGGGGCAGGGTCATGGCCTGCTGTGCGGGGGTGGTATCAGTGCGGGTGGCGAGCTCGTTGGACATGATGGGGGATTCCTTCTCTGTGATGGGGTCGGTCAGGCGGCGGCGAGGGCCGCGACCTTGGGCTTGGCGATGGTCAGGTACGGGGTGCCGTTGCCGCGGGCGGTGCGGGTGGCGACCTTCTCCCCGGTCTCGGTGACCAGGTACTTCTGGGTCCCGCCGGCGAGGGCCTCGGCGTGGGCCCGCTTCTTGCGGGCCTCGGCGTTCTTGAGGTCCTCGGCGGACTCCCACAGTTCGATGGCCAGGTCGTAGGCGATGACCTGCTCCCCGTCGGTGATGTCCGGGTGCATCCGGCGCACCGCCTGGTAGGTGGCATCCGAGCCGTCCCACGCGGGGGCGCGGTCGTCGGCGACGCAGACCTGGAAGTCGTGGACCAGCTGCAGGATTAGCGGGACGTCCTCGGCGATGTCCTCCCACTGGACGATGTACAGCCGGAACTCCATGGCAACCTGGGCCGGGACGTAGACGGTGCGGGCTCCGGTGACGTACATCTGCCAGGCGATCTGGCACAGGTAGCCAGCCGGGATCTCCGCGGTGCCCTCCCTGCCCCAGTCCTCGGCGTGGCGGGCGGTCTTGCACTCGACGAGGGCGAACGGGGTGCGCCGGCGGCCCTCGTAGACGTGGCCGTCCGGTGCTGCGGTCCAGGTGGGGTTGTCCGGGTGGACGTAGGACGCGCCGCCGGTGACCCGGTAGTCGTCGCCGAGCTCGAGGCGCAGGTACTCCAGCAGGGTGGCCTCCATGAGGTTGCCGCGCTGGGTGGCCTTGGTGTCGCGCTGGTCGGTGTCGAGGCGGCCGGTGGCCTTGGCCCAGAGGGAGTAGGCGGAGTCGTAGGTGGACAGGCCGAGCAGGGCACCGACCTTGGAGGCGGAGACGGTGCGGGACCATTCCGGGGTGCCCGGCGTCAGGGGAGTGGTGGGGGTGGCCTTGAAAGTGGTGTGGCGGTAGGTCGTCATGGCGTCGCTTCCTAGGTGGTACGCATGCGTACTACGCATGCCGGAGGGCAAACAAGGGGGTTGGGTTAGAAGCCTGGAGGTGGGGACAGGAAGGTGAGGCCGATGATGAGGGCGGCTGCGCCGACCCAGTCGATCAGGCGGCGCATGCGTCCTCCTCGGTGCAGTCCTCGCAGTCGTCGCAGTCCACGGGGTGGGACCAGTTCAGGTCGTCCCAGGCTTCGTCGTTGGCGTGCATGGGGTCGCTTCCTATCGGGTGTTCTTGCGGATGTAGTGCTCGAGGGCGGATTCGGTGACCCGCCAGGGGGAGCGGGGTCCGTCCTGGACGCCGCGGATCTGGCGGGCGTTGAGCTTCTGCCGGACCGTGTACTCGGAGAGGCGGAGCCGGTCGGCGACGTCGCGGACGGTGAGGAGCTTGGTCGGCATCAGGCGGCCTGTCCTTTCAGCTGGTCGGGGTGGAGACGCCAGACTCCGCGGTGCCCGCCGTGGCGGGAGCGGATCTTGGACGGGCCGCCGTCGACCTGCTCGATGAGTTTCCGGGAGGAGGCGATGAGGAAGACGGTCCCGAAGGCGTTGGGGTGGTGCGGTTCGGGGAGGTCACGGCGCAGGTCGTCGGCGGTGACGGTGCCGACGCGGCGGGCCCGGGTGACGATGTAGTCGATGGCGTCGGCAATCCAGGCACCCTTGTCGACCTCGAGGACTGCGGGGCGGCCCATCAGGCGGCCCGTCCTTCACCCAGGGCGATCGGGGCGCGGCGGTACTTCTCAATGGCGGAGGCCGGGACGTTGAGGGCCTTGGCGATCTTCTTGGTGACCTGGGGGCCGGGGTCGCGGCGGCCCTTCTCGAGGTCGTTGAGGTAGCCGGGACTGATGCCGGCGGTCTTGGCGAGGGAGGCCATGGTGTGGCCGTCCTTCTCGCGCATGGCTGTGAGTGTGGCCCATGGCACGGGGCTGGGGTTCTGGGGTGTGCGTTCCATGCGTCCAGTATTGCGTAGATGTGCGTACCACGCAAGTCTACGCACAAGTGCGCATACTCACCTCACCTGACTAGGCTGTTTGCCGCCCAAACGGGCGCAAAAATGCCGGTATCGTGCGTAGAGCGCGTAGCAGTCAAGTAGTGACTACGCCGCCCCCGTCAACCAAAGTGGAGATCGTGAACGCACCCGAGATCATCGAGCAGGCAAGGCTGGACCGCGGCCTTTCCCTCCGCGCCGCCGCCACGGCCGCAGCCATCAGCGACAGCCGCTGGCGGCAGGTAGCCAAGGGCGAACCCGCCCCCGACGACACCCTCGCCAAGATGGCCCTCGCCGTCGGACTCACCCCCACCGACCTCACCGGCGACCCCGACCATCCCCACCTGCCCGACCTCATCGCTGACATCACCCCCGCCTACGAGGCCTCCGTGAACATGCGCCACCGGATCGGCGCCCTCGCCCAGTCAGTCATGCCCGAGCACCGCTACCTCACCCCCCGAGACCTGTCCCGGGCTGCCGGCGTCGCCAAGGGCGTCGCCGAAGGGTTCCTGGACGGCCACCCCTGGCCGACCACCCCGGAGCTGGAGAAACTGTGCGTCGCCCTGGACTGGGATCCCAAGCGCGTCGACGGGCTCGTCTGGTCCGGCCGAGACCCCAACGCCGTCACCGCCCCATCGCTGTCCACCAAGACCACCACCACCTGGGCGGACACCCCAGCCACCGAGCCCGCCGCCCCGGAATCCGGCCCCACCCTGCAGGACCATGAGGAGCGGATCGCCCGCCTCGAGCAGGCCCTGGCCGACTACCTCGCCAGCCCCACCACCGAGGAAGCCGCCCAGGTTCTCCGGCGCCTGCAGGACCCGCCCGTCGACCCGCCGCGGGAGGCGTTTGACCTCGCCGCGGACTGGCCTGAGCGCGAGCGGGAAAGTCAGGACAATGACCGCCAAGGTGGACGTGACTAGTGTTTCTTCGAAAGTATGTTCGAACTTAGCGTGTCGTCGGGGTCGTCTACTGTCATGGCTCATGAGGGACGCGCCATACATCATCGCTGCACGACTCGGGGTTGACGTGGTCCCTTCCACGCTCCCCGCCGGGATGAGGGGAGTCACCGACGGCCGGACCACCATCTGGCTCCACCACGAACTCAGCCCGGTCGAACAGCGGTGCACCCTCGCCCACGAGCTCGTGCACATCGTCGAAGGGCACACCACCCGCCAGCGGCCCGCCGTGGAACGTCAGGTCCGAGAACAGGTCGCCCTCGAGCTGATCCCGTTCACCGCCCTGCTCGCCACCCCAGTGGCCACCGACCGGGAAGCGGCCGCCCGCCAGCTTCAGGTCACCGACGACGTGCTCGCCGACCGGATCGACCTGCTCACCGACGTCCAGCGTCACATCCTCGGCATGCCGCCTGACAACCATCCTGGAGGGGAATCCGCATGGAAATCATCATTGGCCTCATCATCCTCGTCATCCTTATGCCCATCATCGGGCTCATGGTCCTCGGAGCGTTCGGCATCGGCTGGTTCGCCACCAGTGAGCGACGAGCGAAGCGACAGGCCGCGGATGCCGCACAACAATTCGTGGAGAAGTTCGACGGTGATTCTCGCGTCGTGACGTTCGAGTACAGCTCCCTGCGGGAACACCCGACCAAGGAAGAGATCATCGAGGCCGCCGACACCTTCGACTACCGGCTCACCAACTCCTCGGAGAACCGCTACGGGGCGACCCTCGTGTTCGAGAAGCGAGCCGACGAGTGAGGGTCGTTGACCTCTGGCACCGCAAGGACCGCACCCGCACCGCCCGCTACGGGCAGGGCAAACGCTGGCAGGCGATCTGGACCGAGCACGGAAACGAGCGCAAGCGATCGTTCGACACCCGCGACGCCGCGACCGGCTGGCTGGCCAAGGTCGCCGGCGACCAGGCCCGGGGCGAGTGGGTCACCGGCGACCGGAAGTCCGTGCCCTGCGGTGACCTGTTCGAGGACTGGTTGCTGAGCACCGTGCACGTGCGGTCCGGGACCCTGCAGGACCGGCGCCTGACCGTGAAGAACCACCTGCAGCCGAAGTGGGGGCGCGTCCCGGTCGGTGCCATCACCCGCAGCGACCTGCAGGGCTGGGTCGGCGAGCTCTCCGCCCGGCTGGCACCGCGGACCGTGGACACCATCTGGGGGCGCATGACCGCGTTCCTGAACTGGTGCGCGGCCGAGCAGTACATCACCTCACCACCGACCCAGGGCGTGAAGCTGCCCAAGGGTCGGGCCCGGCCGCACCGGTACCTGACCGTGGCCGAGTACCGGGCGTTGCGGGCGGCCATGCACGAGCACTACCAGGATGCCCTGGACCTGGCGGTCACCGCTGGGCTGCGCCCCTCCGAGCTCTGGGAGCTGCGGGTGCAGGACGTGGACTTGCCCCGGCGCCGGCTGGTCGTGTCCCGGGGGGTGTCCTTCACCTACGGTCGGGTCGTGGGTGCACCCAAGTCCAACGAGGCCCGCTGGGTGCCGATCACCAAGGACGTGGCCGAGATGCTCGAGGGCCGGGTCAAGGGCAAGAAGCGGGACGATCTGGTGTTCACGACGGTGCAGGGGGCGCAGGTACGGGAGAACAACTTCGTGCGCCGCTACTTCACCAGCGCCGTCACGGCGGCCGGGTTGGACGGGCTGGTGATGTACGACCTGCGGCACACATGCGCCTCGTGGGCGGTCGCGGCCGGCGCGTCGGTGAAAACCCTGCAGCGGATGCTCGGCCACAAGTCCGCGGCCATCACTCTGGACACCTACGCGGGGCTCTTTGACCAGGACCTGGACGACGTCGCGGTCCGCATCGGCAAGCACCTTGCCGACACGGACCGCCACAAAACCGCCACAGAGAACGCGGAGGCCGCATAACTATTGGGCGGTCTCTTGCGTTTACACCGCAGGTGTCGTCGGTTCGATCCCGGCAGGGCCCACCACCCGTGGCCTGGACGACCGTTCCCGCCGCGCAGCGGGGCGCAGCAGGAACGGTCGCGCCGCGAGACTCAGTGCTGATCGCGGCGGCGTTCGCCAGGCGGCACATGGAGGGGGCAACGCGCCCGGCGAACACCGTGAGAATATCAACGATTGATCTATAAAACGTATTTGACGTGCAGTATTACGTCTCAATCCCCTGGCCGCACACGGTGTCCCGGCTGAGGACGGTTCCGTGCGCCGCCGCGTCACGGACGCCGTCGGGACGGCCGGTCGGGGAGCAGTGGCCGGGTGGGGCGATGGGGTAGGATCTCCGGCACGCGTGCGCCTCCCGGCGGCCCTTCGCGTCGGCACCGCGGGTGCCGTCGCGTGGATGCAGGACCCACCCCGGGATCCTGGATGCCGGGATGCCGCCGCAGGAGACCGTCCGGGCATAATCCGGGGCCCGTCTCCGTTGAAGTGACGTTGCCGCCGGCATCCGCTGGGGGGGACGGGACCGCCAGCCATCCGAAGGAAGACAGACCCATGGCCTCCATGACCCGGACCATCTTTAAGTCCAAGATCCACCGCGCCACCGTGACGCATGCGGACCTGCACTACGTCGGTTCGGTCACCGTGGACCAGGACCTGCTCGACGCGGCGGACATCCTGCCCGGCGAGCTCGTGTCGATCGTGGACGTGACCAACGGCGCCCGGCTGGAGACCTACACCATCGCCGGTGAGCGCGGATCGGGCGTGCTGGGCATCAACGGTGCCGCCGCCCACCTCGTGGACGTGGGGGACACCGTCATCCTCATCACCTATGCACAGATGACCACGGAGGAGGCCCGGGCCTTCGAGCCGACCGTGGTCCACGTGGACGCGGGCAACCGCATCGTCGAGCTCGGGCATGACCCCTCGGAGGCCATCGCCGCCGGGCTGGAGCGTCCGCCCCACGCCGTCGCACGCTGAACCCGGACCGGCGGCCCACGGCGAGCCGGTCCTCGAAGGCCGACGGCCGGCGTCGGGCCGTCACGGGCCGGGCGCGGCCGCCCGCTCCTGCGGTCCGGACCTGCGCTTTCCGTGGAGTTCACCCCGTGTTCACCGGGGAGGTCGCCATCCGATGGATCCGGGTGAGGTGTGCGGACGATGATGGACAATGAAGATCAGTCCCCACCGCGCCGTGCCCGGCGCGCCTGCTGACCAGTGAATGGTCCAGGCACCCGGTGCCGGGCCCATTCGAAGGAGAGTCCAGATGCTGCTGACGCCGGACGCGCCCCGGGAGAACCTGCGGGAGTTCATCGACAAGATCCGTGACGGCGGCTATGAGGTCATCGATCGCCATACCCCGGATCCGGACCTGATCGACCCCCAGGGCAAGGCCGTGGACACCTGGCGTGAGGACTACCCGTACGATACGCGACTGTCCCGCGAGGAGTACGAGGTGGAGAAGTACAAGCTGCAGATCGAGCTGCTGAAGCTGCAGTACTGGGGCGAGGACTCCGGCCAGCGGCACATCATCGTCTTCGAGGGCCGGGACGCCGCCGGCAAGGGCGGCACGATCAAGCGCTTCACCGAGTACCTCAACCCGCGCACCGCCCGCGTGGTGGCCCTGAACAAGCCCTCGGACCGCGAACAGGGCCAGTGGTACTTCCAGCGCTACATCAACCACTTCCCGACCGAGGGCGAGATCGTGCTCTTCGACCGTTCCTGGTACAACCGGGCCGGCGTGGAGCGGGTCATGGGGTTCAGCACGGACGAGCAGTACACCACCTTCATGAGCCAGGTGCCGTTGTTCGAGAAGATGCTGGTGGACGACGGCATCCACCTGACGAAGTTCTGGTTCTCCGTGACGCAGTCCGAGCAGCGCACCCGCTTCGCCATCCGCCAGATCGACCCGGTGCGCCGCTGGAAGCTCTCGCCGATGGATCTGGAGTCGCTGGACCGCTGGGAGGACTACACCGCGGCGAAGGAGGCGATGTTCCTGCACACGGACACCGACCACGCGCCCTGGACCACCATCAAGTCCAACGACAAGAAGCGGGCCCGCCTCAATGCCATGCGCTACTTCCTGTCGAAGTTCGAGTACGACGACAAGGACCACGAGGTGGTCGGCACCCCCGATCCGCTGATCGTGCGCCGCGGTCGCGAAGCCGTCGGGGACTGAGGTATCACGCCCCCGGGCACGCGGCGGGCGGCCCTCGTGGCCCTGGCGTTCGCCCTGGTGCTGGCCATCCTCGCGCTCTCCGGATGCGGGGGGCGTGGTGGCGTGGGGCCGCCGCCGCTGCCCGGTCAGTCCGAGACCTCGCCCGGAGCCGACCCCGTGGGCCTGGAGGTCTACGGCGACTCGCTGACGGTGGCGGACTCACCGTCCTTCCAGGCCGGCATGACCGGCCCCCGGTCGTGGGCGCACCACCTTCCGCCGCACGGGATGCGGATGGAGGCCGGCTCGGGCCGGTGGGGCGCCACCGCCGGGGACATCCTGGCCCAGCACCTGCGACCGGGCGTCCAGGCTGACCTGCTGGTGCTCTTCCTGGGCACGAACGACCTCGCCGCCGCCGGTCCCGCCGATGACGCCGGCCTCGCCCGCCGCCACGAGGACTTCATCGGATCCCTCGACCGGATCGTCGAGCGGCGGGGCTATCCCCCGGAACGCGTGGTGGTCGTGGCCGTGGGGCCCCGGAACGGGGGTGCCGCGGCGCCGGTGGAGCGATGGAACAGCCTGACGCACCGGGCCGCCGCGGACCGCGGCTGGCAGCTGCTGGACCCGTGGCCCCGGCTGCGGACCTCCGGGAACCGCTATGCCGACCCCTCCCTGACCACGGACGGGCTGCACCTGGACACCGCCGGTGCGGAGCGGCTCGCGGCCGGCATGGCGGCCGGGATCCGGCGCCTCGCGACGCCGGGAGCGGGGGAGACCGCGGGGTGAGGCCCCGGGGGTCCCGGGGGCACGGTCCGGGGTGGCACGCACGGCCGGTTGCGGCGGAGGCGCGCCCCGGGACCACGTAGGCTGGGGAGGTCCGGGCTGCCCGCAGGGAACGCCCGGACCTCCACTGTTGGCAGCAGCACCTCCGGCGTGCTGGGAAGGAACGGCATGAAGGCTGACATCGGCGTCACGGGACTGGCGGTCATGGGGGCGAACCTGGCCCGGAACTTCGCGCGTCATGGCTATACCGTGGCCCTGCACAACCGCAGCCGGGCGCGTACCGACGCGCTCGTGGCCGAGCACGGCGAGGACGGGACCTTCATCCCGACCGGGACGCTGGACGAGCTCGTGCAGTCCCTCTCGGTGCCCCGCCGGGTGCTCATCATGGTCAAGGCCGGCCAGCCCGTGGACGACGTCATCGACCAGCTCGTGCCGCTGCTGGAACCCGGGGACATCATCATCGACGCCGGCAACTCCCACTACGAGGACACCCGCCGGCGTGAGGCCGCCCTGGCCGCGCGCAACCTGCACTTCGTCGGGATCGGCGTGTCCGGCGGTGAGGAGGGCGCCCTGAACGGCCCCGCCATCATGCCGGGCGGCCCGCGCGAGTCCTACGAGGCCCTCGGGCCACTGCTCGAGGACATCTCCGCGAAGTACGAGGGTGACCCCTGCTGCGCCTGGATCGGCACGGACGGCGCCGGACACTTCGTGAAGATGGTCCACAACGGCATCGAGTACGCCGACATGCAGGTGATCGGCGAGGCCTACGACCTGCTGCGCAGCGTCGGGGGAGTGGAGCCGGCCGAGCAGGCGGCCATCTTCGAGCAGTGGAACCAGACGGAGTTGCGCAGCTACCTGATCGAGATCACCGCGGACGTCCTGAGCCAGGTGGACGTGGCCACCGGCCGGCCGATGGTCGACGTCATCGTGGACGAGGCCGGGCAGAAGGGCACCGGCCGCTGGACGGCCATCTCCGGACTGGACCTGGGCGCCCCCGTGGCCGCGATCGCCGAGTCCGTGTTCGCCCGGTCGCTGTCCAGCCAGACCGCCGCACGGGCCACCGCCCGCGAGGCACTGGGGGCCGGTGTGGAATCCGTCAGTGCGCCGCGGGAACTGCAGGACGAGGACTACGAGACCTTCGTCGAGGACGTGCGCCTGGCGCTGTACGCCTCCAAGCTGGTCTCCTACGCCCAGGGCCTGGACATGCTCACGGCGGCCGCGGCGCAGTATGGCTGGTCCCTAGACCTGGGCACCATCGCCTCGCTGTGGCGCAACGGCTGCATCATCCGCGCCGACCTGCTGGACACCATCATGAAGGCCTACGGCGGCCGGGACACCTCCCGGCACCCGGAGCCGGGCACGCTGGCCGAGGGCCAGCCGCTCAACCTGCTCTTCGCCCCGGAGTTCAGCCAGGCGCTGGCCGCCGCGGTGCCGGCCTGGCGCCGGGTGGTGGCGGCCGCCGTCGCCGCCGGTGTCCCGGTGCCGGTGTTCTCCTCGGCCCTGGCCTACTACGACGGCCTGCGCCGGGACCGCCTGCCGGCCGCGCTCACGCAGGGCCTGCGGGACTACTTCGGCGCCCACACCTACCGCCGGACCGACCGGGAGGGCACCTTCCACACCCTGTGGTCCGGGGACCGCTCCGAGATCTCGGCCTGACACACCGACGCCGGCCGATCGCCCCCGCAGCGGGAGGCGGCCGGCCGGCGTCGTCGTGGGAAGTGGCGGGCGGGGCCTCAGATCCACATGGCGGGATCGACGTACTCCGCCGGGTCCACGGCGGGCTTGTGCTCCTTGGCCTCCCGGTGACGCCAGGTGGCCGGCACGCCGGTGGCGATGGAGTCGGCCGGGGTGTCCTTGACGACGACCGCGTTGGCGCCCACGGCGGTGCCCGCGCCGATCTCGACCGGGCCGAGGATCTTGGCGCCGGCGCCGACGACGACCCCGTCCTGCAGGGTGGGGTGCCGCTTGACCCGGTCCAGGGACCGGCCGCCGAGGGTGACGCCGTGGTAGAGCATGACGTCGTCTCCGATCTCGGCGGTCTCGCCGATGACCACGCCCATGCCGTGGTCGATGAAGAACCGCCGACCGATCGTCGCGCCGGGATGGATCTCGATCCCCGTCAGGGAGCGGGTCACCTGGGAGATGACGCGCGCCGGGGTCTTCAGGCGCTCGTTCTGCCACATCCGGTGCGTCAGGCGGTGCGCCCAGATCGCGTGCAGGCCCGAGTAGACCACGGCAACCTCCAGGTCGCCGCGGGCGGCCGGGTCATGCGCCCGGGCATTCGCGATGTCTTCCTTGAGGCGGGACAGGAAACCCACTGGAGGCCTTTCGGTCGGTGGCTGGAGCCGGCGGTGTGCGCCCGGACCGGTCGGTGACCGGCCCGGATGGCAGTGTACTGACTGTAGTCGGTGCCGCAGCTGGGGTGATCAGCCGCGGATGTCCTCGTACAGGACGGTGGAGATGTAGCGCTCGCCGAAGTCGCAGACCACGGCGACGATCAGCTTGTCCCGGTTCTCCTCCTTCTTGGCCTCCTCGATGGCCGCGGCGACGATGGCGCCGGAGGAGATGCCGCCGAGGATGCCCTCCTGGGTGCCCAGGTCGCGGGCGGTGGAGACGGACTCCTCCAGCGTGGCGGTGTACACCTCGTCGTAGATCTGCTGGTCCAGGATCTCCGGGATGAAGTTCGCGCCCAGGCCCTGGATCTTGTGCGGGCCCGGCTTGCCGCCGGAGAGGATGGGGGAGTCGGCCGGCTCGACGGCGACCAGGCGCACCTCGGGCTTCTGCTCCCGCAGGTAGCGGCCGGCGCCGGTGATGGTGCCGCCGGTGCCGATGCCGGAGACGAAGACGTCCACCTCGCCGTCGGTGGCGTCCCAGATCTCCGGGCCGGTGGTGGTGTAGTGCGCCTGGACGTTGGCCTGGTTGGCGAACTGCCGGGCCCAGACGGCGTTGTCGGACTCGGCCACGATCTGCTGGGCCTTCTCCAGGGCCCCGCGCATGCCGTCGGCGCCGGGGGTGAGGACGATCTCGGCCCCGTAGGCGCGCAGCATCACGCGGCGCTCGTTGGACATGGTCTCGGGCATGGTCAGGACGACCTTGTAGCCGCGGGCTGCGCCGACCATGGCCAGGGCGATTCCGGTGTTGCCGGAGGTGCCCTCCACGATGGTCCCGCCCGGGCGCAGCTGGCCGGAGGCCTCCGCGGCGTCCACGATCGAGCGGCCGATCCGGTCCTTGACGGAGTTGGCCGGGTTGTAGAACTCGAGCTTGACGGCGACCTGGCCGGGCAGGCCCTCGGTCAGCCGGTTGAGCCGGACGAGGGGGGTGTTGCCGACGGCCTCGGTGATGTTGTTGAGCAGGGTGGCCATGAGGGGTTCCTTCCGGAAGTCGGTGCAGGGTCGAAGAGGGCAGGGCCGGTGGCCTGGCACCGGCGCGACGACCCGGACGACGGCGCCCGGGTCCCCGTGATTCAGCCTATGTCAGCGGTGTGCCGGCCTGCGGCTCCACCAGCCACGCCGAGTAACGCTGGCGCACCTTGGCCAGCTTCGGCGTGATGATGACATGGCAGTAGCCGACCTCGGGCCGGTTCGTATAGAAGTCCTGGTGATACCACTCGGCCGGGTACCACCGGGAGGCCGGCTCGATGGTCGTGACGATCGGGGCGTCCCAGTTGTCCTGGTTGCGCTCGATGGCCGCCCGGAACAGGGCCTCGTCCTCCGCGTCCGCCGCGAACAGGGCCGACCGGTACTGCGTGCCCACGTCGTGGCCCTGCCGGTTCAGGGTGGTCGGGTCGTGGCCGGTGAAGAAGATGTCCAGCACCAGGTCGGCGCTGATCACGGACTCGTCGAAGCCGACCCGCACCGCCTCGGCGTGCCCGGTCCGGCCCGAGCAGACCGTCTCGTAGTCGGGATCGGGCCAAGCGCCGCCCGTATAACCGGACTCCACGGCCGTGATGCCCCGGATCCGCCGGTACACGGCGTCCAGGCACCAGAAGCAGCCGCCGGCCACGGTCAGCACGCGGTGGGAGCCGCGACCGGCCCGGTTCTCTCGCACGTCGTCACTCACATCCGGGTACAGCACGTCCGGGCGCGGGTTCATTCCCGACTCGGGCACAATGGCCCTATGAGCGCCGAAACGCCGACCCAGTCCTCCCCGGCCGCGCCGGAGGGGACGGGCCCCCGCGACACCGACCGCACCCCGACCCTGGCCCAGGTGCTGGAGTCCTTCGAGGAACTGTGGCCGGCGTCGCTGGCCGAGGACTGGGACGCCACCGGGCTGGTGGCCGGGCGTCCCGGCCAGCCGGTGCGCCGGATCCACTTCGCGGTGGACCCGGTCCAGGACGTGGTCGACGAGGCGGTGGGCGCCGGAGCCCAGTTGCTGGTTACCCACCATCCCCTGCTGTTGCGCGGCGTGCACTCGGTGGCGGCCACCGGCTTCAAGGGCGAGGTGGTCCACACCCTGATCGAGGGCGGCTGCGCGCTGCTGACCGCGCACACCAACGCCGACTCCGCCGTCGGGGGCGTCTCCGACGTCATCGCGGACGTGCTGGGCCTGCAGGAGGTCACGCCCCTGGCCCCGGCCGCGGGCGGCCTGCCCGAGGAGGGCATCGGCCGGGTGGGCCGGTTGCCCCGGGCCCTCACGCTGGCCGACTTCGCCGCCCGCGTGTTCGCCGCCATGCCCGCCGTGGCCGGCGGGGTGCGTGTGGCGGGAGACCGGGACGGGCTGGTCAGCACGGTGGCCGTGTGCGGCGGTGCCGGCGACAGCCTCTTCGACCAGGTCCGTGCCGCGGGCGCCGACGTGTACGTCACCGCGGACCTGCGCCACCACCCGGCCTCCGAGGTGCGCGAGGCGGCCCGGCTGACGGGTGGCCGCCCCTACCTCGTGGAGGTCTCCCACTTCGGCAGCGAGTGGCTCTGGCTGCCGGTCGCCGCCCAGGCCCTCGACACCCTGCTCACCGACCGCGGCTTCGACGTGGAGATCGCGGTCAGCGGGCTGAACACCGACCCTTGGGACTTCGTCCTCACCCCGGCCCCTGAAGGAGGCCCGCATGACTGATTCCGCGACCCCGGCCAGCACGGCTTCACCCGCCGACCAACTGCGCCTGCTCGACCTGCAGGCACTGGACAGCGCCCTGGACCAGGCCCGGACCCGCATGCAGCAGCTGCGCCAGGACCCCGTGTACCGGCAACTGCAGCAGGCCGTCGCCGAGCGCCAGGCCGAGGCCGAGCAGGCCGCCACGGTCCTGGCGGACGCGCGGGCCGCCGTTGCCGCCGCCGACCAGGAGGTCTCCGCCGTGCGGGCCCACCGGGAACGCAACCAGAAGCGCCTCGACGCCGGCGAGGGCTCGGCCCGGGACCTGGAGAGGATGATGCACGAACTCTCCACGCTGGCCGAGCTCCAGGACCGGCACGAGGAGGCCGAGCTGGAGGCCATGGACGCCGCGGAGCAGGCCGAGACCGCTGAGGCCGAGGCCCGCCGCCTCCTGGCCGAGGCCCAGGCCGCCGCGCAGGACCGAGGCGCGGCGCTGAAGGCCGAGGCCACCGAGGTCTCGGCCCGCGGCAACGAGCTGACCAGGGACAGGGCTGCGCTCGCCGCCACCCTGCCGGCCGGACTGCTCGCCCGCTATGAGAAGGTCCGGGCGCGCAACGGCGGGATCGGGGCGGCCCGGCTGGTCGGGAACCACTCCGAGGCCTCCGGCATGCCGATCAGCCCGGCGGACCTGGCGCAGATCGAGCAGGCGCCGGCCGATACGCTGGTGTACTGCCCGGATTCCGGGGCCATCCTGGTCCGGGCGACCGAGGGCTGAGCCCGACGGCCGTGACCGGCCGCCCCACAGAGCCAGGAGAGAAGTGATGCCCGTGTCCGAACGCGTCCTGCAGGTCGAGGCCGACGGCGGCTCCCGGGGCAACCCCGGCGTCGCCGGTTATGGTGCCCTCGTCCGTGATCCGGCCACGGGGAAGGTCCTGGACATCGACGCCGCCCCACTGGGCAGGGCCTCGAACAACGTGGCCGAGTACTCCGGGCTCGTGGCCGGGCTCACGATGGCCAAGAACATCGACCCCGAGGCCCGGGTGCACGTGAAGATGGACTCCAAGCTCGTGGTGGAGCAGATGAGCGGGCGCTGGAAGATCAAGCACGCGGACATGCAGAAGCTGGCCGGCCAGGCCCGGGCGATCCTGCCGCCGGGGAGGGTCACCTACGAGTGGATCCCCCGCGAGAAGAACAAGGACGCGGACCTGCTCTCCAACGAGGCCATGGACGCCGGTGCGGCGGGGCGGACGTGGGTCCGGGCGAAGTCCGGGATCCGGGTCACCGGGGCGACGGGTGCGGGCTCCAGCGCGGCGGGCTCGGGGAAGACCGACGGCAAGACCGCGGGCGAGCCGGCAGGAGAGTCGGCGCAGGAGCCCATGCACGAGCCCACGCACGAGCCCGGGCAGGAGCCGTCACCGCTCCCGGTGCCGGCAGCCGAGACCGGCGGCCCGCTCGCCCCGGCCGCCGCGGCGCCCACCGGGGGAGCCGGCGCGGACAGCGCCGGCGCGTTCAGCGCCGGCCGGACGGCCGACGTCGGGACGTCCCGGCGCGTGGGCCGGCTGCACCACGTGGAGATCTGGGTGGAGGACCTGCCCCGGGCACGCCGGACGCTGGGCTGGCTGTTCCAGCAGCTCGGCTACGCGGTCAGCGGCGAGTGGTCCGAGGGCACCAGCTACCAGGGGGCGGGGGAGTACCTCGTGCTGGAATCCGGGCCGGACGTCGGTGCCGGCGGCCATGACCGCCTCCGCCCGGGGCTGAACCACCTGGCCTTCCACGCCGGGTCGCGGGCCGACGTCGACGCGCTGGTGGAGTCCGCGCTCCAGCGTGGCTTCACGGTGCTGTTCGCCGAGCGGCACCCCTTCGCCGGCGGACGCAGCCACTACGCGGCCTACCTGGAGGCTCCCGGCGGCTTCGAGGTCGAGCTCGTGGCGGACGCGGCACCCTGACGCACCTCCGTCCGCCGTCCACCGTTGACGGAGCCGGCGGCCTCACTCGGCGGCGTCGAGCCCCCGCTGCCTCAGGAGCTCCCGCTGGTTGGGGTTGACGGAGGGGCGGAAGGGCACCTCGACCACCTCGGCGGCCACGGGCCGGCCGGGGGTGTCCGCATACTCGTCCGGCAGGTGCACCCAGAGCTCGGTGCCAAGGTCGGTGAGTCCCACCGGGACGAACCCCATGGCGATGTTGTGGCCCAGTTCGGGTGAGAACCACGGCGAGGTGACGTAGCCCACCGGGTCGGCGTCGACGTCGGGACTGATGAGCCAGAAATCCGGCGCGTAGTCCTCGATGGGCGCTCCGCCCAGGCGCATCCCCACGAGCTGGTGGGTGTAGGGCGGGGCCCCCGCCTCGATCTGGCGCCGGGCCTCTTCCAGGGCCGCCTTGCCGATGTACTCGGCGGACTTGGTGCGGGGCACCTGGTAGCCCAGGTTCACCTGGAAGGGCAGCGTCTCCTGGTCCATGTCCTGGCCCCAGGACAGGATCCCGGCCGCGATCCGGCGGTGGTGGGCCGGGGCGACGACGGCCAGCTGGTGCGGCCGGCCGGCCTCGAGGACGGCGTTCCACATCGTCTCGGCGTGCAGGGTGGCGTCCCTGAGGTAGATCTCGTAGCCCTTCTCCCCGGAGAACCCGGTCTGGGAGACGATCACGTCGCAGCCGGCCACCTGCCCGGCGAGCAGGCCGTACGGCGGCAGCTCCGCCACGGCGGCTCCGAACAGGTCCGCCATGAGGTCCACGGACTTCGGGCCCTGGACCTGCACGGGGGCGACGTCGATCTCGCGGATGTCGACGTCGAACCTGCGGCCCACGTTGACGCCCTGCAACCAGAACAGGAGGTCCGAGTCCGAGAGGCTGAACCAGAACTCGTCCTCGGCGACCCGCAGCAGGACCGGGTCGTTGAGGATCCCGCCGGCCTCGTTGCACAGGATCACGTAGCGGGCGTGCATGGCGGGAATCCTGGTGGCGTCCCGGGTGATGACGAAGTCCACGAAGTCCTCCGCGCCCGGCCCCACGACCCGGATCTGCCGTTCCACGGCCACGTTCCACAGGGTCACGTGGTTCACGAGGGAGTCGTATTCGGCCATCATGCCGCCGTCCTCCGGTGCCACGTAGCCTCGGGGGTGATACATGCGGTTGTAGACGGAGGCGCGCCAGCAGCCGGCCTCCATGGACAGGTGCCAGTACGGCGACTTGCGGACGCGGGTGTCGATCAGCATCTGGACCGGGGTGGGTCCGGACTGGCGCAGGTTGATGGGGACGGTGCGGTCGGACTGGTCCACGGAGGGGACGTTGGGGTTCATGGACGATCTTCCTCCTGCGTGCTGTGCGGACCTCTGGCCAGAGGGGCGACGGACCCGGCTCCAGGCCGTGCCAGCCGGCGCGGACCGGGCACAGGGGCCTCGTCGTGCGCCTCCGGTCGGATCACCGTAGCGGCACGGTCCGGCAGGGGAAAGGGCCCGGTGGCCGGAGGCCCCCGGGGCGTCCTCAGACGGTGGTGTGCTGCTCCGGCAGGGTGATCTCCAGGCGGCCGGGCCTCGACCCGGCGGTCTGCGAGGAGGGGATGAGGTCCACCGTCCAGTCGTGCGGTCCGGAGGCCGACCCCGCGGCGGCCACCACCTCCGCGGCCGCCTCCGGCGAGTTCACCACCCGGGGACCGGCCAGCAGCAGTTCCCGCGCCACCAGGCCGCGGGTGTGCTTGGCGAAGTGGGACACCACGGTGCGCTCGCCGTGACGGACCTGGAACACGTCCACGGTCAGCGTGGTCTCGGCCGGGGCCTTCCACTGGGCCGCGTAGCCCCCGGAGCGGCAGTCGATGATGACACCGGCGTGTGCGGCCCTCTCGTCCAGCAGGGGAGTGAGCCTCGGCTTCCACCACGAGGACATCCGGCCCATGCCCGGCAGCGTGGCCGTGACGGTCAGCCGGTGGTTCGGGATCCGGTCGCCCAGGGCCAGCACGCCGAACAGCCCGGAGAACACCAGCACCTCCTCGCGGGCCCGCCGGCGGGCGAGATCGGGCAGGGAGGCGTAGTCGAGGGCGTCGTAGAGCACCCCGGTGTAGAGCTGGTGGGCCGGGGCGGCCGGAGCCGTGTCCAGGACCAGGTTGGCCTCGATGTCCGCCCGCTTCGTCTCGCCCACGCCGAGGACCGTGGGGGCGTCCGGCGCGGTGGACACGGCCGCCAGGGTGCCGATCACGGTGATGCGCTCGCCAGCCAGCGTCGGCAGGAACAGTGAACTGAGCTCCATGGGCGCGCCGTGGCGCGGAGCGGTCTTGCCCTCGGAGGGCGGCAGCAGGATGAGCACGCGAACAGCCTAGCCACCGCGGGCGCGTGCGATGGACGCGCGGCGGTAGAATGGACGGCTGGGACAGGCCGGCGGACGGCCGCAGGGCATCGCGTGCGATGCCGTGAGGAACGTCCGGGCACCACAGGGCAGGATGGTGGGTAACACCCACTCGGGGCGACCCGCAGGACAGTGCCACAGAAAGCAGACCGCCCGCACGGAGGGTGCATGCACGTTCCGGAGCGGGTGAGGGTGAAAGGGTGGTGTAAGAGACCACCAGCGATCCGGGTGACCGGACCGGCTCGGTAAACCCCATCCGGTGCAAGGTCGAACAGGATGCGCTCGCAGGGCTGCCCGCCCGAGCATCCGGGTTGGCCGCTCGAGCCCGTCGGCAACGGCGGGCCTAGATGGATGGCCGTCACCGTGGCCCGGGTAACCGGCCACGGCACAGAACCCGGCGTACAGCCGGCCTGTCCCCTCGCCCCTCCTTGTGTTGCCCGCAAGGTGCGCGGATTCCCGCAGAACCGGGGGGCCGGTGACGGTAGAAACTGGCCACCATTGTCCGCGCTTAATCTGAGCGACCGCCCCCCGCACGTACCAAGCGGGGGGGCGGTCGATCCGCGAGACTCGGGTGAATCTCGACGGGTTTGGTGGGCGAAGAAAGGGTCAGAACGCGCCCACCGAGCATCCGACTCTACTCAGGATTGATAGGCGATGAGACTTAGACAATGGTGCCGTCTTGCGGTACATGATGTGACCAACGACGCCCCCTCCCGCGTAGCGCGAGAGGGGGCGGTGCCGTAGGGCGGATCATTCGCCGTATGTCCGGGTCGGATCGGCGCGCTACTTGCCGTCACCCCCCGGATCATCGACGACTGGGGGCAGGAATCATGCCGGGGCCTTCCGGCCAGCACACCCACATCCTGACTCAGGACCGGGCTACGAAGAAGGTAACGGGGTGGCCTTCAGGGTGGATGCCGCGGTTGTCGGGGGACTACACCTAGCGCTGGTCCGGGGTGTCCTGCCGGTGTTTTCCGTGGGCAGATTCGGGCGAGCCCTCCGTCCCCGAGGGTACCTCCGCCGGGGCCGGCTTGGTCGCGTCCAGGCGATCCGGCACGCCGTCCCGGTCCTCATCCCGGGGCGCGGCCGCCTGGATGGCCACGGCCTCGGTCACCAGGCCGAAGCCGGTGTCCTTGTGCTTCTCCACGGCCGTCTCCACGGAGTCCTCCAGGACGCGCTGGGCGATCTTGGTCTGCAGGACCAGGGGATCACGGCTGAGGTCCTTCCAGATGGCCACGCACAGCACGAGCATGACGATCACGAAGGGCACGGCCGAGACGATCGTGATGTTCTTGATGCCGTTCAGCGCCTCGGCCGGCTCGTCGCCGCCGGCCAGCAGCATGGCCGCGGCCGCGCCTCCCACGGCCAGGCCCCAGAAGATCACCGCCCTGCGGCTGGGGTCCGTGGTGCCGCGCTCGCTCAGGGTGCCCATGACGATGGAGGCCGAGTCGGCGCCGGTCACGAAGAAGATGGCGATGAGCAGCACCGTGATGCCGGTGACGATCAGCGTGAGCACCTGGTTCATCGGCAGGGCGTCGAGCATGTCGAACAGGATCAGGTCGAAGTTGATGTCCGGGGCCCCGTCGACGATGGAGGCGAGCTGTGCGCTCGTGTCCCCGGCCTGCTCGGCCCGCTCCTGGATGCCGATCGCCCCGCCGCCGAAGATGGTGAACCACAGCAGCGAGACGGCCGACGGGACCAGCAGCACGCCGACGACGAACTGGCGGATGGTCCGGCCCCGGGAGATGCGGGCGATGAACATGCCGACGAACGGGGTCCAGGACACCCACCAGGCCCAGTAGAAGATGGTCCAGGTGCCCAGCCACTCCTGCAGCGTCTGGTCGCCCGAGCCGGTGCGGGAGGCCATCTCCGGCAGGTCGGCGATGAAGCTGCCGACGGCAGTGGGGAGGACGTTGAGGATGAACAGCGTGGGACCCAGTACGAACACCAGCACGGCGAGCAGCAGGGCGAGCACCATGTTGATGTTGGACAGCCACTGGATGCCGCGGGCGATCCCGGAGACGGCGGAGGCCACGAACGCCAGGGTGAGGACCCCGATGACCATCACGAGGATCGCGGTCGTGGCCTGCTGGATGACGCCGGCCGACTGCAGGCCGCCACCGATCTGGATCGCGCCCAGGCCCAGCGAGCAGGCGGAGCCGAAGAGCGTGGCCAGGATGGCCAGGATGTTGATGACCTTCCCGCCCCAGCCGTTGACCGTCTTCTCGCCGAAGAGGGGGGTGAACATGGAGGAGAACAGCTGGGTGCGGCCCAGGCGGAAGGTGCCGTAGGCGATCCCGAGGCCGACCACGGCGTACATGGCCCACGGGTAGATGGTCCAGTGGAACAGGGTGGTGCCCATGGCGGTTCCGGCCGCCACGGGAGTCTGGCCCTCCACCGTCCCCGGCGGTGGGGCCATGTAGAAGAACAGCGGCTCGCCCACGCCGTAGAACACCAGGCCGATGCCCATGCCGGTCGCGAACATCATGGAGATCCAGGACACCGTCCTGAACTCGGGCCTCTCGTCGTCGCGGCCCAGGTTGATCCGTCCGAAGCGACTGAACGCCACGACGAGGACGAAGACGGCGAAGACGGTGGCGGCGATGACGAACAGCCAGCCGAGGTGGGTGATGGTCCAGTCCAGCGCGCTGCTGGAGAGGGCGCCCAGGGACTCCGGGCTGATGAAGCCCCAGAGGACCATGGCCAGGGCGAGGGTCCCGGCGATCCCGAAGACCCAGTAGTCCATGCCCGTCCGCCGGGGTGCCCAGCGCGGACGCTCCCGGCGGGCCCGTAATTCACTGACCAGCTGTTCGGTGGTCTGCGGTTCATGCCTCATGATGGCAGTGCCGGGGCCTGGATGAGGCTCCGGCCCTCCTCTCGATCAACGTGTGTGGTGCGTCTTGGATGTGGCCTCGGAACCGGTCCGTTGTCAGGCCCCCAACTTATAGACCCTAACGCGGCAGCGAAATGGGCCACGGGTGGCCGGACGCGCCAGGGAGGGAACAGTGGTTCCGGCCGCCTGTGGATTCACTAGAATGACCACGGTCGTGCCCGCACTCGGGCGCGGCGGCCGGACGGGCCGTGACCGTCTGCACCACCGGGTGCCCACCGGCGCCCGTGACGCGACAGCGCAGTCGCCCCCTGGAGGCAGGGGCTTGAGGGAAGGACTACCGTGGCAGAAGAGACCACCGGAATCGCGCAGGACCAGCGCGCCGCCTGGAACACCCGGGAGGAACTGGCCGAGAAGATGGTTCCGCTGATCGGCGCCCTGTACCGGGACAACAACGTCGTCACCAGCATCTACGGCCGCCAGCTCGTCCACAAGGGCGTCATCGACATCATCAAGGCGCACCGCTACGCCCGTCAGATCGATGAGTCCGTACTGCCCATCGAGGACACCTACCCGATCGTCGAGGCGATGGCCGGGATGAACCTGGGCGCGGCCTCCGTGGACCTGGCCAAGCTGGCCAACAAGTTCAAGGCGACCGGGGGAGACCTGCAGTCCTTCCTGGACACCGAGCTGGCCGAGGTCGCCGGCAAGGGCGGCGAGGGCCTGCACGAGCCCACCGACGTGGTCCTCTACGGCTTCGGCCGGATCGGCCGCCTGCTGGCGCGCATCATCCTCTCCCACGAGGGCGGCGGCTCCTCGCTGCGCCTCCGGGCCATCGTGGTGCGGAAGAACTCCGAGAACGACCTCATCAAGCGGGCCTCCCTGCTGCGCCGTGACTCCATCCACGGTCCCTTCGAGGGCACCATCACCGTGGACGAGGAGAACAACACCATCACCGCCAACGGCACCGTGATCCAGGTGATCTACTCCAACGACCCGGCCAGCATCGACTACACCGCGTTCGGCATCGACGACGCGATCGTGGTGGACAACACCGGCCGCTGGCGTGACGAAGAGGGCCTGGGCCAGCACCTGAAGTCCAAGGGCGTCGCCAAGGTGCTGCTCACCGCGCCGGGCAAGGGCGAGATCAAGAACATCGTCTTCGGCGTCAACACCGACGACATCACCGATCAGGACACCATCCTCTCGGCCGCCTCCTGCACGACCAACGGCATCACCCCGGTGCTGAAGGTCATCAACGACGAGTACGGCATCGACCACGGCCACGTGGAGACCGTGCACGCCTACACGAACGACCAGAACCTCACGGACAACTTCCACAAGGGCTCCCGCCGTGGCCGCGCCGCGGGGCTGAACATGGTGCTCACCGAGACCGGTGCCGCCAAGGCCGTCGCCAAGGCCCTGCCCGAGCTCAAGGGCAAGCTCTCCGGCAACGCCATCCGCGTGCCCACCCCGAACGTCTCCATGGCGATCCTCAACCTGGAACTGGAGAAGGAGACGTCGGTCGAGGAGCTCAACGCACACCTGCGCACCGAGTCCCTGACCGGTGCGCTGCGGGCCCAGCTGGACTACATCCACTCCCCGGAGGTCGTCTCCTCGGACTTCGTCGGCTCCAACCGCGCCGGCATCGTCGACGGGCTGGCCACCATCGTCAACGACGGCAAGAACGCCATCGTCTACGTCTGGTACGACAACGAGTTCGGCTACTCCTGCCAGGTCGTGCGGGTCATCGAGAAGATGGCCGGGGACGCGGTGCCCTCCCTGCCCAAGGCCTGACCCCACCCGTCCCGACGGCGGCCGGTCGCCTTCCAGCGCGGAGGCGACCGGCCGCCGTCGTGCTGTCCGGAAACCGTCAGTAGACGAAGATGTCCAGCACCTGCGGGTTGTGGGCGTGCACGATGGCCAGGAACACGATGACGTCGAAGAGCAGGTGTACCACCACCACGTAGGTCAGGTTGCGGGTGCGGTTGAAGATCCACCCCTGCAGCAGCGCGAACGGGATGGTCAGCAGCGGGCCCCACGACCGGTAGCCCAGTTCCCACAGGAACGAGACGAAGACCACCGCCTGCAGGACATTGGCCGTCCACAGCCCGAAGTGGCGGCGCAGCAGGGCGAAGCAGGTGCAGACGAAGAACAGCTCGTCCCACAGGCCCACGAAGTTCACGCCCACGAAGAACCGGGCCAGTTCGGAGGCCTCCGCCACGTCCGGCCAATTCCGGTAGCTGCCGGAGTGGATGAAGTAGGCCGGCAGGATCGCCCAGCCCAGGACCGGCACGGCCACCACGTAGGACCACTGCACGCGGGTCCAGGGCGTGCCGGTGCGCCACGGGAAGACGATGGCCCGGCGGCGCAGCCACAGCCGGTCCAGCACCAGCGGCACGGCCACGGCCGCCGTGAGCACCGCGCCCAGGGTGAAGTACCGGTCCCAGCGCAGGTCGGCCGCCACGGAGGTGGAGCTGACGATGGCGATCCCCGCGCCGATCAGGGTCAGGTCCCGGCCGAGCCCCGCATCCACCCGCCAGGCCAGCAGCACGCTGACCAGCAGCAGGGCATGGCCCCAGCCGGGCAGCAGCAGGGCGAAGAGCACGACGGCGGACGCCGAGACCCCCGCGGCCGCGGCCAGCCCCCAGGGCGAGACCCGGGTGCGGTCGGTGAACGAGGGGGCTGCGGAGGGCATGGGCCCCAGTATTCCAGCGTGGTCAGGTCGATAGCCGCCGACCGGACGGTCGCGTCATCACCCGGAGGACACGTCGCCCTCGGGAGCGCACCGGACGAGTCCTCCCGGTACGGACGAACGGCCCCGGGAGGCCGTCAGGCGTCCTGGACGGCATCTCCCGTGTCGTCGGCGACGTCATCGTGGCCGAAGGGATCGCGGTCGGTGCCGGGCAGCCAGGTGTTGCCCGGGACAGTCCAGCCCTCTCGGCGCAGCGACTTCTTCCAGCGCCGGGTCCACTTGCCGTTGAGCCGGTTGATGTAGAGGTAGCCGTCGAGGTGGTCGTACTCGTGCTGCATGACCCGGGCGAACCAGCCGGTGGCCTCGAAGTCGATCTCGTGGCCGTCCACGTCCTGCCCGGTGAGGCGGACATGGTCGGAACGCTTGAGCGGGAAGCTGTAGCCCGGCACGGACAGGCAGCCCTCGGACTCCTCGTCCGGGTCCGGGTCCTCCTGGGAGGTCTTGCCGATGCGGGTCAGGACCGGGTTGATCACGTGCCCGCGCGAGGGCGCGTCACCGGAGTCCTCGAAGGTCCAGGTGAAGATCCGCAGTCCGACGCCCACCTGCGGCGCGGCGAGCCCGACGCCGCGCGCGGCATCCTGGGTCTCGAACATGTCCTCGACGAGGGTCCTGATCTCCGCGTCGATCTCCGTGACCTCCGACGCCCGGCGGTGCAGGACCGGTTCGCCGTGGATGGTGATCGGGCGGATGGCCATGGTGGTGGGACTCCTTCTGGGACGGCAACGCCAACCAGTCTATCCGCGTCCGGCACCGTGCGTCCCCGCCGTCAGTTGCCGATCGGCGGCGGCGGCACATCCCGGCGCGGGGCCCGGGCGGTCTCCTGCACCTGATCGACCTCGTCCTGCTCCCTCGGGATGGTGAGGATGATGGACACCAGCGCGATGGCGACCATGACGACGTTGAACAGCAGGCCGACGGCACCACCGAACCGCAGGGCGACGTTGTCCTGGTTGCCGATGAACAGGCCCCAGGACCGGATGATCGCCGGATCCACGCCCCGTCCCGCCGCGTACAGCGTGGCGGAGATCGCCACGCCCATGGCGTTGCCCAGCGAGGAGGCCATCTTGTACATGCCCCCGGCCGCCCCGCCCTCGCTCAGCGGCACGGAGGCCATGGCGGTGTCCAGGGACGGGGTCGCGTAGAAGCCCAGGCCGATGCCGAACAGGGCGAACCCGATGACGGTCAGCACCACGTACTGCTCCAGGAGCAGGAAGGTCATGGAACACAGCACGATGCCGGAGCCGGTGATGACGGCGCCCCAGATCATCGGCCTGCGCGGGCCGAAGCGCTGCAACAGCTTCTCGCCCACGCGGATGGTCGCCAGGATGGCCACGAGGTAGCCGATGGTCAGCGTCCCCGCCTGCAGTGAGCTCCATCCGGAGGCCATCTGCACCAGCCCCAGCACCACGATCAGCGTGCCTGCCGCACTGTTGAGCAGGAAGTTCGACAACACCGCCCCGGCGAAGGCCCGGTCCCGGAACAGCGCCAGGTTGATGAAGGTCTGCTTCTGCCGCGACTCGATCCAAAAGAAGGCGACGGCGGCGATCACCGTCACCGCCAGCAGGGCCAGTCCGACGGGGCTGGTCCAGCCGATGGTGGTGCCCTGCGAGATGTAGACGTTGATGGCCAACAGGGCCACGATGAACGTGATCATCCCGGGCCAGTCGAAGCCCGCGTGGGTGCCCGGCTCGGCGCGGGACTCCGGCGCCCCGCGCACCAGCAGCAGCGCGATGACGGCGACGATGATCGAGAGCCAGAAGATCGAGCGCCAGCCGAGGGCGGTGAAAGCCATGAACCCGCCGAACAGCGAGCACAGTCCGGACCCACCCCAGGTGCCGATGGAGAAGAAGGACATGGCGCGCTGCCGGTCCCTGCCGTCGTAGTGGGTCTTCAACAGGGCCAGGGCCGCCGGCATGATGCAGGCGGTGGACAGCCCCTGCAGGATCCGCCCGCCCAGGAGCAGGGACGAGGTCAGGGCGCCGAGGTCCACCGGCGTCAGGGCGATCGCCAGCGAGCCGAGGATACTGAGGTAGACGCCCGTGCGCAGCAGCCTCATCCGACCCAGCCGGTCTGCCAGCTTCCCGGCCACGACGATGAAGATCCCCGAGAACAACGAGGTGATCGAGACCGCCAGGTTGGCCAGCGTGGGGGGCACCCCGAGCTCTCCCTGGATGCCGGGGATGACGTTCAGGAGCGTCTGGGCGAACAGCCAGAAGGTGATGACAGCCAGCACGATGCCCAGCAGGAAACGGTCCGTGGGCTCCCAGACGGCCACCGGACCTGACGTGGTGGTGGACACGAGAACCTCCGTTGCCTTGATGGACCCGGGACCTCACCAGCGTCCGCGGCCCGTGGGCTGACTGCGTGGACCGCGCGGGGCGCCTCAGTTGCCGATCGGTGCCGGCGGTACGTCCTTGCGCTCCTCCCGCTCGGCGGCCCTCGCCTCGGCCTCGCGCTGCTTCTCGGTCGGCACCGTCAGGATGATCGAGGCGATGGCCACCACCACCATGAAGACGTTGAACAGCAGGCCCACGGCCCCACCGAAGCGCAGGGCCACGTTGTCCTGGTTGCCGATGAAGAAGCCCCAGGACCGGATCAGGTCGGGGTCCACGGCCTGCCCGGCCACGTAGAGGGCCGCGGAGATGGCCACGCCGATGGCGTTGCCCAGCGAGGAGGCCATCTTGTAGATGCCCGAGGCAGCGCCGACCTGGTTGTCGGGCACGTTGGACAGGGCGGCGTCCGTGGACGGGGTGGCGTAGAAGCCCAGGCCGATGCCGAACAGGGTGAAGCCGATGACGGTGAGCACGATGTACTGCTCGATGAGCAGGAACGTCATGGAGCACATCAGGATGCCCGCTCCGGTGATCATGGACCCCCAGAGCATCGGCTTGCGCGGGCCGAAGCGCTGCAGCAGCTTCTCGCCCACGCGGATGGTCGCGAGGATCGCCACCAGGTAGCCGATGGTCAGCAAGCCGGACTGCAGCGAGCTCATGCCCGCGGCTACCTGCACCAGTCCCAGGGCCACGATCAGGGTCCCGGCGGCGCCGTTGAGCAGGAAGTTGGACAGGGTCGCTCCGGTGAAGGTGCCGTTGCTGAACAGCTTCAGGTCCAGGAACGGGGTGTGCTGGTGCACCTCGATCTGCAGGAAGACCAGCCCGGCGACGATGCTGACCAGGATCAGCGCGATGCCGGTGATGGACAGCCATCCGATGTTCGGCCCCTGGGAGATGTACACGTTGATGGCCACCAGCATGACGATGAAGGCGACGACCCCGCCCCAGTCGAACCGGCGGTAGCCGCCTGCCGGCGCCTCGGCCCGGGACTCCGGGGTGCCCCGCAGCAGGAACAGGGACACCACGGAGGCGATGATCGACAGCACGAAGATCGAGCGCCAGCCGAGGAAGCTCGTGGCCATGAACCCGCCGAAGAGGGCACACAGCCCGGACCCGCCCCAGGAACCGATCGACCAGAACGACAGGGCGCGCTGGCGGTCCTTGCCCTCGTAGAAGGTCTTGATCAGCGCCATCGAGGACGGCATGATGCACGCGGCGGACAGCCCCTGCACGACGCGACCGCCCAGCAGCAGGGCCGAGGTCAGTCCGCCGGCATCCTCTGGGGTGAGCACGATCAGCAGCGATCCCACGATGCCGAGCCACACGCCCAGGTTGAGGATCTTCGTGCGGCCGATCCGGTCGGCCAGGCCGCCGGCGACGACGATGAAGATGCCGGAGAACAGGGACGTGATGGACACGGCCAGGTTGGCGATCGTCAGCTCGATGCCCAGCTTCTCCTGGATGCCCGGGATGACGTTGAGCAGGGTCTGGGCGAACAGCCAGAAGGTGACGACGGCCAGGACCACGCCGGTCAGCCAGCGGTCGTTCGGTTTCCAGGCAGTGGTGGTGGGTGTGGCGGTGGAGGTGGCGGACATGCGAGGACTCCCTTGGGCTGGAATGGATCTCTGGCGGACGGGGCCCGCTACGCGAACCGATCGACCTCCGGGGCCAGGTAGGCCAGGGCCGCGACGGCCTGGGCGCGGGTGGCGATCCCGAGGGTCGGGTCCATGGCCGGGGCGAAGAACGGTGAGTGGTTGGCCGGGATGTCCGAGGACACGGTGCCCGCGGCCACGGCGGCACGGTACTTCTCGGCCGGCACGGAGCCCACGAACCAGTAGGCGTACGGGATGCCGAAGGCCTGGGGGATGCGGCTGAAGTCCTCCGAGGCCGTGTAGGGCTTGGTGCCGAACACGGACTCGGCCCCGAAGTGTGCGGCCAGGGCGGCGGTGACCGTGGCGTTCGTGTCGGCGTCGTTCGAGGTGAGTGGGAACTGGTCGTAGTACTCGAACTCCGGCTCCCTCGGCGAGCCGGCCGCGGCGCACTCGCCCCGGACGATCCGTTCGATCGAGGCCATGATCCGTTCCCGCAGGGCCGTGTCATAGGTGCGCAGGTTGAGCAGCAGCTCGGCCCGGTCCGGGATGATGTTCGACTTCGAGCCGGCATTCGAGGCGCCGACTGTCACGACGGCGAACTGCCCGGGCTGGGTCTCGCGGGAGACGATGGTCTGCAGCCGGAGCACGATGGAGGCCGCCAGCACCACCGGGTCCACGGCGTTGTGCGGCATCGAACCGTGGGCGCCCCGCCCGTGCACGGTGATCCTCAGGGAGTCCCCGGCCGAGAGGACCGGTCCCACGGCGGTGCCGATCGTCCCCGCCTCGAAGGGCATGACGTGCTGGGACAGGGCCACGTCGGGCCGGGGCAGCTTGTCCACCAGGCCGTCGTCGAGCATGGCCTGGGCTCCGGCGGCGTTCTCCTCGGCCGGCTGGAACAGGGCGATGTAGGTGCCGGACCACGCCGTGCGGTTCTCACTCAGCACCTTGGCCGCACCGAGCAGCGCCGCGACGTGCATGTCATGGCCGCAGGCGTGCATGACCCCGTCCACGGTGGAGGAGTACTCGAGGCCGGTGTCCTCGGTGACCGGTAGCGCGTCGATGTCGGCGCGGGACAGGACGGTGGGACCCTCACCGTTCTCCAGGACCCCGACGACGCCCGTGCCGCCGATGCGCTGCACGGCCAGTCCCAGCCGGTTCAGTTCCGCCTCGATCCGCTCCGCGGTCCGGTGCTCCTGCAGGCTCAGCTCGGGGTGTCGGTGCAGGTCCTGGTACAGCTGCCGTTGCCAGTCGAGTTGGCCGTCGAGGTCATCCAGGAAGGGGAACGCGGGCATCGTTGCTCCTCGGTCTGTGCGGTCTCACTTCACGGTCAGGAAGGGGAACCGACCCCGGGCGCCGGGAAGCTCGCTACGCACCCAAGATATGGCTCCGTCCCGCTGCCCGTTTATGACCTGCGTCGCGGTGGCGAGTCGTGTGCGTCTCATGTGCAGCCCCCGCCTCGGGCGGGGCGGTGCAGCGGCCGGGGTGCGCTCGTCGCGGGCGGGAATGCCGAAGGCCCGGCGCGGAGGAATCCTCCGGACCGGGCCTTCGCCGTGGGGTGAGTAACGGGGCTTGAACCCGCGACCTTCTGGACCACAACCAGACGCTCTACCAGCTGAGCTATACCCACCATGCCGGCCGGTGGAACCGACCGTGACAGCGCGTTCCATCATACACGCTTTCGGGGGTGCTCGGTGCACCCTCCTGATTCAGGCCCGGACCGTGTCCAGCCCGGCGGCGATCCTCTGCGCGGTCTTGGAGTCCGGGCCCGGGGCCGGGACCAGGATGGCCGAGCGGTAGTAGCGCAGCTCGTTGATCGAGTCCACGATGTCCCCGAGGGCGCGGTGGCCGCCGGTCTTGGCCGGGGCCTGGAAGTAGGCCTTGGGATACCAGCGGCGGGCGAGCTCCTTGAGCGTGGACACGTCCACGATCCGGTAGTGCAGGTGGTCGGTGATGGCGGGCAGGTCCCGCGTGAGGAACAGCTTGTCCTGGCCCACCGAATTGCCGGCCAGCACCGCCTTGCCCGGTTCCGGGCAGTGCTCGGTGATGTATGCCATGCAGGCCTCGGACGCCTCGGCGAGGGAGACGCCGTCGGCCAGCCTCTCCAGCAGGCCCGAGGTGGTGTGCATGTCCCGCACGAACGGGACCATCTGGTCCAGCGCCGCCTGCGGGGGTCGGATGACGATGTCCACGCCCTCCCCGAGCACATTGAGCTCCGGGTCGGTCACCAGGACGGCGATCTCCACCAAGGCGTCGGCCACCGGGTCCAGTCCGGTCATCTCACAATCGATCCACACGAGGTTCTCTGCTGTTGCTGCCACGCCTCCCACAGTAGTCCCACGGCCGGTGGTAGTTTGTGGAAGGCCCTGCAGAGGGCCCGCCCAGCACGGAAGGATGCCGCACCCGATGAGCGTGCCCAGTACCGGGACGCCCCCGGCCCCGGCCCCGGCCCGATGGACCGGCACCGTGGTGATTCCGGCGGTCATCGGCCTGATCGGTTCGCTGGCCGTGCTGGCCGGTTCCCTGTCCGTCGGCTGGCTGGCCTCGACCTCCCCGGTCAACCGATGGGGCTGGCTCATTCCCTGGCGGACCACCGAGCCGGGGGTCATCACCGGCACCGTGGTGATGACGCTGGGCTGCTGGCTGATGTTCTGGGGCTGGCTGCGGCTGGGCAAGGTGCTGCGGCCGTTCGGTCCGGGAGCCCTGCGGATCGTGGACGTGGCCACGGTGCTGTGGACGCTGCCGCTGCTGGCCTGCCTGCCGATCTTCTCCCGGGACATCTTCGCCTACATCGGCCAGGGCCGGCTCATGCTGGCCGGACGGGATCCCTACGAGGACGGCATCTCGACCCTGTCGAACTGGTTCCAGCTCGGCGCGGACACCACCTGGGCGGAGACGGAGACCCCCTACGGTCCGGTGTTCCTGTGGATCGAGCAACTCGTCATGGCCGTCACCGGTCCCGACGACCCGGACGCGGCGATCTTCCTGTTCCGCCTGGCCGCCGTCGCCGGCGTCGCGCTCATCATGGTCTATGTCCCCCGGCTCGCCCGGCTGCTGGGCACCAACGGCGCGCGGGCCCAGTGGATCACGGTGGCCAATCCGCTGTTCCTGATCAGCTTCGTGGCCTCCGGCCACAACGACGCGCTCATGGTGGGGCTGGCCCTGGCGGGGGTCTGGTACGCGGCCACGGGCCGCGGCCTGCTCGGAGTGCTGTTCGTGACCGCATCCCTGGGCATCAAGCCGATCACCATGGTGCTGCTGCCGTTCATCGGGCTGCTCTGGGCCGGGCGCGGTGCCAGCTGGGCCCGGCGCTTCGGCTACTGGTTCCTCACGGCCGGCATCGCCGGGGCGCTGATGGTGGTCGTCGGGTGGCTCAGCGGCTTCGGCTTCGGCTGGCTGACGGTGATGCTCGAGACCGGCACCGGCTCCGTGCCGTGGTCGCCCATCGGCATCCTGGCCGAGGCCACCCGGGTGATCCTGGGGTCCCTGGGCATCCCGGACCACTGGGTCCTGGACGCGTTCAAGACCGGCGGGCGGCTGCTGTCCATCCTGGTGGTCATCTGGCTGATGTTCCGCGGCCGGCACGAGCACCTGATGCAGCGCATGACCTGGGCCTTCACCGCCCTGGTGGTGCTGTCCCCGATCATCCAGCCCTGGTACCTGCTGTGGCTGCTGCCGTTCTTCGCGGTGATCGGGATCCGCAGCGACTGGCAACTGAAGTGGGTCGTCTTCACCGTCGCCTTCTTCGTGGCGTTCGGGGCCGCCGACCAGCTCTTCGTCTGGCAGTTCCTGGGCATCGATGACCAGCTCAAGCACCTGGCGACCGTCCTGTCCTGGGCGTGCATGGCCTGGATCCTGCTGCTCGACCCGTGGACGAGCTCGGTGATGAAGGAGGAGTGGCACCTGCGGCCGGCCGCGCGCCGGCTCCTGGCCCGGCGGCCGCGCCGCAGACAGCCCGAGCCAGCGCCGGAAGAGACCCCGCGGACGGGATCGACCGCTTCGTGAGCGCCGCCCACCACTCCCCGCCCCGGACCGAGAGCCTGGCGTCCCTGGACCGGCTGCGGCGCTGGCTCGGAGCGCTCCCGGCCACGCGCTGGCTGATCGGCGGGGCCGACGAGGACACCGCCCTGTCCCTGCGGCAGGGCCTGCTCGGCTCGCTGATGATCATGGTGGGCTCCTGGGGCGTGGGCTGGCTGGCGAGCACCCCGGCATCCCTGTTCGCCCGGACCACGATCCTCAACCCCCTGCGGGTGGAACCGGCCGGCGTGATCGCGTGTGCCGTGCTGCTCGTCCTGGGCTCGCTGCTGCTCGTGCGGGCCTGGCTGCGGTTGGGCCAGCGGCTCGCAGGACGGTGGGCCGGGTCCCGGGACGTGGTGGTCCGCGCGACCTGGCTGTGGTCCGCGCCCCTGATGCTGGCCTTCCCGGTGTTCTCCCGCGACGTCTACTCCTACCTCGGCCAGGGCCGGCTGCTGCACGCCGGACTGAACCCGTACGAGGACTGGATCTCGGAGCTGCCCGGCTGGTTCATGCAGGGCGCGGACTCGATCTGGGCCGAGTCGCCCTCGCCCTACGGCCCGCTCTTCCTGCTCATCGCCCGGGCGGTCTGGTTCCTCACCGGGGGCAGCCCCGAACCCGCCTTCCTGTTGTTCCGCGGGGTCTCCGTGATCGGGATGGGCCTGTGCCTGTGGGCCGTGCCCCGGCTGGCCCGGCGCTTCGGCACCGAGCCCGGCTGGGCCACGTGGATCTCGATCGCCAATCCGCTGTTCGCGCTCTACATGATCGCCGGCATCCACAATGACGCCCTGATGATCGGCCTGTTGCTGTGCGGCTTCGTCCTGCTCGGCCCGGAGTCCTCACGGGGCCGCAACCTCGCCGGGCTGGTGCTGGTCTCGCTGTCCATCGCCATCAAGCCGCTCACGGTCATCGCCCTGCCCTTCGCGGGGCTGCTCATGCTGCGCGGCGCACACCAGTCGGGAGCGCCCGGTCCCCGTGCGGACGGACCGTTCGCTGGACTGGTCGCCGGGCCGGCCGCTCCCGCGTCCGGGAGGAACGTCCCGCACCCCGACGGCGGCGCCGGCGGCCGGGCGGACACGCCCGGCCTGAGCGCCCGGACCCGGGCGTGGGTCGCATGCCTGGCCGTGACCGCGGTGGTGCTGGCGGCCGTCGGCGGACTGACCGGGCTGTGGTTCGGCTGGGTGCCGGCCATGCTCACCTCCGGGGACGCGGCGTTCCCCTACGCCCCGTTCGGCCTGCTGGGACTCGGCATCGGCTGGCTGGTGGACACGGTGTCGGGCACCGGGGTACGGCCCGTGGCCGACGTCGTCTATGCCGCCGGCAAGGTGCTGGTCGCGGCGCTGACGGCCTGGCTGGCCCTGACCCGGCGCCCGGTCAATCCCGTGCTGGCCACCGGACTGGCGCTGGGGGCGGCCGTGCTGCTGGCCCCGATCATCCAGCCCTGGTACCTGCTGTGGGTGCTGCCCATGTTCGCCGTGGTGCGCCGCTGGCGGGGCTGGCCCATCTGGACGCTCTACCTGCTCGTCATGGTGCTGGTGGTGATCGGCGTGGTGGACCAGCTCTCCGTGGCCCAGTGGATCTCCCTGCTGTGGGTCCGCATCATCACCGGCGCCGTCGGCGCGGTCTACATGGTGTTCATCGTCTTCCTGGACCCGAAGACCTCCACCCTGTTCCCCTTCACCGGTCGCCGGCGGGTCCGTGTCCCTGACCACGCCCGGCCCCGTGCGCCGGGCGGCACGCCGGACGGCGTCCCGCTCAGTGCCCCGAACCCGCCCGCCGGGCTCCGCCGAGGCGGCGCGGCCCCGAGAACCCCCAGGAGACCCACGTGAGCCAGAGCCGATCCGCGCAGCCCGACCGCGGGAGGGAGCGGGTGCCGTCCCGTGTCCCGCCGTTCTCGGCGAACCCGGCCGCCCGTGCGGCCGGGCCGGACCGGCGGGTGCTGGCGGTGTTGACCGTCGCCACGCTGCTGGCCGGCGTCGTGGCCCTGCTGTCCAAGCAGTGGTGCCGGGTCAACGGCTGGGAAACCCCCGGAGTGCACATCCACATGTGCTACTCGGACTTCGGGCAGTTGTTCCCGACCCGCGGCCTGGCGGAGGGGTACTTCCCCTTCTACACCCCGCTGCCGGAGGAGCAGTGGATGGAGTACCCGGCCCTGCTGGCCGTGGTGGCGGGGGTGACCTCGTGGCTGGTCCCGGCGGAGGGGACGCTGCTGGAACGGACGGTCACGTACTTCGACATCAACGCCGTGGGGGCCATGCTGTGCTGGCTCGTGGTGGTCATCGCGACGGCCTACACCGCGCGTGGCCGGTCCAAGGACGCCCTGATGGTGGCCGTGGCCCCGGGGATCATCCTCACCTCGTTCCTGAACTGGGACCTGTGGGCGGTCATGCTCGCGGCCCTCGGACTGCTGCTGTGGTCCCGGAACCATCCCGTGCTGGCGGGCGCGGTCCTCGGGCTGGGGGCGGCGATGAAGCTGTACCCGCTGTTCTTCTTCGGGGCCATCCTCGTGCTGTGCTGGCGGGCCGGGCGGCTCGGGGTGTTCTTCAAGTCACTCGCTGCCGGGGTGGTGGCCTGGCTCGCGGTCAACGTGCCCTTCATGCTCACCGCCTTCGACCAGTGGAGCCGGTTCTACACCTTCTCCGGGGACCGCGAGGTGTCCTTCTCCTCGATGTGGCTCGCCTTCACCTGGACCGGCTGGTCGGGGGAGGCCTTCTCCCTGATCTCCAACGGGCTGTTCGCACTGTGCTGCCTGGGCGTGGCCTGGCTGGGGCTGTCCGCGCGGACCCGGCCCCGGATGGCCCAGCTGTGCCTGCTGATCGTGGCCGCGTTCCTGCTGCTGGGCAAGGTGTACTCCCCGCAGTTCGTGATGTGGCTGGTCCCGCTGGTGGTCCTGGCCCGGCCCGACTGGAAGCAGTTCTGGATCTGGCAGGCGGCCGAGGTCTACCACTGGGGCGGGGTGTGGATGGAGTCCGCCCGGATCACCTCTGACGGGGCGTTCGGTGGCGGAGCGCTGTGGATCCCGCTCTGGTACGGATCCGGGATCGTGCTGCACATGGCGGCCGTCATCTGGATCTGCGTCAGCGTGATCCGGGACATCCGGAACCCCGAGCGGGACCTGGTGCGGCGGTCCGCTCCGGCGCTCGCGGCTCCTGCCGGTCCGACGGCGGGGGACCGCGCCACCACCGGCGGCGAAGCAGCCATGGTCAGCGCTGGTTCCGGGGCGGGAACGGCCGGTACGGGAACGGCGGTTGTCTACGATCCATCCGCCGGCGTCCTTGCCGGGGAGCCGGACCGGTTCCTCCTGCCGCCGGCCGGCCGCGGCCCGGTCCGGGTCGGCTCGCGCCCGTCAGTGCACGACGGCCCTGAACGACGCCCCTGAACGGCGTGCCTGCCGGCCGGATGCCCCGCGACGGTGCCGCTCAGTGGTGACCTCTGGGGGATGGAGCCTCTGGTGGCCGGTGACAAGGCCTTTTAGCATCGAGGCGTGAGCATTGAGAAGCGCCGGGTGGCCATCGCCTGCCAGGGCGGGGGCAGCCACACCGCCTTCACCGCCGGAGCCCTGTCCAGGCTGCTGCAGCCCGACGTGCTCCGGGACCACCGGATCGTCGGGCTCAGCGGCACTTCGGGCGGGGCCATCTGCGCAGCCATCGCGTGGTCTGCGCTCCTGCACGATCGCCCCGAGGACGCCGAGCGGCTGCTGAGGCGGTTCTGGGCGGCGAACAGTGCGAGCAGCTGGCCGGAGCGGGTCCTGAACACCATGGTCCTGTGGGGCAGCCGGATCGCCGAGACGGTGACCTTGCCGACCACCAGTCCCTACCAGAACCCCGGGGCCGGCTGGGCGTCCGAGCAGTTACGGAGGCTGATCGAGGACGCCGTGGACCTGGCGGCGGATCAGCAGTACGCCGAGGCAGCAGCCCAGGCCGGCCTCGGGCCCCCGGTGCTCCTGTTCGGGGCCGTGGACGTGAAGAACGGCCGGTTCCGCACCTTCGACAGCCGCGAGGGCGAGCTCTCCACCGAGGCGCTCCTGGCCTCGGCCGCCATCCCCACCATCTTCCGCTCGGTGGAGATCGATCAACGCCTCTACTGGGACGGGCTGTTCTCCCAGAATCCGCCGGTCCACCAGCTGATCGATCCCCCGTCCGGCCCTCGGCCCGACCCTCGGCCTGACGCGCTCGACTCCCGGGCCGACGAGCTGTGGGTGCTGCAGGTGAACCCCTCGGACCTCGATGCCGAACCGACGCTCTACGGCGACATCGAGACCCGCCGCAATGAGCTCGCCGGGAACCTCTCGCTGCGCCAGGAACTCAGGTTCATCGAACAGATCGATCGCTGGCGCAGGACCGGCTGGGTCGACCCGACCAAGTTCAAGCACATCACGGTGCGGATCCTGGAGATGAGGCGGACCCCGCGGACCCAGGCCTTCGGCTACGCCAGCAAGCTCAACCGCGACCCCTCGTTCATCGCCGAACTGATCGACCAGGGCCAGACCCAGGCCCAGGAGCAGATCGAGGCCCTGCGGTTCGAGCAGGCCTGGAATGACGAGGACCTGGGTCCGCTGATGGATCACTTCGCCCCGGGGGCGATGGTTTCCAGCACGCATCCGCTGGCCCCCCTGGCACCGACGGAGGACCGGGACCGGATTCGAGCCTTCTTCGAGGATTTCGGGCTCCAGGTCGAAACGAGCCGGACGCGCCTGTGCAAGGACGGGGCGCACTGGACCGTGCAGGCATCCCGCGACGGGGGCATCCAGGCCAGGGTGCGGGCCCACTTCGTCGAGGGGCAGGTCGACTCCCTGACCGTCACGCCGTCACTCTGATCCCTTCCCCCACGTCGTCGCCAGCAGCCGGTGTCCACCAGGATGTATGACCGGGGAATCGGGCGTCTTCGGGCCCTGGAGGTCACCCCACGGAACATCACCGGCCGGGACGGATTTCATGCTGGGGCACCCGCCCGCCCACGGACATCCCACGTCAGGTGGAGGTGCCGGAGAAGGTGACGAGGGCGGGGAAGTGAACCCGCAAGGAGTCGACTGGCGACCGTTGTACGGCGCGAGCGGGTTTGGGACCATGAATCACCGGCTCTACAAGGAGGTCACGATGCCCGAGTTTATGGACGTTCACACTGGAATGACCGGCGTTACGCCGGAGGCGCTCCACGAGGCCCACCAAGCTGACCTTGCGATCCAGGACGACGAGCAAGTCAACTTCAAGCACGCGTGGGCGGACCCCGAGTCCGGGACCGTCTTCTGCCTGTCCGAGGCTCCCAGCGCCGAAGCCGTGCGGAAGATTCACGAGCGAGCCGGACACCCGGCCGACCACATCTATCAGGTCCCCGTCCAGGCGTAGGTCGTCGAGGTCGCCCACGGCGTCACCGATGGTGCGCCTTCATTTCGCCCTGTGGGCCAACGCCGTGAGCGGCATCGTCGCGCCTCGACCACGCTTCCTCTTCAACGGTGGGTGCTTCACCAGAGGGGAAGTCCAGCGGAAGACCGTCGAAAATCGCCTCGTAAACCACGACCCCGGCAGCGCCCTGGCCTACGGCACGTAGTTCGCGCAGACGGGGTCCACCGGGCGGTCGCGGTGCAGGACCCAGATGCCGTGGTCGTCTTTGCTGACCACCTCGTAGCCGAGCCGCTCGGCCCGGTCCAGGGCCTGGCCCGGGGTGAGCGGGTCCCAGCCGCCGAGTTCCTCCACCGTGGTGTCGATGATCATCCAGGTCGCCAGGTCGTCTCCCATGTCCCCGTGCAGTCCCACGTAAGTGCGGTCCACCAGGTGCGGCACGGCGTTGTCCGCGGCCTCCACGCACACGTCGTCCGGGATCATGTCCACGGCCCGGTCCAGGGCCCACGCCCACTCGGTCCGCTGCCAGGTGTCTCCGGTGACGGTGCGCTGGAAGGGGAAGACGGCGGGGAAGAACATCGTGCCGAGCACGCCGCAGCCCAGCAGCACCGAGACGAAGACGGTCGGCAGCCGCCAGGGCCGGACGCCGGCCCCGGTCGCGTCGCCCATGCCGGCCACCCGCGCCCGGCCACAGCCGGCGCCGGAGGTCACCGCGCCGGCGTCGTGCCCGGCGGCGGGCTCCGCGGACCTCTCCGCGGGCCCGGCCGAGCGCTCCCGGCGGGCCTGCCGCCAGGAGCCGATCCGCGCCAGCGCCTCGAGCGCGCCCATGAGGAAGACGGGCGCCAGGATCGCGTCGTACTGGTAGACCGGGCTCCACACGTTGAGCCGGTCGTTGAACAACCGGGAGAGCAGGATCGGCGCGCCGATCAGCGTGTACGGGGACAGGAACGGCAGCAGCCACAGGGCCGCGAAGTGCAGCAGCCACAGCCCCACCTTCAGCGGGTGGTCGAAGAGCACCGCGACCGCGTCGAACGGCTGGGTGAGGATGAACGCGATCGAGGACCCCATGTCCGGCCCCAGTGCGGTGAACTGCCAGTAGCCGAACTCGCCCTCCGGGGAGAAATGGGGGATGACCACGGAGGTGGCGAAGACGTAGCCGGCCACGCCCAGCACGGCGGTGACGACGGCGGGCGCCCAGGCCCGCTTCACCGCCAGCACCATCGCGATGGCCAGCAGGGTGATGCCCATGTCCTCGCGCACGGCGAGCAGGATCACGGACAGCCCGGTGGCCAGCCAGTACCTCCGGCCGTCGATCGCCCAGATGACCCAGGCGATGACCGGCACGCCGAAGGCGATCTCGTGGAAGTCCCAGTTGACCATGGCCTGGAACGGCCACCACAGCAGCATCGCGCCGGCGCCGATGAGGGCGGTGGCATGGGTGAAGCGGCGGCGGGCGAACAGGTAGACGGGGATGGCCGTGGAGACCAGCAGCGCCGTCATGGCGATGTTGAGCATCCGCGGGTCGTCCCAGATCCAGTACAGGGGTGCCAGCAGCGCCAGGATGGGGTGGAAGTGGTCCCCGAGGATGTTGAAGTCCACGCCCTTGATCGGCACGACCGGCTCGCGGAACAGCGCGTACTGGCGCACCGCCTGGTCGAAGATGCCCAGGTCGTAGCCCTTGGCCTCGTAATTGCGGAAGCGCAGGAAGGAGTGGACGAGATAGAGCAGGGTGGCCGCGGCCATCACGGCACCGAGCTGGAGCCACTGGCCTGCGGTGGTGGTGGGGCCGACGGTGTCCGTTCCGTCCCGGCGGTCCGGCTGGGTGCCGATGATCCAGCGGGGGACGCGGCGGGCGGTCATCGTCGGCTCCTGCACAGTCCACCTTTCGCGCGGTCCACGCCGGTCACATGGCGCCCCAGGAGGGAGTCGAACCCCCGACCAAGAGATTAGAAGGCTCCTGCTCTATCCACTGAGCTACTGGGGCTGGGCCCGGCCATTCTACCGGCCGTGCCGGACTCCACAGGCCACGGGCCACCGGCGCGTTGTGCCCATAACCGGCGGGTGACCTGTCCAGGACGCGGTGTGGGCGGTGTGCTGGAAGGACCGGGCCTTCCGCCCGGAACGGCGCCGGGCACCAGCTCCCGACGCCGACCCCCTCGCCGGCCGCGGCCGGCCCACCGAAAGGCCGATTCATGAGCGAACACATCACCGTCCGTGGCTTCGTGGCCACCGACCCGCAGGTCCGCATGGCCCAGGCCGGCTTCTCCGTCGGCAATTTCCGGCTCGCCGCCACCGACCGGCGCTTCGACCGCGAGGCCAATGCCTGGGTCGACGGGCAGACGAACTGGTTCACGGTCAACATGTTCCGCGCACTGGCCCTGAACGCCGGGGCCTCCCTGGCCAAGGGCATGCCGGTGATCGTCACCGGCCGGCTCAAGGTCCGCCCCTGGGAGGCCGGAGACCGATCCGGGACGGCCGTGGAGATCGAGGCCGACTCCATCGGCCATGACCTCAGCCTCGGCACGGCCCGGTTCTCCCGGTCCAGCGGGCGGACGGGAGACGGCGTGGCGGCCGGCGAGGCGGCTGCCGGTGCCGGCGGGGACGCGGACGGCAGCCCGTTCGGCCCGGACGACGAGCCCCACGTGGACCGGTCGACCGGTGAGGTCCTGGACGCCGGGCCGGACGCCTCCGACGAGGCGGCGGGCCTCTCGGAGTCCGAGCGGGAGCTGGCCATCGCCTGACCGCACCGGGCTGACCGCGGTGGCCGCCGCCTGCCGCCGATGCGGGAAATGCGGCGGCCACCGACTAGCCTTGTGCGCATGGCGGAATTCATCTACACCATGGTCAAGGCCCGCAAGAAGGTGGGCGACAAGCTGATCCTGGACGACGTGACGATGTCCTTCTATCCGGGGGCGAAGATCGGCATGGTCGGCCCCAACGGCGCGGGCAAGTCCACGATCCTGAAGATCATGGCCGGGCTGGACCAGCCCTCCAACGGCGAGGCCCGGCTCTCGCCCGGCTACACGGTCGGCATCCTGCTGCAGGAGCCCCCGCTCAACGAGGAGAAGGACGTCCTGGGGAACGTCCAGGAGGGCGTCGGGGAGATCCTCGGGAAGATCCAGCGCTACAACGAGATCTCCGAGCAGATGGCGGATCCCGATGCCGACTTCGACGCCCTGATGGAGGAGATGGGCAAGCTCCAGGAGGAGATCGACGCCGCCGACGCCTGGGACATCGATTCCCAGCTCGAGCAGGCCATGGACGCCCTGCAGCTGCCTGATCCGGACGCCGACGTCACGAACCTCTCGGGCGGTGAGCGCCGCCGCGTCGCCCTGTGCAAGCTGCTGCTGCAGAAGCCGGACCTGCTGCTGCTCGATGAGCCCACCAACCACCTGGACGCCGAGTCGGTGCAGTGGCTCGAGGGACACCTGTCCGCCTACCCGGGCGCCGTCATCGCCATCACCCACGACCGGTACTTCCTCGACCACGTGGCCGAGTGGATCGCCGAGGTCGACCGCGGCCGGCTGTACCCGTACGAGGGCAACTACTCCACCTACCTGGAGAAGAAGCGCGCCCGCCTGGAGGTCCAGGGCAAGAAGGACGCCAAGCTGGCCAAGCGGCTGTCCGAGGAACTGGACTGGGTCCGCTCCAACGCCAAGGGCCGCCAGGCCAAGTCGAAGGCCCGCCTGGCCCGGTACGAGGAGATGGCCGCCGAGGCCGAGAAGACCCGGAAGCTGGACTTCGAGGAGATCCAGATCCCGCCGGGCCCGCGCCTGGGCACCCAGGTCATCGAGGCGAAGAACCTCAAGAAGGGCTTCGGCGACCGGGTCCTGATCGACGGGCTGTCCTTCTCGCTGCCGCCCAACGGTATCGTCGGGATCATCGGTCCCAACGGCGTCGGCAAGACCACCCTGTTCAAGACCATCGTGGGCATCGAACCCCTCGACGACGGCGAACTGAAGGTCGGCGAGTCCGTGAAGATCTCCTACGTGGACCAGTCCCGCGGGGGCATCGACCCGGAGAAGTCGCTGTGGGAGGTCGTCTCCGACGGCCTGGACTACATCAAGGTCGGCCAGGTCGAGATGCCCTCACGGGCCTACGTCTCCGCGTTCGGCTTCAAGGGCCCCGACCAGCAGAAGAAGGCCGGTGTGCTCTCCGGCGGTGAGCGGAACCGCCTGAACCTGGCCCTCACGCTCAAGGAGGGCGGCAACCTGCTGCTGCTCGACGAGCCCACCAACGACCTCGACGTGGAGACCCTGACCTCCCTGGAGAACGCCCTGCTGGAGTTCCCGGGCTGCGCAGTGGTCATCTCCCACGACCGCTGGTTCCTGGACCGCGTGGCCACCCACATGCTGGCCTACGAGGGCACCGAGGAGGACCCGGCGAACTGGTACTGGTTCGAGGGCAACTTCGAGTCCTACGAGGCGAACAAGGTGGACCGGCTGGGTCCCGAGGCGGCCCGCCCGCACCGGGTCACGCACCGCAAGCTCACCCGCGACTGAGCCGGCGTCGGTGCCGGGCAGAGGCGGCGTGTCCGCCAGGCGCCGACACCGCGACACCGACAGCGCGACACCGACACCGCGACGTCGCCCACGACGACGGCGGTCACCACCGGAAGGGTGGGGACCGCCGTCGTCTGTTGTGCTCAGACCGTGGCCAGCCGGACGTTGCCGAGGTCCTCGGCGTAATGGCCGCGGATCTGCAGCTTGCGCTCCAGGTCCCGGATGATGGCGGAGGCGAAGTCCTTGCCGTAGAGCCGCAGGCAGGAGCCCAGGCCTCCGGGGGAGAAGACATTGACCTCCATGAGCTTGTCACCGACGATGTCCAGTCCGACCAGGAACATCCCGTCGGTGACGAGCTTGGGGCGCACCACCTCGGCCAGGTGCAGCATCTCGTCGGTGACCCGGACCGCCTCCGCCGTGCCCCCGACCGACATGTTCGACCGGACCTCTCCACTGGCATTGCGGCGGCGGAACGCGGCGTACTTGCCAGCGACCTGCAGGGGGTACCCGTTCATGAGCATCATGCGCACGTCGCCGTCCTTGGCCTCGGGCAGGTACTCCTGGGCCACCACGTAGCCGTCGCGGGCGATGGCCTCCACGATCTGGTTCCGGTTCGGCGCCTCCTTGCGGTCCACCACGAACACGCCGGAGCCGCCGGAGCCCTGGAGGGGCTTGAGCACCGCATTGCCGTCCATGTCGTCGATGAACCCGGAGATCAGCCGCTGATCGCGGGAGATCAACGTCCTCGGGCGTACGGCGTCCGGGAAGTGCTGGAAATAGGCCTTGGACAGGGCACTGGACAGGGAATGCGGGTCGTTGACCACCAGGACGCCGGTGGCCGCGATGAGCTGGCCGAAGGCCACGGCGGCCAGCGACGCCCACGGCCGTTCCTTCGCGTCATCGGCAGGGTCGTTGCGGAGCATGACCACGTCGAAGTCCCGGATGGGGACCTGCCGGGCGGCCTCGGGCTTCTGCACGTCGGCCAGGTAGCGCTCCAGGGAGCGGTAGCTCCTGGCCGGAACGCCATGGCCCTGCACGGAGAGGCTGCCGTCCGGCGCGTAGGAGAAGTCGCCCGTACCCGTCAGCAACGCCTCGTGGCCGAGCTGCGTGGCGGCCATCGCCAGACGGATGGTGGTGTACGTGGACTTCTCCGTGGCGACGTTGTTGACGACGAATCCGATTCTCATGGACCTCCGATCGACGGATACTGCGGGCGGGGTTGGTCCCGGCCGGCCGGCCGGCACATGTCAGGGGTTCACCAGGTCGGCCGGATCGTCCAGGTTCGCCAGCCGGTCCAGGCGGCGGACGCAGTCGTCCTCGGTGAGCCAGCGTGGCCGGAGCCGGGGCGGCTCCAGGACACCGCGGTCCTTCAGATGGGTCACCAGGGGCAGGTCCTGCAGGGAGAACTTGCCCAGCAGCAGCAGCTCCAGCGTACCGCCGCAGCGCAGGTGATCGATCAGTTCAAGCAGTCCGCGCAGGTAGATGGCGTCCTTGGTCAGGCCACCGGAACGGAAGGCGCGCATCGTCGTCGTGAAGGCCGACGATGCCGGGATGCCGTCCTCCACCAGCGCTGCGTGGGCATCACGGAAGCTGGTGCCGGTGACCATGCGGTGCACGGTGATCACGCGGGCCGCCAGCTGTCGCAGCCGGAACGCGGTCAGTCCTCCACTGGCGAACTCGGCCAGCACGGCCAGACCCTCCTGGGTCTCGTCGTAGCCGGACAGTCCGGTGCCCATGACCTTGATGGGCTGGGCGGAACCGTTGACCTGCGTGACCAGGTGAGTGCCGACCTCGTGCTGCATCAGGGCCTGCGCGCGGAGTTCTTGCACCTTGGACTGCGGCCCCATCAGCAGCGACTCCCCGGAGACCATCACGCCGGAGACGTCCGGGCGGATCTGCGCGTGCATCTCGATGTCGGCGTCCTGCTCGCGGTAGTGGCCGATCTCGTCCTGGGCCAGTTCCAGGACCTGGTGTGCATCCAAGGTCCTCCCGGCGCCCTCCGGCACGGTCACCGTGCGCATGATGTGATCGGCCATCTGCCGCAGGGCGGGTGTGATGGCACCGTACAGTCCGATGCTCAGCGGCATGAAGTCCACGGTGTCCCGGGCCTCGAGCATCTCGATCTGCAATCCCAGCTCGCGGTGTTTCTCCCGCAGCAGCGTGCCCAGGACGGCGTCATTCACGTCCCGGATGGGCAGGTCCCTGAGGACCTGGCGCAGCACGTCCGGGTCGTCCTCCAGCGTGCGGTACTGGAACTCCGGCAGCTCACCGGTGGCCAGGAATTCAGTCCGCGCCTGCTCCACGTTGAGCGGTGTGACGTCCAGGAGGAACCGGAAGGACTTGGAGACCAGCGCCAGCTCGTGGTCGATCGCCCGGTCGCGCAGGGAGACGGTGGCCGCGTCCGCGTCGCCGCGCCGGCCGTGATCGCTCGTGGCGCTCCACCGGGTGCTCGCGGCGGTCCGGTCCGCCGGCCTCTTCCGGCTCATGGGGTGGGCACCCGGACCGTGTGCAGCGCCGCCGTGACCGCGGGCACCGTGCCGGCCAGCGCCTCGGCCAGCTGGGCCAGGTGTTCCTCGTCCACCTGGCCGGTCCACTCGTCCATGAAGGTCTTCTTGAACTCCAGGGCAAGCACGCAGGCGGTGTCGGGAAACCGCCGGTGCACCCAGCGCGGCTCGTTCCGGCCCCAGAACCGGACGTTCTCCCGCACGTCCAGGCGCCGGCCGGTGGCGGGGATGACCGGGGCGGACATCGCCTCCAGGAACGCGTCGACCACGGGACTCCACGGCTGCCGGTCGAGGCTACCGGTGCCCACGTTGACGTCCGGGTTCTCCTCCGGGGGCGCGGGCTCGGCGTCGGGGCCGTCCCGGCGGTGGTTGTAGGTGTGCAGGTCGAAGACCACGAACGGTCCCCGCGCGGAGAGCAGGGCGATCCGCTGCTCCAGTTCCCGGTACCAGGCGTCGTGGACCTGCCGGCTCCGTGCGGCGATCTCCTCCGGCAGCCGGCCCTGCTTCCAGACCTGCAGTCCCCAGCAGTCCTCCGGGGAGTAGTAGACGCACGAACTCCTCGGGCGGTTCAGGTCGACCTCGAACCGGGAGCGGTGCATGACCATACCGGATCCGAGTCCGGCTCCGAGCCGGTCCGAGTGGGGGTCCTCCTCCCGGTACCGGGTGGCCTCGTCGAGCACCATCTGCTCGCGGACCTCGGCCCTCAGGTCGTGGCCCGCGTGAACGGCGGTGAAGGCCACCTGGCTGTCCCAGGGGCCGATGACGGTGAGGATCGGGCCCGATCCGGCGTCCGTGTCCATGCCCTCAAAGTAGACCATCAGTACTGGCCGGGGGCCAGTGGCTGCGGCCCATCGTGCTGTACCCAGAGACGGCGGGCCGGACGACCGCCTACCGAGGAGGCCGCCAGGCGGTCTTGATGAACAGGTCCTGGACGGCACCCTGGACCTTGTACTTGGCGTCGGTGGGCACCCGGATCATGCCCTCCTGGGCCACGGAGGCCACCAGCTCGCCGTTCCGGGAGTAGATCCGGCCGTGGCTGAGGCCCCGGGCGCCCTGGGCGGAGTGGCTCGTCTGGACGTAGAGCAGCCACTCGTCCACCCGGGCGGGCCGGTGCCACCACATCGCATGGTCCAGGGAGGCCACGCTCATGCCGGGGCGGACCCACGCCAGGCCGTGGCGGCGCAGGACCGGCTCGAGCAGGGTGTAGTCGGAGACGTAGGCCAGGGCCGCGCGGTGCAGGTTCGCATCACCCTCCAGGGCGGAGAACGTCTTCATCCACACCATGTTGGTGGCCACCCGCTCCTTGCCGGGCGTGGTCTCGATCGGCGCGTCCACGTGGCGGATGTCGAATGGACGGGCCCAGGACCACTCCTGCGCCACGGGATGCTGGATGTGGCCCAGCCGGTGGGAGGTGCTCGGCAGTGACTCCGGGTCGGGCACGCCGGAGGGCATGGGGGACTGGTGCTCCAGCCCCGGGGCCGGCTCCTGGAATGAGCAGATCAGGGACAGGATCGTCTTGCCGTCCTGCTTGGCGTGGACCCGGCGCACCGAGAACGAGCGGCCGTCGCGCAGGTCCTCCACCGCGAAGGAGATGGGCTTGAGGGCGTCGCCGGGCCGGATGAAGTAGCCGTGCATCGAGTGGATCGCCCGGTCCGGGGCCACGGTGTGGATCGCGGCCATGAGGGCCTGGGCCATCACCTGGCCGCCGAAGACACGGCCCCGGGCCTGGGGCGGGGTCAGCCCGATGAAGCGGGTCTCCCCGGAGTCCTGGTCGGTTCCGTCCTCGGTGAGCGTCAGGACCTGGCGCAACACGTCCGTGGGGTCCTCGGGGAACTTCCCACGCTGCCTCCGCACCCTCTCAGACACCATGGACCGTCCCTCCAACGACGACACGAAGGGGCTACCTGTTGGTAACCTGCCCAACAGTCTAACGTCCCGGCACCGTCCGCCCCCCGCCGCGGGAGCCGTACGGGAGCGGCGAGGAGCCCTGCCGCCCGGCCGATGGGACAATGGGGCCCATGCCCGCAACAGACCCCGGTGCGACCGGCCCGTCCGACCCCGCAGACCTCCTCGCCTCCATGCAGCCCGCTCGGCGGTCTTCCGGCGCCGGGCCCGCCCGGTCCGCCCAGCCGGCCGCATCCGCTCCCGAGCTGGTCCTCGAGGACCTCGACGCCGTCACGGACCTGGAGCGGTATGCCACCCGGGCCCGCACCATGGCGGACACCGGCATGCGCCTGCAGGTGGCCGGCACCGTCCTGGCCGCGTGGGTCTCGGTCCTGCAGCCCCGGGGGCTCGGCGACCGGGTGCCGGTGGCGCTCGGCCTGCGCACGTTCCGGCTGGACCGCGCAGGGGCGGACGGCTGGGACGAGGTCTACCCGTTGACCTCGGTGCTGGAGCGGCTGGCCCGGATGGCCTCCACTGCCCGGACCACCCTCAGCCTGCCGCCGGTCACCGAGGACGCCCCGTGGACGGCGGTGACGCCGCCGCGCTCCGGGTGGTCGCCGGTGGCCACCGTCGCGGACGACGAACTCCAGCAGGTCGCCCAGGACGGGATCCGTGAGCTGGGGGCGGCCCTGCCACAGGACCCGGGTGCCTCGATGGTCGCGCAGGCCCGGGCGGCGGTATGGGGACGGCTGCTCGGGGGCACGTCGGTGGAGGCCGGCGACGGCTTCCTGCCGGCCGGAGCGGCGTTCGCCGCCCACGGCCTGGGCTTCCTCACTCCCGGGGGCACGACGGCGGTGCACACCTCGGGCCCGTGGGTGCGGCTGTCCAGTCCGGCCGGGTTCGTGCTCTGCCGCCCGCCGATGGCGCTGTAGCGGGTCTCGCCGGGGCCCCTGCCGGGATCAGGCGGAGTTCACCATCGAGTGGGCGGCCCGCTCGAGGTAGTCCCAGAGCGTCTGCTCGTGCAGGGGGGACAGCCCGAGGGAGTCCACGGCCACGCGCATGTGCCGCAGCCAGGTGTCCCGGGCGGCGAAGTCCACGGTGAACGGCGCGTGACGCATGCGCAGCCGGGGGTGGCCGCGCTGCTCGCCGTAGGTCCGCGGTCCGCCCCAGTACTGCTCTAGGAACATGCGCAGCCGCTCCTCGGCCGGGCCCAGGTCCTCCTCGGGGTACATCGCGCGGAACTCCGGGTCCGCGGCCACCCCCTCGTAGAACACGCGGGCCAGCTTGGCGAAGGTCTCGTGCCCGCCCACCTGGTCGTAGAACGAGGCGTTCTCCGGCTGGGCGGCGCCCGCAGGGGTGCCGGCCCCCGGTCCCGACGCCGGTCCGGCGCCCACCGCGGTCCCGGCCGGCGCGTCCTGCCGGGCCGGGACGACCGCCTCCGCGCTGCGAGCGGACGCTCCGGTTCCCCCGGACGCTCCGGTTCCCCCGGACGCCGGCGGCATCATCCCGGGCCGGTTCTCCAGCCCGGTCACCCGGCTGGGCGCCTTGCCCTGGCGTGGCTTGAGCACCGCGATGGGCGCCCCGAGCCGGCTGCCGAAGTCCGGCAGGTGGCGCATCTGCCGGACCTCCTGCGGGGTGATCCGCACCGGGAAGTTCACCGATCGGGCGATGAAGCACTGCTCGTGGGCCTTCTCGTGCAGCGCCTCGGCTGCCTCCCGCTGGGCCTCGTCGGCGAGCCAGACCTCGGGGAACAGGGTCGCGGAGGTGACCGAGCCGCCGTCGGGCCCGAAGGTGAGCATGCATTCGGCCCGGCAGGAGGCTCCCGTGACCACGATCCCCGCGGCGGTGGCCGCCTGCAGGTAGGACAGCAGGTGGCACTCGGTGAGCGCCGCCAGCAGCAGTTGCTCCGGGTTCCACCGCTCCTCGTCGCCGTGGAAGGCCCGGGCGGCCGAACCGGCCAGTTCCCCGGGGCCTTCGGCCTGGATGACCAGGTCGCGGTCGTAGTCCTTGTACCCGGAGGTCCCGGTGCCCCGGTTCCCGGTCCATTCGGCGCGCAGAGAGAAGGTGTGGTCCACCCCTCCACGCTACCGCCCCGGCCGGGACCGCGGGTCTAAAGGCGGCGCTCCCACCGCATTGACGTGGTCCGTAGACTGGCCGGACGGGAGGCATGATGCACACGATTCACCTCCTCACGGTCTCCGATCGGGTGTCGGCCGGGACCGCTGAGGACACCGCCGGCGCCGCGGTCCGCGCCCTGCTGGCCGAGGCGCTGCCGGACTGGCCGCTCCATCGGCAGGTGGTGCCCGACGGCGACGCACCGGTCAGTGCCGCCGTCGCCGCGGCCTGCGTCGGGGGCGCCCGCGTGGTGCTCACCCTCGGCGGCACCGGGGTCGGCCCGCGGGACCGCACGCCCGAGGCCGTCGCACCGCTGATCACCCGTCAGCTGCCGGGCATCCCGGAGCTGCTGCGCAGCGCCGGCCGTGAGCAGACCCCGGCGGCGGTGCTGTCGCGGGGCGTGGCCGGGGTCGTCGACCCTCCGCTGCCGGACGGGCACCGGCCGGTCGTCGTCGTGACCCTGCCGGGCTCCCGGCGGGCCGCCGAGCAGGCCGTTCCGCTGCTGGCCCCGCTGCTGCCCCACCTGGTGGACCAGCTCGACGGAGGTGACCATGCCCGCCCCTGACCAGTCTTCCCCTCGGCAGGCGACCGCCCGGCCGGCCATCGTCACGGACCGGCCCCTGGACCCGGCCGTGCTCGAGGACGCGGTGGTGTCCCGGCAGTGCGGTGCGGCCCTGACCTTCACCGGGGTCGTGCGCGACCACGACCCGGAGGCCGAGGGCACCGTCACCTCCCTGGACTACAGCGCCCACCCCGACGCGGAGCGGATCCTGCGCGAGGTCGTCGCCCGGCACGCCCGGGGCCCGGCGGACCCGGCGGGCGAGGTCCGGATCGCGGCGGCGCACCGGATCGGCCACCTCGACGTCGGCGACCTCGCGCTCGTGGTGGCGGTCGCCTCGGCCCACCGGGCCGAGGCCTTCGAGGCCTGCCGGGCCGTGGTGGAGGACATCAAGGCCGAGGTGCCCATCTGGAAGCGCCAGCACACCGCCGCCGGACACGCCCACTGGGTGGGGCTGCCGTGAGCGGCGTTCCCGTCACGCTGACCACCCGGACCGTGACCGCACCCGGCGCTGCGCCGGCCGGCGCCCCGGCCGGGAGACCGGTCGCGGGCGGGGAGCCTGCCGCCGGGCCCGAGGCGGTCCGGCTGCTGCCCACGCGCGGGGAGCTGGCCGACGTCGTGGCCCGGACCGACGCCGGCGGAGACCACCGGGCCGGGGCGGTGCCCGCGCCCCTCACGGACGGCTTCGGCCGGGTCCACCGCGACCTGCGGGTCTCGCTGACGGACAAGTGCTCGCTGCGCTGCACCTACTGCATGCCCGAGGACGCCGGGCCGTTCATGCCGAAGGACGAGCTGCTGGACGCGTCGCAGATCGAGCGGCTGGTGCGCATCGCCGTTGACCACGGGATCACCGGCGTGCGGTTGACCGGCGGGGAGCCGCTGCTGCGGGCCGACCTGGAGGACATCGTGGCGCGGCTGGCCGCGATCGGGCTGCCGGGCGGCGGACGGCTGCCGGTCGCGATGACCACCAACGGGATCTCCCTGGACCGGCGGCTGCCCGCCCTGGTGGCCGCCGGGCTGTCCCGGGTGAACATCTCCCTGGACACGCTGCGCCCGGACCGGTTCCGGGAGCTGACCCGCCGGGACCGGCACGCCGACGTCCTGGCCGGCATCGCCGCCGCGCGGGAGGTGGGGCTGCGCCCGCTCAAGTTGAACGCGGTGGCCATGCGCGGAGTCAACGACGACGAGCTGGCCGACCTGGTGGCCTTCGCCGTGTCCCAGGACGCCCAGATGCGGTTCATTGAGCAGATGCCGCTGGACGCCGGGCACACCTGGCGGCGGGACCACCTGGTCTCGGGCGAGGAGATCCTCGAGCGGCTGGCCGAGCGGTTCGAGCTGGCGGAGGTGCCCGGGCGCGGTTCCTCCCCGGCGGCGCTGTACACCGTCGACGGCGGCCCCCACACCGTGGGCGTCATCGCCTCGGTCTCGGCCCCGTTCTGCGGGGACTGCGACCGGCTGCGGTTCACCGCCGACGGCCAGCTGCGCAATTGCCTGTTCGCCCGCGAGGAGACGGACCTGCGCACCCTGCTGGGCGAGGGGGCCACGGACGCCGAGCTCGCCGCCGCCATGCGGCTGTCCGTGGCGGCCAAGAGGGCCGGGCACGGGATCGACGACCCCGGCTTCGTCCAGCCCGGGCGCGGGATGAACGCGATCGGCGGCTGACCGGTCCGGTCCGGCGCCCGCCCGCCGCAGGCCCCGGAGGAGTCCAGCGGGCGGTCCGGACGGCCGGATGCGGCAGGAGCCGGGGCTCAGCCCCCGGCGAAGGGCGGCAGCACGTCGACGAGGGAGTCCTCCCCGACGGGGTGATCGTCCCCGGCCGCGCGGACCCCGTCCACCAGCAGCGAGCACCTCGTGATGACCTGCTCGGCGCTGACCCCGTGATCCCGGGTGAGTGCCGCGCGGAGTTCGCCCGCCGTGGCGGCGGAGAGGTGCAGCTCGGAGGCGCCGAGGATGTCGGCGGCCCCGGCGAACAGACGGACGCGGGCCATCAGTGCCCACCTTCCGGGCCGGCGTCGTACCGGGAGGCCAGGTCACGGACCCGGTCGGTGAGCTCGCGGATCCGCTGGGCGGTGTCGGCGTCGGTGCCAGTGTGGGTGCCGGTCCCGGCGCCGGAATCCGCCCCGGCCAGCTGCAGCCCCAGCGCCACGCCGATCAGGTACGTGCTCATCGGCGCCCCGGGACGCAGCACGCCGTAGGCGACGTCCCGGGCCGTGTCCAGCAGGGGCTCCGGGACGATCACGTCCTCGGGCAGGCCGAGCTCGGTCACGACGGCGGTCATCCACTCCCGCAGTCCGGTCACCTCGTTCTTCTGGTCGTCCGTCACGGCGGCTCCTTGTCCGGCCCGCATCCGGGCCACGTCCTCGAGGGTATCCATATCGTCCCAGAGTCCCGGGGCGTCCGCAGGCTCCGGGACCTCCCCGAGCTCGAGGGGGGCCAGCCTCTCCCGGACGCGGGTGACATCCGGCCGGGCGGCGGAGCGCAGGGCGGCCACGTCCAGGAGGGCGGTCAGGTGCTGACGGTGGCCGGTCGCGTCCACGGCCACGACGCCGTCCCGCCCCGACGTGCCGGCCGTCCCCGGTCCCGGCGTCCCGAAGGCGTGCACCAGGGCGCGGCAGGCATCGGCCGGCCGCGCCAGGTCACAGGGCACCAGCAGCATCCACGGGGTGTCCACGACGGCCAAGGCCGCCTCCAGCGCCGGTACCGGGCCGGAGCGGGGCGGGTCCTCGCGGACGAAACGGGCGCCGGCCAGGGCCGATGCCTTCGCCGGCCCCCGGGACGGCGCGCCGTCCGGACGGTCGCCGACCACGACGATCCGCGTCGCGCCGGCCGCCGTCACCGCGGCCGCGGTGCGCTCCAGGAGGGAGACGCCGTCGAGTTCCAGCGTGGCCTTGTCCCGGCCCATGCGCCGGGAGGCGCCGCCGGAGAGGATGACCGCGGTCAGCTGCGGGTTCGGGGAGACCTCCGTAGGGGCGGTCATGTCACGCGCGGTCATCCCGCCGCCAGGTCCCCGAACGGCCGCCCGTCTTCTCCAGCAGCCGGATCCCGGTCAGCTCGACCGAACGGTCCAGGCCCTTGACCATGTCCACCATGGCCAGTCCGGCCACGGAGGCGGCGGTCATCGCCTCCATTTCCACCCCGGTGCGGTCCGCGGTCCGGGCGGTGGCGACGATCCGGATGCGGCCCTGGCCGACCTCGAAGTCCACGGTGGCGCCGTGCACGCCGATCACGTGCGCCAGCGGCAGCAGCTCGGCGCACCGCTTGGCGGCCTGGATGCCGGCGATCCGGGCCACCGCCCAGACATCGCCCTTGGGCACGGTGCCGCCGGTGAGCGCGGCCAGGACCTCGGGGGAGACCAGCACCGTGGCCTCGGCGGTGGCGCTGCGCACGGTGGGGGACTTGGCGGTGACGTCCACCATCCGGGCGGAGCCGTCACCGTCCAGGTGGGTGAAGCCGTCCGCACCGGAGGCGGTGCGAGCCGCCGTGTCCGTCGTGGGGTGTTCAGGGGCGGTCATCAGGCCTCCAGGGCTCGGTAGAGGACGGTGTCCCCGGCGGACACCTCGGTCGTGTCGGCCGGGACCCGGGCCAGGCCGGTGGCGTGGGCCATCCGCCCGGCCAGGTGGGAACCCGAACCGCGTTCTGTCGCCTGGGCCACCCGCACCGGCTCGCCCGGGGCGGACACCACCCGGACCGGGACGAACTGCTCGCGCCGGGGCGGCGAGCGCCAGCCGTCCTCCGTGGTGACGGGCTGCCAGTCCGCCAGCGGCCGCGCCCGGCCCTGCATCGCCAGCAGCCCCGGTTCGACGAACACCAGGTAGCTCACCCACGCGCTGACCGGGTTGCCGGGCAGGGACCACACGGGCCGGCCGTCGGCCAGCAGCCCGAAGCCCTGGGGCTTGCCCGGCTGCACGGCGACCCGCTCGAAGCGGACCGCGGACTCGTCCGCGTCCGGTGCCGCGGTGGCGGGGCCGGCGTCAGCGGCGGGGCCGGCCTGCGCGGCGCGGTCCAGCGGCACCCCTCCGGCGGCGTCCGGGGCCAGGACGAGACGGGCGACGTCATGCGCGCCGACGCTGGCCCCGCCGGTGACGATCACCGCGTCGCTGATGGCCGCCGTCGACTCCAGCAGGCCCCGCAGTTCATCCGGGTCGTCGGAGACCTGCCCGCGATGGACGACGTCGCCGCCGCCAGCGCGGACGAGGGCGGCAAGCAGATGGGAGTTCGAGTCCGGGATCTGGCCGCGGCGCACGGGCTCACCCGGAGCGACCAGCTCGCTGCCGGTGCTGACCACCACCACGCGCGGGCGGCGGCGCACCGTCACCTCCGCGATGCCGGCGGCGGCGACCGCTGAGAGCCGGTGCGGGGTGAGCTCCTGCCCGGCGGCAGCCACCCGGTGTCCGGTGCGGACGTCGTCGCCGCGGGGGCGGACGTGCCGTCCGGCGGTGACGGGCGAGCCCAGCCGCACGTGGTCCGGCTGGGTCGTCCCGGCGGTGGGCGCGGCCGGGTCCCAGCCCACGGTGTCCTCCAGGGGCACGACGGCGTCCGCGTCCGTGGGCATGGGCGCGCCGGTCATGATGCGGGCCGCCTGCCCCGGTGCCAGCGGCGGGTCCAGGTCGGTGCCGGCGGGCAGCTCGGCCACGACGTCCAGCCGCACGGGAGAGTGCGTGGAGGCCGAGGCGGCGTCCGGGGAGCGGACGGCGTAGCCGTCCATGGCCGAGTTGTCCCAGGGCGGCAGGTCCAGGGCCGCGACGGCGTCCCGGGCCAGGGTGCGCCCTGCGGCGGCCTGGAGGGGGACCGGCTCCTCGGGCAGGACGGGGACCACGCGCAGGACGCGCTCCTGGTGCCGGGCGACCGGCACGTAGTCGAACTCAGCCACGGGCCGCCCCAGGCGTGGTCACGGAGTCCGGCAGCCCGCCGTCGAGGTATCCAACCACCGTCCAGCCGAGCCCGGCCAGGTGCCGGGCGGCGGTCGCGCTGCGCGGGCCGGCGGCGCAGAACGGCAGCAGGGGGCGGCTCGGATCGAGGCCGGCCAGCGGGTGGCCCGCCGGCACCGGAGTGTCCGGGCCGTGGTCCAGGCGCAGCACCCGGTCCAGGGGGAGCAGCACGGTGCCGGCGGGCCCCGGGCGCGCGGCGCTCTCGTCCGGGCGGCGGACGTCGAGCCACACCGCCCCCGCGGGCACCCTCTCGGGGGCCACCGGCCCGGGTTCCGCGCGGCCCTCCGCCGGGTCCGAGGCCGCCGGCTGCGGACCGGAGGCGGCCTGTGCGACGGACGCGGCGGGCGTCGGGACCGCACCGCCGGCGAGCGGGATCTCGGCGGTGGTGCCGGCGAGCCCGTCCAGGAGCAGCATCCGGCCCACCAGTGGGCGGCCGGTGCCCAGGATGAGCTTGATCGCCTCCAGGGCCAGGAAGGAGCCGGTGATCCCGACGACGGCGCCCAGCACCCCGGCCTCGGCGCAGCCGGGCGAGGCGTGGGTCGCGGCATTGTCCGGGAACACGTCGGTCAGCACCACGGGGGTCAGTCCGGAGCCGGCGGGCGGGGCGGACCAGAACACGGTGACCTGGGCGTTCCACTGGAACAGGGCGCCGAAGACGACGGGCCGGCCCAGGGCGAGGGCGGCGCGGTGCACGATGAACCGGGTGGCGAAGGAGTCGCTGCCGTCGATGATGACATCGGCCCGTCCCAGCAGCTCGGCCGCGTTGGCGTCGGTGAGGCGCACGGGGTGGGTGACCACGGTGGTCTCGGGGGACAGGCGTGCTGCGGCCGCCACCGCGCCCTCGGTCTTCAGCGCCCCGAGGGTGTCCACCCCGTGCAGGGTCTGCCGGTTGAGGTTGCTGGGCTCCACGCGGTCGTCGTCGATGACGTGCAGGGTGCCGATGCCGGCGGCGGCGAGGTACTGGATGACCGGCGAGCCCAGCCCGCCGGCCCCCACCACCGCCACCGAGGCGCCGGCCAGCAGTTGCTGGCCGGAGTCCCCCACCTGCGGCAGGGTCCGCTGGCGCACGGTGCGCTCGGACGGGTGTGCGGTCGACATGGTCCCACCCTAGTGCGATGGGCGTGGGTCCGGGCCCGAGCCGGCGGTGCGCACCGGGCTGACACAATAGCCTGATGGCCTCCCGCGACGCACGAACCCCCACTGGCCGCAGTATCCACCTAAGCGTGTCCGGTGAGCGGGCCCGGATCATCCCGGACGAGCACGATGACGGCTGGGTCCTGGAGATCGGCGGGGCGGTCCAGTCCCACGTGGACCTGGCGGAGCCCGCCCGGATCCGGTACGAGTACCTGCGCCGCATGGCCAACGTCCTCGACGTCTGCTGGCCGTCGGCCGAGCCGATCCGCATCCTCCACCTCGGTGCCGGGGCGCTCACCCTGCCGCGCTACGTGCAGGCCACCCGTCCCGGCTCGGTCCAGACCGTCGTGGACCTGGACCGGGAACTGCCGTCATTCGTGACCTCCGAACTGCCCCTGCCCGAGGGGACGGAGCTGTCCGTGGTGATCGGTGATGCCCGCGAGGAGCTGGCGCACCTCCCCCAGGGGCGGTACGAGGCGATCGTGCTCGACATCGACACCGGGGCGGACGCCGCCTCCCACCTCACCGGGGAGCGGTTCTACTCCGAACTCCTGGGCCGACTGACCGCACGGGGAGTGCTGCTGGTCAACATCGGAGACGATGCCGGCCTGCGGTTCCTCGCCCGGCAGGCCCGCGCCCTGGAGAGTGCGGCCGTCGAGACCGGCCTGACCGGTGCCTGGGCCCTGGCCGACGCCACCCTGCTGGAACGCCTGGACACCGGCAACGTCGTGCTGGCCGTCGGCGGCGCGCTCGCGGTACAGGACCCGGAGGAGCTGCGGTCCCGGCTGCACGCCGCCGGGCCACATCCGGCCGCGGTGCTGGACCCGGCCCGGACCGCCGACCTCGCGGCGCGCATCGGCCGGGGCGGCTAGGTCACCGACGGCGGTGTCCACCGCCGTGCCGACGTCCCCGGTCCTGGGAGTCCCCGGTCCTCGTCGTCCCGGCGGCGGACGGCCGGCCGGTGGCGGCGCACCGGCCGGGGGTGGATCATGGGTGTCATGGGCAGGAGTGAATCGCGGGTCCGGGTGGTGCGCGTCAAGGACGGACGGCGCGAGGCGCGGGCGGACGTGCTGGCCGCGGAGGAGCCGCTGGAGATCCGGGTGAACGGCCGGCGCCTGGCGGTGACCATGCGCACTCCCACCGAGGACTTCTCCCTGGCCGTGGGCTTCCTGCTCAGCGAGGGGCTGATCGGTCGGGCTGAGGAGGTGTCCTCGATCCGCTACTGCGCCCGGGACTTCGGCCCGGGCTCCGAGGAGACGGACAACACGGTGGACGTCGTCCTGGCCCCGGGAGTCACCGCGCCCGCCCCGGCGCTGGAACGCCACGTGCTGATGACCAGTGCCTGCGGGCTGTGCGGGCGCACCAGCATCGACTCCGTGCGCACCACCACCCGGTTTCCGGTGGCGGAGGACCCGATGACCATCACCGAGGACCTGGTGTTGTCCCTGCCGGAGGTGCTGCGGGAGCGCCAGAAGGTCTTCGACCGAACCGGTGGACTGCACGCCGCCGGCCTGTTCGACGCACTGACCGGTGAGCTGGTGGCGGTCCGCGAGGACGTCGGCCGGCACAACGCGGTGGACAAGGTGCTCGGCTGGGCGCTGCTGCAGGACATGCTCCCGCTGTCCGGGCACGTGCTCATGGTCTCCGGCCGTGCCAGCTTCGAGCTGACCCAGAAGGCCCTGATGGCGGGGGTGCCGATGCTCGCCTCGGTCTCCGCGCCGTCGTCGCTCGCCGTGGACCTGGCCCGGGAGGCGGGGATGACGCTGGCCGGCTTCGTGCGCGGCGAGCGGTTCGTCATCTACGCCGGCGAGCAGCGCATCCTGGCGGCCGGCACGGACCCGGTGCCCGTTCCGGAGCGCGGGGCCCGCGCGGAACGCTAGGGCGTTCCCCGCCCGGCGGTTCCCGGGTCACATTCCATGGGTCCTGGGGTCGAGCACCCATGACATGCGACCCGGGAAGGGCGGCGAGAAACCCCTCAGCGGCCCGCCGCGTCCACCTTCCGCGCCGCGAGGGCACGCACCGTCTCGTCACGGGACTCGGCCACCGTGCGGGACAGCGCCGGCTGGGCCTGCCGGGACCGGGCCACCAGCTCGTCCGCGGCGTCGACGGTGTCCTGGGAGACCTGTGCGCCCGGGAACAGCCCGATCGCCGCGGACTCGGCCATCTCGTGCGACCGGGACGCCCACAGCCCCTCCACGGTCTCGAAGAACCGGGGGGCGAACGGGGCCAGCAGGGCCGGGTCGTGCACGCGGTTGAACCCCTGGATCACGTTGCGCTGCGTCGTGTTGGACAGGGAGCCGGAGACCACCTGGTCCCAGGCGGTCTGCTTCGCCTCCGCGGTCCCGACGGCGGCGCGGGCCTGGGCCGCGGCCAGCGCGCCGGTCGCGGTGGGGTCGGCGGCCTCGGCCGCGGCGATCTCGGCCTCGCCGGCGCGGCAGCCGGCCGCCAGGCCCGTGAGCATCTCCCACTTCAGGTCCGTGTTCAGGTCCAGGCCGGCCAGCTTCTCGGCACCCGAGTGCAGGGCCGTCAGCGTGTCCAGCTGGGACTCGGAGCGGGCGTGCAGGGCGAAGGCCTTGACGAACTGCAGTTGGTTGTCCGATCCCGGCTCGGCGGCCCGGGCCAGTTCCAGTAGCCGGCCCGCGGCGGACTCGCGCAGCGCCGGGGCGTGGGACTCGGCGGCGTACTGGGACAGGGCGGTGGCCAGCTGGCGCAGCAGGGTCTGCACCACGGAGGAGTCCTGCTCGTAGCCGATGTTGGCCAGCACCAGGTCGGTGAACCAGCCTGCGGTGGCCTCCGCGTCCCGCGTGGCGTCCCAGGCCGCGCCCCACAGCAGGGTGCGCGGCAGGGAATCCGCCACGTCCTTCAGGCGCGTGGCGGCGGTCTGCCAGGAGGCGGAGTCCAGCCGGATCTTCGCGTACGCCAGGTCGTCGTCGTTGGGCAGGATCAGGTCGGGGCGGGGCCTGCCGACGGCCTCGGTCACCTCGGTCACCTCGTCGTCCACGTCCAGCTCGAAACGGTCGGTGCGCACCAGGCGGCCGGACTCGTCGGCGGAGTAGAAGCCCACGGCCATCCGGTGCGGGCGCAGGATCGCGTCCCCGGGCTGGTCGGGCCCTGGCGCGGACTGGCGCAGGCGCAGGGAGGTGATGGCGCCGTCGGCGGACTCCTCGGCGTCCACCTCCACGGCCAGGGTGTTGACCCCCGAGGTCTCCAGCCACTGGTGGGTCCACTCGGACAGGTCACGGCCGGAGGAGGCCTCCAGCTCGCGCATCAGGTCCGGCAGCTCGGTGTTGGACCAGGCGTGCTTGCCGAAGTACTCGCGCACCCCGGCCATGAAGTTCTCCTGGCCCACCCACGCGACCAGCTGGCGCAGCACGGAGGCGCCCTTGGCGTAGGTGATGCCGTCGAAGTTCACCAGCACGTCGTCCAGGTCCCGGATCTCGGCCTTGATGGGGTGGGTGGAGGAGAGCTGGTCCTGGCGGTAGGCCCAGTTCTTCTCCATCGAGGAGAACGTGGTCCAGGCGCCGGTGTACTTCGTGTTCTCGGCGGCGGCCAGGGTGGACATGAACTCGGCGAAGGACTCGTTCAACCACAGGTCGTTCCACCAGCGCATGGTCACCAGGTCCCCGAACCACATGTGGGCCAGCTCGTGCAGGATGGTGATCGCCCGGCGCTCGACCATCGCCTCGGGCACGGTGGAGCGGAAGACGTAGTTCTCCAGGAACGTGACGGCCCCGGCGTTCTCCATGGCTCCGGCGTTGAACTCGGGCACGAACAGCTGGTCGTACTTCTCGAACGGGTACGGCGTGCCGAACTGGGACTCGTAGAACTCGAAGCCCTGGCGGGTGAGCTCGAAGATGTTCTCGGCATCCAGGTACTCGAACAGCGAGGCGCGGCAGTAGGCGCCCAGCGGGATGGTCCGGCCGTCCGAACTCGTGAGCTCAGAGTGCGTGGACTTGTACGGACCGGCGATCAGCGCGGTGATGTAGGAGGAGATCCGCGGGGTGGGGGAGAAGGACCACGTGGCGGTGCCCTCCCCGGCCCGGACCGGCTCCGGGGTGGGGGAGTTGGAGACCACGGTCCAGTGGTCCGGGGCGGTCACCGTGAAGGTGAAGGTGGCCTTGAGGTCCGGCTGCTCGAACACGGCGAACATGCGCCGGGAGTCCGGGACCTCGAACTGGGTGTAGAGGTAGGTCTCCTCGTCCACCGGGTCCACGAACCGGTGCAGGCCCTCGCCGGTGTTCATGTAGTCCGCCAGGCCGTCCACCACGAGCGTGTTGTGCTCGGCCAGCGGGCCCACCGTGATGCGCGTGCCGTCGAAGGCGTCCGCGTCCAGTACGGTGCCGTTGAGGGTGACGGTGGGCGCCTGGGTGGAGACGAAGTCGATGAACGTGCTGGTGCCGACCGCCTCGGGCGCCGCCGTGAAGGCGACCGTGGTCGCCGAGCGGAAGTGGTCGCCGTCGCCGGTGACGTCCAGGACGACGTCATAGGACTCCACGGACAGGGCCTGGGCGCGCTGCTGGGCCTCGGCACGGGTGATGTTCTGGCTGGACACGGGACCTCCGGTCTGGAACGGATTGTGAAAGGACTGCTGGCTATCGACGTCATTGTGCCATCGGCCGCCACCGTGAGGATAGGGCTAGGCTGATCGCTGGCCCCAACCACCCCTCTCTCAGCAGGAGCAGTCCATGCGCGTCCACATCGCCACCGACCACGCCGGCCTCGAGCTCAGCGCCCACCTCATCCGGCATCTGGGGGAGAAGGGCTACGAGATGGTGGACCACGGCCCGCAGTCCTACGACCCCCAGGACGATTACCCGGCCTTCTGCCTCCGCGCGGCCCAGGCCGTCGTGGTGGACCAGCGGTCCGGCGTCGAGGCCCTCGGGATCGTGCTGGGCGGCTCGGGCAACGGCGAGCAGATCGCGGCGAACAAGGTCCGCGGGATCCGCGCCGCCCTGGCCTGGAACCTGGAGACGGCGCGGCTGGCCCGCGAGCACAACGACGCCAACGTGGTCGCCGTCGGCGGGCGCCAGCACTCCCTGGACGAGGCCACCGCCATCATCGAGGCCTTTCTCGCCGAGCCCTTTCCGGGGGAGGAGCGCCACGTGCGCCGTATCGGCAAGATCGCCCACTACGAGACGACCGGAGAGGTGCAGGACTGACCGGGAGGCTCCCCCGTGCCCGAGGGCCATTCCATCCACCGCCTCGCCCGCCAGTTCCGCGACGTCTTCGCCGGTGAACCGCTGCGGGTGAGCTCGCCGCAGGGCCGCTTCGCCGACGGCGCCCGGCGGCTCGACGGCGCCACCCTCGTGGACGCCCGCGCGCACGGCAAGCACCTGTTCCTCGACTTCGACGTGGACTTGGTGATGCGCGTGCACCTGGGGCTCTACGGGGCCTGGAGCTTCGGCGGGGACGAGACCTTCCGCGGCGCCTCGTCGATTGGCGCGCCGCGGCGGATGGGGGAGACGGAGACGTTCGACCGGGCCGCCACGCCAGGTCCCGACGACGGCGGCGCACCAGCGTACTCCGGCCCGCCGGAGCCGGTGGGCCAGGTGAGGGCGCGGCTGGTGTCCGCCCACGGCTGGGCCGACCTGCGCGGGCCCAGCGCCTGCGAGGTGATCACCCCCGGGGAGGCCGCGGCCGTCGTCGCGCGGCTGGGACCGGATCCGCTCGTGGCGGGAACAGGCCCCGGGGAGTTCCTGGAGCGGGTGACCCGCCGGTCCGTGGCGCTGGGACAGCTGCTGATGGACCAGGCGGTGCTGTCCGGGGTGGGGAACATCTACCGCGCCGAGTCCCTCTTCCGGGCCGGGCTCGACCCCTGGCTGCCGGGCCGGCGGCTCGGTGCGGCGGACGGCGTGCGGCTGTGGGAGGACCTGGCGGGCCTGATGGCCGACGGCGTCCGGGTCGGCCGGATCATCACCACCGAACCGGAGCACCGCGACGCCGTGGACCCCGACGGCGAACCGGCACCCCTGTGGCCGGACAATGCCCACTACGTGTACCAGCGTGACGGGCTGGACTGCCGGGTCTGCGGCACGGCGGTGAGGGTGACGCAGATGCAGGCGCGCAACCTGTTCTGGTGCCCGGGGTGTCAAGCGCCGTAGCGCAGCATCTCCGCGCGATCTGACCCGGTGATCCGAACCAGTCCCGGTGACCGGCACGCGGAAGCGTCAGGATCACCGGATGGAACCCCTGGCTCCCGGGGCTGGCCCGGTCACATGCCGGCTCCGGTGTAGAACCCGTAGGTCGCATCGGCGTTCCTCGCCGTGAGCTCCGCATCCGCTCCCGAGGCGGCATGAGCCGCCGCCCAGGCATCGGCGGAACCGCGGTAGAAGGCCTTGCCCTCGTCCGTTCCGGCCCAGGCCGCCGCCTCCGCGGGGGAGAGGGACCCCTCGGTCGCCTGGAGGTGCAGGCCCAGCCCGAGCAGTCCGCCGTCCCAGCCGACACCCGTGGCACCGGGGCCGTAGGTCTCCCACATCTGGGCCGGCATGTCCGCCACCCGGGCCACGTGCTCCAGCTCGAACCGCGTCTGCTCCCCGACAGCCGCCAGCCGGACGGTCACCCAGGACACGCCGCCGCCGAACTCCCACGTGATCCGATAACCGGCCACGCCCCCGGCGGGCGGGGTGCACTCGAGGATGCTCCCGCCGGCGTTGCCCTCCAGCTGGTAGTGGCCGCCCTCCCTCAGGTCACCGCTGATGGGAAGGAACCAGCGGACGATGCGCTCGCCGGTGGTCACGGCTTCCCACACGTCCTCGATCGGCGCGGGATAGGTCTGCTCGAGGGACTGGACGTGGGAGGGCTCACCGTCACGGTCCTCGGTGCGGTAACCACGGCTCACGGCCGCCAATTGGTGATGTACGTCAACCATCTCAGTTCTCCTTGGTGAGGGGGTTCTCCGTGGATCGGTCCTCGGAGGCACGCTCCGCCGCGAGGCGCCGTTGCCGCTTCCCGCGGGCCAGCTCGGTGCCGAGGGCGTCGAGCCGGGGCTGCCAGAACCGCTCGAAGGCGCTGAGCCACTGACTCGCCTCCCGGGGGCCCCGGGCGGACACGGCGTAGAGCCGGCGCGTCCCCTCGGGGCGGACGGAGGCGAAGCCCTGCTCGCGCAGGATCCTCAGGTGCTGGGACACGGCGGGCTGGCTGATCCCGAACTCCTCGTGGATCAGGGCACCGATCTCGCCCGCGCTCAGTTCCCCGTCGGCGAGCATCTCCAGGATGCGCCGCCGGACCGGGTCGCCGAGGACGTCGAGGGCGTGCATGCGCTCCATGGTTGCGCCCAGGCTTATATAAGTCAAGGCTTAATCACTACCTGGCGAGTGGGCCGTTCGTTGAGAGGGTGGGGCCGAACGCGCGGGGAGACGGCAAGGGCCCCTGACCGGAGTGGTCAGGGGCCCTTGCTGGAGATGGAGGGGATGACGGGAATCGAACCCGCGTAGCCAGTTTGGAAGACTGGGGCTCTACCATTGAGCTACATCCCCACAGTGCCGTATCCGGGCGGATCGGCCGTGAACAGCGTTGCACAGCCTACCAAGGATGGAGGCGCCGCCGCAAAGCGCGGGGTGTGCCGCCGTCGGGGCCTGGAAGTCGCCGGAATGCGGACCAGTGCCCGGGAATGCGTACACTGGTCTCTGGCCAGAAACGGCCAGGGCCGTCTGCGGGGTGTAGCTCAGCTTGGTAGAGCGCGCGCTTTGGGAGCGTGAGGCCGCAGGTTCAAATCCTGTCACCCCGACGTCACGGCCCCCGGTGGGGCCTGATTCACCGGATGCCCGGCGGCCGGGCAACTGAAGTGCCCATCAGACGAGACAAGCAATCCACACAGGAGTCCTAAGTGGTCAAGAGCACCGCAGAAAACCTCAGCCCGACCCGGGTCAAGCTGGACGTCGAGGTCCCCTACGAGGACCTCAAGCCACGCCTGGACGACGCCTACAAGACCGTGGCGAACCAGATCCAGGTCCCGGGCTTCCGCAAGGGCAAGGTTCCGGCGCGCATCATCGACCAGCGCATCGGCCGCGGCTACGTGGTGGAGACCGCCGTCAACGAGGGCCTGAACGACTTCTACCAGCAGGCGCTCATCGAGACCGAGACCACCCCGATGGCCCGCCCCGAGGTCGAGGTCACCTCGATGCCCGGCGTCGACGGCGACGACGAGGGCCCGCTGAAGTTCACCGTCGAGGTGGACGTGCGCCCGGCCATCGAGCTGCCGGACTACAAGGGCCTGAAGGTCACCGTGGAGCCCGCCGCCGCCTCCGAGGAGGACGAGCAGAAGGCCCTGGACGAGCTGCGCTCCCGCTTCGGCACCCTCAAGGCCGTGGACCGCCCCGCCGGCAAGGACGACTTCGTCACCATCACCCTGACCGCCACCATCGGCGACGAGCAGGTCGACCACGCCGAGGACCTGTCCTACCAGGTGGGCGCCGGCACCATGCTGGACGGCATGGACGAGGCCCTCGAGGGCCTGTCCGCCGGCGAGGACGCCGTCTTCGAGACCACGCTGGCCGGTGGCGAGCACTCCGGTGAGAAGGCCACCGTCAAGGTCATCCTCGGCGCCGTCAAGGAGCGCGAGCTGCCCGAGGCCGATGACGACTTCGCCCAGCTGGCCTCCGAGTTCGACACCATCGACGAGCTGAAGGCCGACCTGAAGGAGAAGGCCGCCGAGGGCGCCGTCACCGGTCAGGGCATCGAGGCCCGGGACAAGGTCCTGGAGGAACTGGTCAAGCTCGTCGAGGTCCCCGTGCCCGATTCCGTGGTCACCGAGCAGGTCGAGCAGCACTTCGCCCAGGGCGGCCACACCGAGGGCGATGAGCACGACACCGAGGAGCACCGCGCCGAGGTCGAGAAGAACGCCCGCGAGGCCTTCCGCAACGAGATCATCCTCGACAAGGTCGCCGACGCTGAGGAGATCGGCGTGGACCAGGGTGAGCTGATCGAGTACATCATCTCCACCTCCCAGCAGTACGGGATGGACCCGAACCAGTTCGCGCAGATGCTGGACCAGGCCGGCCAGGTCCCGATGATCATGGGCGAGGTCCGCCGCCGCAAGGCGCTGGCGAAGGTGCTGGAGTATGCCGAGGTCACCGACACTGAGGGCAATGCCGTGGACCTGACCGCCTTCGTCACCCCGGGTGGTGCCGAGGCCGTGGAGGCCGACGCCGCCGAGTCCGCCGACTCGGCTGATTCCGCTGATTCGGCGGACAGCGCTGCCTCCGCCGACTCCCCGGCCGAGGCCGCTGAGGAGGAGGCCGCCGAGGCTCCCGCCAAGAAGGCACCGGCCCGCAAGGCTCCCGCCAAGAAGGCCCCGGCGAAGAAGACCCCGGCCAAGTCCGCCGCCGCCAAGACCGAGGGTGCCGAGACCGAGGACGCCGAGGCTGCGGCCACGGACGCCGAGGCGCCGAAGGCTCCGGCCAAGAAGGCCCCGGCCCGCAAGGCCCCCGCGAAGAAGGCCCCGGCCAAGTCCGCCGCCGCCACGACGGAGGACGCCGAGGCCGAGGCCACGGAGGCTCCGGCCAAGAAGGCCCCGGCCCGCAAGGCCCCGGCGAAGAAGGCCCCGGCCAAGTCCGCTGCCGCCACGGCAGACGAGAAGGCCGAGGCTGACGAGAAGGCCGGGTCCACCGAGGCCTGAGCCGCGCCGGGCCCGCCCGTACCCCCGGGCTGATTCCGGGGGTCGCCGTCCTCCGGAGGAAGCCGGCGGACGGATACCACCTGTGATGACCCGGACGCCCGGGCTCCCTGGACCATCGGTCCGGGGAGCCCGGGCCTTCGCGTACCGGGCCCGCGTCGCGCCCGCCGTCGGACGTCGACGGGGCCGCCGTCGGGAATCCACGCCAACAGCGAACAGCCGGGTCAGGAGGACCCGGGTGGGCTTCCGGGCCAGTAGTCTCGGATCAAGACCCCGTGCCCCCGGTGTATCCGGTGGGCACCTGAAGTCCATCTGAAGGAAGGCAGGGCGCCATGTCCGCATCGTCCACTGCTCCCCGTATGGCGTCGGTTGACCCGGCGGCACGCGAGGACTACATCTACAACCGCCTGCTCAAGGAACGCATCATCTGGCTCGGTTCCGAGGTGATGGATGAGAACGCGAACGCCATCTGCTCCCAGATGCTCCTGCTGTCCGCCGAGGACCCGGAGAAGGACATCTACCTGTACATCAACTCCCCGGGTGGCTCCATCACCGCGGGCATGGCGATCTACGACACGATGAAGTACATCCCGAACGACGTGGTGACCGTGGCCACCGGCATGGCCGCCTCGATGGGCCAGTTCCTGCTGTCCTCGGGGACCAAGGGCAAGCGCTACGCCACCCCGCACGCACGCATCCTGATGCACCAGCCCTCCGGCGGCATCGGCGGCACCGAGTCGGACATCCGTATCCAGGCGCAGCTGATCCTGCACATGAAGCAGGTCATGGCCGAGCTCACCGCCGAGCAGACCGGCCAGACCGTGGAGACCATCCTCAAGGACAACGAGCGGGACAAGTGGTTCACCGCGCAGGAGGGCCTGGAGTACGGGTTCTTCGACCACATCGCCGAACGTGCCGGCACCGTGTCCGGCGGCGGAGGCGTGGACAACTCCTGATCCGTGAAGGATCGTGACCGTCCGCCCCACTCCCACAGACCCTTCGCCCAGGAGAGACCAGAGATGAACCACCAGTTCCCCGTCGGAATGCCCTCCGGTGCCGGCCAGCCGGTTCCGAGCAACCGCTACATCCTGCCCCAGTTCGAGGAGCGCACGCCCTACGGCTTCAAGCGGCAGGACCCCTACGCCAAGCTGTTCGAGGACCGCATCGTGTTCCTCGGCGTCCAGGTGGATGACGCCGCCGCGGACGACATCATGGCCCAGCTGCTCGTGCTGGAGTCCATGGACTCGGAGCGGGACATCACCCTGTACATCAACTCGCCGGGCGGTTCCTTCACCGCGATGACGGCGATCTACGACACGATGCAGTTCATCCGCCCCGAGGTCCAGACCGTGTGCCTGGGCCAGGCCGCCTCGGCCGCCGCGGTGCTGCTGGCCGCCGGCGCGCCCGGCAAGCGCCTGGCGCTGCCGAACGCGCGCGTGCTGATCCACCAGCCGTCCATGGGCGGGGACCGCGGCACGGCCACGGACCTGCAGATCCACGCCGAGGAGCTGCTGCGCATCCGCACCTGGATGGAGGAGACGCTGGCGATGCACACCGACAAGACCGCCGAGCAGGTGCGCCAGGACATCGACCGGGACAAGTTCCTCTCCGCCGAGGGGGCCAAGGAGTACGGCCTCGTGGACGAGGTCCTGGAGTCCCGCAAGATCACCCGGCCGCAGCTCACCAGCTGATGGCGGGAACGCTCCGGTCCGGCCCCGCGCCGGATCCCGACGGCGGCCCGCACCTTGAAGCGTCCTCGGACCAGGGTGCGGGCCGCCGTTGCAATCCACCGGCTTAGTGCGTCCACCCCCTAAGCTGTAATGGCAGTACCCCGGGATCCGGTCAGGATCCCACCCCCTATCGAGGAGAACCCCGCATGGCCCGCATCGGCGAGAGCGCTGACCTGCTCAAGTGCTCATTCTGTGGAAAGAGCCAGAAGCAGGTCAGGAAACTGATCGCCGGCCCCGGTGTCTACATTTGCGACGAGTGCATCGAGCTGTGCAACGAGATCATCGAGGAGGAGCTCTCCGAGGTCGCCGAGACCGCTGAGGTGGAGCTGCCCAAGCCGCGGGAGATCTACGACTTCCTCGAGGAGTACGTGATCGGCCAGACGGAGGCCAAGAGATCCCTCGCCGTCGCCGTCTACAACCACTACAAGCGGATCCGCACCGGCCAGCAGCCCAAGGAGAACTCCCTGCTGGACCGTCACGGTGAGGACTCGGACCTGGCCGACGTCGAGGTCGGCAAGTCCAACATCCTGCTCGTCGGGCCCACCGGGTCCGGCAAGACGTACCTCGCCCAGACCCTCGCCCGCAAGCTCAACGTCCCCTTCGCCGTCGCGGACGCGACCTCCCTCACGGAGGCCGGATACGTGGGCGAGGACGTGGAGAACATCCTGCTCAAGCTCATCCAGGCCGCCGACTACGACGTCAAGAAGGCCGAGCAGGGCATCATCTACATCGACGAGATCGACAAGATCGCCCGCAAGTCGGAGAACCCCTCCATCACCCGGGACGTCTCCGGCGAGGGCGTCCAGCAGGCCCTGCTGAAGATCCTCGAGGGCACCACCGCCGCCGTCCCGCCGCAGGGTGGCCGCAAGCACCCCCATCAGGAATTCCTCCAGATCGACACCTCGAACGTGCTGTTCATCGTGGCCGGTGCGTTCGCCGGGCTGGACGACATCATCGCCTCCCGCGCCGGCAGCAAGGGCATCGGCTTCGGTGCCCCGCTGAACACCATCGGCAAGCGGGACGTGTCCTACGCGGACGTGCGCCCCGAGGACCTGCTGAAGTTCGGCCTGATCCCGGAGTTCATCGGGCGGCTTCCCGTCATCACCACGGTGGACAACCTGGACCACGCCCAGCTGGTCAGCATCCTCACCCAGCCGAAGAACGCGTTGCTGAAGCAATACCAGAAGATGTTCCTCATGGACGGCGTGGAACTGCAGTTCGACCAGGACGCCCTCGACGCGGTGGTGGACCGGGCCGAGGACCGGGGGACCGGGGCCCGTGGGCTGCGCTCCATCATGGAGGAGGTCCTCAAGCCCGTCATGTTCGACCTGCCCTCCCGCCAGGACATCGCCACCGTCGTCATCACCGGTGACGTGGTCCGCGAGGGCGCGGAGCCGACCCTGATCTCGCAGGAAGTCCAGCGCAAGCGCCGGAATAAGTCCGCCTGAGATACGGTTGCGCGTGAAGGACCCCAGAAGCGATCGCCGTGGTCTGACGGCGAGGAGATGAGCACAGTGACTGACCTGACGACCGAGCCGCGCACCGAGGACCTCGACGGGACGACCGCCGATGTCCAGACTGTCGACTTCTGGTTCGACTGCACCTGCCCCTTCGCGTGGATCACCTCACGCTGGATGCACGAGGTGGAGAAGGTCCGTCCGATCACCGTCCGCTGGCGCGTCATGTCCCTGTCCGTGCTCAACGAGGGGCGTGACCTGGACCCGGGGTACCTGGAGGCGATGAAGAGGGCCTGGCTGCCGGCCCGTGCCGCCACCCAGGTGTGGGACCGCCACGGGGACGAGGTCCTTGGCGAGTTCTACACTGCCGTCGGGACCCGGATCCACAACGAGGGCAACAAGGACTACGAGGCCGTGATCGCCGCTGCGCTGGAGGAGCTGGGCCTGGAGGCTGAGATCCTCGAAGCCGCGAAGACGGACGCGCTGGACGAGAAGATGCGCGACTCGCACCAGGGAGCCATCGACCAGGTCGGTGACGAGGTCGGCACCCCGGTGGTCGCCTTCAACGGCACGGCCTTCTTCGGTCCCGTGATGACCCGCATCCCCCGTGGCGAGGAGGCCGGCCGGATCTTCGACGGCGCGGTGGCCCTGGCCGAGTTCCCCTACTTCTACGAGATCAAGCGCTCCCGCACCACCAGGCCCCAGTTCGACTGAGGACGGTCTGCCGGCGGAGCCGCCAGCCCCACGGCCGCTGGTGCGGACGGCGGCAGGGTGGGGCGTCCGCCGGGTTAGACCGGCACGCTGGTGCGGCGGCGCAGGCGCCAGACGTTCGTGGTGCCTTCCCGCTCGAATCCCAGCGAGACCAGCGTCTGGATCATAGCCAGGCCGCGTCCGGACTCGGCCAGGACCTGCTGCGCGTCGTCCAATACCTCATCCATGCTGTCCCGGTAGGCTGCCGCGTCCACCCGGGGTTCTGCCGCTCCGTATTCGGTGATGGTGGCCAGGAGCTCGATCGGGGTCGCCGTCAGGTCGATGCCGACCTCGACCGGACCCGGATCGCCCACGCCATGGCGGACCGTGTTGCTCACCGTCTCGATGACGGCGAGGTCGAAGGCCATGCGGTCGGGCAGGGGGACGTGGTCTGCAGCGAGCCACAGTCGTTCGAGTTGGTTGTGCACGTAGTCCACCGTCGTCGGCTCAGCGGGCAGTCGGACGGCACAGACCGAGACCGGCTCAGGCACGGTCGAAGGCCGACGCCGCGTCGGGGTACGGGGTCAGGACACGGTCCATGCTGGTCAGCTGGAGGACCATGAGCACCTGCTGGGGGACATTGGCGATGCGCAGGTCCCCGCCGGCCTGCCGGGCGAGCTTGAGGCAGCTGATGAGCGCGCCCAGGCCGGAGGAGTCCATGAACTCGGTCTTGCCCAGGTTCACGACGATCCGCTTGGCACCGGTGCCGATCTCGCTGGAGATCGCCTCCTTGAGCTTCGGCGCGGCAACCATGTTCAGCCGCCCCTGACTGCTCACCTCCGAGTAGGTGTCATGTCGCTCGACGTCGATCTGCATCAGCTGTGGTCCTCTCGTCCTGCATGAGTACTGTGTTCGGGCGGTGCGGCAGGTCAGCAACCATCGGCCTGGGCACGGACGGCCTAGTCAGGGCCCCTATGCACAGTATCGTCGTCCGGGGTCCGGTTTGCCACAGCAGGTCTCCGACGCGCCGCATGAGGGCCGGCCGGCTGCGGCCGGCCGGTTCGCTCAGGAGGCGGGGAGCCGGCGCACGACCACCGCGGTGACGTCGTCGTGGCCGGGGTCGCCCTCGGTCAGGGCCGCCAGCGCGTCCGCCGCCTCCTGGGCGCTGCCGCCGGCCCGGACGATCTCGGCCATCGCGGCCATCGTCCCGTCCAGGTCGCCCACGGCATCCAGCACGCCGTCGCTGACCAGGACCAGGCTCTCCCCGGGCAAGAGGTCCTCCCGCTGGCTCTCCCACTGGTTCTCACCCCACAGGCCCACCGGGGGACCGCACGGCTCGAGCCGGCGAGGCGCGCCGGCGTCGGCCGGCACCACGGCGGCGATGCCGTGGCCGGCGTCCACATAGGAGAACCGCCCGCTGGCGGGGTTCATCCGGATGGTGCACACCGTGGCATAGGACCCGGAGCTCTCCAGTGAGCTCGTCAGGGACTGAGCCGCGTGGTTGAACGCCATGGTCAGTCCGGGCATCGCCGTCACCGACCGGAAGGCCGAGCGAACGGCCGCGGCGATCATCGCCGCGCCCATGCCCTTGCCCATGGCGTCCGCCAGTGTGAGGTGAAGCTGACCGGACTCGACGTTCCAGTCGTAGAGGTCCCCGCCGACCAGCCGGGACGGGCGGAAGCACGCGGCGACCTCGTAGCCGGGCAGGGACGGGGGAGTCTCCGGCAGCAGTCCGCGCTGGACCTCCATCGCCCGCTCCAGCTCCGACTTCTCCTGGATGGGACTGCGGGGCCGGCGGAACAGTGCCGCCACCCGCGCGCGGAGTTCCCGCGGACTGAAGGGCTTGCTGAGGTAGTCATCGGCTCCGGCGTCCAGCCCCGCGAGCCTGTCGTCCTCGGCGGAGCGGGCGGAGATCATGATCACGTAGGCGCTGGAGTGTTCCCGGAGCCGGCGGCACACCTCCAGACCGCTCATCCCGGGCAGGTTCACGTCCAGCGTGACCAGTTCCGGATGGATGGTCCGGGCCAGTTCTATGGCCGCCACCCCGCTGGGTGCACCCGAGACGGCGAAGCCGTCCCGTTCGAGGGTGCGTACCAGGAGGTCGCGTATGTCATCGTCGTCCTCGACCACCAGGGCGGTCCGGGCGGACAGGGTTTCCATGAGACAGTCCAACTCCCGTCAACAATCGTGCGGAGATCACGCGGGGGAAGACGGGGTGGTGGGGGATACACCACATCCATCTATAACCAGCTCATCCAACCACGGATTGACATGGAGCCTCGACACCGTGCCCGATGTGACGGCAACGTGTCGCATCGGTCACGGTGTCGTCCGCGCCACTGCACGGGGGTGCCGGGCCTGCCGGAGGGCCTGGCGGGCCTCCGGCAGGCCGGGATCAGGCCTCCACGGCGGCCGCGAGCTCCACCGCGGACACCGAGATCTCCGCGTCGTCCGCCGGGGTGCCGGCCGTGAGGGTCAGTTCCTGCACGTTCCCGGCGGCCTTGAGGTCCGCCAGCCCGCCGCGCAGCGAGTTGAGGCGGTTCTCCGGGGCGGTCACGACGGCGGAGAGCACCTCGGTGCGCTGCTTCACCTTGGCCTCGGACTTGGCCTTCCGGATGCCACCGAGGGCCAGGGCGACCGTCGTGAGCACGTCGGCGGTGGCTCCGGTGGCGGCCGCCTCGATGCCCGCGATCTCGGCGGGCAGGCCCGGCCACGGGGCGCGGTGCACTGACCCGGTGCGCCACCAGCTCCAGACCTCGTCGGTGGCGAAGGGCTGGAACGGGGCGAGCAGGCGCAGCAGCGCGTCCAGCGTGGTGGCCAGGGTGGCCCGCACGGAGGCCTGCTCGGCCTCGCCGTGGCCGCCGTAGGCACGGTCCTTGATGAGTTCCACGTAGTCGTCCGTGAACTGCCAGAAGAAGGACTCGGTCAGGTTCAACGCCCGGGCGTAGTCGTAGGACTCGAAGGCGCGGGTCGCCTGGGCCACCGTGTCGTAGAGACGGACCATCAGGGAGCGGTCCAGTGGATTGGTGATGACCCCGGCCGCCTCCGCCCGGGCGACCACGTCCCGCTCGGTGGCGCCCAGGTTCAGGGCGAACTTGGAGGCGTTCAGCAGCTTGATGGCCAGCCGGCGCCCGATCTTCATCTGGGCGACCTCGTAGGCGGTGTCCGCGCCGAGCTTGGCCGAGGCGGCCCAGTACCGCACGGCATCGGAGCCGAACTCGTCCAGCACGTCGGTCGGGACCACCACATTGCCCTTGGACTTGGACATCTTCTTCCGGTCCGGGTCCAGGATCCAGCCGGACAGGGCGGTGTGGTGCCACGGCACCGAGCCGTTCAGCGCATCGGCGCGCACCACGGTGGAGAACAGCCAGGTCCGGATGATGTCGTGGCCCTGGGGGCGCAGGTCGAAGGGGAAGACCTTGTCGAAGAAGGCCTCGTCCCGGCCCCACTTGCCCACGATCTGCGGGGTCAGCGAGGAGGTAGCCCAGGTGTCGAGCACGTCCGGATCACCGGTGAAGCCGCCGGGCACGCCGCGCTGGGACTCCTCGTAGCCGGGGGCGGGCTCGGCCACCGGGTCCACCGGCAGCTGGTCGACGGACGGCAGGATCGGGTGGTCGTAGTCGGGCTCACCCTGGGCGTCCAGCGGGTACCAGACCGGGATCGGGACCCCGAAGAAGCGCTGGCGGGAGATCAGCCAGTCACCGTTGAGCCCCTCCACCCAGTTCTCGTAGCGGTGCCGCATGTGCTCCGGGTGCCAGTTCAGGGACCGGCCGCGGGACACCAGCTTCTCGCGCCGGTCCGCGTCGCGCCCACCGTTGCGGATGTACCACTGGCGGGAGGAGATGACCTCGAGGGGCTTGTCGCCCTTCTCGTAGAAGTTCACGGCGTGCATGATCTTCTTCGGCTCGCCGTCCATCAGCCCGGCCTCGGTCAGGGCGGCGACCACGGCCTCCTTGGCGGAGAACACGGTCTTGCCCGCCAGGGCGGCGTAGTGCTCGCGGCCGGACTCCGTGGTGATCCACTCGGGGGTCTCGGCATGGAAGCGGCCGTCCCGGCCGACCACGGTGCGAGTGGGCAGCTGCAGCTCCCGCCACCAGGTGACGTCGGTGAGGTCGCCGAAGGTGCAGACCATGGCGATGCCGGAGCCCTTGTCCGGCTGGGCCAGTGGGTGGGCCTTCACCTCCACGGGCACCTCGAACAGGGGAGAGGTGACGAAGGTGCCGAACAAGGGCTGGTACCGCTCGTCGTCGGGATGGGCCACCAGGGCGGTGCAGGCCGGCAGCAGCTCGGGCCGGGTGGTCTCGATGTAGACCTTCTCCCCGGACTCGGTGGTGAACGGGTACCGGTGGTAGGCGCCGGGGACCTCACGGTCCTCGAGTTCGGCCTGGGCCACCGCGGTGCGGAAGGTGACGTCCCACAGGGTGGGGGCCTCGGCCAGGTAGGCGTCGCCGTCGGCGAGGTTCTGCAGGAAGGCGCGCTGGGACACGGACCGGGAGGTGTCGTCGATCGTGCGGTAGGTCAGGGACCAGTCCACGGAGAGCCCGAGCCGGGTGAACAGGCCCTCGAAGACCTTCTCGTCCTCGACGGCCAGTTCCTCGCACAGCTCGATGAAGTTCTTGCGGGAGACCACGTCCCAGTCCCGCTGGTTCTTCGCCGGCTTCTCCGGCGGCCGGTAGCCCTCGACGTAGGGCTTCGTCGGATCGCAGCGCACTCCGTAGTAGTTCTGCACGCGGCGCTCGGTGGGCAGGCCGTTGTCGTCCCAGCCCATCGGGTAGAACACGTTCTTGCCGGTCATCCGCTGGTAGCGGGCCAGCACGTCGGTCTGCGTGTAGGAGAACATGTGGCCCACGTGCAGCGAGCCGGAGGCGGTCGGCGGGGGGGTGTCGATCGAGTAGACCTCACCCCGGACGGTGTCCTCGTTGAAGGCGTAGGTGCCCTCTGTGCGCCAGCGGGCCGAGAGCTTGTCCTCCAGGCCCTCGAGGGCCGGCTTGTCCGGGACGGTCACGGCAGGGGTCGGGGAAACGGGCGTGTCTGTGCCCGGGGTCTGTTCAGCCATGTCCTCGATTGTCCCATGTCGTCGGGGTCCGTCCCGCATCGTCCCCTTCCCGCGGCTCATCCGACCCGGAGACGACCAGCCCCGGCCCGTCCGGTTCTCCGGGGACTACGGTGGCTGGCATGGCCGATCCATCGATTGCCTCGATCCGCGTCCGGCGGGTCTACGACGGCCCCGACGGCGGCTACCGCGTCCTCGTGGACCGGATCTGGCCCCGCGGGGTGGCGAGGGCCGGCCTCGAGCTGGATGAGTGGTGCAAGGCCGTGGCCCCCTCCGTCGAGACCCGCAAGGCGTTCAACCACCGCCCCGAGCGCTTCGGCGAGTTCACCGAGCGGTACGAGGCGGAGCTGCGTGCCGCGGGGGACCCGGAGCACTCCGAGGACGGCGGCCGGCCCGCCGTCGATGCCCTCCTGGCGCGCTGGCAGGGCTCCCGCAAGAAGGACCTCGTGCTGCTGTACGCGGCGAGGGACGAGGCGCACAACCAGGCGCTGGTCCTGCGGGACGTCCTCGAGGACGTGTACCGCTCGCGGTAGGCGGCGGTAGGTGGACGGCGCCGGCGCCGCGGCCGGCTCCCGTCAGCATCGAGAGGACCGGTCCGGTGCGGCACGCAGGGGGACGAGTCCTCCGAGCACGGACGGGAGGTGGATGGAGCGCGGAGGCGCCATGTGCACCTGCGGACGCGCCATGGTCGCGCACGGACAGGGCACAGGAGCCCTCCGCGCGCCAGCGGGCGGGACCCCTACAGTGGTGCCATGACCGAGACGCAGAACACACCGCAGCCCGAGATCACCGCCCGCCGCGCCGCCGTCGTGACCGGGGCGTCCTCCGGGATCGGCCGGGCCACGGCCCTGCGGCTGGCCGCCGAGGGGTGGACGGTGTTCGCCGTCGCCCGCCGCGCCGCCCGGCTGCGGGAGCTCGGCGAGGAAGCCGCCGAGGTTCCCGGACGCATCGTGGCCCTGCCGGCCGACGTCACCTCGGCGGAGGAGATGGCCCGGGTGCGGGACCAGGTCGCGGAGCACGGCGGAGCGGACACGGTGCTGTGTATCGCCGGCGGTGCACTCGGCACGGACCGCGTGGCCGACGGCGGGCCGGAGGACTGGGACTGGATGTACCGGGTCAACCTCCAGGGCACCCTGAACACCGTGCAGGCGTTCCTGCCGATGCTCCGAGAGACCGGGCGCGGCACCGTCCTGGTCCTGACCTCGACGGCGGCGCTGGCCAGCTACGAGGGCGGCGGTGGCTACAACGCGGCCAAGATGGCCCAGCACGGACTCGTCGGGGCGCTGCGCCTGGAGGAGGCCGACCACAACGTGCGCGTGGTGGAGGTGCTTCCCGGGATGGTGCACACCGAGGAGTTCACCCGGAACCGGCTGCGCGGTGACCAGGCGGCCGCGGACAGCGTCTACGCCGGCGTGGCCGAGCCCCTGACCGCCGAGGACGTGGCGGACGTCTGCGCCTACGCGGTGTCCGTGCCGCACCACGTGAACCTGGACCAGGTCGTGATGCGCCCGGTGGCCCAGGCCGCCCAGTTCAAGCTGATCAGGAGGTGAGGACGCCATGACGCACGCGGCAGGACGCGTCGCGGGTTCCGTGAGGCCCGGGGCGAGCGCTGAGGGCCCGGAGCAGGGCCGGCACCGGACCACGCCGCGGCTGCAGCGGGCCCTGGCGATGGGGGTGCTGACCGGGGCCGGGACCCTCATCCCGTTCTGGCGGATTCCGCGCCGGCCGCTGATGACCGTCGGCGGGATCGCCGGCGCGGTGGTGGCCACGGCAGGTGTCGAGCTGGTGCGGGACCAGGCCGAGCGGGAGGCGGCCGTCCAGGGAGGGCCGCCGCCCGAGGTACGCGTGGTGCGGCGACTGGGTGCGCCGGTGCTGACCGGCGTGGCGGCGGGCGTCGTCACGGCCGGGGTGCTGTGGCTGAGCTCCGTCACGGACGAGCTCTCCGAGAAGGCCGTGGCCCGGCTCGGTGCCAGGCGTCCGCGCGTCACCCTCGCCGTGATCGCCGGGGTGAGCACTGCCGTCCTGGAGTACGCCGACTCCGGTCCCGGCCAGGAGCCGGACGGGGAGCCACGGGCCGCCGGGCGTGGCGTAGAATCGACGGCAAAGCACTGACCCGGCCATCACCGGTGAGCTTCCGGAAGAACAGGCACGTGATGCCGCCCGCGGACCCCGGTCCACACCGGGCGCGGCCACGGCCCCAGTAGAACCGGACGGGTATGCCCGTCACAGCAGTCTCGAGCGGTCGTCCACCGCCCGCGCGGTTCACCGCCGGCAGCAGCCGGCGGCGGCCCCGCCGGAACGGGACGGCAAGCAGGGTGGTACCGCGCCGCCGTCGTCCCCGGGGCACCCCGGAGAAGGCCAGGCGTCCTTGCAGACAGCAGCAGAACGCAGCCCACGTCGAGACAAGGACGGCCACACCGTGTACCCCCTCGCCAGTTCCGACCCGAACGCGGAGTCCCAGAACAGCACCCCGGCCTCGCCGCGCTTCCCCGAGATCGAGGAGCGCATCCTGCAGTACTGGGAGCAGGACGGCACCTTCCAGGCCTCCATCGACCACCGTCCCGCCCAGAACGAGGACGGCACCCCGAACGAGTTCGTCTTCTACGACGGCCCGCCCTTCGCCAACGGGCTGCCGCACTACGGCCACCTGCTCACCGGTTACGTCAAGGACCTGGTGGCCCGCTACCAGACCCAGCAGGGCCGCCGCGTGGAGCGCCGCTTCGGCTGGGACACCCACGGGCTGCCCGCCGAGCTCGAGGCGATGAAGCAGCTGGGCATGACGGACAAGGCGCAGATCGAGGCCATGGGCATCGACACGTTCAACGACGCCTGCCGGGCCTCCGTGCTGAAGTACACCGAGGAGTGGAAGGACTACGTCAACCGGCAGGCCCGCTGGGTGGACTTCGAGAACGACTACAAGACCCTGAACCCCGAGTTCATGGAGTCCGTGCTCTGGGCCTTCAAGACCCTGCACGACAAGGGACTGACCTACCGCGGCTTCCGCGTGCTGCCCTACTGCTGGCAGGACGAGACCCCGCTGTCCAACCACGAGCTGCGCATGGACGAGGACGTCTACAAGTCCCGCCAGGACCCCTCGGTCACCGTGGCGTTCCCGGTCACCGGATTGCCCGAGGACCCGGCGCTGGTGCCCGCCGGCGGCGCGGACGCGGCGCTGGCCGCCGAGCTCATCGGCGTGCGGGTGCTCGCCTGGACCACCACGCCCTGGACCCTGCCGACCAACGCGGCGCTCGTCGTGGGGCCGGAGATCACCTACGCGGTGGTCCCGGCCGGTCCGGACGCGGAGCCGGACGTGGCCGGCCACCGGTACCTGCTGGCCCAGGACCTGCTCGGGGCGCACGCCAAGGAGCTGGGCTACCCCGACGCCGGCGCGATCACCGAGGCGGTCACGGCCACCTACTTGGGGTCCCGGCTGGGCGGGCTGGCCTACGAGCCGCTGTTCACCTACTTCGCCGATACCGAGGCCTACGGCACCGAGCGTGCCTGGCGCGTCCTGGTGGACGACTACGTCACCACGGACGACGGCACCGGAGTGGTCCACCAGGCCCCGGCCTACGGCGAGGACGACCAGCGCGTCTGCGAGGCCAACGGCATCCCGGTGATCCTCTCCGTGGACTCCGGGGCGAGGTTCCTGCCGCTCTTCGGGGATGAGTCCCGCGGCGGGGGAGTGCTCAAGGACATCGCCGGCGTGCAGGTGTTCGAGGCGAACCGGACCATCATCCGGGCCCTGCGCGCGGCCGGGAAGCTGGTGAGGGAGGCCTCCTACGAGCACTCCTACCCGCACTGCTGGCGCTGCCGCACCCCGCTGATCTACCGCGCCATCACCTCCTGGTACGTCTCCGTGACGAGCTTCAAGGACCGGATGGTGGAGCTCAACGAGCAGATCACCTGGATCCCGGAGAACGTCAAGCACGGCCAGTTCGGCAAGTGGCTGGAGAACGCCCGCGACTGGTCGATCTCCCGCAACCGGTACTGGGGTTCCCCCATCCCCGTGTGGGAGTCCGACCACCCGGACTACCCGCGCCAGGAGGTCTACGGCTCGCTGGCCGAGCTCCAGGAGGCCTTCGGCGAGCTGCCGCGCAACGCCGCCGGCGAGGTGGACCTGCACCGGCCGTGGATCGACAACCTGACCCGACCGCACCCCGATCCCGAGGCCGCCGCGGCCGGGGCGACGATGCGCCGAGTGGAGGACGTGCTGGACGTCTGGTTCGACTCCGGCTCGATGCCGTACGCCCAGGTGCACTATCCGTTCGCCGAGGACGGGGCCGTGCAGGAGTGGTTCGACACCCATAACCCGGCCGACTTCATCGTGGAGTACATCGGCCAGACTCGCGGCTGGTTCTACACCATGCACGTGCTGGCCACGGCGCTGTTCGACCGGCCGGCGTTCTCCAACGTCATCAGCCACGGGATCGTGCTCGGCTCGGACGGGCAGAAGATGTCCAAGTCCCTGAAGAACTACCCGGACGTCTCCGAGGTCCTGGACCGCGACGGCTCCGACGCGATGCGCTGGTTCCTCATGGCCTCCCCGATCCTGCGCGGCGGCAACCTCGTCGTCACGGAGGAGGGCATCCGCGAGGGCACCCGCCAGGTGCTGCTGCCGGCCTGGAACGTCTGGCACTTCTTCAGCCTCTACGCCAACTCGGCCGTCGACGGCGGCCACCGGCCGGAGGGCTACCGCGCCCAGGCCCGGTACGAGTCCACCGACCCGCTGGACCAGTACGTCCTGGCCGCCACCGCGAGGATGCTCACCGAGGTCAAGGCCGGGCTGGACGCCTACGAGGTCTCCGACGCCACGGACGCCCTGCGCGTCTACATGGACACCATGACCAACTGGTACGTGCGCCGCTCCCGCCAGCGGTTCTTCGACGAGGACACCCAGGCCCTCGACGTGCTGTACACCTGCCTCGAGGCGTTCTGCCGCGCCGCCGCGCCCCTGATGCCGCTGGTGGCCGAGGAGATCTGGCGCGGGCTGACCGGCGGCCGGTCGGTGCACCTGACCGACTACCCGGACCCGGCCCCCTTCCTGTCCGGCTTCGCCTCGCGCGAGGAGGCCGAGCAGCTGGTGGAGCGGATGGAGGCGGTGCGCCGCATCGCCTCCGCCGGTTCCTCCCTGCGCAAGGGGGCCAAGCGGCGGGTGCGCCTGCCGCTGCGGTCCCTGACCGTCGTCGTGCCCGATGCCGCCGGGCTGGAGGGCGCCTATGCGGACATCATCCGGGACGAGCTGAACCTGAAGTCCGTGGACCTGCGGGATGCCGCCGAGGTCTCCGCCGCGGACTACGGCATCAGCCAGTCCCTGGCGGTCAACGCCCGGGCCGCGGGCCCGCGGCTGGGCAAGCAGGTCCAGGCCGTCATCAAGGCGGCCAAGTCCGGTGACTGGTCGGTCGCCGAGGACGGCGCCGTGGTGGCGGGCGGCATCGAGCTGGCCGAGGGGGAGTACTCCCTGCAGACCACCGTGGGCGCCCCCGGTGCCGGCGCTGCGGACGGCGGCAACGACGACGGCGGCGCCGCCGACGAGCGCGCCGTCGCCGTGGTGCCCGGCGGCTTCCTGGTCCTGGACACCTCCGTGCCCGCGGACCTGGCCGCCGAGGGCACGGCGCGCGACGTGATCCGCGCCGTGCAGGCGGCCCGCAAGGACGCCGGGCTGGACGTCTCGGACCGGGTGCGGACCGTGATCACCGGCCCGGCCGCCGTCGTGCAGGCCGTGGACGCCCACCGGGACCTGGTCTGCGGGGAGACCCTGACCGTGGAGCTGTCGCTGGAGGACTCCGGCGTGGAGGACCCGCGCCGGGATCCGGCCGAGGACGCGACCCGGACCGTCCAGGTGGCGGTCGCCCGGGCCGCCGCCGAGACGGGCGCGGTGGCCGGGGCCGTGACCGCTGGGAGCGAGTCGTGAGCGCGGCGGGTGCTCCCGGCGCCACGGGCGAGGCGCCGCAGACCGTCGAGGCCGTGTACCGGGACCTGCTCGCGCGGGCCCCGGAGAACAAGATGGAACCGCGCATGGCCCCGCTGTGGCGGGCCATGGACCTGCTCGGTGAACCGCAGAAGGCCGCGCCGGTCATCCACCTGACCGGGACCAACGGCAAGACCTCCACCGCCCGGATCATCGAGTCGGTGCTGCGCGCCTACGGGCTGCGGACCGGCCGGTACACCTCGCCGCACCTGACGAGGGTGACCGAGCGGATCAGCATCGACGGCGCCCCGGTTCCGGACGAGACCTTCGTGCGGATCTGGAACGAGATCCTGCCGATGATCCGGGTGGTCGACGCCGAGCTGACCGAGGCGGGGGAGAACCCGCTGACCTACTTCGAGTGCGTGACCATCCTCGGCTTCGCCGTGTTCGCGGACGAGCCGGTGGACGTGGTGGTGCTCGAGGTGGGCCTGGGCGGCATCACCGATGCGACCAACGTGGCCGACGGCGTGGTGTCCGTGGTGACGCCGATCTCCGCGGACCACACCGACCTGCTCGGGGACACGCCCGCCGAGATCGCGCAGGAGAAGGCCGGGATCATCAAGCCCGGCGGCTTCCTGGTCTCCGCCGCGCAGGACCCGGACGCCGCGCAGGTGCTGCTGGACGCGGCGCGCGCCGTGGACGCCCCCTTCCGCTTCGAGGGGGTGGACTTCGGCGTGGAGTCCCGCTCCGTGGCGGTCGGCGGCCAGCAGGTCACCGTGCAGGGCATCGCCGGGCGATACCCGGAGCTGACCCTGCCGCTGCACGGCGAGCACCAGGCCGAGAACCTGGCCGTGGCCGTGGCGGCACTGGAGGCGTTCTTCGGCGGCGAGAAGGAGCTGGAGTCCGAACTGCTGCAGCAGGGCGTGGCCGCCGTGTCCACGCCGGGCCGGCTCGAGGTGGTGCGCACCGCGCCGACCCTCGTGGTCGATGCCGCTCACAACCCCGCCGGCATCACCGCGACCGCGAAGGCGATGCAGGAGGCCTTCGGCTTCGAGAGACTCGTGCTCGTGGTGGGCATCCTGCAGGAGAAGGACGCCCTGGAGATGCTCACGGTGCTGTACCGGCAGTTCGGGGACCTGGTCGAGGACCTGTGCCTGACCCAGTCGGCGTCGCCGCGGGCGATCCCGGCGGGCGAACTGGCCCAGACCGCGCTGGACGCCGGCTGGCCCGAGGAGGACATCCACGCCACCGAGTCCATCCTGGACGCCCTGGAGTGGGCCGTGGGCCGGGCCGAGGCCACGGAGGGCGCCGGTGCCGGCACCGGCGGCGGCGTGCTCGTCACCGGGTCCATCACCCTGGTGGCCGAGGTGCGCGAGCTGCTGGGGGCTCCCGCGGCCGAGTCCGCGATGCCCGGGGCCCCGGGTGTGGTGCCAGTCGCGCCCGGCGTCGAGGTGTTCTCGGAGCTGGGCCTGGAGCTCGGCGACGGCCTTGACGACGACGAGGACGACGAGGACATCTTCGCCGAGGATGACGGCGACGAGGAGGGCGGGAAGGAGGACCCCGTCCTCGACGACACCTACGGCCTGAACGACCCGGCCGCCGGCGCTGGAGCACGCCAGGACGAGGACGACGTCGCCGATGACACCTATGGGCTGAACGATCCGCGCGCCGAGGGCGACGCGGAGGACCGGGGGACCACGCCATGAGTGACCAGCAGCCCGGCCGCGAGTCCTGGCGGACGGCCCGGGAGACGAAGGCACAGCGGGAGTGGACGCCTGGCCAGGAGAGGAAAGCGCGCTCCATCCGCGCGACCTTCACCTCTGCGGTGCTCGTCATGGAGGCCCTCGTCCTGGTGTTCTTCGGACTGGCCCTGTTCGGGATCCACCGGGGCGAGCCCATCGCCGCGTGGATCCTGGGGCTCTCCCTGGCGCTGGCCGTCGTCGCCGTCCTGACCTGCGCGCTGGTGCGCAAGCCGGTGGGCATCTGGATCGGCTGGGGCCTCCAGGTGCTGCTGCTGTTCGGGGCGTTCCTGGAGTACACGATGCTGATCGTGGGGATCGGCTTCGGCCTCGCCTGGTGGTACGCCGTCACCAAGGGCGGTCAGATCGACCGGGAGAACCGGAGACGGGCCGAGGCGGAGGCCCGGTGGCGCGCTGAGCATCCGGACGCCGGCACGGCCGGGTGACCGGGCCGGGCGCCGGGGCGCCATCGGGCTCCGCACGTGCCCGCTCCGTGCCCGCTGCGCGTGCGTGACCCTCCCGGCGTGCCGTTAGGGTTGACCTGATGGCCGGCACGGGCTTCCGGGCCGGCCGCTGCCGATGTCCATGACCGAATCCAAGGAGCGATTGTGACCACTCCCATCGAAGAGACCCTCGTCCTCGTCAAGCCGGACGGCGTTGCCCGCAACCTCACCGGAGAGATCCTGGCCCGCATCGAGGCCAAGGGGTACGTCATCACCGACCTGAAGATGCTGGTGCCCACCCGCGAGATGCTGGTCCGGCACTACGAGGAGCACGAGGGCAAACCGTTCTTCGAGCCGCTCGTGGAGTTCATGGGATCGGGCCCCGTCGTGGCCGTGCGGGTCCAGGGCCATCGGGTCATCGAGGGCTTCCGCTCCCTGGCCGGCACCACCGAGCCGACCACCGCCGCCCCGGGCACCATCCGCGGCGACCTGGGCCGGGACTGGGGCGAGTCCGTGCAGAAGAACCTGGTCCACGGCTCGGACTCCACGCTCTCCGCCGAGCGCGAACTGGAGATCTGGTTCGCCTGATTGATCCTCCGGGGGGCGCGGTCGCCCCTGCCTCTCTCCCCGCTCGCGGGCCCGGCAGATACGGAGTAGTCGCGCTGCCGCCCGGGTCCCTAGGATCGGCCCATGAGCACCCAGCTTGATGCCCCGTACTTCCTTGGTGGCCCCTACCGCGAGCTCACCGTCCTGGACGCCCCGGAGGTTCCCACCGTGGTCAACGTGGCCACGGACTATCCGATGGACCGGATGGCGGAGATCTTCGACTCCACCTTCACCGCGCTGTTCCCCGCGTTGGGGGAGCTGGGCATCCAGCCGGTGGGTCCGGCCTTCGCGCTGCACACCCGGATGCCCACGGAGACGGTGGACTTCGAGGTGGGCATCCCGGTGGACCGTCCGCTCACCGAGGCGACGACCGCGGACACGGGCCTGACCCTGACCCCGTCGCGGCTGCCGGGTGGAAGGATCGCCATCATCTCCCACCTCGGTTCCTATGACGGGCTCGCGGAGGCCTGGGGCCGGTTCATGCAGGCCGTCGCGGACTCCGGCCACCAGCCGGGGCTGCCCTTCTGGGAGATCTACGTGACCGAGCCCAGCCCCGAGGCGGACCCGGCGACGATGCGGACGGACCTGGTCACCCTGCTCGCCGTCCGGGACGAGGGCTAGAAGGGGCCTAGAAGAAGGCGTTGGAGAACCGCAGCATGATCGAGGCCAGCACGCCCACGTAGAGCAGGGCGATGACCGGCCAGGACCACTCGGCGGCGAACCTCCGCACCCCGGCCGGCGCGGGGATCACCCCGTGCTGCAGGTTGCGCGAGGTGAGCAGCACGAACATGGGGATCATCATCGCCCAGACCACCATGCAGTACAAGCACAGGATGTTGATCTCGTAGACGGCCTGGCTCCACAGCCACACGCAGAACGCGAAGCCGAGGAACACGCCGACGTTCATGCCGATCCAGAACCAGCGCCGGAACCGGGCCCCGGCGAACAGGGCCATGGCGATGGTGATGATGATGGAGAAGGCCACCAGGCCGATGAACTGGTTCGGGAAGCCGAACAGCTGGGACTGCCAGGTCTTCATCACCTCGCCGCAGGAGGCCCAGGGGTTGATGTCGCAGCTGGTGATGTGGCTGGGATCGTTCCAGAGCATGACCCGTTCGGCCACCAGCACGACCGCCCCGTACATTCCCCCCAGTCCGGTGACGAGCAGCATCCAGGCCGTTCCCAGCCCGCGTGCGTACCAGCCCGGCGGGCGGTCGTCGCCGGCCCCGACGCCAGCGCTCCCGGTGGGTGCGTCGCCGTCGCCGGTCCTGGGGTCGAGTTCCATGCCGACGTCGTCGCTCCGGCCGGAGCCGGTGCCGGATGTCTGTGCCGCGCGGGAGTTCACGGAACCCATGGTAGGGCCCGAGCAGTCCGGCACCGTGATCCGGCCCCGGGATCCCGGTGGTCTGGACCGTCGTGTGAGAGAATGATCGGTGACCCACCGGTGGCCACACCATCGGCAGGGTCCATCGGACGGCCTCCGGGCCGGCGGCACAGGACTGGGGCAGTGTAGGGAAACTGTCCGGCCGGAGGGATGCGGACCGCGCGTCCCCGGCCATGCGAGAGCCGTCACCGGCACGCGTCACGACGCGTGAGACCGGGCAGGCGTCCGATGGTTCCGGCCTTGCGCGTCCGCATCCAGCGGAGACCAGGGACCCGGTTCACCTGAGACTTTCTGGAGTCCGTCGACGGCGGCACCCCGAGTACCGCATCGGCGGATCGGGGGCAACGCCACCGGGAACGGACCTGGCCGCCCTGCGGGCGCGAGTGTGGCGTGCCGGCGGGGTAGGAGGTGCTGTCCATGGCAGCCAACGAACGAGACAACGCGGAATCTACCGAATTTCCGGAACCCACCGGGACCGCCCAGGACATCGAGAACCCCGAGAGCACCGGGGTCCCTGACACCATCGAGGCCCCTGACGCCGCGGCGGAGGTCGGGACCGCAGGGACGTCATCGGACGAGCAGTCGATGGCCGGGGCGACGGAGGCCCTGGAGGTCCCGGCCGCGGACGCGGCCGAGCAGGACGCGCCCGTGACCGCGGCTCCCGCCGACCCGGAGGCTCCGGCCGCGGACGCGGCCGAGCAGGACGCGCCCGTGACCGCGGCTCCCGCCGACCCGGGGGCCCCGGCCGGCACCGAGGCGCCCGTGGATGCTGATGCGCCGGCCGATGCCGAGGTTCCGGCCGACCCCGAGATGCCGGCTGACGCGGAGACACCAGCGGCCGGGACCAATGCGGATCCGGTTCCGCAGGCCATGGAGCAGCCTGAGGGCCCTGCCGTTGACCACGAGCCGGACGCGGCGCAGGCCGCCGATGACGAGCCCGCTGACAAGGCCGCCGACAAGCCCGCAGACAAGAAGCCGGCCACGAAGAGGCCGGCCGCGAAGAAGCCGGCGCAGAAGAAGCCGGCCGATGACGAGCCTGCCGACGTGGCCGCTGAGGAGACCTCCGCCGAGCCGGCCCAGGCCGACCCCTTCGCCGTGCCCGCCGACCCCCTGGCCCTGATCTTCCAGGCGCCAGACCTCTCGGCGATCCCGCCGGCCCCGTCCCGGCGTCGTGACCGGGAGGACCAGGTCTCCGACCAGGACGAGTTCGATGACGAGGGCGGCCGCGAGGACCGGGACGTCACTGAAGACGGGGAGGACCGCGGAGACGCCGACTCCGAGGATCGCTCGTCCGGATCCCGCCGGTCACGCCGTCGTCGCGGCCGGGGGCGTTCCGGTGGCGGGTCGGCCGACCGCGTCAGCGGGGACTCCGGGGACGAGGAGACCGGTGCCCGTGAGCGCGGCCAGGACGGTGGGCAGTCCGCCGCGCAGGACGGCGAGGCAGCCGATGACCAGCCCGGCGGTGAGGGGAACGGTGACGGCTCGGGGACGCGCCGTCGTCGTCGGCGCCGCCGCGGGGATGTCGACATGGAGCTGGAGGGCGGTGGAGGCGACGATCCGGAGAACACCGTGACCCGGGTCCGTGCCCCGCGCCAGTCCTCGTCCACTTCGACCGGACCCCAGGGCGTGACGAGCCTGAAGGGCTCCACCCGCCTGGAGGCCAAGCGCCAGCGCCGCCGGGAGTCCCGCTCCGGGGGGCGCCAGCGCCGCCACGTCATCACCGAGGCCGAGTTCCTGGCCCGCCGCGAGTCGGTGGACCGCAAGATGCTGGTCCGCCAGCGAGAGCAGCGGATCCAGATCGCGGTCATGGAGGACGGCGTGCTGGCCGAGCACTTCGTGTCCAACACCACGCAGGACTCGATGATCGGCAACGTCTACCTGGGCAAGGTGCAGAACGTGCTGCCGTCCATGGAGGCCGCGTTCGTGGACATCGGGCGGGGCCGCAACGCCGTGCTCTACGCCGGCGAGGTCAACTGGGACGCGGCCAATCTCGAGGGCAAGGCCCGCAAGATCGAGAACGCCCTGAAGTCCGGCGACTCCGTGCTGGTCCAGGTCACCAAGGACCCGGTGGGCCACAAGGGTGCCCGCCTGACCAGCCAGATCTCCCTGCCCGGCCGGTACCTGGTGTACGTGCCGGGCGGGTCGATGACGGGCATCTCCCGCAAGCTCCCGGACGTGGAGCGTTCGCGCCTGAAGAAGATCCTCAAGGACCACCTGCCGGAGAACGCCGGCGTGATCGTGCGCACCGCGGCGGAGGGCACCTCCGAGCAGGAGCTGATGAACGACATCAACCGCCTGCGTGCCCAGTGGGAGGGCATCGAGGCGAAGTCCAGGTCCACGAAGACCCTGGCCCCCGAGCTGCTGTACTCGGAGCCGGACCTGACGATCAAGGTCGTCCGGGACGTCTTCAACGAGGACTTCTCCGGGATGGTCGTCCAGGGTCCCGAGGTCTGGGACAACATCGAGGCCTACGTGACCTACGTGGCCCCGCACCTGCTGGACCGGCTCTCCCAGTGGAAGCCGGAGGATCACGGGGGCGAGGACCTGTTCGCGTCCAACCGGATCGACGAGCAGCTGCACAAGGCCCTCGATCGCAAGGTGTACCTGCCCTCGGGCGGTTCGCTGGTGATCGACCGCACCGAGGCGATGACGGTGGTGGACGTCAACACCGGCAAGTTCACCGGCTCCGGTGGCAACCTCGAGGAGACGGTCACCAAGAACAACCTCGAGGCCGCGGAGGAGATCGTCCGCCAGCTGCGCCTGCGGGACATCGGCGGCATCATCGTCATCGACTTCATCGACATGGTGCTCGAGTCCAACCGCGACCTCGTGCTGCGCCGCCTGGTGGAGTGCCTGGGCCGGGACCGCACGAAGCACCAGGTCGCCGAGGTCACCTCGCTCGGCCTGGTGCAGATGACGCGCAAGCGCATGGGCACCGGGCTGGTGGAGATCTTCTCCGAGACCTGTGAGCACTGCAACGGCCGCGGCATCATCATCCACGACGTCCCCGTGGAGCACCGCCGGGCGCACAACTCCCACGGCGAGCCCCGCTCCGGCGGTGGCGGTGGCGGTGGGGACACCAACGACGGCGGCGCCCGCAAGTCATCGCGCAGCGAACGCCGGCGTCGCAGCCGAGAGCGCCAGGCCGAGCGTGAGCGCGAGGAACTGCAGGAGGCACCGACCGAGCCGCAGCTCAGCCCCGAGGAGGAGGCCGAGCGCAAGGCCCGCGCCGAGGCCGCCAGGGCCGCCCTGCGCAACATCGCCGCGGCGACCCAGCACGCCCACGAGCCGGAGGCGGCCGAGTCCGAGCGCCCGGCGAAGGCGGCCGAGCCCGCGCAGGCGGCGGAGGCAGTCGAGCCCGCGCAGGCGGCGGAACCCGTCGGCCGTTCCGGCCGCAGGCGTTCCCGCCGGGCCGGCAGTGACCAGGGCCAGCCGGTGCGGCAGGAGGCCCGGCCCGGCGACCGGGCCGAGCAGGCCGCGGAGGGCGGCACGGACGGTGCGGAGCAGTCGGCAGCCGATGCCGCGGTGACGGGCCGGGGGCGACCGGCCGAGGAACCCTCCGGGCCGACCCTGACGATCGCCGGTGAGACCGTGGAGGTCCCCCGGGGCCGCCGAGCGCCGCGCCGCGCGAGCAGCCAGAAGGACCTGTCGAGTCTGGAGGACGCCCTGGACCAGCGGGCGCCGAAGGACCAGGAGGCCCAGAAGCAGCCGGAGCCCGAGTCCGCCCAGCAGCCGGCTGCCGCTCCGGCCGAAAAGGCGCCCGCCCCGGCGTCGACTGCCCAGGCCCCGACGGGCAAGGCCGCTCCGGTCCGGCGCCGCCGTCGGGCCGCGTCCTCGGACGGGACCTCCGGTGAGATCCAGACCGTGGAGGTGACTGCCGGGTCCAGCACCGGCCACCGCTTCAGCGCCTCCGTCGGCACCCCGGCCGAGGGCGCTGCGGCGGTGGCCACCGGCTCCGCCGGCGAAGGTGCCCAGGCCCCGGTGAAGGCCGCCGAGCCGACGATCATCGGCGTGGGGGTCAAGGCCGAGGACATCGCCAGGACCGAGTAGCCCCGGGGATCACCGCCCCCGACCGTGGTCCGCCCGTCCCCGGTCCACCCGGCCCTCATGGTCGCCGGTGGCCGGGTGCGGGCGGCGGGGGCGTCCCTCCGCCCTGCGGGTCGGTCCAGCCGGGGGGCCGGGCCGCCGATCCGGAGGGCGACGAGCGGGAACGTCCGGCGCGCCGCAACGGTGGCATTTGGCCCAGCGGGGCACCGGCGGGTAGGATAGTCACTCGGTGCTGCGCCGCCGTCGTTTCTTCTCTGCCCCTGGTGTTGGGCGTCGAAGGCCCGCCGGTCCGCCTCACGCATCGCCCCCGCTGTCCGGGACCGTCCGCATTCGCCGGCCGGACACCGCTGGTCAGGGCAGGTTGTGAGAGCAGCAGAACAGAATCGTCATAGTCGAGAGAAGTGAGTCCCAAGTGGTGTACGCGATTGTCCGCGCTGGCGGCCGCCAGGAAAAGGTTTCCGTCGGAGACCTCCTAACCCTTGACCGCGTCGCCGCTGAGGCCGGGAGCTCCGTGGAGCTGCCCGCCGTCATGCTGGTGGACGGGGACAAGGTGACCACCGGTGCCGATGACCTGGCCAAGGTCAAGGTCACCGCCGAGGTCGTCGACCATTCCCGTGGCAAGAAGATTGTCATCCAGAAGTACAAGAACAAGACCGGCTACAAGAAGCGCCAGGGCCACCGGTCCGAGCTGACCACCGTGAAGGTCACCTCGATCGCCTGATCCTGCGCATCACCGGTAGCACGGTCACGCACAACCAGATCCCGCGGTTCCTGGCGAGAAGCCACCGGCCGCACCACATCGAAGGATTGAACAATGGCACACAAGAAGGCCGGTAGTTCCTCGAAGAACGGCCGCGACTCCAACCCGCAGTTCCTCGGCGTCAAGCGCTTCGGCGGCCAGTCCGTCAACGCCGGTGAGATCCTGGTCCGCCAGCGCGGCACCAAGTTCCACCCGGGCGCCAACGTCGGCATCGGCAAGGACGACACCCTGTTCGCCCTGTCCGCCGGCGCTGTGGAGTACGGCAACCGCCGCGGCCGCAAGGTCGTCAACATCGTTCCTGCCGCCGCTGAGTGATCACTCGCGTGACGGCACCGGGGCAGTGATTCCCCGGACCTGAACATCGCCCCGGCGGGGGCGGGCCAGCTCGGTCCGCCTCCGCCGGAGTCGTTAACCGGTACCGGCGGCGCATCCCCGTGTGGGGATGCGCCAGACTGGAGACCAGCAATACACACATCGCCCCCGACGAGCGGGGGCGGCAGAGAGGCGGCCATGGCGGCATTCGTGGACCGGGTGGTCCTGCACGTTTCCGGCGGGCATGGAGGCCACGGCGTGGCCTCGGTGAAGCGGGAGAAGTTCAAGCCCCTGGGCGGTCCCGACGGCGGCAACGGCGGCGACGGCGGTGACGTCACCCTGGTGGTGGACTCCCAGACCACCACGCTGCTGTCCTACCACCACGCCCCGCACCGCCACGCCGGCAACGGCGGGCCCGGCAAGGGTGACTTCCGGCACGGGGCCCACGGGGAATCCCTCACGCTGTCCGTCCCGGACGGCACGGTGGTCAAGGACCTCGACGGCAACATCCTCGCCGACCTGGTGGGCCACGGGGCCTCCTACGTGGTGGCCCACGGTGGCCAGGGTGGCCTCGGCAACGCCGCGCTGGCCTCCCAGAAGCGCAAGGCGCCCGGCTTCGCCCTGCTCGGGATCCCCGGGGAGGAACTGGACATCGTCCTGGAGCTGAAGTCGGTGGCGGACATCGCCCTCGTGGGCTTCCCCTCGGCCGGCAAGTCCTCGCTCATCGCCGCCCTGTCCGCGGCCCGTCCCAAGATCGCGGACTACCCGTTCACCACGCTCGTGCCGAACCTGGGCGTGGTCCAGGCCGGTGACGTCCGGTTCACCGTGGCGGACGTCCCGGGGCTGATCCCGGGGGCCTCCGAGGGCAAGGGCCTGGGCCTGGAGTTCCTGCGCCACGTGGAGCGCTGCGCCGCGCTGGTGCACGTGCTGGACTGTGCCTCGCTGGAGTCGGACCGGGACCCGCTGTCCGATTTCGAGGCGATCGAGGCCGAGCTGGCGGCCTACGCGGTGGAACCGACCTTCGCCCAGGGCGCCGACGGCGTGGTCCCGCTGAACGAGCGGCCGCGCATCGTGGCCCTGAACAAGACCGACCTGCCCGACGGGCAGGCGATGGCGGAGATGGTGCGGGAGACGCTCGAGGCCCGCGGGCTTCGCGTCTTCGAGGTGTCAGCGGTCTCCCGCAAGGGGCTGGACCCCCTGAAGTTCGCCATGGCCGGACTGGTCCAGGAGGCCCGGGACCGGATGCCGGAGCCCGAGGAGCTCGCCGAGCCCGTGGTCGTCCGGCCGCGGTCCGTGCGCGCCAAGGAGTTCGAGATCACCCGCGAGGAGCGCGGCCTCGAGCCGCTCTTCCGGGTGCGCGGCACCAAGCCGGAACGCTGGATCGCCCAGACCGACTTCACCAACGACGAGGCCGTCGGCTACCTGGCCGACCGGCTCAACCGGCTGGGCGTGGAGGACGAGCTGTTCAAGCAGGGCGCCAAGCCGGGCGACGCCGTGGTGATCGGCTCCGACGAGAACGGCGTGGTCTTCGACTGGGAGCCCACCATGGCCGCCGGCGCCGAACTGCTGGCCGGTCCGCGCGGGTCCGACCTGCGCATGGAGGAACGCGCCCGCCCCACCCGCGAGCAGAAGCGCCAGGAGCTCGAGGACCGCAAGGCGGCCCGCGCCCGCACCCAGGCGGAACTGGAGGCGGAGCGCCGGGCGGGCATCTGGACGGAGCGCTACCTCCGCGACGAGGACGGCGGCGGCGCCGGGACGGGGAGTGCCGAAGGGCCCGTCGATGGCTGAGCAGGTCCCGAACCCCGTCACCGGACGGGACACCCTGCACCGCGCCCGCCGCCTGGTCATCAAGATCGGCTCGTCCTCCCTGACCACCCCCACCGGGGTCGACCACGAGGCCATCAACTCCCTCGTGGACACCATCGCCGCCGTGCGTTCGCGCGGGACCGAGGTCGCCCTCGTGTCCTCCGGCACCATCGCGGCCGGCATCCACCCGCTCGGCCTGGGCAAGCGCCCGCGGGACCTGGCCACCCAGCAGGCCGCTGCCGCCGTCGGGCAGGGCAAGCTGCTGGCCCACTACGCCGCCTCCTTCGCCCGGCACCAGACCGAGGTGGCCCAGGTGCTGCTGACCGCCGAGGACCTGATCCGCCGCACCCAGTACACCAACGCGTTCCGGGCACTGAACCGGCTGCTCGCCCTCGCGGTGGTGCCGATCATCAACGAGAACGACACCGTCACCACCGCGGAGATCCGCTTCGGGGACAACGACCGGCTCTCGGCCCTGGTGGCCAACCTGCTGCGTGCCGATGCGCTGCTGCTGCTCACCGACGTCGACGCCCTGTACACCGGGCCGCCCTCCAGGCCCGGGTCCCGTCGCATTCCGGCCGTCACCTCCCGGGCCGACCTGGAGGACGTGGCGATCGGGCGGACCGGTCCGGCCGGCGTCGGGACCGGGGGCATGGTCACCAAGGTGGAGGCGGCGGGGATCGCCACCGGTTCGGGCATCCACGCCCTCGTGACCTCGGCTGCCAACGCCAACCGGGCGCTGGCCGGCCAGGACGTCGGCACCTGGTTCCAGGCCTCGGGCCGGCGCAGCACGGCGCGCAGCACCTGGCTCGGCCTGCTCGCCGAGGTGCACGGCCGGGTGGTGCTCGACGACGGCGCCGTCGCCGCCGTGGTGAAGAACAAGCGGTCCCTGCTGCCGGCCGGGATCACCGGGGTGGAGGGACGCTTCGACGCCGGTGACCCGATCGAGCTGGCCGATGCCCGGGGCACCGTGGTGGCCCGCGGGCTGGTGAACTACTCCTCATCGGAACTGCCCGCGATGCTGGGACGCACCACCGCCGACCTGCGCGAGGAGCTCGGCCCCGAATACCAGCGTCCCGTCGTGCACACCGACGATTGTGTCCGCCTCTCGGCCCGGGCCCAGCGCCGCCGGTAGAATCCGGGGCATGCCCAACAGTGCCGCTGAGAATGCCGTGACCGCCGAGGACGTCCAGGACGCCGCGACGCCCGAGAACGCCGGGACCGACGTGCCCGAGGACGTCCGCGGGGCGATCCGCGCCGTGGGCGAGCGTGCCCGGCGGGCGCGCCACGAACTGGCCACCGCCGGCCGTGCCCGCAAGGACGAGACACTGCGGGGGATGGCCGCCAAGCTGCGGCTGAACGCCGGCCACCTGCTCTCGGAGAACCAGAAGGACGTGGCGGCCGGCCGCGAGGCCGGCACGTCCGAGGCGATGCTGGACCGGCTGTCCCTGGACGCCGGACGGATCGAGGCCCTGGCCGTGGCGCTGGAGGAACTGGCCGGGCTGCCGGACCCGGTCGGTGACGTCGTCCGGGGACGCAACCTGCCCAACGGGCTGCGGATGACCCAGATCCGGGTCCCGCTCGGGACCGTCGGGGCCATCTACGAGGCCCGGCCCAACGTCACCGTGGACATCGCCGGGCTGGCCCTGAAGTCCGGCAACGCCGTCATCCTCCGCGGGGGATCGGCGGCGCGCAACACCAATGCGGCGCTGATCTCGATCCTGCGGGAGGTGGCCGTGGACCAGGGCTTCGATGCGGACATCATCCAGGGCATCGACGAGTACGGGCGTGCCGGCGCCACCGCGCTGATGTCCCAGCGCGGTGCGGTGGACGTGCTCATCCCGCGCGGCGGGCACGACCTGATCCAGTCCGTGGTGCGCAACGCGCGGGTCCCGGTCATCGAGACCGGCGAGGGCAACGTCCACTTGTTCATCGACGCCTCCGCGCCCGTCAAGATGGCCGTGGACATCGCGCTGAACGCCAAGACCCAGCGGGTCTCCGTGTGCAACTCCGCAGAGACGCTGCTGATCCACGCGCAGGCGGAGGAGGCCGGTCGCGAGGTGCTGCGCGCCCTGTCCCGCACGGGCGTGTTCCTGCACGTGGACGAGGGGGCCCGGGCGTGGCTGCCGGACGGTGCCCGGGCCGAGACCGCGCGGGACGAGGACTGGGGGCGCGAGTACCTGGCCCTGGAGATGGCCGTGAAGACGGTGGGGTCGCTGGACGAGGCGATCGAGCACATCCAGCGCTGGTCCACCGGCCACACGGAGGCCATCGTCACCAACGACCTGGCCAATGCCGACCGTTTCGTCACGGAGATCGACTCCGCCGCCGTGATCGTCAATGCCTCCACCCGCTTCACCGACGGCGGCCAGCTGGGCCTGGGCGCCGAGGTGGGCATCTCCACGCAGAAGATGCACGCGCGCGGTCCCATGGGCCTGGAGGAGCTGACCACCACCAAGTGGGTGCTGCGCGGGCAGGGCCAGGTCAGGATCTGAGCGGGGGACGTACTAGGATGGGGGCCAGACATCGCCGTGACACGTGGCCGGACGACCGGCCCCTTCGAGGGAGATCCACCAGATGAACACCTTCACCGCCCTGACCATCGTCGCCGCCGAGGAGGCCCACGTGGTCAACCCGCTGTTCCTGCCGGCCCCGGTCATCGGCGTGGGCGCGTTCGTGCTCTTCCTCCTGATGCTGGCCGCCACCATGTCCCTGCGCTCGGTCGGCAGGCGCCACGAGGTGCCGGGCGTGGACGACTACCACCGCGGCCGCGGCTACGAGGAGCGCGAGCACAGCCACTGGGGCACGAACTGATCCGAAGCCGATCCGCAGGCTCGTAGTGACCCATCCATCCCAGACGCCCGCCCAGACCATCTGTGACGCCGCCGCGCCCGAGCAGGACGCGGCGGCCCGCAACCGCGGCGATGACCAGCGCCGCTTCCGGCTCGGCATCATGGGCGGAACCTTCGACCCGATCCACCACGGACACCTCGTGGCCGCCTCCGAGGTGGCTGCCGAGCTGGACCTCGACGAGGTCGTCTTCGTGCCCACCGGCAAGCCGTGGCAGAAGGACGACGACAAGGTCTCCCCGGCTGAGCACCGGTACCTCATGACGGTCATCGCCACCGCCTCCAACCCCCGCTTCACGGTCTCCCGGGTGGACATCGACCGCCCCGGGCCCACCTTCACCGCGGACACCCTGCGGGACCTGCGCATCCTGCGGCCGGAGGCCGAGCTGTTCTTCATCACCGGAGCGGACGCCCTGGCCCAGATCATGACCTGGAAGGACGTGGACACGCTCTGGGACATGGCCCAGTTCGTCGGGGTCACCCGCCCGGGACATGACCTGGTGGAGGTCGGGCCCGAGACCGGCGTGATGCTGATGGAGATCCCCGCGATGGCGATCTCCTCCACCGACTGCCGCGCGCGGGTCCAGGACCACCAGCCCGTCTGGTACCTCGTGCCGGACGGAGTGGTCCAGTACATCGCCAAGCACCACCTGTACCTGCCCGACGCCCACGACCCTGGCGGAGGCCTGGGTGGCCGCCGGCGGCAGGACTCCCCGGAGGTCCATGCGTGAGCACCGCTGATCCCACCCAGTCTCCCGGGGCCACCCGCCGCTCCCAGCGTCAGCACCGGCGCGTGGACAGCGAGGCCGGGGCGCCGGCGGGGGAGACCTCGGAGGCGATCCTCGACCTGCCCGCCAGCCCGGTCAACCCGGCCGACGTCGCTCCGCTGACCGGGGCCCTGCCGGGCGTGTCCGAGCTGCCCCTGCTCAAGGACGGCCGGGTCGTGTCCCGCCCCGGCCAGTCTCCCGCCGCGCTGGCCCGCGTCTTCGGGACCGGCGACTCCCCGGCGATCACCGTCGCCAGTGACGGCGTGCCCCTCGGGCCCGATGGCCAGCCGCTGACCCGTCGCCAATTGCGCGAGCTGCGCCGGCGCCAGGAGTCCGCAGTCTCCGGTGCCGGGTCGTCCCCGGCCGTGCCCTCCCCGTCCACCGCCCGGCGCGCGGAGGCACCGGCAGGTGCGCCGGCCGGCGTCGTGCCGGAGGGGCAGCGACCCGGCGACGGCGCCGCGGAGGCGGGCGAGGCCGTCTCCCGTGAGTCACTGGCCCGGGAGGCCGTGGCCCTGGCGGAACGCCTCGAGGCCGCCGGGGATGATCCCGAGGCGGTGGACCCGGAGCTGCTTCGGGAACAGGAGCTGCTGGCGGAGAAGGCCCGGAGCTTCAACGAGACCGGGGCCCTGGCCACCGTCCCGCCGGCGGCGCCCGCCGCCGAGTCCGAGACCGATGCCGAGACCGCCGCCGAGACCGTGCGGCACGACCCGGTCGAGGCGCAGTCAGCCCACGGACTGGACTCCCTGTCTGCCTCGGAATGGGGTTCCCGGGAGCGCGCCCTGGTGATCGTGGCCGCGGTGGTCTTCGCCGTCCTGGTCGTCGCCCTGATCCTGGCGTTGGTCCTCTGACCGGCGCCCATCTAACCACCACCCCTCAGGAGTTGCCCGTGACCGTCCCCGAGACCACCCTGACCGCGCTGAAATTGGCCGGACAGGCCGCAGCAGACAAACAGGCCACCGACATCGTGGCCGTCGATGTCGCCGAGCGGATGGGCCTGACCGATGCGTTCCTCATCGCCTCGGCAGGGTCGGAGCGGCAGGTGCTCGCCGTGGTGGACGAGATCGAGGAGGTGCTCAGCCGGCAGCTCCGGCTCGACGTGGCCCGCAGGGAGGGCAAGGCCGGCGGGCGCTGGGTGCTGCTGGACTACGGGCACTTCGTGGTGCACGTCCAGCACGAGGAGGAGCGGGTGTTCTACGCCCTGGACCGCCTCTGGAAGGACGCACCCCTGATCGACCTCGGCCTCACGGACGGGGTGGGAGCAGGCGAGCCCGGATCGACCATCACCCCGGACGACGCCCCACGGGACTGGACGCCCGGAGGATCCGGGCAATCCTGAGGGTGTCGTCAGGAGAAACCGCCCTCAGTGGCGTGATGGACCCGCGGCCGGGGAGTCGCTGACCCGTCTCGGGGCGCTAGACTGCCACCGTCGCAGTCTCGTACCCATGAGGACGCTATGAAGCCGAGCCGGCTCGTGAGATCACGTCTCGCCGTCTCCCGTGGCGAGGTTCCCGCCGCGTATCAGCACCTGGAGAGGTTCCAGGCCCTGGCCGAGGCCTACGGTGACCGCGCCGCCGGCACCTCCGGTTACGAGGCCGCGGCCCAGTACGTCGGGCAGCAATTGGCCGGCGCCGGTTATCAGGTCCGGCGCCAGTACTTCACCTTCAAGCACCGTGGCAAATGGCTGGAGACCTTCAACGTCCTGGCCGAGACCGACGCCGGCAGCGCCGATAGCGTGATCATGCTCGGCGCCCACCTCGACGGGGTGCCGGGCTGCCCGGCGATCAATGACAACGGTTCCGGGTCGGCGGCACTCATCGAGGCCGCGAAGGCCATCAGCCGCCTGGAGGGCATCGGCAACACGGTGCGCTTCGCCTGGTGGGGGGCCGAGGAGTACAAGAAGGAGTACGGCTCCCGGCACTACGTCCGCGACCTCCTGGAGCACGACCGCCGCGCCCTCGAGGCCATCACCGCCTACCTGAACTTCGACATGATCGCCTCGCCCAACCCGGTCATCGGGGTCTACGACGCCCACGAGGCCACACCGAAGCATGCGGTCCCCGACGGTTCGGCGGAGCTCATGGACGTCTTCACCGACTACTTCGACTCACACGGCCAGCCGTGGATCCCCACCGACTGGGACGAGGACTCCGACCAGGTGTCCTTCGTCAAGGCGGGGGTGGCCGTGGGCGGGCTGTACACCGGGGACGATGAGAAGAAGAGCCCCAGGCAGGCCCGCCTCTTCGGGGGCACGGCCAAGCGGCCCTGCGACCCGAACTACCACCGGCCCGGCGATGACCTCCACAACGTGGACCTGGACGCGCTGGGCCTCATGACGGGCGCGATCACCCACGCCGCCACCCGCTTGGCACAGGACCACGGCGTCCTCACCCAGGCGCGGCGACGGTAGGTCCCGCCCCGTGCCCAGACCCCTCTCGCGTGCCGATTTGCGAAGCGGTCGTCCGGCTGTGTATATTTATTGAGTTGCTTCGGACGGAACGGAAACGGGAAGGCCGGGGAAACACCCTTCTGGGGGTATGGCGCAGTTGGTAGCGCGTCTCCATGGCATGGAGAAGGTCAGGGGTTCGAATCCCCTTACCTCCACCAGATGAAAGGCCCTTCCTGAATCGAGGAAGGGCCTTTCTGCTGTCCGGCGGAGCGGCCAGGCCTCCGTGACCATGGGGATACTGCCCCCGCGGGTCGCGGGCGGTACATTGGAGGAGGTCTTCGTGGAGCCGACCGCATCGCAGCGGAGCCGCACCCGATGGAACCCCATCCTTCCCGGCGCACCATCCCGGTGTGCCTCCCTGACGACGAAAGCGTGATCAGTTGGCCCGTTCGCCCCGCAAGTCCAAGTCTCCTTCCACCCTGCCCGCCGGTGGCCTGCGGGTCACCCCGTTGGGCGGACTGGGCGAGATCGGGCGCAATATGACGGTCTTCGAGTACCAGGGCAAGCTGCTCATCGTGGACTGCGGCGTGCTGTTCCCCGAGGAGCACCAGCCCGGCATCGACGTGATCCTGCCGGACTTCACCTCCATCCGGGACCGGCTGCAGGACGTGGTGGGGATCGTGCTCACCCACGGGCACGAGGACCACATCGGCGGGGTGCCCTACCTGTTGAAGGAACGGTCGGACATCCCCCTGATCGGCTCGCAGCTGACGCTGGCGTTCATCTCCGCCAAGCTCACCGAGCACCGGATCAAGCCCAAGACCGTGCACGTGGAGGCCGAGGACACCCACAAGGCCGGCCCCTTCGAGCTGGAGTTCGTGGCCGTCAACCACTCGATCCCGGACAGCCTCGCCGTGGCGATCCGCACCCCGGCCGGACTCGTGCTGCACACCGGTGACTTCAAGATGGACCAGTTCCCCCTGGACGACCGGATCACGGACCTGCGCCACTTCGCCCGCCTGGGCGAGGAGGGCGTGGACCTGTTCCTCACCGACTCCACCAACGCCGAGGTCCCCGGCTTCACGACCTCCGAGCGCGAACTGACCCCGGCCATCGAGCAGGTCTTCGCCACCGCCCCGAAGCGGATCATCGTCTCCAGCTTCGCCAGCCACGTCCACCGCATCCAGCAGGTCCTGGACGCCGCCCACGCCAGCGGGCGCAAGGTCGCGTTCGTGGGCCGGTCCATGGTCAAGAACATGGGCATCGCCCGGGACCTGAACTACCTGAAGATCCCGCGTGGGCTGGTGGTCGACTTCAAGAAGCTGCAGTCCATGCCCGATGACAAGATCGCGCTGGTCTGCACCGGCTCCCAGGGCGAGCCGATGGCGGCCCTGTCCCGCATGGCCTCCGGCACCCACCAGATCAAGCTCGACGCCGGCGACACCGTCTTGATGGCCAGCTCGATGGTGCCCGGCAACGAGAACGCCATCTACGGCATCATCAACAAGTTCACCGACCTCGGCGTCAAGGTCGTGCACAAGGGCAACGCCAAGGTGCACGTCTCGGGGCACGCCTCCGCCGGGGAACTGGTGTACTGCTACAACATCGTGCGCCCCAAGCACGTCATGCCCGTGCACGGGGAGTCCAAGCACCTGCATGCCAACGCCGAGCTGGCCGTGCGCACCGGCATCGCCCCCGAGCGCGTGCTCGTCGTCCAGGACGGGACCACCGTGGACCTCGTCAAGGGCGAGGCCAAGGTCTCCGGCAAGGTCGAGGCCGGGCTGGTCTACGTGGACGGCCACACCGTCGGCAAGGTCACCGAGGACACCCTGGTCGAGCGGCGCATGCTGCAGGAGGGCGGCGCGGTGACCGTGGTGGCCATCGTGGATCCGGACACCAACACCCTGGCCGAGCCGCTGGAGTTCATGACCAAGGGTTTCATCCAGGACCCGCAGATCTTCGACGGGGCCGCAGAGAAGGTCAAGGCCGCGCTCGCCAAGCCGGATATCGCCGGCGTCGACGACCTCGGCGTGCTCGAGAAGCTGATCGTCGACACGGTGGGCCGCCACCTGGACCGCGCCTACCGGCGGGCCCCGCTGATCACCGCCGTCGTCATCGACGCCTGAGCCGACGTCCCGGCCGCGGTGCCGGGCCGCCCATGGGCCCGCACCGAGACGGGCGCGGTGGCGTCCGGGGCCTGGTCGCAGGCAGACTCCGATCAGCGCACGATCGGAGTCTGCCTCCGGGGCCGGGACGCCCTACCGTTGACCTCGGCAGCACGGTGGCACGGCAGGGGAGCGGCGGGATCGCGATGATCGACCTCAGCGAGAGCACGAGACGGGTCGCCGCGGTGGTCCGCGGCGTGACCGACGACCAGCTCGGATCGCCGACGCCCTGTGGGGCGATGCCCGTGGGCCTGCTGTTGGCCCACCTGCACGGACTGTCCATCGCCTTCCGTGATGCTGCGCGGAAGATCGACGGGCCCACCACCCGTACGCCGCCCGACCCCGGACGGCTCGAGCTGTCGGAACAGTGGCGTGAGCTCATCCCGGCGAGACTCGGGGAACTGGCGGCGGCCTGGAACGAGACGGGGGCGTGGACCGGCACGACGGCGGCCGGTGGCGTCAGCCTGTCCGCCGAGGAGGCCGGGCTCGTCGCCCTCGACGAGGTGGTGCTGCACGGCTGGGACCTGGCCGTGGCCACGGGGCAGGACTACGACGTCGAACCGGATGCGCTGCTGGCCGTCGAGGCGTTCTGCGCGTCGATACCGGACGAACCGGACGCACGGAACGGCCTGTTCGGCCCCCGCGTCGCCGTCGGGGAGGATGCCAGCCGGTTCGACCACGTGCTGGGCCTGGCCGGCAGGGACCCCCGGTGGCGGCCCCCAGAGGGCGGGCGGCGCTGAAGCCCCCCGGGGAGCGCCTGTTTCCCGGAACCGATCAGGGGCGGCGGACGAAGCCGTCGTGATACCGGTAGAGCATCCCGGCGACCTCCCCGCGGCTGATCTGCCGACCGGCACGGAAGGTGCCGTCCGAGTAGCCCACCGTCAGGCCGGCCTCCCTCAGCCAGGCGATCTCCGTGGCGAAGGGATGCGCCTCGCTCACATCGGCGAACCCGCTGTCCATGCCCGGGTCCTCGGGGACCGCGGAGGGGTGGGTCGCCGCAGCGGTGCGGTACAGGAAGGCGGCGAACTCCCCGCGGGTGACCGGCCGTCGCTGGCGGAAGGTGCCGTCCGCGTAGCCAGTCGTCACCCCGTAGTTGGCCGCCCACAGCACGGAGCTGAAGAACGGGGCGTCCTCGTCCAGGTCCGCGAACTCCGGGTCCACCCACCACCCGATGCCATCGTCGATCATGTCCGGCGTCACGGCGTAGCGGAACAGGAAGGCCACGGACTCCCCACGGGAGATGGACCGGCTCTGCCGGAAGGTGTGGTCGGAGGCATAGCCACCGGTGATGCCGCGGCACTGCATCCAGCGGATCGGCTCCCGGAACGCCGTGCGGGGGCCGATGTCCCTGAACGGTGCCACCGTGCAGCTGCCCGGTGGCACCCAGGCCCCGTGCATGCGCCCGGTCGAGGAAGCCGCCGCCACGGACGCCGAGTCCGTGGTCGACTCCCCGTCCAGGACGAACTCGGCGTCGATGGTGGCGGGGTCCTTCTCGGTGCCCCTGCGCGGGTCGGCCTGCACGACCACCCACTGGCGGTCGGCGCGCAACCGGTTCTGCAGGGTGAAGGTCTTGGCGCCGTCCTCGCAACTGACCTCGACGTCCGGCTCGAGGTTGGTCGGCGCCATGGAGGCCGAGTCCAGGATGGCCGTCTCGAAGGGCTCGTCACAGAGTTCGCCGCCGGTCAGGGTGATGGTCGTCTCGGCCGCCGGTCCGGTGGGGGTCACCAGGGCCCACTGGGCGCTCCCGGTGAAGTCCACGATGCCGTCAGTCCAGGCCTGGCCGGGTTCGAAGTCGCTCGGTGCCAGGGTGACGCTGTCCGAGGTGCGGATCCCCTCGGGATCGATGAACTCCACGATGTAGGTGTTCGGGTCCTCGTCCCCGGGACCGCCGGGCTCCAGGCTCCCGTCGGTGAACGCCAGGGGCGCCGGTACCGGCAGGGTTAGGGTGCCGCAGCCTCCCTCGGCGACGGCCCCCGGGGCCAGTTCGAGGTCGACGGCGGTCTTGAGTTGCACGAACCCGATCTCGTCGTCCGGCACCGCCCCCAGGTCATGGACCATGCTCGCGGTGACCAGGGTGGTGCCCTCCTCATCCACGACCGGGACCGTGGAGGTGTACCGGTCGGGTTGGTCCACGATCGACTCCCAGTCGCTGATGGGCGCCTCCCAGGCCAGGTCAAAGCCGAAGGCCTGACCGGCCCTCGCCTCCGGGTGCACGCAGAAGTCGGCCTCCACCGTGAAGTAGTCGGCGGTCACCGGCAGCTCGTCCTCCACCACGTGCAGGGAGGAGAAGTAGCCGGGGTGGCCCTCCTCCAGGTAGGCACCGGTCACGGCGTGGTGCCGCGCCGAGGCCGCCCCCGGCGCCCGTCCCGACGGGTCCTGGGCCGGGGCGGCCGCGGCCGGTACGGCGGCCAGGGCGCCGGAGAGGGTGAGGGCGCCGGAGAGCAGGGAGGCCGAGAGGACGCGCGCGGGACGGGTACGGGGTCGCGGGGCGTCAGGGCGCGAGGCACGAGGGCGCGGGGCATGAGTGGTCATGGGGACTTCCGGACTAGGCCGGCCGGGGCCGGAGGCGAGATCGCACTGGGGCAGGTCCGGAAGGGGTGGGAGGGGATCCCGGGAGCCGATGGTGCACCGAGCGCGGAGACGATGACAAGAATGTAAGGCTCCCGTCATCCCCGGTCAAACACGCTTCCGGCGGGTCGGCGCACCGTGTTCCCCGGCCGGCGGCCCCGGCCGATTCGGGGCGCCGGACCGGTCGGTGGGATGCTGTGAGCCATGGGATCGGCAAGCGACTGGATGGAGCGGCACCAAGTGGTGCTGTACCTGTCCGCGCTGGCCGCGGGCGCCGCCGTCGGGCTCCTGGTCCCGGCCGTGGCCGCGCCCGCGCAGGTGGCCATCATGCCGGCCCTGGGGCTGCTGCTCTACGCCACCTTCCTCGGCGTCCCGTTCGGAGGGCTCGGTCGCGCGGCGCGGGACGGACGGTTCCTGCTCACCGTGCTGGCGCTCAACTTCGTGGTCGTCCCCGCGGTGGTGTTCGCCCTCTCCCGGCTGGTGGCCCACGACGACGTCCTGCTGCTCGGCGTGCTGTTCGTCCTGCTGGCCCCCTGCGTCGACTACGTCATCGTCTTCACCGGCCTGGCCGGCGGAGCGCAGGACCGGCTGCTGGCCGCCACGCCGCTGCTGATGCTCGCGCAGGTGCTCCTGCTGCCGGGATACCTGTGGCTGATGGCCGGACCGCGGTTCGCCCGCGGGTTCGACGCCGGACCGTTCCTCGAGGCCTTCGCACTGCTCATCGTGGTGCCGCTGGCCGCGGCGTGGCTGACCCAGGCGGCCGCCGGCCGGTGGGCGTGGGGCCGGGCCGTGGGCCTGACGGCCTCGGCCGGGATGGTGCCGCTGATGATGGCCACCCTGGCGGTCGTGGTCGCCTCGCAGGCCCACGACGTCGGCCGCCACCTGGGCGGACTGCTCACCGTGGTGCCGGTGTACGTGCTCTTCGCGGCCGTGATGGTCGTGCTCGGCAGGATGGCCGGCAGGATGGCCGGGCTGGATGTGCCCGGTCGCCGCGCCGTCGTGTTCAGCGGGGTGACCCGCAACTCCCTCGTGGTGCTCCCGCTGGCCCTGGCCCTGCCGGCGTCGCTGGGCCCCGGGTATCACCTGGCGCCGCTCGTGGTGGTGACCCAGACGCTCGTCGAACTGGTCGTGATGGTGGTGCTGGTGCGGCTCCGCGCCGCCATCCCCCCGCCCGTCCGGCAGGATGGCGCCGGCGCCGGTCCGGAACGCCAGATGAGTGAGGACCACCGTCCGGGGTGACGGCTGCCTCGTCCAGGGTCTCACCGGGCGTGTTCCGCGGTCCCTGCGACGGCGAGGAGGTTCCGGGACCGCGGCGGCCACGGCAGGATGGTGACCATGTCCCGGACCGTTTCCCCCACGCACGCCCGGGCGGAAAGGATGGCCGGCATGACGGTCCCCGCTCCGGTCCGCACCGCGGCGCGTGCCCTGGGCGGACCCCTGGGTGCCGGCTGGCGGGCGTGGCTCTACCTGTTGCTGGGCGGGGTGTTGCTGGTCCCGCTGGCCGCGGTGCTGGCCGGACTGCTGTGGCCGGTGGACGGCCTGAAGGCCCTGGCCCTGCTCTGGCTGGCCTGTGCCGCAGCCTCCGCCCTACTCGCGCTGCTGCCCCGGCTCCGTGCCCTGGAGGCGTCCGCGGCCCGTGACCTTCTCGGTCTTCCGGCAGCCGGCGGCGCGGCGGCCCCAGGACTGTACGGGCTGACCGTGGCCCACCTGGTCGCCGGTGCCACGCACAGCGCCGCCACCCTGTTCCTCGTGGTCCCGGTCGTCTGGTTCGCCGTGACGGGTCGCGAGCTCCCGGGGCACGGGGCCGGAGCGGTGCCGGCCGCGGCGATCGCCGTGCTGCTGTGGGTGGCCTCGGTGTACCTCCTCGGCGCCCTGCTGCGACGGATGGGCCGGCTCATGCTCCGTCCCGATCCCGCCCGGCGGCTGGCCGAGCTAGCGCGCCGCGATGCCCTCGCCCGTGAGCTGCACGACGCACTGGGCCACGCCCTGGCCGCGATCTCCGTGCAGGCGGCGGCGCTGGAGGCCCGGCTCGGGACGGAGGCCACCACCCCGGTGCGGGGGAGCCTCGCCGCCCTGGCGTCCGCCTCGCGCGAGGCCCAGGGTGAGCTGGACCAGGCCCTGGGACTGCTCAGGGAGGGCGACGGCACCGGACCCGGCCTGGAGAGCGTGTGGCGGCTCGTGGCCGGCTTGTCGGACGGACCGGTGGGCGGACCCGGAAGGATCACCCTCGGCAGTGACCTCTCCGAGGCCGAACTCGCCGGCCTCGACGCCGCCACCTCCCGGGCGGGCTACCGCATCCTGCAGGAGGCCACCACCAACGCCGTCCGCCATGCCGATGGCCCCGTCACCGTGCGTATCCGCCGGACACCCAAGGCCGTGGCCCTCGAGGTGACCAGCGGGCCACCCGCCGCGGCGGACGAGCGTGCGGGTGCCGCGGCTTCGGGCCACGGGTCCGGCCTGGCCGGCATGCGCCGACGGGCGGCCCTGGCCGGCGGGCACCTCGACATCGACCGCGCCCCCACCGGGTGGATCGTTCGGGCGGAGCTGCCGGGATGACCGGTCGCCTGTCCGGCGCAGCCGCCGACGCCCCGCCGATCGGCGTCCTCGTCGTGGACGACGACCCGCTCGTGACGGACGGCTGGTCCGCCGTCCTGCAGACCCAGGAAGATCTCGAGGTCACCGGGACCGCGCACGACGGAGCGGCGGCCCTGGCCGCCGTCGACAGGCACCCGCCCGACGTCGTGCTGATGGACATCCGCATGCCCGTGCTCGACGGGCTCACGGCCACCGCCCGGCTGGCCGAGGACCACCCCCGGGTGCGCGTCGTCGTCGTCACCACGTTCGAGTCCGACGCCCACGTGTGGGCGGCGATGCGCGCCGGGGCCGCCGGATTCGTGCTCAAGCGGGCACCGGCCACGGACCTGGTGCATGCGGTACGGACCGTGCACGCTCAGGACGCGCTGCTGTTCCCCTCGGCACTGCGCCGCGTGGCCGCCCGGCACACGGGGGCCGGGGCGGGGCCGGTGGGAGCCGCCGCCCGGGACCTGACCGGACGGGAGACCGAGGTGCTGCACCTGCTCGCCCGCGGACTGTCCAACGCGGAGATCGCGGCGGAACTCCACGTCGGCCGGGAGACGGTCAAGACCCACGTCGGCAGCGTGCTGGGCAAGCTGGGCGCGCGGGACCGCACGCACGCCGTCGTCCTGGCCTACGAGCTCGGATACGTCTTCCCGGGTGCCGGTTGAGGTGCTGGCCGGGCGGGCCCTGCCGCACGGCTGTCCTGCACCCGGTGCAGGGCGTAGGTCCAGACAGCCAGCCCGAGCATCGGGCCCCAGAACCACGTCGGGATGAGCAGGGAGACCAGCACCGCCTGCCCCGTCCCGGCGTGTGCGGCCACCTGGACGAACATGGGCACCGCGCTCGCCGTGGCCACGAGGGCCACGAACCCACCGGGCACGAGCGCCAGCGCGAGGGGGACGGCCCGGCCGCCGACGACGGGGAACCACCGCGGGAAGCGTTCGCCCCACGGGCGGATCAGTCCGAGCGTCAGGACGATCCCCAGGACCGCCGCCGCGCCGAGCAGCAGTCCCCACAGGCGGTCCGGCGCCTCCAGCGGACCCGGAGCGACGAGGGGGAAGGGCGTCAGCCACGTCAGCCGGATGAGCGGGTACGGCACCAGCGCGAGGGCGGCCAGGTACGTGAGCAGCCGACGGCGGCGTAACAGCCAGCCGTCCACGGCGGTGAGCGGTTCTCCCTCGGAGGCACGGCGGCCGGCGCCGGCCGCGGCCAGTCCCGCCCCGGTCACCGCCCAGCCGGTTTGCAGGGTCAGTGAGCCCAGGCCGAGCAGCAATGGACCGTCGAGGGTCGGCAGCATGGTGGAGCCGAGCTGGCTCGCGAGACGGCCGACGACGTCGAGCCCTCCCGTGACGGCCGCCCCTGCGGCCAGGAGGAGGAGCGCGGGCAGCAGGAGCCAGAGCACCCGCGGCCTTGACCGCACCAGGGCGATGAGGGCGGTGGCCGTGAGGACCGGAACGGCCACGGCGAGCAGGTAGCCGACCATGGACAGGCCCGAGGCCGAGGTGAGCCAGACGAGGCCGATGACGAGGGCGGCGATCACGAGGCCGGGACGCGGGCCGGGAGCCGCCGGCACCCGGCGCCGAACTCGCAGGCCGCGGAGCGCCAGGACAGCGCTCGCGAGGGCCAGCGGCAGGATTCCCCACTGGGACAGCTCCCGGCCGATGACCGCGGCCAGCAACGGCACCCCATGCCGGAAGGATGGGAGTCCCCGAAGGGGGACCGGTCCGGGGCCAGAAGCCACCATAGCGAGCCGGCCAGCAGGGCGACCGAGCCGATGAGTGAGGTGGTGAGCCCGGCGTCGACCAGGCCGGGGGGCCGTGCGGAGGACGGCTGGGCATCCTGGTCGCGGGCGCGGGACGGGCGGCGCGCGGACAGGTGGTGGGCGGACAGGTGGTGGGCGGACGAGTGGTGAGCGGACAGGTGGTCGGACATGTTCTGCATGTCCCCAGAGTCCGGAATTCGCGTCCGTGCCGAATCCCCCGCACGGGGGAGATACTCCGTCTGGGCGAGGGCGGGGCCGGTCAGCGCGCCGGGTCGAAGTCCTCGGGATCCTTCTGCAACCGGCCTTCCAAGGCCTGGCTGAGGTCCTCGTCCTCCACCTCGTACATCGGGTCGACCTCGAGTTCGAGGGCCTCGAGGGCTTCCTCGTCGTCGTCGGCGGCCACGAACCCGCCCTGGGCCTCGGTGATCGTCTCGGCCACGTCATCCAGGCCGAGGTACTCGTAGCCGGAGATCACGCGTTCCAGGGGGAACTCGTCGTCATCCAGGTGCATCTCGATCGCGTTGACGAGCCCCCCGTTCTGCACGGCCCCGTGGAAGGTCAGGACATCGCGCAGGGCGATGTCACCGGGGGAGGTGGCCTCGGGCAGGGCATCGAAGTCAAGGGCGCGGCTCCACACCGCCTCGGTAGTGCTCATGCCAGAAGAGTAGGCAGTCGCGGGCGTCCTGTCAGTCATCCGTGGTTCATGACGTGCTTGTTTCCCCGGGTGGCCGGACGGCGGGGGACGGGTCCGGCCACCAGGCCGGGTGGGACGGGGCGAGTGGGATGGGCCGGGCGGGATGGGCCGGGCGGGATGGGCCGGACAAACGGCGCATGATCGGAGTCGCCCCGGCCCCGGAAGTGGGTTTCACTGCCGGCATGAGAAAGCTCATCTCCAGCACGTTCGTCTCCCTGGACGGCATCATGCAGGCCCCCGGAGGACCCGACGAAGACCGTTCGGGGGGTTTCACCCTCGGCGGATGGACGGTGCCGTTGTTCGATGAGTCCGTGGGCCCGTGGCTGGACCGGACCTTCGCCGCCCCCTTCGACCTGCTGCTGGGACGCAGGACCTACGAGATCTTCGCCGCCTACTGGCCCCACCACACGGACTCGTTGGTGGGAGAGGCGTTCAGCCGGGCGCACAAGTACGTGGCCAGCCACCGGCTAGTCGACCCGACCTGGGAGTCCACCACCGTCCTGTCCGAGAACGTTCCCCGCCAGGTCGAGAGACTCAAGGAACAGGACGGACCCGACCTGCTGTTGCAGGGCAGCGGTAACCTCATCCAGTCCCTGTTGACGGCCGAGCTGATCGATGAGTTCCGGGTCCTGGTCTTCCCACTGCTGCTGGGCTCCGGCAAGCGGCTCTTCGCCGAGGGGACGATCCCCACCGGCCTGCGCCTGACCGCGCACGAGGCCTCCCCGTCCGGAGTCATCATGGCCACCTACGAGCGCACTGGACCGGTGGCCACGGGCAGCTTCGCCGACGAGGTGCCGTCCCAGGAGGAACTGGATCGCCGGCGCCGCCACCTTCAGGGCTGAGGAGCCTCCGCAGCGGACGGACAGGACCACCGGGGGTCACCGCCATAGGGGGATGACGTGGGTGGGCCCCCAGCCGGAGGTCATCGACCTCATGGCGAGGGAATAGGCGGGTTGCACCACTCCCGTCCCCTGATTGAGCCTCCCCACGGGCCCTATCGCCCGACGGCGCTGCGGTGCACAATCGAGCACAGGTGCGCTGCCAGTCACGACCGTGGCCAGAAGCGCCCCGACCTGGAAGCGCGGTCGAAGAGCAGGAAGACCACGGAACCCGACGGGCGATCCGGGGACGGCCCGACCGTCCACACGGCAGGAGCAACACATGAGCACGCAGATTCCCGATGAACCGACCCGGCCGGCGTCTGACACGGATGCCGATCGTGGCCCGGACACCCCTGAGGGCGGCAGCGAGGAATGGACGGGCGGACACCAGAAACAGCGCCCGCCGCAGCAGGACGCGCAGGAGGCGGACCTGCCCGACCTCGAGGAGGATGAGGACAGTATCGTGAGGCCGGAGAATAGCTGAGACGACCGGGCCTCCGACGGGCACCCCACGCCTGGCTGGCGTGCAGATACACCGCCGCCCGTGCTCTATTGTCGGGAACCTGCTGCGTTGACGGGCACGACCTTGCCCCGCAGCAATCTCACCTCATGAGGAGCATGGTGATGGACAGTTCATCCTCGTCGGTTGATCCTTCCGCCGAACGCCCCGGGCCATCGCCCGCTGGCACTGCCGGGACCGCGTCCGCGGCACCGGCCGCCGGAACCACCCCGCCAGACGCAGCCGAGGGCATGCTCGAGATCGGCGGGGCCGCCCGGACGGTCGCTCCCGCGATAGGACCCTGGGCGGACTCGCTCGGCCGGGCGGGTTCGCGGTCCGCCCAGATCCTGCTCATCGCGGCGGTGGTGGCCGGGCTGGTGTGGGTCCTGCTCCGGGTGAGCGTGGTCGTGGTCGCCCTGCTGGTGGCGCTCATCCTCGCCGCGGCGGTGGCACCGGCGGTCAAGTGGCTCGAACGCAGGGGGTGGTCCAACCTCATGGCCACCCTGGCCGCCTTCGTGGGCATCCTGGTGCTGGTGGGCGGGATCCTGACCGGCATCGTGTTCTCCGTGCGCAGCGAATGGGACTCGCTGGCCACGCAGGCTGTCGAGGGCTGGGAGGAGTTGCAGCGATTCGTGACGGCAGGACCCCTGCCCATCGACACCGGTGCCATCGACCAGGCCCTGCAGCAGGTCGGGGGATTCCTGAGTGGCGCCCCGGTGGCCACCGGGGCGATCAGTGGGATCTCGGCGGCCACCCAATTCGTCACCGGGGCCGTGCTGGTCGTCGTCATCCTGTTCTTCTTCCTCAAGGACGCGGAGAAGATGTGGAATTTCATCCTGCGCTGGACCCGGGGCGAACGGCGGGCCAAGCTGGCCGAGTCCATTGACCGGGGCTCGGAGGTGCTCGGTGGGTACGTCCGGGGCACGGCGGCGATCGCCCTGGCCGACGCGGTGCTGATCGGCGCCTTCCTCGTGGTCTTCGGGGTGCCGTTGGCGATCCCACTGGCGGTCATCGCGTTCGTCACCGCGTTCATCCCCGTGATCGGGGCGACCATCGCCGGGGTACTGGCCGCCCTGGTGGCGCTGGTGACCAACGGCCCGCTCACCGCCCTAATCCTGATCGCCTGGATCATCGTCGTCAACCAGATCGAGGGCAACGTCCTGCAGCCTGTCATCATGGGCCGTACCCTGAGCCTGCACCCCCTGCTGATCCTGCTGGCCCTGACCGTGGGAACCATCGTGGGCGGAATCTTCGGAGCGATCCTGGCGGTGCCGTACACCGCCGTCACCTGGGCCATCCTCCAGGTCTGGGCCACCGGCTACCAGGCGGGCCCCGATCCCGTGCTCGGGGAGGACCCGCTGAACCCGAAGGACCGGATCGAGGCCAAGGCCACCGTGGCGCAGCGGTTCAAGTACCAGCGGATGCGCCTGCAGCAGCGGCGCGGCACCAAGCTCGGCGCCACCGAACAGGACCAGGCCGGCGGCAAGCCCCCGGAGACGGCCGACACCCCGCGTTCCTAGTCCGTCCCCGTGGGCCCCTGCCGGACGGCCGGCTACGCCACCGGCTACGAGCGGTGTGCCCCGGCCTGATCAGCCGTCCCGGTCGGCCGGGGGGATGGTCATGTCCTCGACGTCGACGCTGTCGTCGTCGGGGTCCAGGTCGCCTTCACCGGCACCGGAGGTATCGAGGTCTGCCTCCAGGCCGTCCGGATCGAGGTCCTCCTCACGGCGGAGGCCGGGATCGTCCGGTGCGTCCCCGCCGTCGCTGCGCGGGGCGCCCGGGCCGGAGGCTTCCGGCGTCTGGCCCGGGGAGGTGACCATGGTGCCGCCCTTCGGTCGCGCTGATCCGATGTGCTGGTCCTGCTCACCATTCTGGGCGGCTGAGGTCCCCTCGGGAAGAGGAGGAGCCCGGAGCCGGCACATCGGCGTGATCGTGGTGGCCGGGAACACTACTGAGGCTGCTTCGCCTCGCCCTGCTCCCCGTCCTGGTCACCGTCCGCCTTCTGCCCGTCCATGAGGTCCTGAGCCCCGTCCTTGGCCTGGTCGACCTCCTCGGGATGGTCTTGGGCGTATTGCCTGGCCTGATCGGCTGCGTCACCGGCTCCCGACATGACAACTCCTTCCGCCGTACCGCGCCGTGGTGGGTTCCAGCGCCGCCACGGCCTGACGCGTCCATCCTCGGTCAGGGTAGGCGGGCCGTCCACCCCGGGCCACGACTCTGGACCGGGCTGGCAATCCTGCGGTCGCCAGCCCTTCGAGGATGAATAGTGTCCATGCTACGTTCGCGCCGTGACTCTCGTCACATCCATCTCGAGAGGAAGCGATTCCCATGTCCCTCGTGCCACGCGCCGTGTTCGGCGCGATATCCATACTCGCCGCGGTGCTGCTGGTGGCCTCTCCGGCATCAGCCGAACCGTCGGAGCAGGACGCCACCTGGATGGCGGCGGCCCACCAGAGCAACCTCGCCGAGATCGCCGCGGGCAACGCCGCCCGTGAACACGGCACCACCGAGGCCGTCCAGAACATGGGCTTCGTCCTCGTCGAGGAACACCAGACGCTGGACGCTGAGCTCACCGCGGCAGCCGAACAGCTCGGCGTCGAGCTGCCCGCCGCACCGTCCGCCGAGCAGCAGGCCGCGCTGAAGGCCGTCATGGCCAAGAAGGGCGAGGCCTTCGACGCGGCCTGGATTGCCTCACAGATCGAGGGTCACCGCATGACGCTGGCGGCCGGCCGGGAGGAGATCGCCTCCGGCTCGGACCCGACGGTCATCGCCCTGGCAGAGGAGGCCGGGCCCATCGTGCAGAGCCACCTGGACAGCCTGCTGGAGATGTCCGGCGGTACGCCCGGTGCGGTGCCGAGCGGCCTGGGTGCGGCCGGGCCCGACGCGCTCGGAGTGGCCCTGGTCGGCGGGGGCGTGGTGGCACTGGCCGCCTCGTTGATGCTCCAGATGCGCCGGGCAAGGGCCCGCGCCTAGGTGCCCGCGCGACACGCCGCCAAGCTGTACCGCCCGGCGCGCTCCTTCGGGGCTGGCGTGGCCGGGGTGACCGGCGTGCTCTGCCTGGTCGCCGGCTCATTCGTCCTCACCGACGAGCCGGCCGTCGTCGCCGAGTCGTTCGGCCCGACGACGGCCGGGCCGACCACGACGGCCGGGCCGACCACGACGGCCGGGCCGACGCGCGCGGCGCCCCTCCCGGGGGACGCGACTGCGCCCGTCGGGCCCGCCGCCTCACCCCGCCCTAGGATCACCGAGGCCTCTGCCGGCAAGACGACCACCGCAGAGGAACTACCCGCCGTCCCCCCGGGGCAGGCATCCTTCACGGACGCCGGCGTCGACGCCGAGGTGGTGCCGGTCGGAGTCCTGTCCTCCGGGGCACTGCAGGTGCCGGAGGACCCATCGAAGGTCGGCTGGTGGGCGGCGGGCGCCATGCCCGGGCAGCCCCACGGCAGCCTCGTGCTCGCCGGGCACATGGACGGGCTGAGCCACGGGGGTGCGATGAGCGTCCTGCTCGACGTCGTGGCCGGGGACTCCGTGGCGATCCAGGACCGGCGCGGCAGCACCCACCGGTACCGCGTCGTCACACGCACGACCCAGCCGCGCGAGAGCATCGATCCTGCGCTGTTCACCACAGACGGGCCGCACCGCTTGGTGCTGATCACCTGCGGCGGCACCTATGACCGGCAGGCCGGGCAGTATACCGAGAACATCGTGGTGATCGCCCAGCCGCTCGGCGACAGTTGACTCCGGCCGCGGTCTCGTCTGTGAAGCTGGCGGGCGTACTCCCCGGACGGGCTAACAAGCGCCGATGGACAAGACCTGTGCGGCCCGAGCGCGGCAGGTCTTTACGCCGGGCCCGGGATGCGGAATCGTGACGCAGACCCGCCCGACCGAAGAATCCCCTGGGGACGTATCGACATCAAGGATGTCGAACAGAAAGGCAGGACTACTGATGTCCGGAAACCTGTTGGCCCGTTCCATCCACGACCTGACCGCCGGCGCG
>JASBVO010000008.1 GCA_029961105.1 Micrococcus sp. | reverse complement strand
GGCATGAACCGATTCTCCTTCGTGAGACTCGGAACGAAACCCAGGGCGCTTCAGACCTTCACGAGAACGGTCTCCCCCTCCCCTATTGGGCCGGTTCCCCGGCACTGGTGTCCGGTTCACACCCTGACCTGGTGGCATTCGGTGAAGACCTGTACGCGGGCGTGGTCACGGCAGTCGAAGCGGCAGGGTACACGGCGGGCCGTTACCCCGATACGTCTACTCCCGTCTCCGGTGCGGCGGTGGCGGCGGGCGCGTACCACGCGGTGGGCCTCATCTCCGAACCACTGCTGCGGGACTGGTCGCAGCCCGGGTGGGTGGAGATCCCGTTCGCTACCCGTGTCCACATCTCACACATAACGGTGCGCACCGCACTGGACTGGCACCGCGCTAACGCCCCCGCTCTGGCCGCGGCCCGGTCCGCATCGATTCTCTACGCCAACACCACCACCGACCCCATCCAACTCACCACCACCGAAATGGTGGACGGGGCACCTCTAGCGGTCAACGTCAGCGGTTACACCCTGGCCGAGCCTCTACCTGCTGACCTCGTGACGGCGCACGGCATCACCGTGGACGGGTCGTTCGTGTCCGTGAACCAACCCGCACGCATCGCCGTAGCCATGCTCTGCGACCCCGAATCACGGGACAAGGTTGTCACGGCCACCCGCGTGCTTCGCCCCGCACGGGTCGAAATACCGCCGGGAGACTGGGTTGATACTCGGGTGGTGATCGGCGGCAGGAAACGGCGCATCACCTCCGCGTGGCAGGTCGTCAACGGCGCCCGCAAACCCGTGCGAATCCGCACCCGAACCTAGCACCGGATTAGTACAGAACCGCACTACCCACAACTGAATACGCCGTGAGGCCCTGACCCACCCCCGGGTCGGGGCCTCACGCTGTCCCCGCCGTCTCAGAGGGGCCTGCCATCACTAGCACCACCGGAGGGACGAGCGTGTGCAGTACCAAGCCACCGCCATCATCGGCCCGGTCATCTCCGAGACCATGGCCCTCTGGGGCGTCCCCGGGCTCATCGGCGCCGCAGCCGTGGCCGCCGTCCTCTGGTGGACCAAAGCCACCGCAGGGATCCGGGGGGAGATGGCCGACACCATCACCCGACTAGACAACCGCGTGAAGTCCCTCGTGGAAGAACGTGACGCCGCCGTGCTCTCAGCACAAGCCGCCCGCGAGAACGAATACCGGTGGCGCGAGTCCTACTACGCGGTCAAGTACCCCGGATCGGACCACCAGGACGTAGCCGCACAGGCCGGCATGGACAAGGAGCAGGCATGACACGCGACGTGCAAGACGTGCGAGACGAGCGGCTGGAGAAGTACGCCAGCCGTGCCCGTGTCGCCGCCCCGCTGGCCGTGGTCCTGTTCGCGCTGGCCTTGCTCGCCAGCTTCTGGATCGGCTGGAACTGGCAGCAGGCAGCGAACGACGCGAAGGGTAAGGCTCTGTCCCTGGCCGATGAGATCACCGCCGAGTGTGAGGACGGGAAGATCGAGGTCGGCGGCAGGGACCTGTGCCAGCAGGCCGAGCAGACCCGACAGGAAGTCACCCAGCAGGTCATCGGCCCCGTCGGCCCGCAAGGCCCACCCGGGCCTCCGGGTGAGCCGGGGCGCCCGGGCAGTGATGGCAAGGACGGCAGGGACGCCTCCCCGCCCCTCGCCGGCAAGGACGGGGCACCGGGGCCTGCGGGTCCGGCAGGCCAAGACGGCAAGGACGGGGAGGATGGCGGCCCCGGACCGCAGGGCGAACCCGGGCCACCTGGTGAACCAGGCCCCCAGGGCAGCCCCGGCCCGCCCGGTGAGCGTGGCCCCGCCGGCCCAGCAGGAGAACGAGGGCCAGCCGGCGGACCCGGCCCCGCGGGACCGCCTGGCGCCCCCGGCAAGGACGGCGTCGGAATCCGTGCAGTGGACTGCACCGGCACCGGCGCGTCCTCCCAGTGGCTCTTCACCATGACCGACGGTTCGACCGTCCACGTCGCAGGCCCCTGCAAAGCCCCCACCGGAACCAACAACCCGACCCCCACCCCATAGGAGAACCCCGTGGCACTCACCATGGCCCAGACCCAGCTCGCTTGCTCCCGCGGCGTGGCCGAGCACATCGGCAACGTCCCCTTCACCAGCGTGTCCAACGGCGGCACCGCCCAGACCACCGCCCGCATCGCCCTCGGCTACCTCTCGGCCAACCAGTACGAGGTGCTCATGAACACCAGACGCATCCTCGCCAACCAGGAGAAGATCATGGCCAAGCTCGGGATCGGGGGCTGACCGTGCCCCATCTGGCGCCACCGACCGGCCCCACCTGTCGGCACTTGCGCCCAGGCTCCGAGTTCGGGGACGGCACCGTCGGGATCCGCGCCGGCAAGCACCTCGGCCTGGACTTCCAGCCGACCGTCCCGGGTGGGGAGGACTGGGTTCACGCCGTGGAGAGCGGGGTCGTGGAGGCCCTGTTCACAACGATCCCCGCCGGCTCCTTCTACCAGCCGCTGTACGCCGGGCACACCGGGAACATCGTCGCCATCCGCACCGTCTCCGGCCGGGTGTGGACCTTCCAGCATGGCAAGGACTTCCAGGTGGACCTGGGCGACTGGGTCGAGGCCGGCGACCGACTGCACCGCATGTGGCGCTCCGGCCGGTCCTCCGGCAACCACCTCCACATGGGCCTGCGCATCAACGGCCGGTTCGTCGACCCCGAACCGTTCCTGCGCGAGCACGGCATCTGGCCCGTGGCCAACCCCTACTACTCCCGATCCTTCTCCGGCACCCCCGCCCCCACCACCGCAAAGGACTGGTTCACCATGGCAACCAAGGACGAGCTCCGCGAAGTCGTCGGTGAGTTCTTCACCGACGTCCCCTTCACCTCCTCCAACGGCAAGAAGAACACCACCAGCCTGCGCACTGCGCTGGGCTACCTGTCAACCAACCAGGTCCGTGCCCTCGTGCAGAACGAGGCCCTGACCCTGGCGGTGAAGGGCCTGGCCGACGACGAGGACGTGCAGACCATCCTCGACCACATCGACGCCCGGATCGCCGAGCTGAACCTGGACGCCGACGGCGACCCGGCTGCTGAGTCCGAGGACGAGGACCAGGGCCACGAGGAGGTGGCCTGACTCATGACGACCACACAGCCCGTGCCGGGCACTCCGACGCAGGTCGCTCACCCGTGGAAGTCCGTGCTGCGAACCTTCGTTGCCGCGGCCGTCGGCGTGGCCCTGGCCCGGCTGGTCCATGTGCTCGGCGTGGACCTCACTGCCCTGTCCCAGCCCATCATCGACTCCCTGACCGCGGGTGTTTGGGCCGCCGGCACCGGCCTGGTCCAGTGGTTGCTGACGCGCCCCCAGCTGCAGCCGTTCTGGCGCGCCATCGGCCTGGGCACCGGCGTGGAGAAGGAACTCGAGGTGGACGCTACGCCCGTGCCGGCCGACTATGAGCCCCAGCACCGCGCCCACCCGTCCGGCTCTCACGGCGACTGACCGCCACACGACACCGCCCCCTCTCGCATCACGCGGGCGGGGGCGGCTTTCGTCGTCTCCGGAGCAGGAGGCAACGCCCCATGTCAGCTTGGATTGTTGACTGAATTGTTGATAATCTATCGTAGTCCGGCGGCGCATCCCCCTCCTTTCAGTGCCGCCGGACTAGCCGCGATAGAACTGAGTCTCGCGGCGCGACCGTCCTCCACTCATCCCCAAGTGCGGTGGAGGGCGGTCGTTCAGGTTAAGCGCGGACAATGGTCCGCATGCTCTACGACCAGCGGGACGACTCCTGGGGGCCGGTGACCCACTTCCGGCACCGGCAGGAGCCCTACGTCCAGATCACGTTCCCCGACGGCACCACGACCGACGGCAAGGCACTGGCATGGACGCGAGGGAAGGTTTACGCGGTGTGGGTCATCGACGAGGACCAGCACCGGCAACTGCAGTGGATGGACGCCAACCACGTGCGCCGGATCGACCGCGACCAGTCCTCTTGGCGGGACCCGTACGACGACATGGGCCACTACTACCCGGCCGCGCCCGCCGATGGGTGGGTCTAGTCGTGGCGGCTGTGGCGGTTTTGTGGCGGTTCAGGACCAACCGACACCAACACTACGCAGCACTACGCAACATCTACGCATGGTCGTCGCGGGTGCCCGAACGGGCCTGACTGCCCCAGATTCCCGGGATTTCGGGGCTATTCGATGGTGGGCCCTGCCGGGATCGAACCGACGACACCTGCGGTGTAAACGCAGTGCTCTACCAGCTGAGCTAAAGGCCCTCGTGCAATGTCAGACCCCGGTGCCGGCTCGGCCCTGGGGCCTCGACGAACAGGGTGCACGTGCCCTCACAGGGTACCGCAGGGCTTTGCCCGCCCGTTCACCGGGGCCGCAGGGCGCCCGACGCCGACTCCGCCCCGGGCAGTCCGCCCGCGCCGGCGGCCGGTTGATGGGACCGGCCGCCGTGGGGTTGGATGGACCGACCGCACCGCAGCCGCCCGCAGGACGTGGCCGATGACCGACGCACCAGATGTGAGAGATAGCGCGACCGAAGGCCCGGACGAGGACCGGACGGCCCCTCCCGGCCGGCGGCCGTGGCCCGCGGCGCGCCCCTCCTACGCGTCCGTAGCGGGACGAGTCGGTCCCGACCGTGCCGAGCTCGTCCACGAGGCACTGCTGACGGGCGACCGGCTGGCCGATGACCTCGTGGAGGAGATGCACCGTCGCGGGATGGCCTTCGTGCACCGGCAGTTCGCCCGCGCGGCCGCCGAGGGCATCGAGGCCGTCCCGGACGCCGGTCCGGCGCTGCGCGCCCTCTTCCGGCAGGTGGAGGCCACCCCGGGATTCGTCGGCGATGACCTCCTCGACCGGGGCAGCACCGCCTTCTTCACCACCGCGACGACGGTCCACACCTTCTCGCTGACCGCCGGGAGCCTGCTGCGCGTGTACTCGGCCCCCTCCATCGCCCTCGTGCTCGCCGGCACGGGCCGGCTCATGGACGGCGCCGCACGCCGCATCCATGAGACGGGAAGGTGGTTGTACGCCGCGATGGAGTCCGGTGCGATGCGCCGGGGCCGTGCCGGTTACGTCGCCACGCTGCAGGTACGGATGATGCACGCCCACATGCGCCGGCTCGCCCGCGAACGCGGCTTCGACGAGACCGTCCACGGCGTGGCGATCAACCAGGTGGACCTGGCCCGTACGTGGCTGGACTTCACCGTGACCTCCCTGACCGCGGAGGAGCGGCTGGGGTTCGACCTCACCACCGCGGAGCAGCGGGACCTCTACCTCTACTGGCAGTACATCGCGCACGTCCTGGGCGTGGACCGCCGATTGCTCGCAGACGTCGGCGGCCACGACGACGCCCGGCGTGCCTACGAACTGCTGCAGGCCGTCACCGGGGACCCCGTCGACGCCTCGGTGGACCTGGCACGGGCCACCCTGGATGCCATCGCCGAACTCCTCCTGGCCGAGACCGGCTATCCGCGATGGGTCTCGATGCCGGTGCTGCTGGCGCTGTCCCGGTCGGCCCAGGGGCCGCAGCTGGCGGACCGGCTGGGACTGCGCCGGGCCCGGGTGGCCGAGCTGCTGCTCCCGGTGATCGTCAGGGTGGTCCGGCGTCAACGGAGGAGCCGCCGGCGGGCGCCCCGGGCTTGGGCCGCCGGGATCGAACGCAATCGGCGCGTGGTGCGCGCCAGCCTGTCCTCCGGGACCGGGGCCCGGACCGCGGCGCGGTGAACCGGGACGCAGGCACGCTCAGGTTCCGGCCGATCCCGTCTCGCCAGCCGGCAGGTGGTCCGTCAACCGCCGCCCCTGTCCCGGCCCGGCCTCGACGCGCCGCAGTTCCCGGCCCGCGGCGTCCACGAGGACGCTGACCCGCCGGGGGCGCCCGGTGCGCTCATCGAAGGCCCCGACGCTCCGTGCCGCCGCGCCGTGCGGCCAGAAGTCCGAGAGCAGCGGGGTGAGCACGCCGTGGGCATCGCCGAAAGCGCGAAGCACGGCGACGGAATCACAACTGAGCACCCGCAGCCCGATGCCGGCCGGCGCCAGGCGGCCGGCCAGCTCGTCCACCCAGCCCAGCTCGGCGGTGCAGACCGGGGTGAAGGCCCCGGGCAGGAAGAAGAGCCAGCAGCGGGTCGGCTCGGCGCCGCCGTCGGGCCCCTCCGGGAATCCCGGCTCCGGGGCCAGCGGTGGCCACGGCCAGGCCTGGCCGTACTGGTCCCGCAGGGCGGGAGCCTCACCCACCGGGCCGGCTCACCGGTTGCGTTTGCCGACCAGGCGCGTGGCGGTCCAGTCCGCGGAGACCCCGGCGGTCGTGGTGACGTGCAGCCCGGCCGTCGGCGCGGCCTCGGCAACGTCGGCCGGACGCACGTGGCCCGGACGTCCGTTACGCGGGGTCATCAACCACAGCAGGCCCTCCGCGTCCAGCGACGTCTGCGCATCCAGGAGGGCATCGGCGAGGTCCTCGACGTCACCGTCGGAGTCTCGCCACCAGAGCACGACGGCGTCGACGGGGTCCTGGTCCTCCTCCGTCAGCAACTCGGTGCCGAGGTCGTCCTCCAGGGCGTCGCGGAAGTCGAAGTCGATGTCCTCGTCGAAGCCGAGTTCCTGGACCAGCTGGCCTTCGGACAGCCCCATCCGGGCGGCCGGTCCGTCGCTGGTCTCCGCAGTACGCCCGACGGCGGGGGCGGAGTCTGGCTGGTTCACATCTCTCCTTGCAGTGTCGGTGATGACCATGCGGGCATCATCTCATCCAGATTACTGCGACCCGTAGCACCGGGCCATGTCCGTTCACTGACTGCACCGGGAGGTGCGCAGGCGTTACAGTCGGACGTGGAAGCAAGGGGCCCCTTTTTCCGACTGCTCCGCACGGCTGACCCCGGACGGACCGATGGCCCCCGAGAGACTGCGGACATGATCCGCCGACAGAGAGGTTGCCGTGAGCGCAGCTGAAGAGAGCTCCCATATCCTGAGCGGCCTGACGAACCAGTTGCCGGACAAGGATCCGCAGGAGACTGCCGAGTGGGTCGAGTCCTTCGACGGCCTCGTCGAGGAGCGCGGTACCGCGCGCGCCGAGTACATCATGCGCCAGCTGCTCCAGCGCGCCGGCACCAAGTCCGTGGGCGTGCCGATGGTGACCACCACGGACTACGTCAACACCATCCCGGCGGACCAGGAACCGGAGTACCCGGGGGACGAGGAACTCGAGCGCCGCTACCGCAACTACCTGCGGTGGAACGCCGCGATGCTCGTCCAGCGCGCCCAGCGCGACGGCGTGGGCGTGGGCGGCCACATCTCCTCCTACGCCGGCCAGGCGACTCTCTATGAGGTGGGCCTGAACCACTTCTTCCGCGGCCAGGACCACCCCGGTGGCGGCGACCAGGTCTTCTTCCAGGGCCACTCCTCCCCCGGCAACTACGCCCGGGCCTTCCTCGAGGGCCGGCTGACCGAGAAGGACCTGGACGGCTTCCGCCAGGAGAAGTCCAGGGCCGGCCATGCCCTGCCCTCGTACCCGCACCCGCGCATGCTGACCGACTTCTGGCAGTTCCCCACGGTGTCCATGGGCCTGGGCCCGATCAACGCGATCCACCAGGCGCAGTTCAACCGCTACCTGCACAACCGCGGGATCAAGGACACCTCGCAGCAGCACGTGTGGGCCTTCCTCGGCGACGGCGAGATGGACGAGCCCGAGTCGCGCGGCGCCCTGCACATCGCCGCGAACGACAAGCTCGACAACCTGACCTTCGTCATCAACTGCAACCTGCAGCGCCTGGACGGCCCGGTCCGCGGCAACGGCAAGATCATCCAGGAACTCGAGGCCTACTTCCGCGGCGCCGGCTGGAACGTCATCAAGGTGCTGTGGGGCCGCGAGTGGGACGCGCTGCTGGACAAGGACGACGAGGGCGAGCTCGTGAGGATCATGAACGAGACCCTCGACGGCGACTACCAGACCTACAAGGCCGAGTCCGGCGGTTTCGTGCGCGACCACTTCTTCGGCCGGTCCTCGGTGACCAAGGAGATGGTCGCCGACATGACGGACGACGAGATCTGGGGCCTGAAGCGGGGCGGCCACGACTACAACAAGGTCTACGCCGCCTACAAGGCCGCCATGGAGTACGAGGGCAAGCCGACTGTCATCCTGGCGCAGACCATCAAGGGCTACGGCCTGGGCCCGCACTTCGAGGGCCGCAATGCCACCCACCAGATGAAGAAGCTCACGGTCGAGGACGTCAAGATGTTCCGCGACCGGCACCGGATCCCCGTCACGGACGAGCAGATCGAGTCCGACCCGTACAACGTGCCGTACTACCACCCGGGCCCGGACGCCCCGGAGATCAAGTACATGATGGAGCGTCGCCGCCAGCTGGGCGGTTTCCTGCCCGAGCGCCGCACCGACTACGACAAGATCCCGATGCCTCCCGAGGCCACCTACAAGCACGCCCGCAAGGGCACCGGCAAGCAGCAGGCCGCCACCACCATGGCGTTCGTGCGCCTGCTCAAGGACCTGATGCGGGACAAGAACATCGGCAACCGGATCGTGCCGATCATCCCGGACGAGGCCCGGACCTTCGGCATGGACTCCTTCTTCCCCACGGCGAAGATCTACAACCCCAAGGGCCAGAACTACCTCTCGGTGGACCGGGACCTGTTCCTGTCCTACAAGGAGTCCCCGCAGGGCCAGCTCTACCACGTGGGCATCAACGAGGCCGGCGCCACCGCCGCGCTGACCGCGGTCGGCACCTCGTACTCCACGCACGGGGAACTGATGATCCCGGTGTACATCTTCTACTCGATGTTCGGCTTCCAGCGCACCGGCGATGCCTTCTGGGCCGCCGGCGACCAGCTGGCCCGCGGCTTCGTCATCGGCGCCACCGCCGGGCGCACCACGCTGGCCGGCGAGGGCACCCAGCACATGGACGGGCACTCCCCGCTGCTGGCCGGCACCAACCCGGCGGTCAAGCACTACGATCCGGCGTTCTCCTACGAGATCGCGCACATCGTGCGGCAGGGCCTGGAGGACATGTACGGCGACCACGACCGCGGGGACGACGTCCGCAACGTCATGTACTACCTCACGGTCTACAACGAGCCGATCATCCACCCCGAGGAGCCGGAGGACCTGGACGTCGAGGGGCTGCTGCAGGGCATCTACCGGTACAGCACGGGTCAGGGCGACGGCCCGAAGGTCCAGCTCATGGGCTCGGGCGTTTCCCTGCCGTGGGTCATCGACGCACAGAGGGTGCTCGCCGAGGACTGGAACGTCTCGGCCGACGTCTGGTCCGTGACCAGCTGGAATGAGCTGCGCCGTGAAGCAGTGGCCGCCGAGCGCGCCGCCCTGCAGAACCCGGGCGCCGACGCACCGGTCCCCTACATCACGCGCAAGCTCGAGGGCGCCGAGGGACCCGTGGTGGCCACCACGGACTACGCCACCCTGGTCCCGGACCAGATCCGTCCCTTCGTCCCGAACGACTTCGCCACCCTGGGCGCGGACGAGTTCGGGTTCGCCGACACCCGCGCCGCGGCCCGCCGGTACTTCCTGATCGACACGCACTCCATGGTCGTCAAGGCGCTGCAGATGCTGGAGAAGGCGGGCCAGGTCGAGGCGGGGACCGCCGCGAAGGCGTTCCAGCAGTACCGGCTCGACGACGTGAACGCGGGCACCACGGGCAACGCGGGCGGGGAATCCTGACCGCCGGGTGAGCCCGGGCCCCGGTCCGGACACCACCGCCGACGGCGGCCGGTGGGGTGCACAGCGCACCTCACCGGCCGCCGTCGTTGTCGGGTTCCGACAATGGCGCGCCGGTCACGGGCCGCCCGGGCACCCCGGCGACGCCTATGCTCGTCAGCATGTCCGAGGCACGCACCACCCAGCCCCCCCGCAAGGTCTCCGCGGAATCCCTGCGCCGGCTGCGGGCCCACCTGGGGGTGCTCAACACGGCCACCCTGCAGCGGCTGGACAACACCCTGCCCTGGTACCGCCAGCTGACCCCGGACGAGCGGTCCTCCCTGGGACTGATCGCCCAGCGCGGCCTGACCGGGTTCCTGTCCTGGTTCGAGCGGCCCTCCACCACCATGACCACGGTGCTCGGTGAGGTGTTCGGCGGGGCGCCCACGGAGTTGACGCGGTCCATCAGCCTCCAGCGGGCCCTGCAGCTGATCCGGACCGTGGTCGACGTCGTCGAGGCCCAGGTGCCCGGCATCGTGCAGGACCGCGACCAGACCCTCGTCCGGGAGGCGATCCTGCGGTACTCCCGGGAGATCGCCTTCGCCCTGGCGGACGTCTACGCCCGCGCCGCGGAGACCCGGGGCGCGTGGGACAGCCGGAACGAGGCGGTGCTGCTCGACGCCGTGCTGCGCGGGGAGGGAGCGGACGAGATCCTCTCCCGCGCGGCGGCGGCGGGCTGGAAGGGCGGGAAGTCCGTGATGGTGATGGCCGGCCGCACCCCGGAGGCGGACCTGCCCACGCGACTGTCCGGGGTGCGGCGGACGGCCGCTCGCTCGGGATTCGACATCCTCGTCGGCGTCCAGGCCGAACGGCTCGTGCTGGTCCTGGGCGGGATCGACGACCCCACCCAGGCAGCCGGCGCCCTGAGCCCGTGGTTCGGTGAGGGACCGGTGGTGTACGGGCCCCTGACCGATTCCCTGGTCGACGCCCACCGCAGCGGCCGGGAGGCGCTGGCCGGGCTGGCCGCGGCGGCCGCGTGGCCGCGCGCCCTGCGGCCCACCCACGCCCAGGACCTGCTCCCGGAACGCGCGCTGCACGGCGACCAGACCGCCGTCGAGACCCTGGTGCACCGGGTCCACGCCCCGCTGCAGGCCGCCGGCAACTCGCTGCTGGAGACCGTGGACACCTACTGCGAGTTGGGGCACTCGCTGGAGGGCACGGCGCGGGAACTGTTCATCCACGCCAACACGGTGCGCTACCGGTTGCGCCGGGTCAGTGAGATCACCGGCTGGGACCCACTCATCCCCCGGGACGCGTACGTGCTGCAGACGGCGCTTGCGGTGGGGCGGCTGTATCCTCCTGCCGAGACCGACTGACGGGGGCTGACGGATGGGGCCGGCTGACGGGCAGCGGTCCCGGAGGGGCCGGAGGGGCCGGAGGGGCTCGAGGACCGGGAGGGGCTGGAGCGACCCGACGGGGGCAGAGAGCCCGGGCGCACGGTGCTCGCTTTTGTAGGAACCCTCCAAAACGAGGGCATGAGCTTGGTGTTGCCACCGCCCCGGAACGAGGTCACGGTTTTGACACAGTTAAGGGCATGCTTGCAATCGTGTGCCCGGGACAGGGCTCCCAGACCCCCGGGTTCCTCGCGCCCTGGCTGGAGATGGACGGGATGTCCGCCCTGCTGGACCAGTGGTCCACGGCCACCGGCGTGGACCTGACCGGCCACGGCACCGTCTCCGACGAGGAGACCATCAAGGACACCGCCGTCGCCCAGCCGCTCATCGTGGCCGCCGGCCTGCTGTCCGCCCGCGCCCTCGGCGTCGAGGAACTCCCCGCGCAGGGGTGGATCGCGGCCGGGCACTCCGTCGGTGAGATCACCGCGGCCGCCCTGGCCGGGGTCCTGCCCGCGGCAGAGGCCCTTGAGTTCGTGCGGATCCGGGCCACCGGCATGGCTGCCGCCGCGGCGGCCGAGCCCACCGGCATGTCCGCCGTGCTGGGTGGCGACCCGGACGAGGTACTCGCGGCGCTCCAGGCCCACGGACTCGTCCCCGCCAACGCCAACGGCGGCGGCCAGACCGTCGCCGCCGGGTCGCTGGCCTCCCTGGCCGCCTTGGCGGCGGAGCCTCCGGCCAAGGCCCGCGTCATCGCCCTCAAGGTGGCCGGCGCCTTCCACACCCCCTACATGGCCTCCGCCGTACCGGACCTGACGGCCTACGCGGACGGCCTGGCCCCCGCCGATCCCGCGGTGACGCTGCTGTCCAACCGGGACGGCGAGGCCGTCGGATCCGGTCGTGAGGCCGTGGACCGGCTCGTGGACCAGGTCACCCGCCCCGTGCGCTGGGACCTGTGCATGCAGACCCTGCACTCCGCCGGCGTGACCGGCATCCTGGAGCTGCTGCCCGGCGGTACCCTGACCGGACTGGCCAAGCGCGCCCTCAAGGGCACGCCGACGCTCGCCGTGAAGTCCCCGGACGACCTGGATGCCGCTCGGGCGTTCATCGCCGAGCACGCCACCGAAGCCACCGGCCAGTGACCGGGCTCCCGCCCGCGCTGAATGACCAGACCTCCAGCAGATCGTCGAGGACCAGATGACCACCCCCACCCTGAACCAGTACGTGCCGGTCGCCGGCAGCCGGATCCTGTCCGTCGGGGCCGCGCGCGGCAGCCTCGTGGTGACCAATGACGACATCGCCGGTCCCATCAATTCCTCCGATGAGTGGATCCAGAAGCGCACCGGCATCGTCACCCGCCGCCGCGCCGATGTGGACACCTCCCTGCTCGACCTGGCGACCGAGGCCGCGCAGGAGGCCGTGCAGCGCGCCGGACTGACCGGTGAGGACATCGACGCCGTCATCGTCTCCACCGTGACCTCCCCCTACGCCACGCCCTCGGCGGCAGCGGCCCTGGCCCACAACCTCGGGGCCACCCCGGCACCGGCCTTCGACATCTCCGCCGCCTGCGCGGGCTACTGCTACGGCGTGGCTCAGGCGGACGCCCTGGTCCGCTCCGGCATGGCCAAGCACGTCGTGGTGGTCGGCGCCGAGAAGCTCTCGGACGTGATCGACGAGACCGACCGGTCCATCTCCTTCATCCTCGGTGACGGCGCCGGCGCCGTGGTGATCGGGCCCTCCGACGAGGCCGGGGTCGGCCCCAGCGTCTGGGGGTCGGACGGAGAGCGCTGGGACACGGTGAGCATGACCCGGTCCCTCCTGGACCTGCGCGACGCCGCCGAGACCGCCCGGAAGACCGGTGACACCACGGCCCTGACGAACCCGGACGACAAGCTGTGGCCCACGCTGCGCCAGGACGGACCCAGCGTGTTCCGCTGGGCGGTGTGGTCCATGGCCAAGGTCGCCCAGGAGGCGCTCGACAAGGCGGGCATCGAAGCCGGGGACCTGGCGGCCTTCCTGCCGCACCAGGCCAACGAGCGCATCATCGACGAGCTGGGCAAGCAGCTCAAGCTGCCCGAGTCCGTCACCATCGGCCGGGACATCAAGGAGACCGGCAACACCTCAGCCGCCTCGATCCCGCTGGCGATGCACCGTGTCCTGGAGGAGGACCCCTCCCTCAGCGGCGGCCTGGCCCTGCAGATCGGCTTCGGCGCCGGGCTGGTCTACGGCGCCCAGGTGGTCCGGCTCCCCTGAGCCCGTCCCGCCCCACCAGACCTCCTCGTCCGCCGGGCGACGGAGTATCCCGAACACCCCCGATGAACACGACGGACGATTCCGTCCCGAAAGGAGCCTGACATGGCTGACAAGGAAACGATCCTCGCTGGACTGGCCGAGATCGTCAACGAGGAGACCGGCCTGGAGACCGAAGAGGTCCAGCTGGACAAGTCCTTCACCGACGACCTGGACATCGACTCGATCTCCATGATGACCATCGTGGTCAACGCCGAGGAGAAGTTCGACGTCAAGATCCCGGACGAGGAAGTCAAGAACCTCAAGACCGTGGACGACGCCGTCGAATTCATCGCCAACGCCCAGGCCTGATACCGGCCGGCCACGGTCAGGGGGTCCAGTCCCGCAGCGGACGCGGCCCCCTGACCGGCCGTCACGACCACCCCTCCCCCGGCCGCCTGCGAACCAGCCGGCCCCGCATCCCTCCCCGGGTCCACCGACCCGAAGACCGAAGGCAGATACATGAACCGCACAGCCGTGATCACCGGGCTCGGTGCCACGACACCGATCGGCGGTGACGTCCCCACCCTGTGGCAGAACGCCCTGGCCGGAACGCCCGGCGCCCGCCCCCTCGAACAGGACTGGGTCGCCGAGTACGAGCTGCCGGTGACCTTCGCCGCCCAGCTGAGCTCGCCCGTGGCGGACTCGCTGACCAAGGTCGAGATGAAGCGGATGGACCCCACCACCCAGTACGGCGTGGTCGCCGCCCGCGAGGCCTGGGCCGACGCCGGCCTGGCCGGTGAGGGCACCGTGGACCCGGACCGCTTCGCGGTGTCGTTCGGCACCGGAATCGGCGGGGTGTGGACCCTGCTGGACGGCTGGGACACCCTGCGCAACAAGGGTCCCCGGCGCGTGCTGCCGATGACCGTGCCCATGCTCATGCCGAACGGTCCCGCCGCCGCGATCAGCCTGGACCTGGGCGCCCGCGCCGGGGCCCGGACGCCCGTCTCGGCTTGCGCCTCCGGCACCGAGGCCATGGATCTCGCGCTGCAGCTGATCCGCGACGGCCGGGCCGACGTCGTGGTCTGCGGCGGCACCGAGGCGGCCATCCACCCGCTGCCGATCGCTGCCTTCGCGGCCATGCAGGCCCTCTCGCGCCGCAACGACGAGCCGGAGCGGGCCTCGCGCCCCTATGACAAGGACCGCGATGGCTTCGTGCTCGGCGAAGGCGCCGGGGCACTGGTCATCGAGTCCGAGGAGCATGCCCGCGCCCGCGGTGCCCGGATCTACGCCGAGCTGGCCGGTTCGGGCGTGACGTCGGATTCCTACCACATCACCGCTCCGGAGGCGGAGGGCCTGGGGGCCTCCCGTGCCCTGCAGGCCGCCCTCGAGTCCGCCGGCGCGTCCCCCGAGGACGTCAGCCACGTCAACGCCCACGCGACCTCCACCCCGGTCGGCGACCGGCCGGAATACCTGGCGATGAAGTCCGTGTTCGCCGGCCACCTGGACTCCGTCGCCGTCTCGGCCACGAAGAGCCAGACCGGACACCTGCTCGGCGCGTCCGGGGCCATCGAGTCCGTGCTCTCGGTCCTGGCGGTCTACCACGGCCAGGCACCGGTGACGATCAACCTCGAGAACCAGGATCCCGAGATCCCGCTGGACGTGGTGACCGGGACGCCCCGCAAGCTCCCCGAGGGCCAGCGGGTCGCCGTGAACAACTCCTTCGGCTTCGGCGGCCACAACGCCGTCTCGGTCTTCCGCAGCGTCTGACCCGGCGGTCCGGAGCGCCCCGCGCGCGTCCGCCACACGACGAGGCCCGCCAGGTGATCCTGGCGGGCCTCGTCGTACTGGGAGGGAGTCGCACGGGGAGGGACCGGCGCAGTCGGCCGGACGGCGGACGCCTGTGACCCTCGGTCGTGCCGGTGGAGCCGGCGGGTCAGCCGACCTGGTGCAGCCAGCGCACCGGGGCCCCGTCCGCGGCCTGGCGGAAGGGCTCGAGCTCCTCGTCCCAGGCCTCACCGAGGGCCAGGCTGAGCTCGTGGAAGACGGCCGAGGGATCGCCGTTGGCCTGTTCGTAGGCGTAGCGGATGCGGTCCTCGGAGACCATGATGTTGCCGGTGACGTCCGTGGTGGCGTGGAAGATGCCCAGCTCCGGGGTATGGGACCAGCGGCTGCCGTCGCAACCGGGCGAGGCCTCCTCGGTGATCTCGTAGCGCAGGTGGGCCCACCCGCGCAGGGCCGAGGCCAGACGGGCACCGCTGCCCTGCGCCGCGGTCCACGCGATCTCGGCCCGGTACGCGCCCTGGGCAGCCGGCTGCGCCGACCACTCCAGGCGGTCCTGGGCACCCAGGACCGACCCCACGGCCCACTCGATGTGTGGGCACAGCGCGGCTGGGGCCGAGTGGATGTAGAGAATTCCACGGACCATGGTTTCAGACATACGTTCCTCCCAGTGCTGTGCGGTACGTCTTCCCCAACGACCCCACAGACGATGGAGCCTGATCCGGCCCCGGAAGGTGGCGACCAGCGCCGCATGCCCTCTCGATGTTCAGTTCTCGGAAGCGTCCGAGGTCAGCCTTTTATTAAGGACACCCGGGTGCTTCTCCGGACCATTGTGCACCACGATCACCGCCCGGGCCAACAGCGCGGCCCTATGCGTCGCCCCGCCGGTGTCTCACGCCCGCGGATGCGCCTGGCGGTAGCCGTCACGCAGCCGCTCGATGGAGACGTGGGTGTACAGCTGGGTGGTCTGCAGCGAGGAGTGGCCCAGCAGTTCCTGGACGCTGCGCAGGTCCGCTCCTCCATCCAGCAGGTGAGTCGCCGCGGTGTGGCGCAGCACGTGGGGACCGCTCGCCGAGGTGTCACCGAGCCCGGACAGCGCGGCGTTCACCACCTCTCGGACCTGGCGCACGCCTATCCGCCCGCCGCGCACGCCGAGGAACAGGGCATCCCCGGCGCGGAACCCGCCGGTCCTGCCGGAACGGCCAGTGCTGCCGGTGCTGCCGGAACTGCTGCCGGTTTTCTCGCCACCGACGCCATGGCCGGCCGTACCGCTCTTCGCCGTCAAGTGCCGACGCCCCTGGTCCAGCCAGCGGTTGAGCGCGGCGGCGGCAGGGACGCCGAACGGAACGGTGCGCTGCTTGTTGCCCTTGCCGGTCACCCGCAGGGTTCTCCGCTCATGGTCCACGTCCGCACGGTCCAGTCCGGCCAGTTCCGAGACCCGCAGACCGGTGGCATAGAGGAGTTCGAGGATAGCGGCATCGCGCAGTGCCACGGCGCGGCGGCGGACCTCCTCGACGGTGAGCGGACCCAACGGGCTCGCCGCCGCTTCGTGCCCGGCCTGCGCGACCGCCACGTGGGCCTCGGCCGACGGCTCCACGCCCGGCCCTCGGGCCGTCCGCCCGGCGGCCGCCCGCCCCGCGGCGTCCAGCAGGCGCCCGGCCTGGTCGGCGCTCAGTGCATCCGGCAGGGTTCCGCTTCGCTTCGGGGACGTCAGCCGGAGGGACGGATCCCGGTCCAGGTGTCCCTCGCGGACCGCCCAGGCCATGAAGACCCGCACCGAGGCACCCTTGCGGGCCAGCGTCGAGCGCGACCTGCCCGCCGCCGACAGTCGCCCGAGCCATCCGCGCAGGTCCCGGAGGTCGATCCCGCCCAGCACGTCCGGCAGCATCCCGTCCCGGACCGGGAGCCGTTCATGCCCGGCGATATCCCGGACCAGTCCCTCGAGGTCGGAGACGTAGGCTCGCACGGTCTGCGGGGACCGGTTGCGCTCGTGCACGAGGTAGTCGGCGAAGCCCTCCACCCAGGACCGGTCCCGCCGCGAGAGCCGGGGCGGACGAGCGCGGTCCGGGACTGTGGAACGTGGGGTGGCGGCCATGCATCCACTCTGCCACCACGCCGGCCGGCTTAGCCGGATTGGCGCCGCCACCCGGCCGCCTGCTGCTCGGCCAGCCCCTGACGGCGCAGGTTCTGCAGGACTCCCATGACGGTCCCGGCCCCCAGCCCCGCCACCGAGCAGAGCCGGTCCACCGGGGCCGCCTTGCGCAACGGCAACGCCTCCCAGACGAGCAGCTCTTCCACGGTGAGGTGGTCATGGGGACGGGCCTCGGCGTCCCGGCCAGAGACACCGGGCGGCGGCCCCCCAGCCGCCCCCAGCGGTGCTCCCGGCCCGGAGCTCGCAACCCGCCCCCCGGGCAGCAGTTCCAGGGCCTCCTCGACCTCGGTGACGATCACGGCGGGCGATTCCCGCAGCAGTCGGTGGCAGCCGGCCGACGTGGCCGAGGTGATCGGGCCAGGGACCACGCCGAGGTCGCGGCCCAGGCCGAGGGCGTGGCCCGCGGTGTTCTGGGCTCCGGATCGCCACCGGGCCTCCACGACCAGTACCGCCCCGGACAACGCGGCGATCAGCCTGTTCCGCTGGAGGAACCGGTGACGGGTGGGGCTGGTCCCCGGGGACATCTCGGACAGCAGCAAGCCGCTCGCGGCGACGTCCCGCAGCAGTTGCTCGTTGCCGGCCGGGTAGAAGCGGTCGAGCCCGCCGGCCAGCACGGCGGCCGTGGCGGGGCAACCCGTCCCGGAGCCCAGCGCCGTCTGGTGCGCGATGGCATCGATGCCGTAGGCACCACCGGACAGGACCGTGATCCCCCGGGCACCGATCCCCCCGGCCAGCATGCGGGTGGCCGTCCTTCCGTAGGGACTCGCCTCCCGGCTGCCGACCACGGCCAGGGTCCTCTCTGCCCGGGGCATTCCACCGGTCCCCCGGTACCAGAGCGCCACCGGGGCCGCCGGCCCGAGGTCATCGACGGCCGGTGGCCACCCGGGGTCTCCGGGGATGAGCAGGCCACCGCCCAGGTGGTGCAGCGTCTCGAGGTCGCGTTCCGGGGCCAGGGTCGCCGTGCGAGCGCTCCAGCGTTCCCGTCCGCGCTGCCATCCGCGGCTCGTCAGCGGCGTTCCGGCGGACTGCAGGTGCAGGGAGAGTTCCTGGCGTTCGCCCGCACCCGGCTGCTCCCGCCCGGTCATGATGTCCACGGCCCGTACCGCGCCCCAGACGCGGACGGCTGCCGTGCCCAGGACGTCGCCGGGCTCCAGCAGCCGGGTGAGCGCTGCTCGGGCGATGCGCTCAGCGTGCGCCGACGGTCCGGTGCTCATGCGGCGTCCTCCCCCTCGGTGCGGCGGCGCAGGTAGAGCGCCGTGTCCACGTCCCCGGCCCCCGGGCGGTCCGCTCCCCGCAGGTCGGCGACCGTCCAGGCCAGGCGCATGACGCGGGCGTGACCGCGGGCGGTGAGTTCTGCACGGTCCACGGCGGCGTCCGCGGCGGCACGGGCGCCCGCCTCCACGGCCAGCGGGCCGTCCCGCAGCAGGGTGGCCGGCACGTGCGCATTGCGGGTCAGTCCCAGCGGGGCCAGCCTCGCCGTCTGCCGGCCCACCGCTGCCAGGACGCGGCTGCGCACGGTGGCCGAGTCCTCCCCGGCCGGTCCCGAGGTCAGTGCCGAGGCGTCGACGGCTGGCACGGTCACCTGGATGTCCACCCGGTCCAGCAGCGGACCGGACAGCCTGCCGTAGTAGCGCCGGCGCTGGATCGAGGTGCACCGGCACCGGCTCCCGCGGCCGCCGCCCCATCCGCACGGACAGGGGTTCGCGGCCAGCACCAGCTGGAACCGCGCGGGGTAGCGCACCGTCCCGCCGGACCGGTGCAGGGTGACCGTCCCCGACTCCAGCGGCTGGCGCAGGGCGTCCAGGACGCGCCGGTCGAACTCGGGCGCCTCGTCCAGGAACAGCACCCCGCCGTGGGCGAACGATGCCGCGCCGGGCCGCGCCACCCCGGAGCCACCCCCGACCAGCGACGCCATGGAGGCCGAGTGGTGCGGCGCCTGGTACGGAGCATGGCGGAGCAGTCCGGTCACGTCCCGGGTCCGTCCGCTCAGGGACCGGACCGCAGTGGCCTCCAGTGCCGTCCGGTCGTCCAGTGGCGGCAGGATTCCGGAGAGCCGTTCGGCCAGCATCGTCTTGCCGGCGCCCGGGCTTCCTTCCAGGAACAGGTGGTGGCCGCCGGCCGCCGCCACCTCGAGGGCGAACCGGGCCTCGTACTGTCCCGAGACGTCCACCAGGTCCGGCGCCGGCCCCTCCGGGCCGGCGAATCCACCGCCGGGCCCGTTGCCGGCCCCCTCCATCTCCACCGGAACCGGTACCGGCCCGGACGGCACCGAGGGGACGAGAGGCGGCGCCTCCGGCACTCCGCCGAAGGCCCGGATGACGTCGTGCAGGGTTCTGAAGCCCCGCACCCGGGCTCCCGGGACCAGGGCAGCCTCCTCCAAGGACTCCTCGGCGACCACGACCTCGGGATAACCGGCGTCCACCGCGGCCATGACGCTCGGCAGGATGCCCGGCGCGTGGCGGAGCCGGCCGTCCAGGCCGAGTTCGGCCAGGAACACCGCGGCGTCGACGTTGCGCACCTGCCCGTCGGCGGCGTAGGAGGCCATGACGATGGCCAAGTCGAACCCGGGCCCGCGCTTGTGCAGTGCCGCGGGGACCAGGTTCACGGTGAGGTGCCGCCGGGTCAGGGGCAGTCCGGAGTTGCGCGAGGCGGCCTTGATCCGGTCCCTGCTCTCCTGCAGGGACTGGTCCGGCAGGCCCAGCAGGACGAATCCCGGCAGCGTCTGGCCAATGTCCGCCTCCACCTCGACCAGGTGGCCGTGCATCCCGGTCAGCGCCACGGCGAGGGTCCGGCCCATGACCGGCGCCCTGCTCATGGCCGGATGTCCTTGAGCACTTCCACGGCCAGTCCCCCACCGGAGGGCAGCAGCACCGAGACGGCGTCCACGCGCCACCCCGCCAGCCGCCCGGCGTCCGGATGGGCCGCACCCCACTGGTGCGCCAGTCCGTACAGCCGCCTCAGCTTGCGGGGACTGATCGCCTCGAACGGGTGGCCGAAGCCGGTGCCCCGGCGGGTCTTGACCTCGACCGCCACCCACCAGCCCTGGTGGATGGCCACCAGGTCCAGCTCACCACCGGTGCCGCGCCAGTTGCGGTCGACCACCTGGTAGCCCTGGTCCTCGAGCCACCCGGCGGCGACGTCCTCGCCGAACCGGCCGAGCGCCGTGTGGGCAGCCGAGGCCCCGGACCCCTTGCGGGCCGTTGCGGATTGTTCCATTGCTCCACCTCCACGACCAGCCTGACGCGGGCGGGGGCGGCATGGGCCGCCGGAGGGGCCCAGTGTGGACGACCCCGGGCAAACCGGCGGTTGTGGAATGGCCGACGCGTGCCGGGACCCGGCCTCCTGGCCGGTGCGGCCGGCCGGCGCCGGGAATCACCGCGAGCGGGCCGGGGTCAGCCCAGTGCCGGACCGTCCTGCGGCAGCTGGAGGTCGTCGCGCTGCGGGAGTTCCTCGACGTTGACGTCCTTGAAGCTGAGCACCCGGACGCGCTTGACGAACCGGGCGGTCCGGTAGATGTCCCAGACCCAGGCGTCCTCCATGAGCACCTCGAAGAACACCTCCCCGCCCTCGGAGCGCGCCTTGAGCTCGACGGCGTTGGCCAGGTAGAACCGCCGCTCGGTCTCCACCACGTAGCGGAACAGCCCGACCACGTCACGGTACTCCCGGTAGAGCTGCAGCTCCATCTCGGCTTCGTAGTTCTCGAGTTCGTCGCCGCTCATGCCGTCCATTCTGCCCCGGCGCCCTCGCCGGAGTCCTCCCATGACAGGACCGGCTGCGCGGGCGCCTGCGGTTCCGGCACCAGGCGCCAGCTCAGCCGGTGGTGCGGGCTCGGCCCGAGGTCGACCAGGGCCGCACGGTGCATGGCGGCCCCGTAGCCCTTGTTGCCGTCCCAGCCGTAGGCCGGGTGCTCCCCCGCCAGGCGGGTCATCAGTCCGTCCCGTTCGACCTTGGCCAGGATGGACGCGGCGGCCACGGTCGCACACGTCGCGTCGGCCTTGACCTGCAGGTGCACCCGCTCGGGGCCGGCGCACAGGCCCTCGCAGGCCTCGAGCGGCGCCCGGGGCAGGAAGTCGTCCCGGCCGTCCAGCAGCAGCACGTCGGGCTGGGCGCCGAGGTCCTGGACCACCCGGTGCCAGGCCCGGCGTCCGGCCAGGGCCAGCGCCGCGGAGATCCCGTACCGGTCGATCTCGGCCGGCCCGGCGTGCCCGACGGCGGCCGCCGCACCCCATGCGAGCACCTGCGGGACCAGCGCCTCGCGGCGCGCGGGGCTCAGCGCCTTGGAGTCGCGCACCCCGGGGACGGGGCCGACGTCGGGAAGGCGCACGACCACGACACCGACGCTCACCGGGCCGGCCAGCGCTCCACGGCCGACCTCGTCCATGCCGGCCACGAGGGCCCCGGCGCCGCCTTCCGACAGCTGGGCTGCCACCAGCGAGGACTCCACGTCCAGCCCGGGCATCGGGACGGTCCGGCGGCGTGCGGCCTGCGGGACGGAGCGGGTCGGTGCCGTGGTGCTCATCCTGCTTCGCCGGCGGCACCCGTGAGCGCCGGGTCGGGATCGGGGACGGACTCGAAGGCGTCCCGGTCGCCGCCGGCGTCTCCCCACCGGCTGACGGGCCAGGCGATGACCTCGGCCCGGCCGGTGACGTCGTCCAGGCTGATGAAGCCGTTTCCGGGTCCGTCCTGGTGCACGCGGGAGTCCGCGGAGGCGTCACGGTGGTCTCCCATGACCCACAGGTGCCCCTCGGGGACGGTGATGTCGAAGGGGATGTCGGAGGGCGCGGACCCCGGGTGCAGGTAGGGCTCGTCCACGGCCACGCCGTTGACGGTCAGCTGCCCGGTGTCCGAGCAGCATTCGACGCGGTCACCGGGCATGCCGATGATCCGCTTGACCAGGTGCTGCTCGGAGGAGTCCGGCATCAGGCCGATGAACTCCAGGGCCTCGCGGACGGCGTTGGTCGGCTGGGGCACCGGCTGGCCCAGCCAGCCCTTGGTGTCCTCGAACACGATGACGTCCCCGCGGTCGACCTCGAACGGGCCCGGCACCAGCAGGTTGACGAAGATGCGGTCGTTGACCTGCAGGGTCTGCTCCATCGAGCCGGACGGGATGTAGTAGGCGCGGAACAGGAAGGTCTTGACCAGGAAGGAGGCCAGGATGGTGATGAGGATGATCAGCACGACCTCGCGCACGGCCAGCCAGAGCCGGCGGCCGGTCGACGGCTGGGTGGCCGTCCCGTCGCTGCTGTCCTGGGCCATCTCGTCGTCCTCTCCGCTGGTCCGGCTGTCCACTCTACCGTCCGCCCCCGGCCGGGATACCGGTGCGCCGCCCGGGCGGCCAGGCGATGGCGTCCACCCGGCCGATGACCTTGGACTCGCGGATCATCCCGCCCCCGGGCGCGCCCAGCAGGGACCGGGAGTCCACGGAGGCGTGCCGGTTGTCCCCCAGCAGGAACACGCGGCCGGCGGGGACCTCGGCGGTGAATTCGATGCGGGAGGCCGGCGGCGGGCCGGCCAGGTAGTCCTCGGCGATCTCCTCGCCGTTGACCTCGAGCAGTCCGCCCGCGGAACAGCAGCTCACCGTGTCCCCGCCCACGGCGGCCACCCGCTTGACGTAGGCGGTGGTGTCCGGGACCAGGCCCAGCCACTGCAGGGCGTCGCTGCCCCACCGCAGCGGTGCCGGCCGGGAGTCGTACGGGACGAAGCTGCCCTCCCCGTCCACCACCACCACGTCTCCGCGCTCCACCGGCGCGGACCGGTAGGCGTCCCGGTCCACGCTGATGCGGTCCCCCTGGCGCAACAGGGGCTCCATGGACCCGGAGGGGACCAGGTACAGGTCCGCCACGGTGCTGCGCAGCACGGCCGAGGCCAGCAGCGCCAGGACGGCCACGGCGGCCACCGGCAGTGCCCAGCGCCGGGCGGAGCGCCGGCCGGCGGGGGCCGCGGTACGAGAAGGGCGCCGGTCCCCCGAGGGGTTCCGGCGCCCGTGGCGCTGCGTCTGCGGCACGTGGGGGCCGATCAGGCCTTCTTGTTGCCCTTGGAGACCGCGGTGAAGTCCCGCTTCTCCTTGATCTTGGCGGCCTTGCCGTGGCGATCGCGCATGTAGTACAGCTTGGCGCGGCGCACGTCACCGCGGGTGACGAGCTCGATCTTGTCCACGACCGGGGAGTGCACCGGGAAGGTACGCTCCACGCCCACGCCGAAGGACACCTTGCGGACGCGGAAGGTCTCGCGGACGCCGTGGCCCTGGCGGCCCATCACGAAGCCCTGGAACACCTGGACGCGGGCGGTCTTGCCCTCGATGATGTTCACGTGCACCTTGACGGTGTCGCCGGGACGGAAGTCGGGGACGTCGCTGCGCAGCGAGGCGGCATCGACGGAGTCGAGAATATGCATGCTGATACTCCTGGCGGACGCCACAGGTCATCCACGTGATCGGTGACACGCCGGCCGGTACCCCGGAGACGGGGTGGCGGGATGGGCGTGCCCAGGCTGGTGACCGGTCAGCCCCTGATGGGCGCCGGCTGGCCATACTGTCGGCATCCGCCCCCTGTGGCAGGTCGGATGTCCAGTTGACACAGCGCCCCATTATGCCAGATCCGGCGGCGGGCTGCCAGCCGGTCCGCGCCACCGGCCGGGCCGTCGACCGGCCCGCCAGCCCACGATCAGCCGGCGTCGGGCTCCGGGGTGGGCAGCAGGTCCGGGCGCCGGTCCCGGGTCCGCTCGAGCTGCTGGGCGTGACGCCACGCGGCCACCCTGCCGTGGTCGCCGGAGAGCAGGACCTCGGGCACCTCGTGCCCGCGCCAGGAGGCGGGCTTGGTGTAGACGGGGTACTCCAGCAGCCCGTCGCTGTGCGATTCCTCGACCAGGGACTCGGGGTTGCCCACGACGCCGGGCACCAGGCGCCCGATGGCCTCGATCATGGCCAGCGCGGCCACCTCGCCGCCGTTGAGGACGTAGTCGCCCAGGGACACCAGGCGCACGTCGTACAGGTCGCTCGCCCAGTGGAACACCCGCTCGTCGATCCCCTCGTACCGCCCGCAGGCCACCACCAGGTGCCCCGCACCGGACAGTTCCTGCGCCAGGGACTGGCTGAACGGCCGGCCCGACGGCGTCGGCACCAGCAGGACGGGGCGGTCCGGCGACTCCGCGCGGCCGGCGTCGGCGATGGCCTCCAGCGCCAGCGCCCAGGGCTCGGGCTTCATCACCATGCCGGCGCCGCCGCCGTACGGGGTGTCGTCCACGGTGCGGTGACGGTCGAAGGCGTGCTCGCGCAGGTCGTGGACGTGGATGTCCAGCAGTCCGTCCCGGCGGGCCTTGCCGATGAGCGAGACGTCCAGGGCCGCGAGGTACTCCGGGAAGATGGTGACGACGTCGATCCTCACGGCTGCCCGGGCTCCGGTTCGTTGAGGGTGAGCAGCCCGGGCGGGGGGTCGAGCGTGACGGTGCCGGCCTCGACGTCGACCTCGGGCACGATCTCCTCCACGAAGGGCACCAGGGCCTCCGCCCCCGACTCGAGCTCGACCTGCAGCAGGTCCTGGACCTCGCCGGTGACCAGCCCGGTCACGGTGCCGACGCGGGCGCCGTCGACGACGACGGCCAGTCCCAGCAGGTCGTCCTCGTACCAGCCCTCGTCCTCGCCGGGCTCGTCCGGTGCGGCGTACAGCTCCGTCCCGCGCAGTTCCTCGGCGCCGTTGCGGTCGGTGACCTCCTCGAAGGCCAGCAGCAGGATGTCCTTGTTCCAGCGGGCCCGCACGACGGTGAGGTCACCGTCCCGGCCGCCGGAGGCCCGCCGGCCCTCGAGCACGGTGCCCGGCACGAAGCGCGACTCGGGATCGTCCGTGAACAGCTGTACGGTGACATCTCCCCGGATGCCGTGCGGCTTCCCGATCCGAGCCACGCGGACACTGTCCTGCTGGCTGGTGGAGCTCTCGGGCATGGCGCGGGTTCCTTTCGACTGGTGGTGCTCACTGGGATGGCCGGGCGGTCCGGGCCACGGGACGACGATGGCCCGCGCCCGGACGGATCCGGACACGGGCCATCATGTCATGCGACCGGCCGTCGGGCCGGGGGCGGGACCGGCCGGTGGCTACCGGCGGCGGTCCGTGTCCACCACGTCCACGCGGACCGGATGGCCGGCGAGGCCGTCCAGTACGGTGCGCAGTGCGGTGGCGGTGCGCCCCTGGCGGCCGATGACGCGGCCGAGGTCGGCGGGGTCCACGCGGACCTCGAGGACCTCACCACGACGGTTGGTGCGCAGGTCCACCTGGACGTCATCGGGCGAATCGACGATTCCCCGGACCAGGTGTTCCAGCGCCTCCTGGAGCATGGTCACTCGGACTTCTCTTCGGCCGAGGCCTCGGTGGTCTCCTCGGCCGGGGCCTCGGCGGCTTCCTCGGCCGGAGCCTCAGTCGCGTCCTTCTTCGGCGTGATGGCCTCGGGGATGATGACCGAGCCCTTCTCGGGGGCCACGAAGGCCTCCTTCGGCTGCCGGGTCCTCAGGGTGCCCTCGGCGCCCGGCAGGCCCTTGAACTTCTGCCAGTCACCGGTGATCTTCAGCAGTGCCATGACCTGCTCGGTGGGCTGGGCGCCCACGGAGAGCCAGTACTGGGCACGCTCGGAGTTGACCTCGATGAACGAGGGCTCCTCGGTGGGGTGGTACTTGCCGATCTCCTCGATCGCCCGGCCGTCCCGGCGGGTGCGGGAGTCGGCGACGACGATGCGGTAGAACGGTGCGCGCATCTTGCCGAAGCGCTTCAAACGGATCTTAACGGCCACGGGTGTGGTAGCTCCTGGTTCTTGGTCTGGGCGCAGTGCGGGCGCCGGCCGTGGGGTTGGCACGGGCCCTGTCCTGCTGACGGAACGACCGCCCGGTGGATAGAGGGTCGCCCGGACGGCGGTTCAGTACCCGTACATTCTGCCAGACCGGCGGCGGATTCTCCTACTCGGACGCGGGCCCACCCTCTGATCCGGCCTCGGAGAGCACCAGCAGGGTGTTCCACGGGTCGCGGACCTCCAGGCCCCGGTCGGTACGCTGCGTGGCGCGCCCGGCGGTCTTCAGCCGGTCCTCGGCAGCCTCCAGGCCCTCACCCTGCGGCAGGGTGAGTTGGACGCTGCCGAGGCCCAGGGTGTTGCGGCGCGGCCCGACACCGGTGGAGTTCCACGTGTTCATGGCCATGTGGTGGTGGTACCCCCCGGCGGAGACGAACAAGGCCATGGTGCCCAGCGCCGTCGTCTTCTCGAAGCCCAGCTCGTTCACGTAGAAGTCCTCCGCCTGGTGCACGTCGCCGACCTGCAGGTGGACGTGGCCGACGGAGGCCGGGGTGGTCCGCAGGTTCGCCACGGCGTCCTCGGTGAGGTGGGTGTTGAGAAATCTGTCCCAGGGCAGGTAGACGGTGGCCATGTCCACCTGGCCATTGGGCAGCCAGGTCCACGCCGAGCGGGGACGGTCGATGTACAGCTCGATACCGTTGTTGTCCGGGTCCTGGAAGTAGAAGGCCTCGGAGACGTAGTGGTCGGAGCTGCCCACGAACCTCGTCGGGTCATGACGCACGGCGGAGTACACGGTGGCGGCCAGGTCGGCAGCCTGCTCGAAGAGGATGGCCACGTGGTACAGCCCCGCCTCCCCCTCGCCCGGCAGCTTCAGGCCCCGGCCCTCCTCGATGCCGACCAGCGGAACGCCGGCCCGTCCCAGGATGACGCTGGGGCCGTCCTCGGCCACCGGGACCAGGCCCAGGGCCTGCTCGTAGTAGGAGCGCAACCGCGGGACGTCGTCCGTCTTGAGGGTGACCATCCCCATGGTCAGGCCGGCCGGCAGCAACTCGTCCACGGGACGGCCGCTGATGGACTGGTGGTTCAGGGAGGCGGTTGCCGGGTCAACGGTGAAGGACATCAGGACTCCTGGTTCGGCTCGGGTGCGGGGCGCCGGCACAGTTCCCGCCACGGCGGACTGCGCCTTACACCCACCACAACACGGTTGACTCTTCAACTATTCCACCGTGACCCGAGTGTGACCAGGCCCTCCCCGCCGGATCGCCGTTGCCGCATCGTGGCTGGCCAACGCCGCGTTCCCGGGCTTCAATGGAGCCAAGCCCCGTCCAGAGGACCGGTCATCCCTGCTGTCCGCCGGGCGCTCCAGCGCCGCCCCACCCCAGGAGAACCATCGTGAGCGGCCTGCCGCCTATCCCCGTCAACGCCACCGTCATCGACCTGCGGGCCATCGCCGCAGCGCATGAGGTGCCCATCGTGTACGTCCTGGACGAGTACATGCGGCAGCACCCCCAGCAGGACACGGCTGCCCCCGGCAGGGCCGCCCGTTAGGCGCCCCGCATCTGCCGGGGGCCGGCCACCGGCCCGCCTACTGGCCGGGACCCCCGCCGAGGTACTTCTCGAAGCCCTTGGGCAGGTTCAGGGACGACGGGTCGAACCCGGCGCCCTCGGCGCCCTGGCCGAAGGCCGAGCCCGGTGCCGGGGCGCCGGAGCGCTTGCGGCGCTCCTCCAGCTCGCGCATCTCCTGGGCGGCCTTCGCCGGATTTCCCGAACGCGGCTTGGCCTTCTTGCCCTTGCCCTTGGCCTTGCGCGCCCCGCCACCGCCACCGGGCATCCCCGGCATCCCGGGCATGCCGCCGCCGGCCGCCATCTTCTTCATCATCTTCTGGGCCTGGCCGAAGCGCTCCAGCAGTCCGTTGACCTCGGAGACCTGGACTCCGGACCCCCGGGCGATGCGCGCCCGGCGCGAGCCGTTGATGATCTTCGGGGCCACCCGCTCGTGCGGGGTCATCGAACGGATGATGGCCTCGATGCGGTCGACCTGGCGGTCGTCGAACTGCTCCAGTTGCTGGCGCATGCCCTGGGCCCCGGGCATCATCATCAGCAGCTTCTTCATCGAGCCCATCTTCTTGATCTGCTGCATCTGGTCCAGGAAGTCGTCGAGGGTGAAGTCCTCCTGGTCGACGAACTTCCTGGCCATCTTCTCGGCCTCGGTCTTGTCCCAGCTGCGCTCGGCCTGCTCGATCAGGCTCATCACGTCGCCCATGTCCAGGATGCGCGAGGCCATCCGGTCCGGGTGGAACACCTCGAAGTCGTCCAGGCTCTCGCCCGTGGACGCGAACATGACCGGCTTGCCCGTCACCGAGCGCACCGAGAGTGCGGCACCGCCGCGCGCGTCGCCGTCGAGCTTGGACAGCACCACGCCCGTGAAGCCGACGCCCTCGTTGAAGGCCTGGGCGGTGGCCACCGCGTCCTGGCCGATCATGGCGTCGAGGACGAACAGGACCTCGTCCGGCTGGACCGCGGCGCGGATGTCCGCGGCCTGGCGCATCAGCTCCTGGTCCACGCCGAGCCGGCCGGCCGTGTCGATGATGACGATGTCGTTGTACCGGGAGCGGGCCTCGGCCATGCCGTCGCGGGCCACCTGCACCGGGTCGCCGGTGGCGTCCTCGAACTCGCTGGAGACACCGGGATGGGGAGCGAAGACGGGCACGCCGGCCCGCTCGCCGTTGATCTGGAGCTGGCGCACCGCGTTCGGGCGCTGCAGGTCGGCGGCGACCAGCATCGGGGTGTGGCCCTGTCCCTTGAGGTGCTTGGAGAGCTTGCCGGCCAGCGTGGTCTTGCCGGCACCCTGCAGGCCCACCAGCATGATGACGGTCGGCGGGTTCTTGGCCAGGTGCAGCCGGCGGGTCTCGCCGCCCAGGATGTTCACCAGCTCGTCGTTGACGATCTTGACGACCTGCTGACCCGGATTGAGCGCCTGGCTGACCTCCTCGCCGAGGGCGCGCTCCTTGATGTGGCCGATGAACTCCCGCACCACCGGGACGGCGACGTCGGCATCCAGCAGCGCCCGGCGGATCTCGCGGGCCGTGGCGTCGATGTCCGCCTCGGACAGCCGTCCCTTGCCCTTCAGGTTCTTGAAGGTGGCGGCCAGGCGGTCGGACAGGGAGTTGAACACGGCGGTGCACTTTCCTTCGGTGTGCGGTGCGGGCCCCTGGAGGGTCCGCGCTTCGGGTCATGCTGCGGGCGGCGGCTCCCGGCGACGACGACGGGGCGGGCCGCAGCGTGCGGCCCGCCCCTCGAGCGGTCACCTCAGCGCGGCCGTGACCGCGCGGGGCGGAAACTACCGGTTTCCAAGGGTATCAACTCCCCCGCGTTCCGCGGGCTGGGCCCCGGCGGACACGGGGCCGGCGGCCGGGACGGGGCCGGCGGCCTCGGCCGGGGAGTTCGCGGCATAGGCCGTGCCCAGTCCGCCGCCGCCGAACTCGTAGGCGATCTCGGCGTGCTGGGCCTGGTCGATGCCCATCTCCTCGTCCTCCGGGGTGACCCGCCAGCCCATGGCGGCCTTGAGGACGGCCCCGATGAGCAGGGTCACCACGCCGGCGTAGACGACGGCGAAGAGCACGGCGACGAACTGGGCCAGCAGCAGCGAGGCGTCGCCGCCGTAGAACAGCCCGGCGCGTCCGTCCTCCATGGGAAGGCCCAGCAGACCGATCAGGACGGTGCCGAGGACGCCGGCCACCAGGTGCAGGCCGACCACGTCGAGGGAGTCGTCGAAGCCGAGCTTGTACTTGAGGTTCACGGCCAGGGCACAGGCCACGCCGGCGACCACGCCGATGACGAGAGCGCCGACCGGGTCGACGTAGGCGCAGGCCGGGGTGATGGCCACCAGCCCGGCCACGATGCCCGAGGCGGTGCCGATCGAGGTGGCCCGATGGCCGCGGAGGGTCTCGGTGACGGTCCAGCCGAGCATGGCCGCCGCCGGGGCCGCCAGGGTGTTGACCCAGATGAGGCCGGCCTGGGCGGCGTCGGAGGCGGCACCGCCGTTGAAGCCGAACCAGCCGAACCACAGCAGGGCCGCGCCGAGCATCACGAAGGGGATGTTGTGGGGTCGGTGGCCCGGGTCGGTGCCGAAGCCCTGGCGCTTGCCCAACAGCAGCGCCAGGACCAGGGCGGCCACGCCGGCGGAGATGTGGACCACGAGGCCTCCGGCGAAGTCGACGGCCTCGCCGATGGCGCCGCCGATGGCGCCGTCCGCGCCCAGCAGTCCGCCGCCCCACACCATGAAGGCCAGCGGGCAGTACACCAGGGTGACCCAGACGGGGACGAAGACGACCCAGGTGCTGAACTTGGCCCGGTCGGCGATCGCCCCGGAGATCAGGGCCACCGTGATGATGGCGAAGGTCGCCCCGAAGCCGATGCCGATCAGGTCCTCGGTCCCGACCGTCCCATACAGGCCGACGTCGGCGAAGGGGTTGCCGAACAGCTGCGCGATACCGTCCCCGCCGCTCATGGTGTAGCCCCACAGGACCCACACCACGGCGACCAGCCCGATGGAGATGAAGGACATCATCATCATGTTCAGCGAGGCCTTGGCGCGCGTCAGCCCGCCGTAGAAGAAGGCCAGCCCCGGTGTCATCAGCAGGACCAGTCCGGCGCACACCATCGTCCAGACGTGGCCGGCTGTCAGTTCAATAGCTTCCACAGCTCGTTCCTCTCTCACCTGTCAACCGGGGCCGGGGGTGGCGTCACCGGACATGGGTTAAAGACTGCGGGCACCGTGTTTCACGGTGCCCGCAGGGGTGTTTCGAGTGTGTGACGAACCGGTGGACCGCGTTAACGGGTCGTTTCCGCTCAGTCCTCGAGAAGGGCGTCCACGAAGCCCTCGGCCTGGAACGGTGCGAGGTCGTCCGGGCCCTCGCCGAGTCCGATGAGCTTCACCGGCACGCCGAGCTGGCGCTGGATGGCGATGACGATGCCCCCCTTGGCGGTGCCGTCCAGCTTGGTCAGCACGATGCCGGTGATGTTGACGACCTCGGCGAACACCTTGGCCTGGCTCAGGCCGTTCTGGCCGGTGGTCGCGTCCAGGACGAGCAGGACCTCGTCCACGGTCGCCTGCTTCTCGATGACGCGCTTGATCTTGCCCAGCTCGTCCATCAGGTTCGCCTTGTTCTGCAGGCGTCCGGCGGTGTCCACGATGACCACGTCGGCCTCCTGGTCGATGCCGGTCCGCACGGCGTCGAAGGCCACCGAGGCCGGGTCCGCCCCGTCCTCCTCCGAGCGGACGGTGTCCACGCCGACGCGGGCGCCCCAGGTGGCGAGCTGCTCGGCGGCGGCGGCGCGGAAGGTGTCGGCGGCGCCGAGCACCACCTGGCGGTCCTCGGCCACCAGCACGCGGGCGATCTTGCCGACCGTGGTGGTCTTGCCGACGCCGTTGACGCCGACGACCATCATGACGGCCGGGCGGCCGTCCTTGCGGGAGGCGGCGAGGCGGCGGTCCATGGTCGGGTCGACCATCCTGACCAGTTCCTCCCGCAGCATGGCCTTGACGTGCTGCGGGTCCCGGGAGCCCTCGACGGTGACCCGCTCGCGCAGCGTGTCCACCAGTTCCATGGTCGGCTCGGTGCCGAGGTCCGCCAGCAGCAGCGTCTCCTCGACCTCGTCCCAGACGTCGTCCGTGATGTTGTCCGTGGACAGCAGGGCGAGCAGGCCCTTGCCGAAGATGTTGTTGGACTTCGCCAGCCGGGCGCGCAGCCGGGCCAGGCGTCCGGCTGCGGGGGCCGGCTTCTCCAGCTCCGGCGCGGCGGGGGCCTCGGGCTCCGCGACGGCCGTGCCGGACTCCGGCTCGGCGACGGCGGCGCGGTCCTCGTCGAGCAGCTCGGAGTCGGCCGCGGCCACGTCCCCGACGACGGTCTGGTCCGTCCCGGGACGGTCCAGGAGTGCCGGCGCCTCGCCCGGCGCTGGATCGTTGGCGTCACGGGTGGTCGGATAGGTCCCGCGGGGCAGCTTCGGCCGCCGGTCGAGGAACAGCAGCAGGCTGATGCCGACGATGAGGATGACAGCAACGGTGATCAGAATGATGGGGTCCACCGCTCCAGTCTGTCACAGCGGGTCCCCGCAAGTCCTCGTGGGAGGATGGTGCATATGGCACGCGTGAAGGGAGAACGGCTCCCCATCCCCCGGGAGATCAAGGTCCTGATCGTCGCCGCGTTCATCATCGCCATCGGCTTCGGCCTCATCGCCCCGGTGCTGCCCCAGTACGCCCAGTCCTTCAACGCCTCCGCCACCGCGGTGTCCGCGGTGGTCTCCGCCTTCGGCCTGACCCGGCTGTTGTTCGCCCCGCTCTCCGGCCGCGCCACCAACCGGTTCGGCGAGACCCCGATGTACATGGCCGGGGTGCTCATCGTGGCTGCCTCGATGTTCCTCGTCGCCTTCTCCCAGGATTACTGGCAGTTGCTGGTGTTCCGGGGGCTCGGGGGGATCGGCTCCACCCTGTTCACGGTGTCCGCGATGGCCTTCCTGGCCCGCAAGTCTCCCCCGTCCATCCGGGGCCGGGTGTCCGGTGCCTATGCCTCGGCCTTCCTCATCGGCAACATCGCCGGTCCGGTGGTGGGCTCGGTGCTGGCCGTCTTCGGCTACCGGGTGCCGTTCCTCATCTACGGCATCTCCCTGGTGATCGCCGCCGGGCTGGTGTTCGTGCTGCTCCGGGACTCACGGCTGGCGGACCGGGGCAAGCCGGACACCCGTCCGACCATGCAGGTCGCCGAGGCCTGGGAGAACCACTCCTACCGGGCCGCGCTGACGTCATTCTTCGCCAACGGCTGGGCCACCTTCGGCATCCGCAACTCCCTGACCCCGCTGCTGGCGGCGACCGCGTTCACGGGCGCCGGCTTCTGGCTGGACGGTCCGCAGATCGCCGGTGCGGCCCTGTCCCTGTTCGCCGCCGGCAACATCGTGGCGGTCACCTTCTCCTCCCGGCTCTCGGACGTGCACGGGCGCAAGCCCCTGATCATCATCGGCCTGCTCGTGGCCGCCGCCGGCACGGCCTTCATCGGCTGGATGGACGACCCGTGGCTGTTCCTGGCGCTGTGCGTCGTCGCCGGTGCGGGCACCGGCCTGCTCAACGCACCCCAGCAGGCGGCCATCGCCGACCTTGTCGGCCAGGACCGCAAGGCCGGCCCGGTGATGTCCACCGCGCAGATGGCCTCCGACCTCGGGGCGATCTCGGGGCCGCTGCTGGCCGGCCTCGTCGTGGACTCGGCCGGCTTCGGCTGGGCCTTCGCCCTGACGGGCGGCATCCTGGCGGTCGGGGCCATCTCCTGGGCCTTCGCCCCGGAGACCAACCTGCCGGTCGCCCCGGGCGGGCCGCGCACCGGGGCGCTGCCGAAGGTCAGTCCCCCGGCGACACCCGGGCAGCGTCCAGACGCTGGCTGATGACGGTACTGACGCCGTCGCCCCGCATCGAGACGCCGTAGAGGGCGTCCGCGACCTCCATGGTTCGCTTCTGGTGGGTGATGATGATCAGCTGGCTGTCCTGCTGCAGCTCCCGGAAGATCTCCAGCAGCCGCCCGAGGTTGGTGTCGTCCAGCGCGGCCTCCACCTCGTCCATGACGTAGAACGGGCTGGGCCGGGCCTTGAAGATCGCCACCAGCATGGCCACAGCGGCCAGGGAGCGTTCTCCACCGGAGAGCAGGGAGAGCCGCTTGACCTTCTTGCCGGCAGGGCGGGCCTCCACCTCCACGCCCGACTCCAGCAGGTTCTCCGGATCCGTGAGGAAGAGCCGGCCCTCGCCCCCGGGGAACAGGGTGCCGAAGACGTGCTGGAACTGGGCGGCCGTGTCCTCGAAGGCTGACCGGAAGACGCGCAGCACGGTGTCGTCCACGTCCTGGATGATCTTCAGCAGGTCGCGGCGGCTGGCGTCCAGGTCCTGCAGCTGGCCGGTCAGGAACCGGTGCCGCTCCTCCACCGCGGCGAACTCCTCCAGGGCCAGCGGGTTGACCCGGCCGAGGGCCGCCAGTTCCCGCTCGGCCCGGCGCAGCCGCTTCTGCTGCTCCTCGCGGTCGTACGGGGCCGTCTCCAGCGTGTCCACCGTCTCGTCCGCGGGGGCCGCGCCGGGTCCCGCGGCGGACGTGTCCGCCTCGGCGGAACCTCCGGCGTCGACGCCGGAGGGACCGGCGTCTGCGTCCACCGAGGCCGGGCCCGTCGCGGCGGCAGGGGGCGCCAGCGGGACCGGGACCTGCGGGCCGTAGTGCTCGATCAGGAACTCCGGCGTCATGCCCAGGTCCTCCCGGGCGCGCTCGACCAGCTGGTCGAGCCGCAGCTGCTGCTCCTGCCGGTCCATCCGGGCCGCGTGCAGGCGGTCCTTGGCCCGGGCCGCGGCGGCTCGGTGCTCCTCCGCGGCTCGCTGGAGCCGCTGGCGCTCGGCGGCGAGTTCCTCCCCCTGCCGGTCCAGGTCGGTCCGATCCCGGTCGGCGCGGGCGACGGCCCCCTCGAGCCGCTCCAGGCCCTGCGCCAGGGCCGAGGACACCGCCGCGATGCGGCTCAGCCAGGCCGTCCGGGCCCGCTCGGCCCGTTCGCGCTCGCGGTGGGCCAGGGTGGACGCCGCCACCTGCCGGCGGGCCTGCTCGGCCCGGGATGCCGCCTGGGAGTGGACCGTCTCGGCGGCACGCAGGGCGAGCCGGGCCTCGGTCTCGCGGTGACGGGCTTCGGCGGCACGTTGCTCGGCGGCGTCCCGGGCGGCCGGATCGGGCTCGGCCGCGGGGTGCCCCGGACCGTCAGCCCCCTGGTGGCCGCCGCCGGGACCGTGGCCGTCCGTCCCCGCGCCGGTCCCGTCATCGGAGCCCGGGGCCTCCTGGGCCGCAAGCGCCGCCCGGGCGCGTTCCTCGGCCGCGGCGACGGCGGCCGTCGCCTCCGCGAGCCGGTCCTGGAGCCCGGTGAGCTCGGCACGCTGGCGCCGGGCGCCGTCGGTGGCCCCGGCCAGCTGCTCGTTCAACCGGGCCAGCTGCTCGGTGACTGCCGTGAAGCGGGCGTCCGAGTCGTTCAGCGCGTCCAGCGCGGACCGCTCGGCGGCCTCGGCCTCCTGGACCTCCCGTTCCAGCCCGCCGCGCTGGAAGCGCAGCCGCTCCACCTCGTGGCCGGCCTCGGTGGCCACCCGGGCGGCCTCGTCCGCCGCGGCCTGGCGTTCCAGGCGGCTGCCGGCCCCGGACCCCCGCGCATCGGTCCAGCCCGGTCCGACCAGGTGGCCGTCCCGCGTGGCCAGGCGTAGTGGCGCCCCGTGCAGTCGCCCCGGAAGGCGCCCGGAGTCCAGCCAGGCCACTGCCGCGTCCAGGTCCTCCACCAGCGCCGTGCCCGCCAGCAGGGTGCGGACGGTCCCGGCGAGGCCACGGGCGGTCACCGGCGCGGCGTTGGTCGGTGCCGTGCCGGACGGTGCGGTGCCGGCGTCGGCCTGGCCGTCGCCGGAACCGGCGGCATCCATGCTCACCACGGCCATCACGTCCACCACGCCCTCGGGCAGCGCCTCGGCCGGGTGTCCACCGGAGTCGTGCCCGGGACGCTCCCCCGCGTACAGCAACCGCGCGTCTCCGGCGCCCTCGGCGCCCAGCCGGCCGGCCGCCTCGATGGCCCCGGCAGCGGAACCCTGGCCGGGCAGGACCAGCTGGTCCGCCGGGCCCCCCAGCGCCGCCGCCACGGCCGCCTCCCAGCCACCGTCCACGCGCAGGACCTCGGCGAGCGCCACGGGTGAGAGGTCGGCGAGGGCCGTCGCGGCCGCCCCGGCCTCGGGTTCGAGCGCCTCCACCAGGGCATCGCGGCGGGCGACCGCAGCCCCGTGGGCCGCCTCGGCGGCCGCGAGTGCCTCCTCGAGGCGGCGCTTCCGGTCACGCAGCTCGTCGGCCCTCCCGGCGGCCTGCTCGTAGGCGGCGTCCAGTTCCTCCTCGGACTCCAGGGAGCCGGCAAGCCGGTCCTGCTGGTCGGTGAGCTCCGCACGCAGCGATGCCGCCACCGCCTCGGTCTCCGTCAGCCGGGTCCGGGCGCGTTCGAGCTGGGCCTGCAGGGTCCGTTCGGTGGCCTGGGCGGCCTCGACGCGGCCGGCGGCGACGGCGGCCTGTCGGCGTCGGTCGGCGGCCTCCTGCAGCAGTCGCGTGTAGGCGTCCGAGGCGCTGCGGGCATCCTGTTCGGCCTGGCCGCGGTCACGGCTGGCCTCCGCCAGCTCCCGGCGTGACCGCTCCACCCCGTCGGCGGCGGACTCGGCCTCGGCTGCGGCGCGCCGGGCCAGCTCCTCGGCCGTGGCGGGGTCCGGTCCGGCGGGAGGCGGCACGGGCGTGCGGCGGGAGCGTTCGCGCTCGGCGGCGACGGCGGCCAGTGACCGGTAGCGCTCGGCCAGGGTGGAGAGCTGGTACCAGTGCTCGCGCGCGGCGGCGGAGGCCTGTCCCGCCGTGGCGAGGCGGCCGGCGACGTCGGCGGCGGCCTCCTCGGCCCGTGCCACCTCGGCCTCGGCCCGGGACACCGCCTCCTCCAGGTCCCGGTCACCGGCCCCCAGGCGCGCGAGCTCGGCCTGCTGGCGGTGCACGTCATCGGCCAGCAGGCGGGACCGGGCATCCCGGACGTCGAACTGGATGCGCTGGGCCTTACGGGCGGTCTTGGCCTGCTTCGACAGCGGCCCGAGTTGGCGGCGGACCTCCTCCGACAGGTCCCGCACCCGGTCCAGGTTCCCCCGCATCGACTCGAGCTTGCGGACACTGCGTTCCTTGCGCCGCCGGTGCTTCAGGACACCGGAGGCCTCCTCGATGAAGCCGCGCCGCTCCTCCGGGCTGGCCTGCAGGATCCGGTCGAGCTGGCCCTGGCCGACGATGACGTGCATCTCCCGGCCCAGTCCCGAGTCGGAGAGCAGCTCCTGGATGTCCAGCAGCCGGCAGGAGTTGCCGTTGATCGCGTACTCGGACCCGCCGTTGCGGAACAGGGTGCGGGAGATCGTGACCTCGGAGTACTCGATCGGCAGGGCGCCGTCGGCGTTGTCGATCGTCAGGGAGACCTGTGCGCGGCCGAGCGGGGCACGGCCGGCCGTCCCGGCGAAGATGACGTCCTCCATCTTCCCGCCGCGCAGGTTCTTCGCGCCCTGCTCCCCCATGACCCAGGCCAGGGCGTCCACGACGTTCGACTTGCCCGAGCCGTTGGGGCCCACCACGGCGGTCACTCCCGGTTCGAAGTGGAAGGTGGTGGCCGAGGCGAAGGACTTGAAGCCGCGGACGGTCAGGGTCTTGAGGTACATGGGTCCGGTTCGGGTCGTGGGCGGGGCTGGCTTCCATTATCGGCCATCCCACGGGAGGCCCCGGCCCGCCGCCTCAGGCCCGGACGATCTCCACGCGGCGGTACTGCCGGCGCAGCCCCATGATGAACTCCTCGGCCTCCTCGAGACGCTGCTTGGCCAGGAGCCAGTTGTACTTGCGGTAGTTGTACATGGTGTCCTCGGTCTCGCCGTCGGCGATGACCCGGCCGGCGTCCAGCCAGAGGACCCGGGTGCAGGAGCTGGTGATCTGCTTGGCGTTGTGGCTGACCAGGACCACGGCACCGGCCTGCTCCCGCAGCTTCTCCATGCGGGCCTTCGACCGGTCCCGGAATTGTGCGTCACCGGTGTTCAGGGCCTCGTCCAGGACGAGGATGTCCGGGTTCTTGCTGGTGGCGATCGCGAACCGCAGCCGTCCTCCCATCCCGGAGGAGTACGTCTCCATCGGCAGGTGGATGGCGTCGCCCAGTCCGGCGGCCTCCTCGATCTCCGGCAACCGGGCCATGACCTCCGCGCGCGGCATGCCCATGGCCAGGCACCCGAGGATGATGTTCTGCCGCCCGGAGATGCTGGGCACCAGGGCCGGGGACACCCCGAGCATCTGCGGTGTGCTCCGGGCCCACACCTGTCCGGTGGTCGGGGTCAGCTTTCCGGCGATGATGCGGCTCAGGGTGGTCTTGCCCGAACCGTTCCGGCCCACCACGCCCAGGGACTCGCCGGTTCCCACCACCAGCGAGAACTGCTCCAGCGCGTAGACGGAGACGCGCGGTTCACGGCGTACAGCCCCGTAGACGATCCGCTTGTGCCACGGCAGCCTGCCCTGCAGTTCGGCCTTGGCCGAGGCGACCTTGAAGGTCATGGAGATCCCGTCCAGGACGAGGGCCGGGTTCGCGCCGCGGTCGGCCGGGGCCACCTCCGCCGCGGTCTCGTCGGCGTCCCCGGCCGAAGCGGTCCGGCCTTCCGACGGGTCGAGCTGGTCGTCCTCGTCATCGTCGTCGTCCACATCGGACATCTCGAGGCGCTTCTTCGGCACCGAGGTCATCGGGTCTCCTCCTTGCCGTACTTCTCATCGGCCCGCCAGAACACGAGGGTGCCGACCAGCGCCAGGCCCACGGCCCATCCCCCGAGGATCAGCCAGTTGTCCCAGCCGGGGCTGGTCCCGTACAGGAGCGACTCGCGGGCCATCGTCAGGACCTGGTGCATGGGGTTGAGCTCCAGGATCGCCAGGATGTCCGGGTGGCTGACGAAGCGTTCCACCGAGTAGAACACCCCGGACCCGTAGAGCCAGAGCCGGATCCCGAAGGTGATGAGCTGGGCCACGTCCCGCACGCGGGACACCCAGCGGGCCAGGATCAGGCCGATCCCCAGTCCCAGCAGGACCTGGAGGAAGAGGATGGGGACCAGCAGCAGCCATCGCCAGGTGATCTGTTCCTGGTCCGGCAGGACCAGGATGAGCAGGATCATCATCACCAACGCCGGCAGGAAGGCCAGCAGCTCCTTGAGCACGGCCGAGATGGGCATGGCCGCCCGCGGGAAGTCGAACGCCTTGACCACGGCCCGGTTGGCCACCAGGCTGTTGGCCCCCTGGGTCACGCACCGGGAGGTGAACTGGAACATGAACACGCCGATGACGAGGAAGCCCAGGTAATTCTCCACGCCGCGGCTCGTCTGCAGCAGGACGCCGAACACCAGGAAGTAGGTCAGCCCGTTCAGCAGCGGGGTGAGGACCAGCCAGACGTTGCCGAGCAGGTTGTTCCGGTTGCGCGTGCCCACGGAGGCCCGTGCCTCGAAGAAGATGAAGTCCCGGTACCGCCACAACCGTCCGAGGTAGTGGTGCAGGGGCAGGCGGGCCCCCACGCGCTCCAGGCCGGACATGCGCACCTGCACGTGTTCGGGTCCTGCCGCGACGGCCTTCTTCGCGTCGGCCCGCTCGGTGCTCATCGGCAAGTGCTCTCCAGTTCATCTCCACAGGACACGGCCCCCGGGTGCCGGGGCAGTCGTCACTGCCGAACAGTATAGGGCGGCTCCGTCCCCGGCCCGGGGCGGCCGGCGGCCGGCGGCCCGGCGACGATGCCCCTGACCCCGGCCGTCCGCGGCTCCGGCGGTAGCATCGGGGACGGACCGTATCCATCCTGAGCCCCATCCAGCGAGGAAGCATTCGATGACGCGCAAGAAGATCATGCCGATCTACGGCACCCGGCCAGAGGCCATCAAGATGGCCCCGATCGTGCGGGCCCTGCACGCCGACGAACGATTCGAGTGCTTCACCACCGTGACCGGGCAGCACCGCGAGATGCTTGACCAGGTCAACGAACTGTTCGGCATCACCCCGGACGCCGACCTGAACATCATGCTCCCGAACCAGACGCTCAACGGCATCATGGGGCGCACCCTGGCCGGGCTCGACAGCCTCATCCAGGAGCAGCAGCCGGACGCCGTCGTGGTCCAGGGCGACACCACCACCTCCACCGCCGGCGCCATCGCAGCGTTCTACCTCGGGGTCCCCGTGGTCCACGCCGAGGCCGGGCTGCGCAGCGGCAACCTGTTCTCCCCGTTCCCGGAGGAGGCCAACCGCAAGATCACCTCGCAGATCGCCTCGCTGCACCTGGCACCGACCTCCACCTCGAGGGCCAACCTGCTCCAGGAGGCCGTGGCGGAGGACGACATCGTGGTGACCGGCAACACGGTGATCGACGCCCTGCTGACCACCGTCGAGAAGAAGGTGCCGTTCACCGACCCCCAGCTGGGCTCGCTCGCCGAGCGGGTGGCATCGGGTGAGGGCCGCGTCCTGCTCGTCACCACGCACCGCCGCGAGAACCAGGGCGATGCGATGCGCGGCGTGGGCCGCGCCCTGGCCCGGCTGGCCGCGCAGTTCCCGGACGTGACCATCGTGTTGCCGGCGCACCGCAATCCGGTGGTCCGCGAGGCCGTCCTGCCCGCCCTCGAGGGCCTGGACAACGTCCTGGTGACGGAGCCACTGGCCTACGGCGAGTTCACCCACCTCATGGACCTGTCCGAGGTCGTGCTCTCCGACTCCGGCGGCGTCCAGGAGGAGGCCCCGTCCCTGGGCAAGCCGGTGCTGGTCATGCGGGAGAACACCGAACGCCCCGAGGCCGTGACCGCCGGGACCGTCAAGCTCATCGGCACCGACGAGGAACGGATCGTCTCGGAGGTCTCCACGCTGCTGACCGACCGCGCGGCGTACGACGCCATGGCCCAGGCCGTGAACCCCTATGGCGACGGGCGGGCCGCCGACCGCACCACGGCCGCCATCGCCCAGCTGCTCGGCATCGGGGAGCGCATCGACGAGTTCGGCGTCTAGCCCGAAGGCCGGTACCACCGGCACGCGGCCGGGTGGCGCGTCGGCCCGTGCGCTGCGCCACCCGGCCGGGTGGCGCGTCGGCCCGTTCAGCTAGCGGCTCCGGGCGCGTGCGTTCTCCCGGTCGATCCGGGCCAGGCGCATCCGGCGGCGGGCCAGGGCGGTGGCCGGGGGCAGCACCTCGTCGAGCGTGGGAAGGAGCTCCCGCAGCGACCGGGGCCGGAACGACCCCGGGTTCAGCTGCAGCCGCATCTGGCGCACCACGGCGTCCAGGGCGGACACTCCCTCCCGTTCCAGGCCCCGGATCACGATGGTGTCCAGGGGCTCCTCCAGGGCCTGCAGCCTCGGGGCCAGGTCCAGCTGGGCGTCGAGGTCCGCGATGAGGTCCGGACGCCCGATCGCGGCCAGCAGGGTGGAGTTCTTCGTGTTCGGGGACAGGGCCAGTGACGGGACCCCGTAGCGCAGGCCCACCAGCAGTCCGTGGAACTTCATGGTGGCGAAGGCGGTCAGCGCGCCGATCGCCGCGGAGATCTCGTCCGTGGTCCGGCCCGAGACCACCGAGTCCGGCACGAACGGCAGCTGGGCCAGGGCCGGGGCGTCCCGGTGCCGCTGCCGCCCATTGCCCAGCTCCAGGACGCTGACGGCATAGCCGCGGTCCCGGGCCGCCTCGACGAGGCGGGCCAGTCCGGAGTAGTCGTTGTCCTGGTCGAACTTGCCCTGCCGGACGCTGATGCCCAACGTCGGCCGGCCGCCCGTGCCCAGCAGGTCGGCATCCGGTTCCGGCAGTGACATGCCGAACACCAGGTCCGGGTGGACCTCCACCGGCACGCGCGGCCTCAGGTGCGCGCGGATCCAGGCGGCCGACTCCTCGTCCCGGGCGCTGATGTACTGCACGTTCGGATGGCCGAAGAACTCCGCCATCTCGTCGATGACGGGCTGCCGCCGGAGCCGGTCGTGCAGGGTCACGCCGACGCCGCAGATGTACACCGGCCTCCTCAGCCATTCCCGGCGCCAGTACAGCTCGGAGAGGCGGTCGGTCAGGACGAGGTCCCCGCCCCCGATGACGATGGCCTCATAGGCGTCCGCCACCTCCTCCGGGTCCCGGCCCAGGTAGGGCGGGACCAGCAGCTCGTGCACCACCGACACGTCGAAGTAGGGCGAGAGCACCCGCCGCCAGAGCTGCAGGAAGAGCTCGTCGCCGTAGTTCCCCCAGCCGAAGAACCCGACCAGCCCGACCGCCGGCCGGTTCCGGTAGGCGGCCACGAGGTCACCGCGACGGGTCATGGCCGGGCGCCGGAGCCGGCGGCGTGGGTGGCGCCAGCGCCGGCGGCGTGGGTAGCGCCGGAGCCGGCGGCGGTGCCGAGCGGCCCGGCGTCCAGGCCCAGGCCCTCCCGGATGGCGACGGCCAGCTGCGGGGAGACCACGCGCCAGTGGTGCCGTTCGGCGAAGGCACGGGCCGCGGCGCGGGCCCCGGGGGAGATCAGCCGCTCGGCGCGCTCGAGGGCGTCGGCCACGTCGTGGGCGGAACGTCCGTCGAAGAACTCGGTGAACTCGCCGGACAGCAACCCCGGCAGCACGCCGACGCGGGCAGCGACCAGCGGCAGGTCGAAGCTCGGCCCCAGCAGGGCACCACCGGAGTTCAGGGCCCGTTCGTGCGGCAGGACCATGACGTCGGCGGCGCGCAGCAGCCGCTGCACCTGATCCCCCGGGACACGGCGGTCCTGGACCAGGACATAGGGGTGCATCCGCAGCTGGCTGACGAGCCTGCGGGTCTGCCGGTCCGTATCCGCTCCGCCGGCGATGATGAGCCGGCGGGGCTTCTCGGAGCGCTGCAGGAGCAGGTTGAAGGCCTCGACCAGCCGTTCGATCCCCTTGTAGGCCTTGATGGCCCCGACCACGGCGTAGACCATCTCGTCCGGCTCGATGCCGAGCATGATCCGGGCGTGGTCCCGCGGCAGGTAGTCCTCGTAGGAGCCCAGGTAGGAGGGGTGCGGCACGCACACGATCTTCTCGGCGGGCAGGGACAGCACGTCCCGGACCAGCTCGGGGGTGTCCTCGCTCATGACGTGGATGAGGTCCGCGGCGTCGGCGATGGACTGCTGGAGGCGCAGTTCCTCCTCGAGGAAGGCGGCATCGTGGTTGACGACGTTGTGCACGGTCCACACGAGCCGGCCGCCGGCCTCACGGAAGCGGTGCACCTCCGCCAGGAACCGGTCGATGCCGGCGGCGGCCTCCTTCGCGCTGGAGGCGCCCTGGGTGATGAAGGCGAGCCAGTGCAGGTGGTAGATGACGCCCCGGCTCTGGCCCTGCAGCCGGGCCAGGGTGCCGAAGGACCAGGGGTCGGTCACCGGCGTCACGGCCAGGCCGTGATCCCCGAACGCGGCATAGGACAGCGACTGGTACGGGTTCATGCGGGCGACCGGGCCGTAGCCGAACAGCCAGGGCTCCGCGTTGTCCCGGATGGTGTAGTAGCGCGCGGCCGAGACGGCCTCGTGCACCGGCGAGCCCTCCTCGGGCACCATGCCCTTGAACTGCAGCTCCACGTCCTATGCTCCTTCGGTCGTTGCGGCGCCGTCACGTCGCGTCCGCGTGATGACGGACTCGAACACGGCGCGGTACCGCGGTCCGTTGTGCTTCCATTGCCGTTCGGCCTCCACCCAGTCCCGGCCCGCGCGGCCGAGCCGGGCGCGCTCGGCCGGGTCCTGGAGCAGTCCCTGCACGACGTCGGCCAGGGAGACGTGGTCCTCGGGCTCGAACAATAGCCCGCGGTGCGGGGCGTCCACGATCTCGGCCAGGGCGGGCAGGTCGGAGACGACCACGGGCCGCTCCAGGACCATGGCCTCGAACGGCTTGAGCGGGGTCACGTAGGTGGCCGCCCGCTCACGCACCCGCGGGACGACGAAGACGTCGATGAGCCGGTAGTAGTCGGGCACCCTCTCGTGCGGGACGGGGCCGGTGAAGACCACCCGGTCGCTCACCTTCAGCGCGGCGGCCAGTTCCCGCAGGTCCTTGACGCGGTCGCCGCCGCCCACCAGGACGCACTGCGCCCGGACGCCCCGGGACTGGAGCAGGGCGGTGGCCCGGACCAGCAGCTCCTGGCCCTCCCGGTAGTGGTCCATGTTGGACACGTAGCCGAAGGTCGGCATCGTGATCCCGTGCCGGGCCGCCAGGGCGGGGTCCCGCTCCCCCGGGGCGAAGTTCTCCAGGTTCACGCCGTTGGGGACCAGGCTGATCTTCTCCGGCGGCACGCCGCGGGAGACCAACTCGTCACGCATGGCCGTGCCCAGGGTCAGCACGTGGTCCGCCTCCAGCATGCACAGGTTCTCCACGGCCACGCGGCGGCGGAAGATCTCCGAGTCGTCCTCCACCTCCGTCTCGGAGGTCCAGTTGGACTCGAAGAACGAGCGCACCTCGTAGACCACGGGGATGCCGGTCTTGGCCTTGAGGGCCAGGGCGACCAGTGCCGTCTCGAAGCCGCGGCGCCCGGAGGAGACGTGGATGACGGCCGGGCGGATCTGGCGGACCTTGAGGTAGGCCAGCCACGCGAAGTCCTCCAGCCAGCGGTCGCTGGGCACCGTTCCATAGGCGATGCCGGTGTCCAGCCGGTGGTGGACGATGCCCTCGACGTCCTCGACCGGCTCGAAGGCGTCCCCCACCACGCTGCGGGGGAACCCGGGTTCGGTCACGACGACCGGCTCGAGACCGGCCCTCTTCTCGGCCTTGAAGTTCTCGTGGCTGCGGGAGGTGAAGCCGTTGGAGAAGAACGGCCGGGACTCCTTGACCAGGTGCAGCACGATGTTGTCCGCCGCCGGCACCACGGGATCGACCGGGCCGGGAATCCGCGGGATCCAGCCGGAGAGCTCCCGCGCCCGGCCGTTGACCTGGGCGAGGTTCTGCCGGAAGGCCGGATCGGAGCCGGCGAGCCGTGCGGTGGCGTCGAGCTGCTCGGTGATCGCCCCGGCGCGGATCGCCAGCTTCCGGGAGGCGAGCTCGAAGCCGCGCTCACCACTGCGGTCCTCGCCGAGCACGTCCCGCCACAGCAGTCCCGCGCCATAGTCCTGCGGTCCCTCGGGCGTCAGGGGTCGGTGCCCGGCCACGGACGGCGAGGCCGGTGCCAGGCGGCGGGCGTCCCGGAACCCGCGGGCCCACTCGAGGGGTTCCCGGAGGGTGTTGTAGTAGCCGATGCGGGCGATCTCCCGCCCGGCGGCGGGGACCGTGAACTCTCCCTCGCTCAGGCGGCGGCGGAACCGGCCCAGGTGGTTCCTCAGCTTCCTGGCCCGGCGCTTCAGTTCCTTCTTCGGACGCAGGCTCTCCACCCCGAGCGGGTGCTTCCAGAGTCCGGTCAGCGCGTTGCGTTCGGCGGTGACCTCGGTCAGTTCGGCGTGGGCCCGGCGCAGCTGTTCCCGCAGGAGCTGGTTCTCCCGGGTCTCCGACGGATCATGCTCGTCGGTGATGATGTGGTGCTCGATGGTGGGCTCCCGGAGTGGTTGGTCTGGCTCGACGCGATTCTAGCGAGCGGGGGGCCGGGCCACGGGGACCCCGAGACCGCTGCCCAGCCTGGCCCGGACCTGCCGGGCCAGGTCGGCGCTGGCGTGCTCCGCATGGTGCCGCGCGGCGAAGGCCCGTGCGGCCCGCCGCGCGTCGGGATCCAGCAGGCGGTCGGCGCGCTGTAGGCCGGCGGCCACGTCATCCGGCGCCGGACCGGTCAGGAACTCGGTGAAGGACTCCTCGAGGGTCCCGGGCAGCACCCCCACCCGGTTGGCCACGAGGGGCAGCTCGAAGCTGGGTCCGAGCATGGCGGCGCCGGAGTTGAGGGCCACCTGGTGCGGCAGCACCATGAGGTCGGCGGCGCGCAGCAGGTACTGGACCTGGTCGTTGGGCACCTTGACGTCGTGCAGCAGCACGTGCGGATGCATGCGCAGGCTCCTGAGCAACCGGCGCGTCCGGCCGTCCCGGTCCGGTCCGCCCGCGATCACGAGACGGCGCGGGACGGGCGATCCGGCGATCAGCCGGTCGAAGCCGGCCAGCAGGGTCTCGATGCCCTTGTAGGCCTTGATCGCCCCGAACACGACGTAGACGACCTCGTCCTCGGAAAGGCCGAGCATGGTGCGGGCCTGGTCGCGCGGCACCACGTCCGGGTAGGCACCCAGGTAACTCGGATGCGGGGACATGACGACCCGCTCCGGGTCCAGGTGCAGGAAGTCTGCCACGAGGTCCGGGGTGTCCGGGCTCATGACGTGGACCAGGTCGGCCAGGTCCGCCACGGACTGCTGCAGGGCGCGTTCGACGTTGAGGTAGACGGCGTCGTGCGGGGCCAGGTTGTGCACGGTCCACATCACCCGTCCTCCGGCCGCCTGGAAGCGGTGCAGCCGCTGCAGGTACCGGCCCATCCTCTCCTCGGCCTGGTCCTCGCTCCTGGCCCCGCGCAGCACGGTGTTGAGCCAGTGCAGGTGCAGCACGATCCCCTGCGTCTGCTCCATCAGGGGCAGCAGGGACTCGAAGGACTCCGGGTCCAGGACCGGGGACACGGCGAAGCCCTCCTCGCCGAAGTGCCGGTAGGTCAACGCCTGGTACGGGTTCATCCGGGCCACGGGGGTGTAGGCGAGCAGCCACGGCGGGGCCCCGTGGCGCACGGTGCCGTTGCGCACGGCCGCGAGCGCCTCGTGGACCGGCGATCCCGGTGCGGGGTTGAATCCCTGGATCTGCAGTTGCACGCTCAGGCTCCTTCGGGGGCTCGGCCGGCGGATGGGACCGGATCGCTGCCGTGGCCACGGTCCCGGATCCGTTCATAGACCTCTGCGTACCGGGGCCCGTTGTGCTCCCACTGGCGTTCGGCCTCGATCCAGCGGCGGCCGGCCGCCCCGAGGCGTGCCCGCTCGGCCGGGTCGGCCAGCAATCCGGCCACGGCGTCGGTGAGGGAGTCGACGTCCCCGGCCGCGAAGGTGTGGCCGCGTTCGGGGGCCTGGACGATCTCGGCCAGGGCGGGGAGGTCGCTGACGAGGACCGGACGCTGCATGGCCATCGCCTCGAAGGGCTTGAGCGGGGTGACGTACACGGCCGCTCGCTCGTGGATGCGGGGCACCACGAAGACGTCGATGAGGTCGTACAGGGCCGAGACCTCGGCGTGGTCCACCGGCCCGGTGAACACCACCCGGTCCTCGACGTCCCAGCGGGCGGCCAGGCCCTTGAGGGTCTGCACCCGGCTGCCGCCGCCGACCAGCACACACTGGGCGTCGATGCCGCGTTCCTTGAGGCGGGCGGCGGCCTCGATGAGCAGTTCCTGGCCCTCCCGGCGGTGGTCCATGTTGGAGACGTAGCCGAAGGTGGGCATGGTGATCCCGAAGCGGGCGGCCAGGTCCTCGTTGCGCGGGCCCGGGACGAAGTTCGCCAGGTTGACGGCGTTGGGGACCAGGCTGACCTTCTCCGCGGGGACCCCGCGGGAGACGATCTCGTCCCGCATGGCGGTGCCGAGCGTCAGCACGTGGTCGGCGGCGAGCATGCACCGCGCCTCGACCTCCATGCGCCGGCGGAAGATCTCCCCGGACTCCTCCAGCTCCAGGTCCGGCGTCCAGTTCGCCTCGAAGAAGGAGCGCACCTCGTAGACCACGGGGATCCCGGTCTTCTCCTTCAGGGCCAGCGCCACGAGCGCCGTCTCGAAGCCGCGGCGCCCGGAGGAGACGTGGATGACGTCCGGGCGGACCTGCCTGACCTGCTGCCAGGCCAGCCACGCGAAGTCCTCCTGCCACCGGTCGGCGGGGACCGCGGAGTAGTCCACGCCGGTGTCCAGCCGGCGGTGCTCGATGCCGTCGTAGACCTCGACCTTCTCGAAGTCATCGCCCACCACGGAGCGCGGGAACCCCGGCTCGGTCAGGACCACGGGGGTCCACCCGGCGGCGAGCTCGGCCTTGAAGTTCTCGTGGCTGCGGGAGGTGAAGCCATTGGAGAAGTACGGGCGCGACTCCTTGACCAGGTGCAGCACGACGTTGCGGCCGGCCGGTTCCACGCGCTCGAAGCCGCCGGGGATGCGGGGCAGCCAGCCGGACAGTTCGGCGGCCCGTCCGTTCACCACGGCCAGGGCCCCCTTCATCCGGGGCGCGCCGTGCGCCGCCTGGGCGGTGGCGTCCAGCGAGGCGGAGATGGCACCCGCCGGGGAGGCCAGGCGCCGCAGCTCGTCCAGGTAGGCCCGGTAGGCGGGGTCCTGCTCCCCCCGGGCGGCATAGCGGTCCCCCAGCAGGTCCAGCCACAGCTGGGCCCGGGCGGACTCGAACTCGGACGGGTCGATGGACAGCAGGGGGCCGGCGCCGGCCAGCGTGCGCCCCCGGGCCTGGCGGCGGAGCCGTCGCATCTCGGCCAGGGCCTCGCGGGGCACGCTGCCCAGCTGGTCGAAGGCGATCCGGGCGGTCTCCCGCGCGGCCGCCTTCGGGCCCAGCCGGCCGGAGAGGGTGTCCTTGACCACGGTGACGCCACGGCGGCGGATCTCCCGGGCCCGGCCCTTCAGCGATCCCACCATCCCGCCGGGCATGTCCAGGGTCAGGGCCCGCGGCCGCCAGGACCGGGCGGCACGCTCGGCCGTCAGCCCGGTGAGCTCGTCGTGCACGGCCAGCAATTCGCCGCGCAGCAGTTCGACCATCGCCTCGGCGTCCGGGGCCGCGGGCATCTCGTCGATCGGTGCCCGCGGGATGGACCGGTGCCGGGCGCCCCCCGCGTCGTGGGCTGGCTGTTCAGTATTCACCGTGCGTTCGCGTTCCCCTCGGTCGGTCTGATTCCCAGCTCGGCATACAGTCGAGTGTAGGTCGCGGCGTTCTGGCCCCAGGTCCGCGTCGACAGGGCCCAGCGCCGTCCTGCCTGCCCCAGCCGCGTCCTCAGGGCAGGGTCCTCGACCAGCTCGGCCAGCGCCCCGGCCAGCGCATCGACGTCGTCCGGGGCCACCAGCCGGCCGGTCACCCCGTCCTGCACCAGTTCGGCCAGGGCGGGCAGGTCCGCGGCCACCACGGGCCGGGCGGAGGCCGAGGCCTCCACGGACTTCATGGGGGTGACGCTGCGGGTCACGGGCAGGTCGCGGCGGGGCACCACGAACACGTCGAGGGCGGCATGGTTCCAGCGCGCCTCGGCGCGGGGCACCCGTCCGGTGAACTGGCACTTCTCGGCGATCCCCAGTTTCCCGGCGAGGGAGCGCAGGCCCGGCAGGGAGACCCCATCCCCCACGATCCGCAGCTTCAGCCGCGGATACCGCGGGGCCAGGCGGGCCACGGCGCGCACCAGCAGGTCCAGGCCCTCGTAGTCCACGACGGAGGACACGGTCCCGACCAGGACGTCGCCGGGCTCCAGGCCCAGGTGTTCCCGGGCAGCCCGCTGGGTCACCGGTTCCGCCAGGAAGGCCGGGGCCACGGCGTTCGGGCAGACGAACAACCGTTCCGCGGCCACCCCCTGCGCCGCGAGCGCCCCGCGCATGTTGTCCCCCAGGGTCACGACGGCGTCGGCGGCCCGGGCCAGTTCGGCCTCCCGTTCGGTGAACAACCGGTAGTACTCCGAGGCCCGCGCCCCGGGGGCGCGGGTGGCGGCCCAGCTGTCCGCCCGTTGGCCGCGCACCTCGTACACCCAGGGCAGCCCGAAGGCCTCGGCCACGGACCGGACCACCAGGGCGTTGGTGAAGTGCGTCGTGGTGTGCAGGACGGCAGGACGGAGCCGTTCGACCTCGGCGGCGAGCAACCGCGCGTACTGGTCCAGCCGGCCGGCCGCGTCTGGAGCCAGGCGGCGCGGAAGCAGCCGGGTGTAGGTGATGCCGTCCACCACGTCCTCGCGGCGGGCCCAGGGGATCCCGACCTCCACCGGATAGCCGGGACGGGTCACCGCGGCGGTGTCGAAGCCCGCCTGTCCCAGGGCCGTCAGGACCCCGTGGCTGCGCTGGGCATAGCCGGAGGTGGTGTGCGGCAGCGAGCTGTTCAGCACGTGCAGGATGCGCCCGGGGACGGCAGGGCCGCGCCGGACCGGGCCGGGCTCGGGCCGGTGGCCGAGCAGCACCTGCCGCTCGGCCTCCAGGCGGTGGGCCAGGCGCCGGTTGCCGTGATGGTTGCGGGCGTGGGCCGCCGCGCCCGTGATATCGCCCCGGTACAGGGCCAGCCGCGCCGCGGCCGCGTGCCAGGCGCCGGTGCGCTCGGTCTCCGGGGTGTCCCGGAGCCACCGCTCCGCCGCGTCGTCGTCGCCGGAGCCCAGCGCCGCCGTCGCGAGCAGGGCCCGCGCCCGGCCCCGGGGCTGCGCGCCGGGCTGTCCGGCCCGGCGGGCGGCGTCATCGTCACCGAGGATCTGGTGCCCGACGGCGGCCGGCACCCCGTTCGCCAGAGCGCCGGTCCGCGTCAGCAGGCGGGCGGCGGGCACGGAGAGGGCGTCGGGGAGGCGCCGGGAGACTTGCAGGGCGAACTGGACGGGGTCCTGGACCAGCTCGTCCCTGACCGTCTGCAGGGTCAGCAGGGAGTTGGTGAACCAGGGTGTCCGGCGGCTGGCGTTCCGGGTCACCGGTCGCGCCACTGCCCCCGGGTGTCCACCAGGTGCTTGCCGGCCGCCAGGGGCTTGAGGTTGGCGAAGGCGGTGTGGTCCACGAGCAGCACGACGATGTCCGCGGCCTCGATGGCGGCCTTCGCCGGGCACAGCCGGACGTTCTCGCGCCCGGCGAGCACGGCCGGCAGCTCGTCCACGTGCGGTTCGGCGGCCAGGATCGTGGAGGCGGCGAACTGCTCGGCCATGGCCGCGGTGATGTTCAGCGCCGGGGACTCGCGCAGGTCGTCGATGTTCGGCTTGAACGCCAGCCCCAGGGCCGCGATCACCGGGGCCCGGCCGGTGTCCTGGAGCACGTCGAAGGCCTTGGCCTTGACCTGGTCCACGACCCACTGCGGCTTGGCGTCGTTGATCTCCCGGGCGCTGCGGATCAGCCGGGCGGCGTCCGGGGCGGCGTCCACGATGAACCACGGGTCCACCGCGATGCAGTGCCCGCCCACGCCCGGGCCGGGCTGCAGGATGTTCACCCGCGGGTGGTGGTTGGCCAGCTCGATGAGCTCCCAGACGTTGATGTCCAGCTCGTGGCAGATCATCGACAGCTCGTTGGCGAAGGCGATGTTCACGTCCCGGAACGAGTTCTCCACCAGCTTGGCCAGCTCGGCGGTGCGGGTGTCGGTCAGCAGGATCTGCCCCTGGCAGAACGTCTCGTACAGGGTCCGGGTCCGCTCGGCCGCCGCCGGGGTGGACCCGCCCACGATCCGGTCGTTGGTGACCAGCTCGGTCATCACCTTGCCCGGCAGCACCCGCTCCGGGCAGTGCGCGAAGTCCAGCGACCGCTCCGCGGCCAAATCCGGGCGCTCGGCGTAGACGACCTCGGCCAGGTGCTCCGTGGCCCCGGGCGGGGAGGTGGACTCCAGGATGACCAGTTCCCCGCCGCGCAGTTGCGGGGCCAGCCCCCGGCCGGCGGCCTCGATGTAGGACAGGTCCGCGCTCTTGTCCGCATGGAACGGGGTCGGCACGGCCACGATGTAGGCATCGGCCGCCGGCGTGTCGGTGGTGGCCGTGAGCAGGCCCTCGGCCACGGCCTTGCGCACGTAGCCGTCCAGGTCCGGCTCGACGAACGGGACGTTCCCAGCGTTGACCGCATCCACCGTGCGCCGACTCACGTCCACCCCGTGCACCCGGATCCCGTTGCCCGCGAGGATGGCGGCCGTCGGCAGGCCGATGTAGCCCAGGCCGATCACGGCAACACTGGAGATGTCAGTCATGTAAGAAGTCCTTCAGTCGCTGGAGCCTGGCGGCCGAACCCCGCGGGGAACACCGTGGGGCATGGTGTCCGCAGCTCTTCGGGGCCGAGGACCGCAGGCGATTCCGGTCAGAGGCGATTATAGGGTCTGGCCCCGGCGGCACCCCGCACCGCGGCCTGCCGGGCAAGCCCCACGAACCGGCGGCCCAGTGCGGACAGGTCTGCGTTCCGGCCGACCCAGTCCCGTCCCCGGCCGTCCACGGCGGTGCTCCGCGGGTCCGCGGCCAGCCGGCGCCAGAGCCCGGCCAGGGCCCCCGGATCCGCGGGCACCAGGCTCGCGGCGCCGGAGGACTCCAGCACCCGGGCCGCCTCCCCGGTGACGATGCCGGTGATGTGCCGGCCGACGGCGAGCAGTTCATAGGTCTTGGAGGGGATGGTCCACTCGAAGCTGGGCCAGTCCGGGCGCAACGCCACCAGGCACGTGTCCGCCCAGGCATACTGCTCCCGCAGTTCTGCCCCGTGGACGGCCGCCAGCATCTCCACCGGCCGGCCCAGGGACTCGTTCAGGGCCATGAGCGCCTCCCGCCGGGTCCCCGAGCCGACCAGCCGCACGACGATGCGCTCGGCTTCGTCCCGGGTCAGCGCCGCGGCGCGGATGACGGTCTCCAGGCCCTGGCTCTCACCGTGGTTGCCGAGGTAGAGCACGTGCAGTTCACCGGCCTCGCGGTCCCTGGCCGGCACGGCCCGGATACGCTCCAGCGGCACGCCGTTGCCCACCACCTCGACCGGGTGGATGCCCCGTTCGGCCAGGCGTTCGGCGAAGCCCTCGGTGACGGTGACCACCAGGTCAGCCGCGCGCTGGGTCCCCGTGACGAGCGCTTCCATGATCCTGCTCAGCACCCCCGCCGAGACCCCCGACTCCCGGGCCAGGTCCGGCCAGGCATCGCGCATCTCCACGATGAGGGGGACCCGCCGCAGCCGGGACAGCAGCCAGCCGGCGACGACGGTGGGCAGGGCGGGCACGGTGATCACCAGCACGTCCGGCCGCTGCGCCCGCAGGGCCACCGGGATGGCGCCCAGGGCATGGACGACATGGCCCAGGAAGCGCCCGTCGCGGGTCCCGGACAGCGCGGGGAGCCGCAGGGTGCGCAGGATTCGTTCACCGTGCGGTCCCTGGTCCTGGCGGCCGTCGACGGCGGTGTCTCGGCGCACTGCCCCGCCGTCGCGCCCCGGTGGGCGATCGCGCAATCCCCCGGGCACCTGCGCGGGATCGGCCGGCGGCGCCACGACGTCGACCTCCCAGCCCTCGCGGCGGAAGGCCTCGACGAAGGCGGCCCACCGCCGCTCGGGCGGGGTGCGCTCGGGCAGGTAGGAGTGCGTGATGAGCTGGACGCGCATGCGTCAGGCCCCCACGCAGGCGTCAGCCGGGGCCGGGGGCTCGGCCGAGGGCTGCCCGGAAGCCCCGGTGCCGCCGTCACCGGTGGCCGCCGAGCCGGACGGGCTCGACCCGCCCTGGGCGCTGTCGGTGCCGGTGCCGTCCTCGCCGGGCGTCGCCTGGCCGGTCGCCGGCCCATCGGCCTCTCCGGACGGCGTCGCGGTGCCGGACGGGGCTGCGGTGCCGGACGGGGCTGCGGTGCCGTCCTGGCCGTCCTCGGTGCCGCCGGACAGGTACTCGTCCACGGTGTCGGTCTGGAGCGCCTCGCGCAACTGTGCGATCGCCTCCTCATCCTGCTCCACGATCGAGGCACCGCCGGGCCCCTCGGTGGGTGCCCCGTGCGGGACGGTGAACGTGTGGATGTCCCCGGAGCGGATCCCGTTGAGCTGCAGGCCGTAGCCGGCGATCGTGGCGGCGTCGAGGCCCTCGTCCACGGTGATGAAGGGCACGATGGCGTTGATCACGGCCGTGAGTTTCTGCGGGTTCGCCAGCGTGTCCACGGTGAGCACCTGGTCCACCATGGCCGAGACGAACCGCTGCTGGTTGGCCACGCGTTCGAAATCCCCGCCGAGGAAGGCCTTGCGCTCGCGCACGTAGCGCAGGGCGTCCGCGCCCTGCAGCAGGATGTCGCCCTGCGGGAAGTAGGAGGGATTGATCTGTCCGGAGGAGAAGGTGTGCGGATTGCAGACCGGCACGCCGCCCACGGCCTCGGTCAGACCGTTGAAGCCCTCGAAGTCGATCACGGCCAGGTGGTCGATGTTCACCCCCACGAGGTTCTCGATGGTGGCGGTCACGAGGGGATAACCGCCCAGGCCCAGGGCGGCGTTGACCTTGCGCTCACCGTGGCCGGGGATCTCCACCCACAGGTCGCGCACGATGGACATGACGTAGACGTCCTGCCGGTCCTCGGGGATGTGGACCAGCATCATGGTGTCCGAGCGCTCCCCGTCCTCGCCCTTGTTCTCCGCGGTGTCCAGGCCCTCACCGCGGGAGTCGGAGCCGAGCAGCAGCACGTTGAGCGCACCGTCGTCGAGCGCGGCCTGGGTGGCGATGCCGGCGTCCACGGTCTGGCGCTTGTCGTTGAAGGCCGTGGCGATCGAGGCGACGTAGACGCCCACGACGATGAGCACGACCACCACCAGGGCGCCGCCCACCAGGAGGGCGTTGCGCACGGTGCGGCGGCGCCGTGTGGGGGCGTGCGCCAGGCGTCGGGGCGCATACTGACCGGGGTCAGGTGAGGACACAGGTGTTTCCTAACGACACGGGAGGATTCGTCCCATGGTATCGCCCGGCCGGGACGGCGGCGTGATCACCAACGGGCCCGTCGCGGGACCGGCTGGCACCGGGGACAGTACGCCGATGACCGGTTCATGAACCGCTCCCGGACCACGATCGACTCCCGCCCCTGCCGGGCACAGCGACGGCAGGGCTGCCCGGCCCGCCCGTAGACGTTCAGGGACCGGTCGAAGTACCCGGAGTCCCCGTTGACGTTCACGTAGAGCGAGTCGAAGCTGGTCCCGCCCTGGGCCAGCGCCTCCTCCATGACCTCGCGCACGGCCTCGAACAACCGTCCCGACTCGGTGCGGTTCAGCGTCTCGGTGGGCCTGGCGTAGTGCAGCCGGGCGCGCCAGAGCGCCTCATCGGCATAGATGTTGCCGATGCCGGAGACCAGTGCCTGGTCCAGCAGCGCGCGCTTGAGCCCGGTCTTTCGTCGGCGAAGCCGGGAGTGCACCGCCTCGGGGTCGAAGGCCGGGTCCAGCGGGTCGCGGCCGATGTGGGCCACGGAGGCCGGCAGCAACTGTCCGGGACGGTCTACGGCCTCGACGAGGGCGTCCACGAACAGCCCGCCGAAGATCCGCTGGTCCACGAAGCGCAGCTCCCGGGAGCGGTCCTCGCCGTCCTCGACCGGCTCGAGCAGCAGCCGGATCCGCAGGTGCCTCGGGTCGGTGTCCCCGGGCTCGTTCACCAGCAGTTGTCCGCTCATGCCCAGGTGGGCCACCAGGGCACCGGTCAGCGGGCCGGGACCGGACAGCGGGATCCAGAGGTACTTGCCCCGCCGTTCGGGCACGGCCAGGCGCGCCCCGGTGAGCCGCTCGGTGAAGTCGGCGGGGCCGGCGTCGTGACGGCGGGCGGACCGGGCGTCGAGGACCTCCACGGCCGAGACCGTCCGGCCGGCGGCCCAGCGTTCCAGTCCCCGGCGGACCACCTCCACCTCGGGCAGCTCAGGCACCGGCGCCCGCCGGCGGTGCGGTACGGGCCTGGGCGGCGGCGGACACCCGCTCCCAGGACCGGGCGGCGGCCAGTCGCTCGGCCTCCTTCTTGGAGCCGCCGGAGGCCGAGGCGTAGTCGATGCCGCCGATCACCAGGGTGGCGGTGAAGACCTTGTCATGGTCCGGGCCGGCGGACTCCATGCGGTACTCGATACCGCCCAGGTCCCCGCTGGCGGCGGCCTCCTGGATGAACGTTTTCCAGTCGGTGCCCGCACCCATGGCCGAGGCGTCGTCCAGCAGCGGGACGACGAACCGGTGCACCAGGCCGTGGGCGGCTTCCAGTCCGAGGTCCACGTAGGCGGCGCCGATCAGCGCCTCCATGGTGTCGGCGAGGATCGAGTCCTTGTCCCGGCCCCGGGTGCGCTTCTCCCCCTCGCCGAGCAGGATGGAATCGCCGACGCCGATGGACCGCGCCACGGACGCCAGGGCGCGGGTGGACACGACGGCGGCGCGCATCTTCGCCAGGTCCCCCTCCGCCAGCTCCGGGTGGGTGCGGTAGAGGTGGTCCGTGACGACGAAGCCGAGCACGGAGTCACCGAGGAACTCGAGCCGCTCATTGGTCGGCAGCCCGCCGTGCTCGTACGCATAGGACCGGTGTGTCAGGGCAAGCGCGAGCGTCCCGGGGTCGATGTCGACCCCGAGACGCTCGAGCAGGTCTTCAGTTGTCACCCGGCCGGCCTTGGCCGGCCGGTGCTGACCGGACGGACTGGGTGCCACGGGCACCTCAGGCGTCGGCGACCTTGCGGCCCTTGTATTCCAGGAACAGCGGCGTACCGGCGGAGTCGGTCACGACCTTGGCCTGGTGCGGCAGGCGGTAGGTGACGCGACCGTTCTCCACGGACTTCACCAGCGGGGGCACGGTGGCCTTCCACTGCGAACGGCGTGCACGGGTGTTGGAACGGGACATCTTCCGCTTCGGAACTGCCACGGCTATCTCTCTTCTGTCTCGTCGGATGAGGTCTTCTGGTCCGGACCGGCGGTGCCGGCCTCGGCTGGTCTGGTCAGTGCAGCCAGTGCCGCCCAGCGCGGATCCAGCTGTTCGTGGGCGTGGTCCGCGGGTGCGTCGTCCAGGCGGATGCCGCATTCGGGACACAGGCCCTGGCACTCGTCCCGGCACACCGGCTGGAACGGCAGGGCCGTCACCACGGCGTCCCGGAGGACGGGTTCCAGATCGACGGTCTCGTGGACCACCAGGCGCTCTTCGTCGCTGTCACCCTCCGGGGCGGCAGTGAGGAACAGCTCCTGCAGGTCGACGGTGATCCCGTCCCGGATCGGGTCCAGGCAACGACTGCACTCGCCCACCAGTTCGGCATGCGCCTCGCCGGTGACCAGAATGCCTTCGTGGACCGATTCCAGACGCAGCTCGACGTCCACGGCCGAATGCTCCGGGATGCCGATGAGCGGAGTGGACAGTGCCTCGGGGGCCGGCCACTGCTCCTCCAGGGTCCGCATGGACCCCGGGCTGCGTACCAGGTCCTTGACGGAGACCACCCACGCGCTGCTGGCAGCCGGGGACGATGACGCGGACATCAGCATTCCTTCCGGATGGACAGTAGACGACGGTTCGGACCCCACCAATGGGGAATCCGGGCAGGGCAGAACCCGCAGGACCGGCTCCCCAGTCTAGCGGTTCGGCCCGATCAGGCCAAATGACGCACCGGTCCCCGCCCGTCCGGGATGCCGGCGGCGCCGGACGGGCGAAGGGAGGTGCGGCCGGTGTGACCGGCGCGACCGCCGGCGGGTCAGAACGCCTGGGCGAACTTCTTGAGCCAGGGCCGCAGCTGGGGGCCCAGGTCCTCGCGCGCGCTGGCCAGCTCGATGACGGCCTTGAGGTAGCTGAGCTTGTCCCCGGTGTCATAGCGCTTGCCGCGGAACACCACGGCGTGCACGCCGAAGCCCGCACCGGTGCCCTCGGCGAGCACCTGGAGGGCGTCGGTCAGCTGGATCTCGTTGCCGCGGCCCGGGCCGGTGCGCTGCAGGATCTGGAACACGGCGGGGTCCAGGACGTAGCGGCCGATGACGGCCAGGTTGGACGGGGCGTCCTCCGCGGCCGGCTTCTCCACCAGCCCGGTCACCTTCACCACGTCCTCCGGCCCCCCGTCCACGGCGGAGACCTCGGCGACGCCGTAGGCGGAGATGTTCTCGCGCGGGACCTCCATGAGCGCGATGACGGATCCGCCCTTCTCCTGCTGGACGTCGATCATGCGCTTGAGCAGGTCGTCCTGCTCGTCGATCAGGTCGTCGCCGAGCAGGACGGCGAACGGCTCGTCGCCCACGTGCTGCCGGGCGCACAGCACGGCATGGCCCAGGCCCTTGGCATCCACCTGGCGGATGAAGTGGATGTCCCCGAGGTTGGTGGCCTCCTGGATCTTGTCCAGCTTGGAGAAGTCGCCCTTGAGCTCCAGGGTGCGCTCCAGGGCGGGCACCCGGTCGAAGTGGTCCTCCAGGGCCCGCTTGGACCGGCCGGTGACCATCAGGACGTCGTCCAGGCCGGCGGCCCGGGCCTCGGAGATGACGTACTGGATGGCGGGCTTGTCCACCACGGGGAGCATCTCCTTGGGCATCGCCTTGGTGGCCGGCAGGAAACGGGTGCCCAGGCCGGCGGCGGGGATGACCGCCTTGTGCGTGCGGGGGTTCTTGGAACTCGGAGTCATGGGGGCAGGATAGCCCGCTCAGGTGACCGGGACGGTGACGGCCGGCGTCGGGCGACCGTCGCGGGGGGCGTCCGGCCGGGCCGGGCTCAGGACTCGACCAGCCGGCGCATCACGGCCCGTGGCACGAACTGGGACACGTCCCCGCCGAGCTGGCTGACCTCCTTGATGAGGGAGGAGGACAGGTGCGCGTAGCGGCCGTCCGAGGGCAGGAACACGGTCTCCACGCCGGTGAGGTGACGGTTCATGGCGGCCATCGGCATCTCGTAGTTCAGGTCCGTGGTGTTGCGCAGTCCCTTGATGATGGCGTTGGCGCCGGCCTTGCGGCAGAACTCCGCCAGCAGCCCGTCGCCCATCGGCACCACCGAGATGCCCTGCAGTGACGAGACGGTCTCCCGGATCATCTCGATCCGGGTCTCCGGGTCGAAGCGGTGGCTCTTGGCGTAGTTGGTGGACACCGCCACGATGACCTCGTCGAAGAGGTTGCTGGCCCGCGCGATCACCTCCACGTGGCCGTTGTGCAGGGGGTCGAAGGATCCGGGGCAGACGGCGCGGCGCATGCACCGAACATACTATGGAGCACCATGGGAACCACATCCGCCGCCGGAGGCCCGCCACCGGGTGACCCGGGGTCAGCGTCACACCCCTCCCCGCCCGGGGACGCACCCCGCGAGCCCTGGCGGCGCACCGCCGCCGCGGCCGGCCTGCTGGCCGGGGACGACCCGACACCGACCGTCTTCGAGGCCATGACCGCGCTGGCCTCCCGGCACGGGGCGGTGAACCTGGGCCAGGGATCCCCGGACGAGGACGGGCCGGCGTGGATCCGCGAGCGTGCCGCCGAGGCCATCCGGACCGGTGCGGGCCGCGCCAACCAGTATGCCCCCGGCCTGGGCCTGCCCGCCCTGCGCCAGGCGGTCTCCGCCCACCAGCGGCGCCACTACGGCGTGGACCTGGACCCGGACCGTCAGGTCCTGGTGACCACCGGGGCCACCGAGGGCATCGCGGCCGCCCTGCTGGCCCTCGTCGGCCCGGGCGACCAGGTGGTGGCGTTCGAGCCGTACTACGACTCGTACGCCGCCATGACGGCCCTGGCCGGCGCCCGGTTCACGGCCGTCCCGCTGCGGCCCCCGCACTTCCTGCCGGACCCGGCGGACCTCGAGCGCGCCCTGGGCCCGGACACCCGGCTGGTGGTCCTCAACACCCCGCACAATCCCACGGGCGTGGTGCCGGACCCGGGACTGCTGGGGCGGCTGGTCGAGGTCTGTGTCCGGCACGGGGTGCTGATCCTGTCCGACGAGGTGTACGAACACCTCGTGTACGAGGGCCGCCACCACCCGGTCGCCACCGTCCCCGGCGCCTGGGACCGGACGCTGACGGTGTCCTCGGCCGGCAAGAGCTTCTCCCTGACGGGGTGGAAGGTGGGCTGGGTGACCGGGCCGGCGGAGCTGGTGGCGGCCGTGCGGGCCGTCAAGCAGTTCCTGACGTACTCCACGGGACCGGCCTTCCAGCTCGCGATCGCCGGGGCCCTGGCCGACGGCGACGCCTTCCTGGCAGAGCAGCGCGACCGGTTCCGCGCGGCCCGCGACCGGCTGCTGGCGGGGCTGGGCGCAGCCGGCCTCGACCCGGTCGTTCCCGCCGCCGGATACTTCACGGTGACCGACCTGGCCCCTCTCGGCGTGGACGACGCCGCGGCGGCCACCGAGGCGCTCGCCGCCCGCGCCGGCGTCGTGGGCATCCCGGTGAGCGCGCTGTGCACGCCCGGCAGTGCGACGATGGACCCCGACGGCGGCCGCGAGGCCGGTGCGGCAGGGCTGCGGTCCTGGATGCGCTGGGCCTTCTGCAAGCCGCCGGCGGCGATCGAGGATGCGGTGCGCCGGTTGTCGGTGCTGCCCTCGGTCCTAGCCGGCTGAGCTCCCGGGGCCGGCACCCGTGCCGTCCGGCGCGCCCTCGGCCGTGGCGAGGCAGTAGTAGAGCACGGTCTCCCCGTAGGGCCGAGCCTCGAGGAGTTCGATCCCCGCCGGCCATGCCGGTTCGGCGGACCGTACGGAACGCTCGAGCACCAGCAGGCCCTCCGGCGCCAGCACGGCGGCGATCCGTTCCAGCGTGGCGGCCAGGGGTGCCCCGTCCAGCGGGTACGGCGGATCGGCCAGCACCACGTCCCACGGTCCGGCACCGACGGGCCCGCCCAGGACCTGGTCCACGGCACCGACGGCCACCTGGACCACCTCGCGGCCCAGGCGGCGGTTGACGGCGCCGGCGTTCTTCCGGCACACGCCGGCGGCCCGGCGGTCCTTCTCCACGAGCAGCACCCGTGCCGCCCCGCGGCTGGCGGCCTCGCCGCCGAGCGCCCCCGAGCCGGCGAACAGGTCGGCCACGGCCGTGCCGTCCAGCCAGCCCCGGGCCGCCAGCCAGGAGAACAGCGCCTCACGCGTGCGGTCGGTGGTCGGGCGGGTGCTCTCCCCCGGCACCGAGGCCAGCTGCAGCCCACCGGCCTGGCCGGCGATGATCCTGGGCATGTCCGCTCCTCAGCCCTTCTCCAGGTAGTCACCGTGGCCGGCGTGCCCGGCCTCCCAGGCGCGGACGGCCTCGGACAGGGCCGGGTGGCCCTCCAGGGAACCGTCCGGGCCCTGGTGGGCCTCGATCCACCCCGCCGCGAGGTCGATCAGGTCCGCGTGCCGCAGCACCTTGAGCACCTTCAGCCGGCTCCCGCCGTGCTGGGCCGCGCCCAGGATGTCCCCCTCGCCACGCTGCATCACGTCGGCCCGGGCGATCTCCAGGCCGTCCTGGGTGCCCGCGACCACCTCGAGGCGCTCCACGGCGGGATGGCCGTCCGGCAGCCGGGTGGCCAGCAGGCAGACGGACGAGGCGCTGCCGCGCCCCACCCGGCCCCGCAGCTGGTGGAGGGTGGACAGGCCGAAGGCATCGGCGTCCAGGATGGCCATCACGGTGGCGTTGGGCACGTCGACCCCCACCTCGACCACCGTGGTCGCGACCAGCACGTCCACCTCGCCGGCCACGAACCGATTCATGGCCTCGGCCTGCGCCTGCTGGTCCTGGCGGCCGTGGAGCCCGGCGACGCGAGCCCCGCGCAGCACCGGCAAGTCCTGCAGCCGGGGGACCATGTCCTGCACCGCGGCGTCGTGGCGCCGGTCTCGGGCCGCCGTCGCACCGCCGTCACCGGGACCAGGCCCGTCCTCACCGTCCTCGCCGCCTTCGTCGGCCGCGCCGGCGTCCGCCGGGTCGATCTTGGGGCACACCACGAAGGCCTGGTGCCCGGCGGCCACCTGCTCGGCGATCACCTCCCACACCCGCCCGATGATCCGCGGGCCGTGCGCCATGCGCGCCACGTGGGTGGCCACCGGCTGCCGTCCGGAGGGCAGCCCGGGGAGCACGGTCAGGTCCAGGTCACCGAACACCGTCATGGCCACGGATCGCGGGATCGGGGTGGCGCTCATGACCAGCAGGTGGGTGCCGGGGTTCGCCCGGCGCAGGGCCTCGCGCTGGTCCACGCCGAAGCGGTGCTGTTCGTCCACCACGGCCAGTCCCAGGTCCGCGAACTGGACGGTGCCGGAGAACAGCGCGTGGGTGCCGACCACCAGACCGGCCTGGCCGGAGGCGATCTTCAGGAGGGCCTCGCGGCGGGCTCCTGCGGGCATCGAGCCGGTCAGCAGCACCACCTCCGTGGCCGCGCCGTCCGGCGCATCGAGCCGGCCGGCCCGCGCCAGGGGGCCGAGGATGGCCTCCAGTGAGCGGTGGTGCTGGACGGCCAGCACCTCGGTCGGGGCCACCAGCGCGGCCTGGCCGCCGGCGTCGACCACCTGGAGCATGGCCCGCAGGGCCACGAGCGTCTTGCCGGAACCGACCTCGCCCTGCAGCAGTCGGCTCATGGGGTGGTCCCGGGACAGGTCCGCGGAGAGCACCTGGCCGGCCGAGACCTGGCCGGGGGTCAGCGTGAACGGCAGCTGGCGGTCCAGCGCGGCCAGCAGGCCGTCGCCGACCGCGGGCCGGGCCACCGCGCGGTGGGCCGCACTGGCGTGCCGGCGCACGGCCAGCGCGCCCTGCAGCACGAGCGCCTCGTGCAGGGCGAACCGTCGGCGGGCACGGTGGGCGTCCCGCAGCTCGACCGGCCGGTGGACGTCACGGTACGCCCCGGCCAGGGTCGGCAGGGGCACGCCGTCGTCCGCCGCGTCCTCCAGCAGCCCGGCCGGCACGGGGTCGGCGACGCCGGACCAGTCCACGGCGTCCAGGACGGTGGACACGCAACTGCGCAGCACCCAGCTGGGCACCTTCGCCGTGGCCGGGTACAGGGGCACCGGCGCGAGGTCCTGGCGGTCGGGCTGCTCGGAGTCCTCCAGCACGGAGAAGTCCGGGTTGTTCAGGGTCAGCGCACCGCGGTACAGGGCGGTCTTGCCGTGGAACATGGCCCGCAGCCCGGGCTTCAGCCGGCGGTGGGCGTCATAACCATTGAAGAACGCCATGTCCAGCGACGCGGGGCGCGAGGTGTCGTCGTCGGTCACGGTGACGTCCACGATGAAGCCGCGCCGGGAGTGCATCGGACGCCTGCTGGCGGCGACCACCCGGGCCACCACGGTGACCTGTTCGCCCACGGGCAGGGAGGCGATGGGGGTCATCTCCCCCCGCTCGATCCAGCGGCGCGGGAAGTGCTCCAGCAGGTCCCGGGCCGTGTGCAGGCCCAGCTCCCGGTCCAGGCGCTGGGCGGTCTTGCCGCCCAGGAGCCGTTCCAGCGGCTGGTTGAGCGGGTCGGGGCTCACCCGGACAGCCCCGGTTCCTGCAGCGGGGTGACGACCAGGTTCTCCGGATCACCGGCCTTGCGGACCAGTGCCTCGGCGGACTCGTGGTCGTCCACGTGCACGTGCAGTCGCCAGCGGACGGGGCCCTCACCGTCCGCCGGGGCGTCGACCGGGCTCATGATCACGGAGTCACCCACCTCGTTGAGTTCGAAGCGTAGCGTCGCGGCGGTCAGCGGGTCCAGGGAGATGCTGCACATCAGCTCGTAGCCGACCGGGGAGTCCCTGCCCTCGTGGATGTGCGGGTCCCCGGCGGAGAACCCGTGCAGCCCGTCCAGCAGTCCGGCGTCGATGCTGGTGCCGAGGATCGTGGCCCGCAGGGAGTCGAGCACGAGCAACAGCCCGAGTCCGCCGGCGTCCACCACGTGGGCCTCGGCCAGGGCCGGAAGCTGTCCCTCGGTCTTCACCACGGCCTGCCAGGCGGCGTCCACCACGGCGTCCAGCACGTTGCCGAGTTCCCTGCGGCCCATGAGCTGGTCCTCGGGCAGTCCCGCGTGCCGGGAGACGTACTCGGAGGCCGCCCGCGAGGCGGCGGCGAGCACCGTCAGCATGGTGCCCTCCTGCGGGTCGGACAGTGCCGCCCAGGCGCTCGCCCGGGCGCGGTCCAGCGCCACGGCGAGGGTGGGCGCGGCCAGTCGCTCGTGCCCGGTGAGCGGCTCGGACATGCCGATGAGCATGACGGCCAGCAGCGTGCCCGAGTTGCCGCGGGCCCGGTCCAGTGCGGCCCGGCCGGCGATGGACAGGGCCTCCCCGACGTCGTCGGTGGACCTGCCCTCCAGGGCCGCTCGGGCGGCGCGGACCGTCCCGTAGAGGTTCGTGCCGGTGTCACCGTCCGGGACGGGGAAGATGTTGATGGCATCCATCCGGTCCGAGGCGTTGCCCAGGGCGGTCTCCGACAGGGCGAGCCACTGGTGGACCCGGGAGGTGGCCCGCGGGGACCGGACGTCCTCCGTCATGCCGGGTTCCTCACCGGAACCGCATGCCCGTCAGCGCCTTCTGGCGGTTCGGCTCCCCGGCTCCCCGTCCGTTGCCCTTGGAGTTGCCCTTGGAGCGGCGGCTCGAGGTCGGCTCCACGGCGTCGGACTCGTAGGCGTACTGGTAGGCATAGTAGGTGCCCCGCTTGTTGGGCACCCGGGTCAGGACCAGGCCCAGCAGCCGGGCGTCCACGGATTCCAGGCTGTCCAGGCCGCCCTGCAGCTGTTCACGGTGCACGTAACCATCGACGCGGTTGACGAGCATGACACCGGAGGCCATCGCGGCCAGGACGGTGGGGTCGGTGACCGGCTGCAGAGGCGGGGCGTCGAGCAGCACCACGTCGTAGCGGCCCTCGAGCTGGCGCAGCACCCGGCGCATGGCGTCCGAGCCGAGCAGCTCCGAGGGGTTGGGCGGGATCTCACCGGAGGTGATCACGTCCAGCTCGCCGTCCGGGCCCCAGGTCTGGATGGCGTCCTCGAGGCCGATCTGGCCGGAGAGGACGGTGGACAGCCCGACGGCGCCCTCCAGGCCGAGCGTCTTGGCCACCCGCGGGCGGCGCAGGTCGGCGTCGATGACCAGCACGCGGCTGCCGGACTCGGCCAGCATGATGCCGAGGTTGCAGGCGGTGGTGGTCTTGCCCTCGCCCGGGATCGAGGAGGTCACGACCACGGACTGGGTGCCGCCGTCGACGTTGGTGAACTTCAGGTGGGTGCGCAGCTGGCGGTAGTTCTCGGCGCGCGGGTCGAACTGATCGTCCAGGGAGATGATCGGCTCGTCCTCGGCGTCCTTGTGGTCGGCGAAGGCGCCGAGCACCGGGGCGTCCGTGATCCGCTCGACGTCCTCGCGGTTGCGGATCCGGGAGTCCAGCAGGCTGCGCAGCAGGGCGAAGGCCACGCCGAGGGCGGCGCCCACCACGAGGCCGAGCACGAGGTTCAGCGCCACGCGCGGGCTGGAGGGGGTCAGCGGCACGGCCGCGCTCTCCACGACGGACAGGTCCACCAGGGGGTCGCCGCCACCCTCGGGATCCTCGACCGCGTAGACGGTGGAGATCAGCGACTCCGCCACCGCGTTGGCGATGCGGGCGGACTGGGCTGGGTCCTGGTGGCTAGCGGAGAGGTTGATGAGCACCGTCTGCGGCGGGGCGGTGGCCTCCACGGTCGAGGCGAGCGCCGGGACGGTCGTGTCCAGGCCCAGCTCGTCGATGACCGGCTGCAGCACGCGCGGGCTCGTGGCCAGGGTGACATAGGACGTGACGCGCTTCTCCGAGAAGCTGGAGCCCTGCAGGATGTCAGTGGCGGTCTCCCCCGAGTTCACGGCGACGAAGATCTGCGTCCGCGCCGTGTAGGTGGGCTTGGTCAGTGCCGTGGCACCTGCCGCGACGGCGACGCCCAGGAGGGTGATCAGTAGAATCGACAGCCAGTTGCTCCGGAGGATCCGGATGTAGTCGCGCAGGTCCAAGTCGCGATCCTTTCTGATTGGTCCCGGTCAGCGACCGGCTTAATACGACGCCATCTCGTCCTGGCCCCACGCTGGGCCCCTGGCCTCGATCGACTGTGCGCCCGGCCAGACGACTGAGCGTCCCCTCCGTGACCACACCGTGATCCTATCCGGAGTCGTCAGCGTCCCCGGCGCCGAGACCTCCACGTCAGCGGGCACAGGGTGCGACACGAGAGTCCTCCGCGATCGGGTCGGTCATATGTGGGAAAGCGCACACCGTGGGACCCGCCCGGGACGACCCCCTCTACCGCGGCGCTCATACCATCGTACGCCACCCACAAGGGCGGTCGTCGTAGGCTGGATGGATGCCCTTCCACGGTTCCCGCTCCGCAGACCCCGCCCGATCAGCCCTGCCCGGCGGCCGGGGCCGCTCCGGGCGCCCCGCGCGTCCGGGGTCACCGCACCGCCCCGACCGCGGTCGCCGGATCACCGTGCTGGGAGCCGCGATGGTGGGCGCCGGGCTGCTGGTGACCGGTTGCTCCTCCGGGCCGGTGGCCGATGTCGAGCCCGCCCCGGGGGCCACCGACCCGGTGTGCGCCGAGGCCATGGTCGCCCTGCCGGACACCGTGGCCGGGCTGGACCGCCGCGAGACGGACAGCCAGGCGACGGCGGCCTGGGGCGATCCCTCGGCCGTCATCCTGCGCTGCGGCGTGCCCACCCCCGGGCCCACCACCGAACACTGCGTGACCGCCAACGGCGTGGACTGGGTGACCCGTGACGACGGCGAGTACTGGACCCTGACGACCTACGGACGCACCCCCGCGGTGGAGGTGCTGTTCGACGACACCCGCGCCGCCTCGAGCTCGGTCATGGTGGACCTGGCCCCGGCCGTGTCCCGGATCCCGGCGACCGGCGGCTGCACCTCCGCGCCGTCAGAGACGATCCCGTCGACGTCCGGGCAGGACGGCTAGGCCGGCCCGGCCGGCCCGGCCGGCCCGGCTAATGAAGCCCTGTGCCCCGCTCCACGGCGAGGGAGATCAGCTCGTCGATGAGCTCCCGGTAGCTCAGGCCGGAACGCTCCCACATGGCCGGGTACATGCTGATCGGCGTGAACCCGGGCATCGTGTTGATCTCGTTGATCACGAACTCCCCGGCCGGGGTGTAGAAGAAGTCCACGCGGGACAGGCCCTCGGCGTCGACGGCCTCGAAGGCGCGCACGGCCAGCTCCTGAACCTCGGCGATGGCGGCCTGGGGCAGGTCCGCGGGGCAGGACAGGTCCGCCGCGGAATCGTCCTGGTACTTGGCCTGGAAGTCGTAGAACTCGTGCTGCTGGGCCCCGTCGTGCACCACGATCTCCCCGGGCAGGGAGGCCCGGGGCCGGTCCGTGCCGTGGCCGTCCAGCACCGCGCACTCGATCTCCCGGCCGGCGATCCCGGCCTCGACGACGACCTTGGGGTCCAGTTCCCGGGCCACCCCGACGGCGGCGTGCAGGCCCTGGCGGTCGGTCACCCGGCTGATCCCCATCGACGATCCGGCGCGGGCGGGCTTGACGAACAGCGGGTAGCCCAGGGCCTCCGCCCGGTCCAGGGCCTGTTCCGGGGCGGTGCGCCACTGCCGGTCCGTGATGGTCTCCCAGGGTCCCACCCTGAGTCCGGCGGCCTGGAAGGCGATCTTCATGAAGTGCTTGTCCATGCCGACCGCCGAGGCCAGGACCCCGGGGCCCACGTAGGGCACGTCGGCCATCTCGAGCATGCCCTGCAGGGTCCCGTCCTCACCGAAGGGGCCGTGGAGCAGGGGGAACACCACATCGACGGGCCCGTGGGACTCGGCGGTGGTGGCGGACGTCAGCTCGTGCCCGCCGTCCGGCCCGGCCCCCAGCACCAGCGGCTGGTCCGGCTCCGGGACGGAGGGCAGCTCGGCACCGGCCAGGTTCCACTGGGCCGGATCCGCGGCGACCGCCGACCAGCGGCCCTGCGTGGTGATGCCCACGGGCACCACCTCGTACTTGTCCGGGTCCATGGCGTTCAGGACCCCCGCTGCCGTGATGCAGCTGATGGGGTGCTCGGAGGAGCGGCCGCCGAACAGCACGAGCACGCGCAGCCGGCCGCCCCGGCCGGAGCCGGCGCGGCGGTCCACGCCGAGGCTGCCTGGACGGGTGGCGGGGTCCTGGGTCAATGTCGTCCTTCCGGTTTGAGGTCGCGGGCCAGCAGGAGCCCGGCGAGGGTGTCGACGTCGAGTCTGCCAGCGATGACCGCGTTCATCGCCTCACTGATCGGCATCTCCACGCCGTGTCGGCGTGCGAGGTCCACCACGGCCGAGACGGACTTCATGCCCTCGGCCGTCTGCTTCAGCCGGGCCGTGGTCGCCGTGACGTCGAGCCCCTGGCCCAGCAGGCGTCCGGCGCTGCGGTTCCGGGACAGGGGCGATGCGCAGGTGGCGACCAGGTCCCCCAGCCCGGCCAGCCCGGCCAGGGTCTCCGCCCGCCCGCCGAGCCGGACGGCCAGCCGTGAGGTCTCCGCCAGGCCGCGGGTGATGATCGAGGCCTTCGAGTTGTCCCCGAGGCCCTGGCCGTCACAGATGCCGACGGCGAGGGCGATCACGTTCTTGACCACCCCGCAGATCTCGACGCCGACCACGTCCGTGTTCGTGTACGGCCGGAAGTAGGGACCGTAGACCCGCGCCGCGACCCAGGCCGCGGTCTCCGGATCGGCCGAGGCGACGACGGTCGCGGTCGGCTCCTCCCGGGCGATCTCGAGGGCCAGGTTGGGACCGGAGACGACGGCGAACCGGCTGGCCGGCAGGCCGAGGCCCTCGGCACACAGCTCGCTCATCCGCGCGTCGGTGCCCCGCTCCAGTCCCTTCACCAGGGACACCACGATGGCGTCCGGGGCCAGGTGCGCGCGGATGGCGTCCAGGTACCCGCGGACCTCCTGCGCGGGGATGGCCAGCACGACCATGCCGGCGCCCGTCACGGCTGCGGCGAGGTCCGTGGTGGCCCTCAACGCGTCCGGCAGCTCGATGTCCGGCAGGTAGTCCGGGTTCAGGTGCCGCTCATTGATCCCTGCGGCCAGCTCCTCCCGGCGCGCCCAGAGCACGATCTCCGGGTCGGCGACGCCGCGCTCGGCGGCGCTGTCGGCCAGTACCTTGGCGAAGGTGGTCCCCCAGCTGCCGGCGCCGACGACGGCGACCCGTTCGCTGCGGGGAGCCTGCGCAGCCGCGACCGCCGTGGGCAGGGCCTCCGGGGCCGGGGGATGTCCCGGCGTGCCGGGGCCCGTCATGGGTGGACCATCTCCCGCTGCCCGGTCCGCGGGTTCCAGCGCCCCTCCGGAGCCCCTTCCTCACGCAGGACCTCCAGTTCGGCGGTGATGGCCGTCATGATCCGTTCGCTGGCGGTCTCCAGGACGGACCGGGTCAGCGCCGAGTCGCGCAGGTCGTCGAGCGCCACCGGCCGGCCGATGCGGATCCTGCCGGTGCGGCGAGGGCGTACGGACGGTAGCTTCGCGGTCTTCGGCATGACCTCGTGGATGCCCCACTGGGCCACCGGGATCACGGGGACCCCGGTCTTCAGCGCCAGCCGGGCCGCACCGGTCTTGGCCTTCATGGGCCACAACTCGGGATCCGAGGTCAGCGTCCCCTCGGGGTAGATGATGATCGCCCCGCCCTGGGCCAGGACCGCGTCCGCCGCGAGGAGGGACTCGTTGCCGCCGCGGGCGCGGTCGACTGGGATCTGCCGCATGGCGGCGAGCAGGCCGCCGACCACCGGAAGCTGGAACAGTTCCGACTTCGCCAGGAAGTGCGGGAGGTGCCCCTGGTTGTACACGAGGTGGCCCAGCGCCAGCGGGTCCAGGTTGGACACGTGGTTGGCGCAGACGATGAAGCCCGAGTCGGGGAAGTTCTCGGTGCCCTCCCACTCCTTGGCCATGACGGCGTTGAGTCCTGGACGGACCAGGAGGGACGCGGCAAGGTACCCGGCGCGGAGCCCGGCAGGTGCGGTCAAGGCGGTCTCCTAGCGGCTGATGCTGCTGAGCTCGACGTCGGCCCCGAGGCCGGTCAGTTTGTCCATGAACTTCTCATAGCCACGGTTGATGATCTCGATGCCGGTGGCCTGGGAGGTCCCCGTCGCGGCCAGGGCCGCGATCAGGTGGGAGAACCCGCCGCGCAGGTCCGGGATGTCGAAGTCCGCCCCGCGCAGCTCGGTGGGTCCGGAGATGACCGCGGAGTGCAGGAAATTGCGCTGGCCGAAACGGCACGGCACCGAGCCCAGGCACTCACGGTGCAGCTGGATGGAGGCGCCCATGCGCACCAGGGCGTCGGTGAAGCCGAAGCGGTTCTCGTACACGGTCTCGTGGACGATCGAGACGCCCTCCGCCTGCGTCAGCGCGACCACCATCGGCTGCTGCCAGTCGGTCATGAAGCCGGGGTGGACGTTGGTCTCCAGCACCAGCGGCTTGAGCGCGCCGCCGCCGTGCCAGAAGCGGATGCCGTCGTCGTCCACGTCGAACTCCCCGCCGATCTTCCGGTAGGTGTTCAGGAACGCGGTCAGGTCCCGCTGCATGGCGCCCTCGACGTAGATGTCACCCTGGGTGACCAGCGCGGCCGAGGCCCAGGAGGCGGACTCATTGCGGTCCGGGATCGCCCGGTGGTTGAAGCCGGAGAGCCTGCTGACGCCCTCGATCCGGATGGTGCGGTCGGTCTGGACGGTGATGATCGCGCCCATCTTCTGCAGGATGGCGATCAGGTCGTGCACCTCGGGCTCCACGGCGGCGCCCTTGAGCTCGGTGATGCCCTCGGCCTTGACCGCGGTCAGCAGCACCTGCTCGGTGGCACCGACCGAGGGGTACGGCAGCTCGAGCTTGGCGCCGGTCAGGCCCTTGGGTGCGGAGATGTGGATGCCGCCGGGGCGCTTCTCCACCACCGCGCCGAAGCTGCGGAGCACGGTGAGGTGGAAGTCGATCGGCCGGTCGCCGATCCGGCAGCCGCCCAGGTCCGGGATGAAGGCCTCGCCGATGGAGTGCATCAGCGGTCCGCAGAACAGGATCGGGATGCGGGAGTCCCCCGCGTGGGCGTCGATCTCCGAGCTGGTGGCCGACTTGGTGTGCGTCGGGTCCAGGGTGAGGTCGCCCGAGACCGGGTCCTTGCTGACCTTCACGCCGTGCACCGAGAGCAGTCCGGTGACGATCTCCACGTCCCTGATCTCGGGGACGTTGCGCAGCACGGACGGCCTGTCACCCAGCAGCGAGGCCACCATGGCCTTCGGTACCAGGTTCTTGGCACCACGGACGGTGACGCGTCCCTCGAGCGGCTTGCCGCCGTTGATCGTCAGCAGATTTCCCATAGACAGTGGACATCCTCCGTGGCCCGCCGGGGCGGGCCGTAGCTTCATGGTGGATCCTCCGGGATGGTTCACCCGGCGGCGCGGATCCGCACCCCAGCATACGGCCCGCAGGCCCTCAGGCCGTACGCGCGGGCAGCGTGGCGGGCTTGAACGAGGGCCGGGCGGCCTCGAAGGCGGAGATCTCCTCCTCGGTGCGCAGCGTGAGGCCGATGTCGTCCAGCCCCTCCATGAGCCGCCACCGGGTGTAGTCGTCCAGCCGGAACGCTGCCGTCACCGCACCGCAGGTCACGGTGCGGTCCTCGAGGTCCACGGTGACCGTGGTGCCCGGGTGGTTCTCGAGCTCCTTCCAGATCAGCTCGATGTCCTGCTGGTCCACCTCGGCGGCCACGAGGCCCTGCTTGCCGGCGTTGCCGCGGAAGATGTCTGCGAACCGCGCGGAGATGACGGCCCGGAAGCCGAAGTCCTTCAGCGCCCACACGGCGTGCTCACGGGACGAACCGGTGCCGAAGTCCGGGCCGGCCACCAGCACGGACCCGGAGGAGTACGGCTCGCGGTTGAGCACGAAGCCCGGGTCCTTCCGCCAGCCGGCGAAGAGGGCGTCCTCGAAGCCGGTGCGGGTGATGCGCTTGAGGTAGACGGCCGGGATGATCTGGTCCGTGTCCACGTTGGACTGCTTGAGCGGGACGCCGATTCCGGTGTGGCGGGTGAACGGTTCCATGATCAGGCCTCCTGGAGCTGGGACTGACCGGCGGTCAGGTCGGACGGGGATGAGAGCGTGCCGCGGATGGCTGTGGCGGCCGCGACCACCGGGGACACGAGGTGCGTCCGGCCGCCCTTGCCCTGACGGCCCTCGAAATTGCGGTTGGACGTGGAGGCGCAGCGCTCCCCCGGTGCGAGCTGGTCCGGGTTCATGCCCAGGCACATGGAACAACCGGCGAAGCGCCACTCGGCGCCGAAGTCCTTGAAGACCCGGTCCAGCCCCTCGGCCTCGGCCTGGAGCCGGACCCGGGCCGAGCCCGGGACCACGATCATCCGGACGTCCTCGTCCTTGGCCTGGCCCTCGATGATGGCGGCCGCGGTGCGCAGGTCCTCGATGCGGGAGTTCGTGCAGGAGCCCAGGAAGACCGTGTCCACCCGGATGTCCTTCATGCGCGTCCCGGGCGTGAGGTCCATGTACTCCAGCGCCCGGGCCGCGGCGGCCTGGGCATTGGGGTCCTCGAACTGTTCCGGGGAGGGCACGGCATCGTTGAGGGACACGCCCTGGCCCGGGTTCGTGCCCCAGGTGACGAAGGGCTCGAGTTCGTCGGCGTCGAGGAAGACCTCGGTGTCGAAGGCGGCGCCCTCGTCGGTGGGCAGGGACCGCCAGGACTCCACGGCGGCGTCCCAGTCCTGGCCCTGCGGGGCATGCGGGCGGCCCTTGATGTACTCGAACGTGGTCTCGTCCGGGGCGATCATGCCCGCGCGGGCACCGGCCTCGATCGACATGTTGCAGATGGTCATGCGCGCGTCCATGGACAGGGACCGGATGGCCGAGCCGCGGTACTCCAGCACGTAGCCCTGGCCGCCGCCGGTGCCGATCTTGGCGATGACGGCCAGGATGATGTCCTTGGCGGTGACCCCCTCGCGCAGGGTGCCCTCGACGTTGACGGCCATGGTCTTGAACGGCTTCAGCGGCAGGGTCTGGGTGGCGAGGACGTGCTCGACCTCGGAGGTGCCGATGCCGAAGGCGAGTGCTCCGAAGGCCCCGTGCGTCGAGGTGTGCGAGTCGCCGCAGACCACGGTCATGCCCGGCTGGGTCAGGCCCAGTTGTGGGCCGACGACGTGCACGATGCCCTGTTCTGCATCCCCCAGGGAGTGCAGCCGGATCCCGAACTCCCTGGCGTTGTCACGCAGGGCCTGGATCTGCCTGGCCGAGATGGGGTCGGCGATCGGCTTGTCGATCTCCAGCGTGGGCGTGTTGTGGTCCTCGGTGGCGATCGTCAGGTCGGGCCGGCGGACAGGCCGGCCGGCGAGGCGCAGGCCCTCGAAGGCCTGCGGACTGGTGACCTCGTGGACGAGGTGCAGGTCGATGTACAGCAGGTCCGGGGTCTGCGCCTCACCGGCGCCCTCGCCGGGGACCACCACGTGGTCCTGCCAGACCTTCTCCGCCAGCGTCCGCGGGGCCGCCGGGTTGACCGTGCTCTCGGGGTTTTCTGCCATTTCAAGTCCTTCCGCCCTTGACCACCCCACTGTGACACCGCGCTCCGGCGCCGGACCAGCATGGGATTGGTAATCTCAAATAGTGAGACGCTAGTATCAGAGTATGGACACCCCGGAAGCATCCCCCGGTCTGCAGGCCCTGCACCGGCCCAGCGGCGTCGGCGTCGTGGACAAGGCCGCCGCGATCCTGGACGCCCTTGAGGCCGGCCCCACCTCGTTGGCCCAGCTCGTCGCCGCCACCGGCATCGCCCGCCCCACCCTGCACCGGCTGGCCGCCGCCCTCGTCCACCACCGGCTGGTGGGACGGGACCTGCAGGGCCGGTACATCCTCGGCAGCCGCCTGGGCGAACTGGCCTCCGCCGCCGGCGAGGACCGCCTCACCTCGGCCGCCGGGCCGGTGCTGACCCGGTTGCGTGATGCCACCGGGGAGAGCTCCCAGCTGTTCCGGCGCCAGGCGGACAGCCGCGTCTGCGTCGCCAGCGCGGAGCGTCCGGTCGGCCTGCGGGACACCATTCCCGTGGGGACCCGGCTGTCCATGAAGGCCGGCTCGGCCGCCCAGGTGCTGCTGGCCTGGGAGGACCACGAACGGCTCGTCGAGGGCCTGAACGGAGCCGTGTTCACCCCCACCGTGCTGGCCGCGGTCCGCCGCCGCGGCTGGGCCCAGTCCCTCGGCGAGCGCGAGCCGGGCGTCGCCTCGGTGTCCGCGCCGGTGCGCAGTCCGAGCGGACGGGTGATCGCGGCGGTGTCCATCTCCGGTCCCATCGAACGCCTCACCCGCCAGCCCGGGCGGGTCCACGCCGAGACCGTCATGCGGGCCGCGCACAACCTCACCGAGCTGGTGCGCTCCGCCGAGAACCCTTCGCCCTGAGTCCTGTCGGGGTCCGGCTGCCCTCAGGACGTGAGGCAACCCGCCGCGACGGCTCGCCTCACCGGTCCAGCAGCGCCAGCAGGTCCTCCTCGAGGAACGGTGTCAGCGTCCGGGCGTAGGTAGCCGACAGGTGCGCGTGGGCGTCCCGGTACACCACCACATGGCCGATCACCGCTGGACAGAAGTCCTGGGAACAGAAGTACTCCGTGAGGTCGACCACGCCGGCACCCGCGACGCGCGACGCCGCCTGCGGCAGGGGATCCGCCCTGGCCAGCCCCTCCTGGCGGGCTACCCCGCACTCGTTGTCCGTCACGGAGAATCCGATGCGCGTCAGGCACTGGATGGACTCCTCCGAGGTCGCCGGCACGTCCGAGATCGCGATGACCTGCGTGCCGCGTTCCGCCACGGGCTTCCAGGCCTGCGCGTACCGGTCGACCAGTTCCGGCAATGGATGCGACTCGTCATAGCGGGACGAGACGGCCAGCACCGCGTCGTAGGGCTCACCGCTCAGGAGGGCCTCGTTGGCGTCCTGAAGGGGCCCATAGCAGTCGTCCTCGGGGTCATGCGCGTACCAGTGGCACGCCAGGCCGGTGAAGACGTCGAGCTTCCAGCCATGGCCCTCCGCGATCGCCTCGATGGCCGGCAAGTACGAGGCCGCATGGCTGTCCCCCAGCAGCGCCACCCGGACGGTACCGCCGGGATCCCCGAGCGTGCAGTCCGGGAAGGCCTGGCCTCCCTCGGGCCGCCAGCACTTGAATTGCCCGCTGGTGTCCGCGGCGAAGGTCTCGGCCGAGGGCCACAGGCCGTCGCCGAGCGCACCGTCGCAATCCGTCCCGGTGTGGACGGAGGCCGCGCCCAGGCAGTCTGTCTCGTGGTCCGTGACCGGCGCGACGTCGGCTGTCCCGGCCGCTCCAGCACGGACGGACTCCGGGGTGACGGAGCCGTCCTCCACGACCTCCGTGTCCCCTCCAGGGGACCCGGCCTCCGGTCCCGCGTTGTCCCAGCGGATCGCGAGTGCCCCGAGGACGATACCTACTCCCGCGACGGACGCCACCGCCACCGTCGCGGCCGCACGCACCGGGATCGACCTGAACCCGCGGCGGCCACGGTCCCGCCCACCGCCGAGCCATCGGGCACGGCGCAACGGGTCCTCCACCAGGTGATAGCTGACCACGGAGAGCAGGATCGACAGGACGGGTGCCCACAGGTAGTACCGGATCCCATCCGTGGATGCCACGGCGGCCAGCAGGACCATGACCGGCCAGTGCCACAGGTACAGGGAGAAGGAGATGTCGCCGATGTAGCCGCTCACGGGGTTCGTCAGTGGCCACGGGCCCGGGGACCGCGCTCCCGTCCCGGCGACGATGACCAGCGCGGCGGAGAGTACCGGGAACGCGGCCAGTGGCGCCGGGAAACCCGCCTGGCCCGGCGCCAGCCAGAGGATGGAGGCGACCATGCCCCCCAGTCCAAGCCAGGCCAGGGGCGAACGCAGTCGCTCGGGCACCGGGCCGAAGGCGGGTGCCGCGATGGCCAGGAATGCGCCGAGCGCCAGTTCCCAGGCCCGGGATGCCGTGGAGAAGTACGCGAGGGTCGGCTCCGAGGCCGTCTCGGCGAGGGCCCAGGCGAACGAGGACGCCAGGATCAGCAGGATCGTGATGCCCACGGTCCCGCGCCGGACCGGGGGACGGGCATGACATCTGGCAAGCATCAGTAGGATTCCCAGCAACATCCACGGCCAGAGCAGATAGAACTGCTCCTCCACGCCGAGGGACCAGTAGTGCTGCAGCGGCGACGGCAGCGTGCCCTCCTGGAAGTAGTCCGTCCCGCTGAGGGCGAACCGCCAGTTGCCGGCGAAGATCAGCGACCACAGTGCGTCGCCCATCGTGCTGACAGTCCTCGTGACCGGGAACAGCAGGCTGGCCGCAATGACCGTGACGAACAGAACCAGCACTGACGCCGGCAGGATGCGCTTGATCCGGCGCCGGTAGAACGACCGGAACGAGATGGTCCCGGTGCGCTCGTGCTCCCGGAGCAGGAGACCCGTGATGAGGAAGCCGGAGATCACGAAGAAGATGTCCACGCCGACGAAACCGCCCCGCGGCCATCCGGTGAGGTGGTCCAGGAAGACGACCAGGACGGCTAGGGCCCGCAGCCCCTGGATGTCCCGGCGCGGGGCATTCCGGGCGGTGCCGGACGCGGGTTCGCGCTCCATGGCCGGCGAGGACAGACCCATGGCACCCCCGGTGAGCGGTAGCAGACTGGCCACAGCATAGGCTCCCCCCGGGCACGGCCTCACTACTCGATTTGCACCTGCCGCGTCACTGCCGCCGGCCGTGCCGCGGGCGGCCACGCCGGGTGCTGGCCCGAGGCCGGGCCCGTCGGGAATTCCCGTCACGTTGGCCCGGCGTTCGCCTGCGGGTCTCGTCGGTCACGGCTCTGGCGCCTATCCTTCCCGGAGACCGCCTGCGGTCCAGACAGTCCCCCACCCGACAGGATCGAAGCCCACCGTGACCACCACCACCGCCGCCCGCCCCATCGACCAGGACACGTCCAGCGCGCCCCTGAGGGTCTCGGTGGTGGGGACGGGGTATCTGGGGGCGACGCATGCGGCGTGCATGGCGGAGCTGGGGTTCGAGGTGCTGGGCCTGGACATCGACCCGGCCAAGGTCGCGGCCCTGTCCCGCGGTGAGCTGCCCTTCCATGAGCCCGGGTTGCCGGAGCTGCTCACCAAGCATGTCCAGTCGGGCCGGTTGCGGTTCACCACCTCCTATGCGGAGGTCGGGGCCTGGGCGGACGTGCACTTCATCGGGGTGGGCACCCCGCAGAAGCCCGGCGAGACCGGCGCGGACCTGCGCTACGTGGACGCCGCGACCCGGTCCTTGGCCGAGCACATCACCCGTGACGCGCTGATCGTGGGCAAGTCCACCGTCCCGGTCGGCACCGCCGAGCGCCTGGCCACCCTCATCGCCGACACCCGGGCCGAGAACAACCTGCCCGGGGCGGTGGAGCTGGCCTGGAACCCGGAGTTCCTGCGCGAGGGCTACGCCGTGGCCGACACCCTGTGCCCGGACCGGCTCGTCGTCGGGGTGTGCTCCGGGCACGCCGAGCAGGTGCTCCGGCGGGTCTACGCCAAGTCCCTGGCCGAGCACACCCCCTGGATCGCCACCGATTACGCCACCGCCGAGCTGGTCAAGGTCGCCGCCAACGCGTTCCTGGCCACCAAGATCTCCTTCATCAACGCCTTCAGTGAGATCACCGAGGCCGTCGGCGGGGACATCGGCACCCTGGCCGACGCCATCGGCCACGACCCCCGGATCGGGCGGCGCTTCCTCAACGCCGGGGTCGGCTTCGGCGGCGGCTGCCTGCCCAAGGACATCCGCGCCCTGCAGGCCCGGGTCTCCGAGCTGGGCCTGGACCGCACCATGCGCTTCCTGGCCGAGATGGACGACATCAACCTCCGCCGCCGGGACCGGGTCGTGGACCTGGCCGTCCAGGTCCTCTCCGCCGACCAGGGCCACCCCCGCCGGCCCGCCAACGGCGGCACCGGGCACACCCCCGACCCGGTCTCCGTCCAGGTCCTCAACGGGGCGAAGGTCGCGATGCTCGGGGTCACCTTCAAGCCCGACTCCGACGACGTGCGCGACTCCCCCGCCCTAGACGTGGCCAACCGGCTCTACACCGCCGGGGCCGAGGTCGCCGTCTACGACCCCAAGGGCAACGCCAACGCCGCGGCCCGGTTCCCCCGCCTGGGCTACGTGGACACCTGCGAGGCCGCCCTCACCGGGGCGGACCTGGTCATCCTGCTCACCGAATGGGACCAGTTCAAGGCCCTGGACCCCGCCCACGTCGGATCCCTCGTGGCCCGACGCAACATCATCGACGGCCGCAACGTCCTGGACCGCCGCGCCTGGCAAGCCGCCGGCTTCACCCACGCCGCCCTCGGCCACCGCTTCGACCCCGGCCACTGACTCACCGGACCGGCGGCGGCCCGGCTCAGTCGCCGCGCGAGAAGTGGTCCCAGCCGCCCTGGCCCGGATCCGGATCCGGCCCCACCGCCATACTGTCCGCGCGGCCACCGTCCTCCTCTGCGGGCACCAGCCGGCCGATGCGCCGGAAGCCGTGCGGCGGCGGGGCATCGGCCGGCAGCACGGCAAGCAGCCCATAGTCCTCGCCCCCGGTGGCCACCCAGTCGCGGGCGTCCCGGTCCAGTGCCCGGGCCAGGGGCGCCAACGCGGCGGCTTCGGACCGCACCCATTCCGGGTCCAGGTCGACCCGGCGGCCGTTCGCCGCGGCCAGCCGGCCGGCGTCCTTGGCCACGCCGTCCGAGACGTCCATCATGGCCAGGGCTCCGGCGTCCGCGGCGCACCGGCCCGAGCCGAGCACGGGCCGCGGTCGCAACTGGGCCGCAGCGGCCAGGGCGGCCAGCCGCCGCACCCCCGGTGTCCTGCCCCGGGCCGGCTCGGCACGCTCGGCCTCCAGGAGCCGGTCCAGCAGCTCGTCCCGGGCGGTGTCCAGCACCGCCAGCCCGGCGGCGGCCCAGCCGGCCCGGCCGCACAGCACGAGGTCCAAGGGATCCCTGGCGGGCACCGGTGGCATCATCGTGCGCCGCACCGCCGGGCGGCCGTCGAGGTCACCGGTGGCTGTGACGGCCAGGGTGATCCGGTCGTCCGAGCCCAAATCCCCGCCGACGATCCGGCAGCGGTGGGCCCCCAGGTACCGCACGGCGCCGGCGATCCCGGCGGCGAGGCCGTCGATCCAGGCCAGCTCCGTGGTACGCGGCATGGTCAGGGCCAGCAGCAGCCCGGTGGCCTCTGCGCCCATGGCATTGATGTCCGAGAGGTTCTGGGCGGCCGCCTTCCAGCCGGTCGAATAGCCGCCGGTGAAACCGTGGCCCTGGCCCCCTGCCCTGCCGGCGACGCCGCCGGAGACCGTCCCGCAGGATGCCGCGGGCCACGCCAGGCGGAAGTCCCGGTCCTGTGCCATGGCATCCGTCGAGATGACGAAGCGTCCGTCCGGGGCTGCCACCACGGCTGCGTCGTCCCCGGGGCCCACTGTGCCTTCGGGCCAGTCCCCCGCGGCCGGCACGTCGGCGAAGCGCCGGTTGAGGATGCGCAGGATCCCGGGCTCCCCGAGGCCGCCGACGGTCCCGCCCGTTGCCGCGGTGCGCGGCCCCGGCTGATGTCCGCTGCTCAATGCCGGCCGCTGGCCGCTGCCAGCGCCTCCCGGAACCGCCCGTAACGGGCGATCTCCTGCCGCACCGGATCCCCGACCCGCTGGGTGGCGACGTCGGCGATCCCGGCGCGCAGCCGGCGTCGGGCCCGGCGGGCGCGGGACCGGGCCCCCAGGCGTACCAGCGGAGCGGCCAGCAGGGCCAGCAAGATCCCGAAGGCCAGCCCGCCGGCCACCATGAGCGTGGGGATGGGGAAGCCCTCCACGTCCGGGGCCGGCGGCAACGCGAACTGGAAGTAGGCCGCCAGGGCCAGGACCCCGAGCCAGGCCAGCCCGGCCACGGCCGCCAGCAGGGCGAGCCACTGCAGGACGTTGACCAGGTGCCACCACCAGGAGGTGGTCCCTGCCTTCAGGTCGGTCGAGGTGATGGCCTGGTCCAGGTCATCGGGCAGCTGCTCCGCGTGGCTGCGGGCGGCCCGGCGGATCGAGTTCCGCCAGGAGTCCGGCGCGCCCTCGCTGGCCGAGTCGGCGAAGGTGCGGATCGCCCCGTCCGCCTGGGCCCGCTGGGCCGGGCTGCGCTCGGGCAGGGAGGTCCGGTGCAGCCGGGGGTCGTCGACTCCGACCCCGGCGCGGTCCCGGGAGGCGAAACCGTCCCCGCGGCGCAGGCCGAGCCTGCGCAGCGGGTCCTGGCGGGCACGGGCCAGCCAGCGCACCACGGGCCAGCCGGTGCGCCGGCCTCCCTCGAGACGGTAGGACTGGGCGACGGCCCGGACCACGGTCGGCGCTCCCGAGGCCTCGGCCAGGGCGTCCACCAGCCGGGACTCGGCGCCCTTCCCGACGCCGGCGGGCACTCCGCCGGCGTCCTCGGAGCCCAGGGCGCGGGCGGCGGTCCGCACGTCGGAGAGCAGGCGCTCGGTCGCGGCCGAGCGCTGGGCGGCCACCTCCGCGATGGCGGCCCGGACGGCCTCGACGCCGGTCCCCGTGGTCGCCGAGGCCGGGTAGACGGGAACACGGGCGAGCCCGTCCCGGGCGAGGAGTTCCTTCAGCGAGGACGCCACCTTCGGCACGTCCGGCCCGGCCAGGCGATCCACCTGGTTGAGCACCACGAGGGTGACCGCCCGGTGGGCGGCCAGGGGTTCGAGGAACTCCCGGTGCAGGGCGGCGTCGGCGTACTTCTGGGGATCCACCACCCAGACCAGCACGTCGACCTGCCCGACGAGCCGCTGGACGGTGGTGCGGTGGTCGGCCGCGATCGAGTCGAAGTCCGGCAGGTCGAGCAGGATCAGGCCGCCGGACTCCCGCCGTCCTCCCCACCAGGTGGTGACCTCGGTCCCGGCGGCCGGCCCGTCCAGGACGTGCCGCTGGTTCACCTCGAGCCAGTCGAGCAGCGGGCCGGCACCCTCGGCACCCCACACGGCTGCCATGGGCTCGGACGTGGTCGGCCGGGTGGCGGCGGCGCGGGCGAGCGGGTGGCCCGTGACGGCGTTGAACAGGCTGGACTTGCCCGATCCGGTGGCGCCGAAGAAGCCGACGACCGTGTGGTCGGCCGAGAGCCGGCGCCGCTGGCCGGCGCGGTCCACCACCCGGCGGGCCGCCGCGAGGGCCTCTCCGGGAACCCGGCCCTCCCCCAGCTCCGTGGCCGTGGCGAGCGCGTCCAGCTTGCGGTCCAGGGGGGACTCGTCCCGCCGTCCCTGCCCGTCGCGGCTCATGCGCCGGTCCTTCCGGGGCCCGCCGTGCCGGAGCCACCGAGCCGGCGCAGGCCGGGCACCAGCGCGCGCAGCTGCTCGGTCTCCTCGTCCTCGCGGACCTCGTCCAGCAGGGCGGTGAAACGCCGGGCGTCCTGGACCAGCAGGTCGGTGACCCGCTGGACCAGGTTCTGCTGGGACCTGCGGGCGAGCCGGCGCACGGCGTCCTCGCCGAAGATGGACTCCAGCAGCTTCTGGGCCACCACGGCGGTGCCGCCGGCGATCCCGACCTCGATGCCGAGCAGTCCACCGGTGGAGGCGAAGGACACGATCATCAGGGTCACCGCCACCCCGCTCACGCCCAGCGCGGAGATCCGGGCCATGGTCCGCTTCCCGGCCCCCTCCTCCTCGATGAGCTGGATCAGGTCCTGCTGCCAGCCCCGGATCTCGGCGGCGGCGCGGTCCGGGAAGTCCTCCGGTACCCGGGATAGGTCCCGGCCCTCGAGCAGTCCGCGGCCGGCGGCGTCCTGGCGCCAGCGCTCCTCGGATTCCTCCGCGGCGGCGGCCACCTGCTCCACGAGCACGGCGTGCAGCCCGGTCTCGATGGCGGTCTCGACCTCCTCCGGCGGCGCGGGGCGACCGGTGAGGAAGGCGGTGAGCCGGTCCCTCAGGCGTCCGATGCCGGACTCCAGGGACCGGAAGAACTCGCCCGTGCCCACGAAGTCCTGCCAGCGGCTGAGGACCTCCCCGCGCAGCAGTGTCCCGTCATGCGTAGCGGCCAGCACGCCCTCGCGGGCCTGCCCGTAGGCGGATTCGACGTCCCCGGCCAGCCGCGCCGCCGCCTGGCGCTGGTCGTCCTCGGCCTGGGCGATGGCCTCGGCCTTGTCCGCCAGCTGCCGGACCACCCCGTTGAGGGTGCGGCGGGCCACCGCGGACCGGGAGCCGGCGTCGTGGGCGATGGCCGCCAGCCACTGCTGCAGCGGCGCGGCGGTCCCGGCCGGCAGCATGCCCTCGGCGTCCAGGGGTGACTCGGTGACCACGAACAACTCGGCCCCGGCAAGACCTCGCCGCGCCAGCAGCGCGGTCAGGTCCGCGGCCACCTCGTCCTCGACGCCGGCCGGCACCCGGTCCAGGACGACGGCCACGGTGATGTCCCGGGCGGCCGCGTCCAGCAACAGTTCCCACGGCACCGCGTCGGCATAGCGGTTGGCGGTGGTGACGAAGATCCACAGGTCCGCCGCCGAGAGCAGCTGGGCGGCGAGCCGGCGGTTCTCGTCGGCGATGGAGTCGATGTCCGGGGCGTCCAGCAGGGCCAGCCCGGAGGGAAGCCCGGGTTCGGCGACCATGACGAGGCTGTCCGTGGCGTCCGGGCCCGGATCCACGCCGGCGCGGTCCGCGGGAGCCGGTGCGTTGGGATCGGCACGATGGCCGGTGGTGCGGGAGAGCCCGGGCAGCACGCGGGCGGTGGTGAACCACTCGACGTCGTCCGGGTGGTGGAGAAGGATCGGCTGCCGCGTGGTGGGGCGGATGGCCCCGGCCCGGGTCACGGGGTGGCCCACCAGGGCGTTGACGAGGGTCGACTTCCCGGCTCCGGTGGAACCACCGACGACGGCCAGCAACGGGGCGTCGAGGCTGCGGTAGCGCGGCAGCACGTAGTCGTCGAGCTGTCCGACGGCGGCCCGGCGGACGGCCTCGGTGCCGGCGGCGCCGTCGATGCCCAGCGGGAGGCGGACCGCATCCAGTTCCGCGCGCAGCCGGCCCAGCAGGTCCACGGCCTCGGCCGCGATCCGGGGCGCGGCGACGGCGGGTCCGTCCGGGGGGTTCTCCGGAGACCCGGTGCCGGGTGCTCCCGGGGTGCTCGGTGTGCTCGGTGTGCTCACCGTCCCATCATGGCATCACGGGACGCCGGGCACGCCCCCGGGGGCCGGAGCCCCGCGCTGGATGCCGCGGTGACGGGAACGTCAGGCGAACTCGACGCCGCGCCGTCCGGCCTCGAGCGCGAACCTCTCCACCGTGTAGGCCGAGGAGGTCCGCTCCCGGACCGTCTCCACCCCGCGGTACTCGGCAGTCAGCGTCCGGGGCGTCACGTCGATGGCCACGTAGCCGCGCTGGCCGAAGTTGCGGAACCTCTCCCACCGGTTGCCGAAGTCGTCGTAGACCAGCCGCCCTGCGCCGTCGCCGCCCGAGGTGATCGAGGTCCCCATGAACTCCGTGGCCACGAACGGCGAGGTGTCGTCGGCGAAGGCGGCGGGCAGGTCGGAGACCTGGTTGCTGTGCAGGTCACCGGTCAGCACCACGGGGTTCCCCGGCGTCCGCGCGAACGAGTCCAGGAGCCGCTGACGCGCGGCATCGTAACCGTCCCACTGGTCGCCACCGAGCTCCCGGGTGCCATACCGGCGCACCGGGACCTGGTTGCCCAGCACGTCCCAGACACGCCGGCTGCCGGTCAGGCCGCGGTGAAGCCACTGCTCCTGGTCGGCTCCCAGCATGGTCCGGGAGGGATCGCGGGACTCGGACTCGTCGCGGGCCTGGTCGGAACGGTACTGCCGGGAGTCCAGGACATGGAGCTGCAGCAGGTCACCGAAGGTGAACCGACGGAACAGGTGCGCGTCCGGGCCCACCGGACGTTGCGCTGGCCGCAGGGGCTGGTGCTCGAAGTATGCCTGATACGCCGCGGCCCTGCGGACGAGGAACTCGTCCCGGGGCTGGTCCGGGTCCGCGTCCGCGGCCGCATAGTTGTTGTCCACCTCATGGTCGTCCCAGGTCAGGATGAAGGGAAAGGCCGCATGCACGGCCTGGAGGTCGGGATCCCGCTTGTAGTCGGCGTGGCGGACCCGGTAGTCGTCCAGCGTCGTCGCCTCGCTGCTCCGGGTGTTGTTCCGCACGGCGTCCTTCCCGGTGCCGGCCCCCTCGTAGATGTAGTCGCCCAGGTGGAGAACGAAGTCGAGGTCACGCCGCAGCATGTCCTGGTACGCCGTGTAGTGCCCCGCCACCAGGTTCTGGCAGCTGGCGAACGCGAAGGCCAGGTGCAGCAGCGGTGCGGTGAGGGCCGGGGCCGTCCTGGTCCGTCCGACGGCGCTGACGTGGGCGCCCACCGCGAACCGGTAGAAGTAGACGCGATCGGGCCGCAGGCCCCTGACGTCGACATGGACCGAGTGCGCGGACTCGGGCCGGGCGACGACGGCTCCCCGGCGGACCACCGTGCGGAACCCCTCCCCCTCGGCCACTTCCCACCGGACCCCGACCGGATGTGGCGGCATGCCGCCGTCGGGCGCCGAGGGCAGCGGCGCGAGGCGCGTCCAGAAGACCACCGCGTCCGGGAGCGGGTCGCCGCTCGCGACGCCGAGGGTGAAGGGGTAGTTCCCGGGGAACGAGCGCGTGCCGCCGTCTGCGGGCGGGGACAGCTGCGGCAGGGCCGGCAGGAACGCCGCCCCTGCGAGCGCCCCTCCCCACGTCAGGAGCTGTCGTCTGTTCAGGTACCAGGGAGTTGCCACGGGAGTCCTCGCGCTTGCCGGATGGAACAGTGCCACGATGGACCCCCGATGCATCCCGACGGTGACGCAGCGGCGGCCTCGACGGGACATGCAGGTGTCGTGATGCCGACACCGTGGGGTCCGGCACAGCGGGACAGGCCGGAGGGGGATTGCGCAGGACCCCGGAGCGCGCTGGCCGGGGAACGACGAAGGGCCCGGTCCTGATGGACCGGGCCCTTCGGGCGTGGTGACCCCAGCGGGATTCGAACCCGCGTTACCGCCGTGAGAGGGCGGCGTACTAGGCCGCTATACGATGGGGCCGTCACCGTTGCCGTCGGATCCCGCCTGACTGGCGTTTTCCTTCCGGCAACCCCAGAAGTATTTCATACTCTGGGGGCTTCCACCAAATCGGTGGAATCCGCTGGGGTACCAGGACTCGAACCTAGAATGACGGTACCAGAAACCGTTGTGTTGCCAATTACACCATACCCCAATGGCTGTCAAGTGGATGATCCGGTCACCCGGGATCCGCTTGGGCCATCCGCACCAGATCTCTCTGGCACGGGTGTTTACTATACCGGTGAACGGCGCCGATGACAAAACGGGCGCCGCGGGCGCGTCAGGAGCCCTGTCCGCGGCCTCCGGCCTGGCCCGTTCCCGCCGTCTCCCCCGCCTGTTCGGCGGCGAACCGGTCCAGGCGCGCCAGTGCGGAGTCCCGGCCCAGGATCTCGAGGGACTCGAACAGCGGCGGCGAGACCTTCTTCCCGGACACGGCGGTGCGCACCGGTCCGAAGGCCTGGCGCGGCTTGAGCCCGAGCCCGTCGATGAGCTCGCCGCGCAGGGCGGCCTCGATGGCCTCGGTGGTCCAGTCGCCGTCCTCGATGCCGGCCAGCCCGCGGCGCGCGGCGGCCAGGGCCGCGCCCAGGTCGGCCGGCATGCCCTTGAGGGCGCCGTCCGCCGTCCTGATCTCGGCATCGGGCTGGAAGAGGAAGGCGAGCATGTCCACGGCCTCCCCCAGCAGGGCCACGCGCTCCTGCACCAGCGGGGCGCCGGCGTCGAGGATCTGGCCCTCGCGCGGGGTGAGGGGGTCGGCCACGAGGCCGGCCTGCTGCAGGTAGGGCACCAGCCGGTCGCGGAAGTCCTGACCGTCCAGCATCCGGATGTGGGTCCCGTTGATCGCCGTGGCCTTCTTCTCGTCGAAGCGGGCCGGGTTGGCCAGCACGTCGTGGACGTCGAAGTTCTCCACGAACTGCTCACGGGTGAAGATGTCCTCGTCCGCCGAGAGCGACCAGCCCAGCAGTGCCAGGTAGTTGATGAGCCCCTCGGGGATGAAACCGTGCTCGCGGTGCAGGAACAGGTTGGACTGCGGGTCCCGCTTGGACAGCTTCTTGTTGCCTTCCCCCATCACGTACGGCAGGTGGCCGAACTCGGGCATGTACTTCGCCACGCCGACGGCGTACAGGGCCCGGTAGAGGGCGATCTGCCGCGGCGTGGAGGACAGCAGGTCCTCCCCGCGCAGCACGTGGGTGATCTCCATCAGGGCGTCGTCCACGGGATTGACCAGGGTGTAGAGCGGGGAACCGTCGGCACGCACCACCACGAAGTCCGGGACCGAGCCGGCCTGGAAGGTGATGTCGCCGCGCACCGTGTCGGTGAAGGTGAGGTCCTCGTCCGGCATGCGCAGGCGCAGCACCGGCTGGCGCCCCTCGGCACGGAACGCCGCCACCTGGTCGGCGGTCAGGTCACGGTCGTAGCCGTCGTAGCCCAGCTTGGGGTCCCGGCCGGCGGCACGGTGGCGGGCCTCGATCTCCTCCGGCGAGGAGAAGCTCTCGTAGATGTACCCGGCATCCTTGAGCCGGGCGATCACGTCCTGGTAGATCTCCCCGCGCTGGGACTGGCGGTAGGGCGCGTGCGGGCCGCCGACCTCCACGCCCTCGTCCCAGTCGATGCCGAGCCAGGCCATGGCCTCCAGCAGCTGCCGGTAGCTCTCCTCGGAGTCCCGCTTGGCATCGGTGTCCTCGATGCGGAAGACCAGGGTGCCGCCGGTGTGGCGGGCCCAGCCCCAGTTGAACAGGGCCGTGCGGATCAACCCGACGTGCGGGGTTCCGGTCGGCGAGGGGCAGAAACGGACCCGGACGGGGGCATCTGCGGGGACGGCGGGGATGTCGGCGGGGGCCGGTCGGGATGCATGGCTCATGATGGCCACCATCCTAGTTGCTGCGATCCCCCCGCTCAGCGGCGGTAGACGGTGGCCAGGGTGCCGATGCCCTCGATCGTCGCCTCGGTGCGCTGGCCGGCCTCCACGAGCCCGACGCCGGCCGGGGTGCCGGTGAGGATGACATCGCCAGGCAACAGGGTGAACGCCTCGGAGACGGCGGCGACGATCTCCCGCACGCCGAACACCATGTCCGCGGTGGTGCCGTCCTGCACGGTCCGCCCGTCCAGGTCCATGGTGATCCGCAGGTCCTCGGTCCCGGAGCTCGTCAGTCCCGTCTCGATCCACGGGCCGAGCGGGCAGGCGCCGTCGAAGCCCTTGGCCCGGGCCCACTGCAGGTCGGAGCGCTGGGCGTCCCGTGCCGTCAGGTCGTTGGCCACCGTGTACCCGAAGACCACGTCATCCACGCGGTCGACGGGTACGTCCTTGCAGATCGTGCCGATCACCACGGCGAGCTCGGCCTCGTAGGAGACCTGCTCGGACCACGCCGGCAGGGTCACCGGCTCACCCGGGCCGACCACGGAGGTGTTGGGCTTGAGGAAGAACTGCACCCGGTCCGGGACCTCGTTGCCCAGCTCGGCCGCGTGGTCCGCCCAATTGCGCCCGACGCCCACGACCTTGGAGCGGGGGATGATCGGGGCCACGAGCCGCACGTCGGCCAGCCCGTGGCGGGTGGACGTGGGCTGGATGCCCTGGAAGAAGGGGTCACCGTGCAGTTCGATGACCTCGAGGTCCTCCAGGGCGGCGTCCGGCTCCCCCTCGACGATTCCGTAGCGGGGCTCGGCATTGACGACGAAACGGGCGATGCGCATGCCCTCCAGCCTAATCGCCGATCACCGCCGGCCCGGATCGGACGCGGCGGCCCAGGGCCCGACCGGTGCCGGGCCGGACCCGGGGCGCTGCCGGGCCGGCACCGGGGCGCTGCCGGGCGGCACGTGGTCCCGGGAGGACCGAGGCCCTTATGGGAGAATGGCGGCGGCCGCGTGACCACGCGGACCGGCTGGACGAGCATGACTGAAAGCAGGACCGTGAACCCCACCATCGAGCGTCTGAGGCAGGAACTGTCCACGAAGGTCTTCGACCAGGGCTTCCACTGGCGGATCATGTTCCTCGGCAAGTCGATCAACGGCACCACGGACATCGTCTCCTCGCTGTACCGGTCCCTGAAGAACCTCGGGCACCACGTGCTGGAGGTGGACACCTCCCGGCACGGGATCCTGGACAACCCGCACGGGCGCATGGGCGGAGAAGGACCCATCTACGTCCGGTACGACCGCATCAAGCGGATGGTGGACGAGTTCCGGCCCCAGATGATCATCCTCTGCGCCGGGGGCATGGTCTTCAGCGAGCAGGACGCCCAGGCGCTGAAGGACCGCGGCATCATGCTGGTCGGCACCACCCTGTCCGACCCGGACGTCTTCCCCACCGTCAAGGACCACGTGCACACCTTCGACGTGCACACGACCAACTCGCAGACGGCCCTGACGATGTACCGGGACGCGGGCGTCACCAACACGGTCTACTTCCCCTTCGGCATCGACCGCGGTTTCGTCACGCAGGACGTCAAGGCCGACCCGCGGTTCGAGCACGACGTGATCTGCCTCGGCCATGCCCACGACCGGCCGGACCGCCAGAAGGTCATGAAGGCACTGGACACGCAGTTCGACGTCAAGACCTACGGGCGCGGCTGGGAACTCCCGGGTTCGGAACCCGTCGCCGGCACCGAGATGGTGCAGGCGCTCAAGGGCGGCAGGATCCACGTCAACTTCCCGCTGACCCGGGCCGGGTTCATCAACATCAAGTGCGGCGTCTTCGAGTCGGCCGGCCAGGGTGCCCTCGTGGCCACCGGCAACTTCGAGGAGATGGCCGACTTCTTCGAGTACGGCGAGGAGATCGTCGGCTACGACGACGAGGCCGACCTCGCCGAGAAGATCAGCCACCTGCTGGCCCACCCGGAGGAGTATGACCGCATCGCCGAGAACGGGTTCCGGCGGGTGATCACCAACCACCTCTACGAGCACCGGTGGATGGACCTCTTCGCGACCTTCCGGTCCCTGGACGCCGAGACGTTCCCGTGGCTGGACGCCGGGCGCCGCGAGACCTTGGCCCGCACGCTCTCCGAGTCACTCCCCCGGGCCAAGAAGGTCATCCTGGCGGGCTTCTACGGTGCCGGCAACCTCGGCGACGAGCTGATCCTCAAGTCCGTCTCGCATGCCCTGCAGCACGCCGATCCGGCCGTCCAAGTCCAGGTGGCGGCCGAGAACGCCACCAACGTCGAGGCCGCCCACGGCCTGCAGGCGTTCCAGCGCCGGAACCTGCACGCTGCGGCCTACGAGGTCCACACGGCCGCGGCGGTCGTGGTGGGCGGGGGCGGGCTGTGGCACGACTACACCTTCGCCCGTGCCGGCGGGCTGCTGGGCCTGTTCAACGGCGCGACCATCTCCATGGCCGGATTCGGCATCCTGCCGATGATGGGCCGCGTCCTGGGCAAGCCCTACCACGTGGTCGGCATGGGCGTGGGCCCGCTGACCGACGAGGACGCCAGGGCCACCGTCCGGTTCCTCGCGGAGCAGACCTCCTCCCTGTACGTCCGCGACCCGGAATCCGCCGAGCTGCTGCGCTCGCTGCCGGTCGACCCCGAGCGGATCACCACCGGCCCCGACGTCGTCCATGCCGTCCCGCTGCCGGGGACCGAGGCCGTGGCCGCGCACCTGCCCGCCGTCGTCGCCGAGGCCAAGGCCGCCGGCCGTCCCGTCATCGGCGTGAACCTGCGCCCCTGGACCCACGAGGACATGGACCGGGTGGCCGGAACCGTCGCCGGCGCCCTGGCCGACGCCGTGCCCGCCGACGGGCCGGAGCCGCTCTACGTGGCCGTCCCCATGCAGGCCGGAGCCGCCTTCGACGTCGGCACGGTCGCCCAGGTGTTCGCCGGCCTTCCCGAGGGGGCCGAGACGTGGATCCCCGAGTCCGCACTCGACCTCGACACCCTGGTCGCCCTCTACGGGTGCATGGACCTGCTGGTCGCCATGCGCCTGCACGCCGCCCTCGTCGCTCACCGGTGCGGCGTGCCGGTCGTCGGCCTGGGCTACGATCCCAAGGTCGGCCGCCACTTCGAGGAGGTGGGCCGCGGTGACTGGTGCCTGCCACTGACCGCCGACCGCCAGGTCCTGGCAGACCGGATCCGCCAGGGGCTCGGGACCGGACTGCCCGAGGCGACGCTCGACGCCGTGCGGCGCCTGGGCGAGGAGGCCTCCCGTGCCCTGGCCGTTTCGGCCAGCATGATCGCCGCCGCCCCGGTCCAGGACGCCGTCTACGAGGTCCCCGCCGAGAACGCGGTCGGCAGTGGGCTGCGCACGGTGAAGACCAAGCCGACCCGGTTCGTGGGACTCCAGCCGGCCGGCGTCGGCGTTTCCGTGCCGGCCGGCCGGCCCTACGGCCTGTTCCGGGCCAGTGCCTTCGAGATCGACCTGAGCCTGCCGGTGACCAAGCCCCAGAAGGGCATGGAGCTGCGCTGGGACGGTGAGCTCCACGTGGAGGGCGAGGGGGTCAAGGACCTGGGCTTCACCCTGACCGCCCCCTGGTCCAACCCCAAGGCCACGGGCCGGCTGTTCGCCGAGATCGACGTCGCCGGCAAGACCTACTCGCTGGACCTGGCCCAGGACCACGGGACCGTCCTGCTGCACCTGGTCCACGAGGCCGGCGTCCTGCCGTTCACCTTCCGGCTGCGGGTGGCCCGGAAGGCCTTCGAGGCCAAGTCCTGGCCGAAGGCCTCCGCCGTGAAGCTGCAGTTGGTCTCCACGGCCGGCCTCGACCCGAACCTCGCGGCGGACCTCGGCCCGATGCTCACGGCCTCGGCGGGAACGGTGCGGGACGCCTGAGCACGTGGGACCTGCCACGGTGAACACCGCCGGGCCAGTCCACCCGGACACGGCGACGGCCGGCTGGATTCCTCCAGCCGGCCGTCGTGGTGTCTGCGGGATGTACCGGGACTGCTAGAGCGCCGGGACCATCTCGTCGGCGTCCTCAGGCACGGTGACGACCGCGCTGCCGGTCAGGACGTCCAGGGTGCCGGCTTCCTGCGCGCGCCGTTCCAGCCCCGCGACGAATCCGTCCCAGATCCCCTGGTGCACCACGAACTCCTCCTTCCAGGGCTTGGCAGGACCGGCCCAGTGGATGAGCTTGGGCTCGATCCCGACCTCCTGCTGGGCGATGGCGTTCCAGCGGATGTCGAGGGCGGTGCGCTGGGGGCCGGTGTAGCAGTTCAGGATCTCCTGGTCGTTCATGCCGAAGCCTCCGGCCATGCCCAGGTACCGGTGGCAGAAGTCATCCGCGCGCATCCGGTCCAGGTCCATGACCATCACGCCTGCGTTGAACGAGGTGAAGTCATACGGCAGGAGGTTGTGCAGCCCCCGGCGCATCTCGGCGGCCGTCTCCGCGTCCAGGCGCACGGACGCCCGGTAGACGTTGCCGAACCCGCTCTCCGCCCAGGAGGCCGGTGCCGAACGGGCGCCGATGGCGTTCCCCTCCAGGTCCGTGTCGAACAGCTCCCCGATGTCACCCACCGTCACCGCGTCGATGTCGTGGTAGATCACCCGGTCGACGTCGGGCATCAGCAGGGGCAGCAGTAACCGATCCATCGTGGACACCGTGATGTGGCGCAGCATTCCGGCGATCTCGCCGTAGTGGACGTCATCGCATGGCAGGAAGGTGAACGAGGCCTCCGGGAAGGTCGCCGCGAGCGCGTCGAAGTAGGCACGGTCCAGTCCGCGGGTGAGGACCTGGAAGTGGACCGGCCGGGAGGTCCCGGACAGGATGCTCTGCACCACGACGGGCACCTCGCTGCGGAGGTTCTGGTCCGAGGCCAGGGCCACGTGCACGGTGCGGTCACCGGTGGCGCCGTGGTCGGAGAGCGCGGCACCCCGGGTGCCGGTCACGCTGTGGCTGCCGGCCAGGATGGTCGCCGTGGCGGCCTCCACGTCGAACTGCACCGGGGGCAGGTCGAAGGGGCGGGAGCAGTACTCCTCGGCGGCGGCCACGTCGTCGGCCGTGATCTCGCGCCAGTGTGCGTAGACCTCGTCACGGGAGGCGCCGGCGGCGATGAGCCGGTAGACGGACTCGAGCTTGATCCGGAGGCCGTCCTGGATCTCGGACATCGCCGGGGCGCCGGGAGTCATGCCCAGCAGCCCGTCGAACCGGACGTCTCCGATCCGGCCCGGGACGAAGTCCACGGTGCAGCCCAGCGAGGTCGCCGGCAGGTAGCAGTGGAGCCGGGAGGTGATGATCCGGTCGTACCGGCGGTACCCCTCCAGGAGTTCCAGCGCGTCCTTCACGTTCTGGGCGAGGGTGGCGCGGCTGATGGACGCCGAGGCCTGGGTGATGGTGTCCACCGTGGTGCCCACCGGCACCATCGAGCCGATGGCGTCGTTCATGCGCTTGTCCACGATGGCGACCTTCCCGTGGCGGTCCGCCGGGTCGGCGTCCGGGAACACCGCGTTCACGGTCGTGGTGAGGCATCCGGAGAAGAACGCCTCCACGCCCACGCTGCGGAGCAGGTAGACGGTGGTCCAGTCCCGGCAGCCGATCGGCCCGTGGTCCCGGAGGTAGCGGATGGCCTCATCGGTCAGCATGTCCCGCCGGTTGACGTGGAAGGAGACGAACAGGGGGTTGACCTGGTCCGGCCACGGGAAATCGTGCTTGCCCCGGAAGGGGGCGTGCATGTACCAGCCGAAGGCGACCAGCCAGGTGTTGTCCGGAATGGTGTTGCGGTGCATGTCGTCACGGTCCACGCGGACCAGGTTGACGTCGGCCGCGGTGTCCAGCTCCTTGCGGAAGGACTCGGTCGTCCGGGACTGCAGCAGTTCGACCGTGGACGTCAGGTCCTCGTCACCGTGCACCGTGAGGTTCTGGAACTGGGCCAGGTGGGTCAGGGCGCCGATCGTCTGGATGTAGTCGCCGATGTTGGCGGACTGCCGGGTGAAGTCCGGATGCTTGTAGTCCAGGACGCCGATGTTCACCGCATCCTGGCGCCAGGCGGCCTGGCCCAGTGATTCCCGCTGGTACATGGCGGCCCACTGGCGCAGCCAGTCGTACTCCCTCAGGTCCCGCTCCGGGAGCTCCGGCGTGTCACCGCGTTCGGCGATCAGCGCTTCGAAGTGCTCCCGGGCGAAGTCCTCCTGGCGTTCCCTCAGCGCGAGCTTGACCACGTGGAAGCGCAGTCCATCGGTCCTCAGCAGGTCCTCGGCGTGGCTCTCCACGAGAGAGATGGCGTGCCGTGGGTCCCGCCGGAACTCGAAGTCCAGCCACTCGGCCGGCACCAGCTCGATGGCCTCGCCCGGCTCCAGTGCCTCGAAATGGTGCTCCGCCAGTTCGTACAGGTCCTGGTACATCGCCACGAGGCCGACGGCGGCGTGACCGGCCTGGGCGGTCCCCTCGTACTGGAGGAGGGAGTGCCCGACCGACCGCGCCCGGGCATGCAGGCTGCGGGCCAGGAGGGTGCGGACCAGGCCGATGGCCGCGTGATCGATGCGCCGGCCGTTCTCGAGGTCCTGGGTGAGCTGGGCGAACGCGTTCAGGGTCTGGATGGTCTTCAGCGCGTGCCGTCGCTGCTGTTCGGGGGTCTTCTCCGGCTCGATGGGGTGGCCTGCCTGCTTGAGGCCCAGGCCCACCGCGGAACGGAAGAGCTTCGCCTGCTGGAGCTCGCGTTCCAGCTCGTTGACCCGGTCCTGCAGCGCGGCCACGTTGCCGGCCCCGCCCGGCGTCGGGCCGGTACTCGGGCCGGCGGTCACGGCGGGCTCCTGGCCCAGGTTGCGTGCCAGGGATCGACCGGCACGGGTCACCTTCCGGGCCAGGCGCCCCGCGGGTGTCTTGACTACTGCTGCTCGGATCTCGTCTTTCATATTCCATTCCGGTCTGGCCGGATCCCCGCCTAGGCGCGAGGCTTCTCCCCGCAGGGGCGCGAGGCATCATCCGGCGCTGTGTTCTCCCATCCACGGTACCGCCTCGGAGTGTCAGGGCCTGCCAGGGCCCACGGCGATTAGGGTTTGGATATGCCCGTAGACGATGCCGATCCAGCCGCCGACCCCGTTGACCTGAGGGTTGCCAGTCACTCGGCGGGGACCGGCGGCCTGCCGACGCTGGTGAGCTTCTACGCCGGTGACCAGTATTACTACCAGTCCGCGGCGCGGCTGCGCGCCGACTGCGAGCGGCTGGGCATGCCGCACCACATCGAGGAGCTTCCCGCCGAGGGCCTCGACTGGGGGGCCATCACGCGGGAGAAGATCGCCTTCTACCGCCGCATGCACGAGCGCTTCGGTGCCATCCTGTGGGTGGACGCCGACACCCGGCTGGTCAGCCTGCCCGAGCACCTGCGCGGATGTGCCTTCGATCTCGCCGGCTTCGCCGGGCGGTATCGGTACATTCGCGACTACGACCCCTATCAGGTGGCCCGTTTCTGGATCCCCTCGTTCCTCTACTTCGGCCCGGGCCGGCAGGCCCGGGAGTTCCTCGACCTCATGGTGGCGATCGAGCACGAGACCGAGGAACAGGTCACGGACGACTTCGTCCTGCAGGAGGCGTGGGCCCGTCACGAGGGCCAGCTGGCCGTCGGGCTGCTCCCACCTGCACTGGTGGCCCGCCCCACGGACGCGCTGGAGGACCAGCACGTCTTCGTCCACGGCGACAGCGGCAATGTCTCGACCTTCAAGGCCGGACTGGTCCAGCACGGCAAGATCGGCAACCATCCGGCCGCGCGCAGCCAGGTCCTGGGCCTGGAGGCGGTGCAGGCCATGAAGGAGAAGGACCGGTCTGCGGCCGTGATGCTGGCGCGGCGCTCGCTGGCCGCCATCCCCACCGACTCCGAGGCCGCCGTCAGGCTGTCCCGGTACCTGAAGATCGCCGGCCAGCCCGATGCCGTCCTCGTCCTCAGGGACCAGCTGGACCTGGCGCCCGGCCTGGATGACACCCGGCACGAGCTGGCCGTCCGGCTCATGGAGCGGGGTGACTTCGACGGCGCCCGCCACCACCTCGACCACCTGGCCGCCCACGGCACCCCGCAGGCCGCCGGCCGGGCGGCTTCCCTGCGTGATGACGTGGAACGCGACGCACGCGCCCGGGCCCTGGGCCTGACGCTCGCGGAGCGCCCGCGCCTCTGGTGGCGGAAGACCCCCTATCCCGGCAATTTCGACGACGTGCTCAACCCGTGGCTGGTGGAGTGGCTCACCGGGCGGCCCCCGGTGTTCGGCGGCCGCAATGACAGCCTGCTGGCCTCCGGATCCTTCATCCCGTTCGCGACCGGCAAGTCCACTGTCTGGGGGGCAGGCATCCCGCGGCGTGGGAGCACGCTCTCCCCCGAGGCGCGGTACCTCGCCGTCCGCGGCCCGGTCACCCGCGAGGAGGTCATCGCCTCCGGCGGGAGCTGCCCAGAGGTCTACGGCGACCCCGCCCTGCTGCTGCCCCGCTTCGTCCCCGCGGCCCGCGGACCGAAGAGGAACGAGGTCGGGTTCATCCGCCACGTCTCCCAGGACAACCTCGAGTTGTCCCTCGAGGGCGTGGCGGATATCCGCCCGTCCGGCGTGGGCGAGGGGTTCCTGCGCCGGGTGGTCGGGGAGATCACGTCCTGTGAGCGGGTCATCTCGACGTCCCTGCACGGGCTGGTCGTGGCCCACGCCTATGGCATCCCCGCCCGGTGGGCCGTGATGGTCGACGCCTCGGAGGCCATCAGTGGTGACGGCACCGACGTGGAGGACTACTTCCGTGCCGTGGGCCTGCCCGTCCAGGCGCCCCTGGAACTGTCCCGGGACACCCCCATCACCCCTGCCCTGGCCGAGGGCCTCCCGGCCTCGGTCCAGTTGGACTTCGACGGCGACGCGCTGGCCGACGCGCTGGTCGAGGGCCTGGACTACTGATCCCGGCCGGGCCCCTGGTCCCCGCCCGACGCTTAGTCCACCCGGGCCTGGTCCACCCGGGCCTGGTCCACCCGGGCCTGGTCCACCCGGGCCTGGTCCACCCGGGCCTGGTCCACCCGGGCCTGGTCCACCCGGGCCAGGCCCGGCCGGGTCAGGCCAGCCGGTGGAGCCAGCCGTGGCGGTCCTCGCCATGGCCGGTCTGCAGGTCCAGCAGCTCGCGCCGGATGTCCAGCGCCACGGAATCGCCCGCGGTGACGGCCGGGGAGTCGAAGTGCTCCTCGCCGTCCACGAGGCGGCCGATGGGCGTGATGACGGCGGCCGTGCCGCAAGCGAACACTTCGGTGATCTCCCCGCTGGCGACGCCGTCGCGCCACTCCTGCAGGGTGATGCGCCGCTCGACGACGTCCATCCCGCGGTCCCGGCCCAGCTGGAGCACGGAGGACCGGGTGACGCCCTCGAGGATGGTGCCGGTGAGCTCCGGGGTGACGAGGGTGCCGTCCCGGAAGACGAAGAAAACGTTCATGCCGCCGAGTTCCTCCACGGCATTGTCCCGGACCGGGTCGAGGAACAGGACCTGGTCGCAGCCCTGGGCGGAGGCCTCGAGCTGCGCGGCCAGCGAGGCGGCGTAGTTGCCGCCGAACTTGGCCGCGCCGGTGCCGCCGTGCCCGGCGCGGGCGTAGTCGCGGGACACCCAGATGGAGACGGGCTTGAGTTCCCCGCCGAAGTAGTTCCCGGCCGGGGAGGCGATGACCTTGTAGGCGATCTCGTTGGCCGGACGCACGCCGAGGAACGCCTCGGAGGCGTACATGAACGGCCGCAGGTACAGCGACTGGCCCTCGCCGTCCGGCACCCAGGCCACGTCAGTGGAGACCAGCAGGCGCAGGGACTCGAGGAAGTCCTCCTCCGGCAGTTCCGGCAGCGCCAGCCGCCGCGCGGAACGGTTCAGCCGGGCCGCGTTGGCCTGGGGGCGGAACGTCCAGACGGTCCCGTCGGGGTGGCGGTAGGCCTTCAGGCCCTCGAAGATCTCCTGGGCGTAGTGCAGGACGGCCGTGGCCGGCGAGAGGCTCAGGGGGCCGAACGGCTCGATGCGCGCATCATGCCAGGATCCGCCGCTGTGCGGCCCGTCGCCCCGGGTCCAGTCGATGGAGACCATGTGGTCGGTGAAGTGCTGCCCGAAGCCGGGATCCGCCAGGATCGCGCGGCGCCTCTCCTCGGAGACGGGCGACAACTGGGGATGGACGGCGAATTCCATGGTCACGACTGCTTCCTTCTCTCGTAGTACCCGGGCGCCGCGCATGCCGGCGTCGGCCGCACCCGGGGCGTTGCTTCGCGGACCCGGTGGCCAGCGGGCGCCGCTGATGCGCCGGGAAGGTGCATCCATCATATGACCCGTCGGCGCCCCCCCTCCCCCGGCGGCAGCCCTGCGAAAGGGCACGTGGCGGCCCGGTCAGGGCCGGTGGCGGCTCAGACGGCAGCGGCGATGGCATCGCCGACCTGCGCCGTGGTGCGCGCTCCGGACTGCGGCGTACCGGCCTGGCCGCGGGCGGCGATGTCCGCCCACACGGCCTCGTTGATGCGCTTGGCGGCATCGGTGCGCCCTGCCTGCTCCAGGAGCAGGGCCCCGGAGAGGATGGCCGCGGTGGGGTCGGCCTTCTGCTGGCCGGCGATGTCCGGGGCCGAGCCGTGGACCGGTTCGAACATGGAGGGCGCGGTGCCGGAGATGTTCAGGTTGCCGGACGCGGCCAGGCCGATGCCCCCCGTCACGGCTGCGGCGAGGTCGGTGAGGATGTCCCCGAACAGGTTGTCCGTGACGATCACGTCGAAGCGCGAGGGATCGGTGGTCAGGTAGATGGTCGCGGCGTCCACGTGCATGTAGTCGTGGGTGACGGACGGGTACTCCGCCGCCACGGCCTCCACGGTCCGCCGCCACAGGTGTCCGGCATGCACCAGCACGTTGTGCTTGTGCACCAGGGACACGTGCCGACGCGGCCGGGTCTCGGCCAGCGCGAAGGCGTGGCGCACGACCCGCTCCACGCCGTAGGCGGTGTTGACGGAGACCTCGGTGGCGACCTCCTGGGGAGTGCCGGTCCGGATGGCCCCGCCGTTGCCGACGTAGGGGCCCTCGGTGCCCTCGCGCACGACCACGAAGTCGATGTCCCCCGGGTTCGCCAGCGGGCTGGGGACCCCCGGATAGAGGCGCGCCGGCCGCAGGTTCACCCCGTGGTCCAGGGTGAACCGGAGCGTCAGCAGCAGTTCGCGCTCGATCAGCCCGGAGGGGATGCGGGTGTCGTTCGGAGCGGCACCCACGGCCCCGAACAGGATGGCATCATGGCCGCGCAGCCGCTGCAGGGTCTCCTCCGTCAGGGTCTCCCCCGTGCGCAGCCAGTGTGCCGCGCCGAGCGAGTACTCGGTCGTGCGGATCTCGGCGTCGCCGGCGCTGGCCGTGGCCGCCCGCATGACCTTCAGGGCCTCGGCGGTGACCTCCGGGCCGATCCCGTCGCCCCCGATGACGGCGATGTCCAGGACCTCCTGGGCGGAGCGCGGAGCGGTGGGGGCAGTAGCGGGGCGAACCGGAGCGGGGGCGTGTTCCATGCCCTCAGGCTAGGCCCGCCCCCGGGGAGCGGTCCACCATGTGGTCACTCTGTCCACCATGTGGACGCCTTGCGGGTCCCCTGCGCCCCTCCGGCCCGGTTCAGCCGGCGGCCGGCTCCTCGTGCCGGGGGAAGACCGCCTCGGGGGCGGGCAGCGAGACGCCTGGCACCAGGGCCTCGTCCCAGGCCGCGAAGGATCGCGGGCCGGCGCCCGAGGCACCGGTGCGCCCGGCGTCGCCGGATGCGGGTACCCCCAGCAGGTCCAGCAGGCGCGTGGCCGAGCCTGGCATCACCGACTGGACCAGCAGCGCCACGCGGCGCACCGTCTCCATCGTCACGTACAGCACGGTGGCCATCCGGTCGGGGTCGGTCTTGCGCAGCACCCACGGCTGCTGCTCGGCGAAGTAGGCGTTGGCATCCCCCAGGACGGCCCAGGTGGACTCGAGCGCGTGGTGGAAGTCCTGCACCGCGTAGTCCGCCCGCGAGGTCTCCAGCAAGGCGGAGGCGGCGTCCAGCAGGGCGCGGTCGGCGTCGGTGTACTCGCCCGGCTGCGGCACGGTGCCGCCGAGGTTCTTGGCCACCATGGACAGCGAACGCTGGGCCAGGTTGCCCAGGTTGTTGGCCAGGTCCGCGTTCTTGCGCCCGACGACGGCGTCGTGGCTGTACGAGCCATCGGCGCCGAAGGGGAACTCGCGCAGCAGGAAGTACCGCACGGCGTCCAGTCCGTAGTGCGCCACCCAGTCGGCCGGGGCCACGACGTTGCCCAGCGACTTGGACATCTTCTGGCCCTCGTTGTTCAGGAAGCCGTGGATCATGACCCGCTTCGGCAGCTCCAGGCCGGCGCTCATCAGGAAGGCCGGCCAGAAGACGCAGTGGAACCGCGAGATGTCCTTGCCGATGATGTGCAGGTCGGCCGGCCAGTAGCGCTGGAAGCGCTCCGAGCCGGTGTCCGGGAAGCCAGCACCGGTGAGGTAGTTGGTCAGCGCGTCCACCCACACGTACATCACGTGCTCCCGCGTGGGGGCCACGGGCCTCCCGTCCGGTCCCTGGGCGGTGCCGCCGGCCGGGGCCGGGACGTCGATGCCCCAGTCGAAGGAGGTCCGCGAGATGGACAGGTCCTCCAGGCCGGACTCCACGAAGCGGATCACCTCGTTGAAGCGGTACTGCGGGGCGGCGAACTGCGGCCGGGTGCGGTAGAGCTCCAGGAGTGGCTCCTGGTACTTCGAGAGGCGGAAGAAGTAGCTCTCCTCCTCGGTCCAGGTCACCTCGGTGCCGGTCTCCGTGGCGTAGCGGACGCCGTCCTCGCCGACCTCGGTCTCGTCCTCGCCGAAGAAGCGCTCGTCGCGCACCGAGTACCAGCCCGCGTAGCTGCCCAGGTAGATGTCCCCGGCGGCCTCCATCCGCCGCCAGATGGCCTGGACGGACTCGCGGTGGTCGGCATCCGTGGTGCGGATGAACCGGTCGTAGGAGACGTCCAGGACCTCGTCGTCCACCGCCTGGAAGGCCGCCGCGTTCCGCGTGGCCAGTTCCAGTGGGGAGATGCCCTCGGCTTCGGCGGTCTGCTGCATCTTCTGGCCGTGCTCGTCCGTGCCGGTGAGGAAGAACACGTCCTTGCCGTCCAGGCGCTGGAAGCGGGCCATGACGTCCGCCCCCACGTACTCGTAGGCGTGGCCGATGTGTGGCTCGCCGTTCGGGTAGGAGATGGCGGTGGAGAGGTAGTAGCTCTGGGTCACGGGCGCTCAGCGCTCCAGGTCGATCAGGTCGATCCCGGCGACCTTGGAGGCGCCGATGGACTCGCCCAGCTGTTCGGCGACGCCGGCCGGCAGGGCCGCGTCCAGGGTCAGCAGCGCCAGGGCCTCGCCGCCCTCGGACTGGCGCGAGACGTCCATGCCGGCGATGTTCACGTTGGCATCGCCCAGGACCTTGCCGATGGTGCCGATGACGCCGGGGCGGTCGGCGTAGCGGAAGACCAGCAGGTGCTCGGCCAGCGGGACCTCGAGCTCGTAGCCGTCGATGCCGACCACTTTCTGGACCTGCTTGGGCCCGGTCAGGGTGCCGGAGACGGCCAGCTGCGTGCCGTTGGAGGTGGCGCCCTTGACGGTGACCGTGTTGCGGTAGGCCGGGGACTCCGAGGTGGTGGTCAGCCGGGTCTCCACGCCGCGCTGCTCGGCCAGGACCGGGGCGTTGACGTAGGAGACGTGGTCGGAGACGACGTCGGTGAACACGCCCTTGAGGGCGGCCAGCTGCAGGGACTTCACGTCCTTGTCCGCGATCTCCCCGGCGACCTCCAGCTCCACCACCGTCAGCGAGTCGCCGGTGGACAGTGCGGTGAGGATGCGGCCGAGCTTCTCGGCCAGCGGGATGCCCGGGCGGACGTCCTCGTGGATGACACCGCCGGCCACGTTGACGGCGTCCGGGACGAGCTCGCCGGCCAGGGCCAGGCGCACCGACTTGGCCACGGACACGCCGGCCTTCTCCTGGGCCTCCGAGGTGGAGGCGCCCAGGTGCGGGGTGACGACGGCGTTGTCGTGCGCGAAGAAGGGCAGGTCGATGGCCGGCTCGGAGGAGAACACGTCGATCGCCGCACCGCCGATGGAGCCGGACTCCAGGGCCCGGTGCAGTGCCTCCTCGTCGATCAGCCCGCCACGGGCCACGTTCACCACGAAGGCGGTGTCCTTCATGATCGCGAACTGCTCGTCGGAGATCATGCCGATGGTCTCCGGCGTCTTGGGCATGTGGATGGTGATGAAGTCGGCCTGGGCCAGCAGCGTGTCCAGGTCCAGCAGGCGGGCGCCGATCTGCTGGGCCCGGGCGGAGGTGATGTAGGGGTCGTAGGCCAGGATCTCCATGCCGAACGAGCGCATCCGCTCGGCCACGAGGGAGCCGATGCGGCCCAGCCCGATGATGCCGAGCTTCTTCTCGTACAGCTCGACGCCGGAGTACTTGGAGCGCTTCCACTCCCCGCCCTTCAGGGCGCGGTTGGCGGGGGCGATGTTGCGGGCCACGCCGAGGATGTGACCGCAGGTCAGCTCGGCGGCGGAGAGGACGTTCGAGGTGGGGGCGTTGACGACCATGACGCCGGCCTGGGTGGCCGCCTTGGTGTCCACGTTGTCCAGCCCGACGCCGGCCCGGGCGATCACCTTCAGCTTCGGCGCCGCCGCGATCGCCTCGGCGTCCATCTTCGTCGCCGAGCGGATCAGCACCGCGTCGGCCTCGGGCAGGGCGGCCAGCAGCTGGGTGCGGTCGGCACCGTCCGTCGTCCTGATCTCGAAGTCCGGACCGAGCGCGTCGACGGTGGCCGGGGAGAGCTCTTCAGCGATGAGGACGACGGGCTTGGTTTCAGACACGGGAGGTTCACCTTCGGGTAGACAGTGGCGCCGGCTCGGTACGTGGGTCGGCCGATCTTGATTCTAGGACGTGGAAGGACGGCGGCCCCCCGTTCGCACGAGGGGCCGCCTGGATCGCCCGGGATGACCCCGGGCCGGGGTGGGGTGGTACGGCTCAGCGGGCCGCGGTGCCCTCGGTGTAGTCGTCGTCGCTGTCCTTCAGCCAGGAGAACATCTGGCGCAGCTCGCGACCGGTCTTCTCGATCGGGTGGGCCTCGCCCGCGGCGCGCAGCTTCTTGAACTCCGGGGCGCCGGCGGCCTGGTCGTCCATGAAGCGCTTGGCGAAGGTGCCGTCCTGGATGTCGGCCAGCACGGCCTTCATGTTCTCCTTGACGTGCGCGTCGATCACCCGCGGGCCGGAGACGTAGTCGCCGTACTCGGCGGTGTCGGAGACGGACCAGCGCTGCTTGGCGATGCCGCCCTCGACCATCAGGTCCACGATGAGCTTGAGCTCGTGCAGGACCTCGAAGTAGGCGATCTCCGGCTGGTAACCGGCCTCGGTGAGGGTCTCGAAGCCGTACTGGATCAGCTGGGAGGCACCGCCGCAGAGCACGGCCTGCTCGCCGAACAGGTCGGTCTCGGTCTCCTCGGTGAAGGTGGTCTCGATGACGCCGGCGCGGGTGCCGCCGATGCCCTTGGCGTAGGCCAGCGCCAGCGACTTGGCGTTGCCGGTGGCGTCCTGCTCCACGGCGATGAGGGCCGGCACGCCGCGGCCGGCCTCGAACTCGCGGCGGACCACGTGGCCCGGGCCCTTGGGGGCGACCAGGGCGACGTCCACGCCGGCCGGCGGCTGGATGAAGCCGAAGCGGACGTTGAAGCCGTGGGCGAAGAACAGGGCGTCGCCGTCCTGCAGGTTCGGGGCGATGTGCTCGTTGTACACGGCGGCCTGGACCTGGTCCGGGGTGAGGATCATGATGAGGTCCGCCTCGGCGGCGGCCTCGGCCACGGAGACGACGCGCAGGCCCTCGGCCTCGGCCTTGGCGCGGGACTTGGACCCGTCGGCCAGGCCGATGCGCACGTCGACGCCGGAGTCACGCAGGCTCAGCGAGTGGGCGTGGCCCTGGGAGCCGTAGCCGATGACGGCGACGGTGCGGCCCTGGATGATCGACAGGTCGGCGTCGTCTTCGTAGTACTTGGTGGTCACAGGAGATCTCCTCGGTGTGTTGTTCGGTGGGTTCGGAAGGTCGAAGTGAAGAAGGAGGCCGGGGTCAGTTCCGGGCCAGGGCGCGGTCGGTCATCGACTTGCCCCCGCGCCCGACGGCGATGGTCCCGGAGCGCACGAGCTCACGGATCCCGAAGGGCTCGAGGACCTCCAGCAAAGCGGCCAGCTTGTCCGCCGCCCCGGTGGCCTCGATGGTCACGGAGTCGGTGGAGACGTCCACCACGGAGGCGCGGAACAGTTCCACCGCCTGGACCACCTGGGACCGGGTGGCCGCATCCGAGCGGACCTTCACGAGCAGGTGGTCGCGCTGGACGGAGTTGGCGTTGCTCAGCTCGACGATCTTGATGACGTTGACGAGCTTGTTCAGCTGCTTGGTCACCTGCTCGAGCAGGTCGCCCTCGGCGTCCACCACCACAGTGATCCGGGACAGGCCGTCGATCTCGGAGGTGCCCACGGCCAGGGAGTGGATGTTGAAGGCGCGGCGGGCGAAGAGGCTGGCGACGCGCGTCAGCACGCCCGGCACGTCCTCGACCAGTACGGACAGGGTGTGTCGTGCCATGGGTCAGTCCTCCTCATCCCAGTCCGGGGTCATGTCCCGGGCCACCTGGATCTCGTCATTGCTCACGCCCGCCGGCACCATGGGCCACACCATGGAGTCGCGCGAGACCACGAAGTCGATGACGACCGGGCGGTCGTTGACGGCCAGTGCCTGTTCGATCGTGGCGTCCAGGTCCTCTTCCCTCTCGCAGCGCAGCCCGAGGCAGCCGTAGGCCTCGGCGAGCTTGACGAAGTCCGGGACCCGGATGGTGTCGTGGCCGGTGTTCAGGTCGGTGTTGGAGTAGCGCGACTCGTAGAACAGCGTCTGCCACTGCCGGACCATGCCCAACGACGAGTTGTTGATGACCGCCACCTTGATCGGGATGTCGTTGATCAGGCAGGTCGCCAGTTCCTGGTTGGTCATCTGGAAGCAGCCGTCGCCGTCGATGGCCCAGACCACGCGGTCCGGGTCCCCGACCTTGGCGCCCATGGCGGCCGGCACGGCGAAGCCCATGGTCCCCAGGCCCGCGGAGTTCAGCCACTGGTGGGGGCGCTCGTACTTCACGAACTGGCTGGCCCACATCTGGTGCTGGCCCACGCCCGCGACGTACACGGCCTCCGGGCCGGAGTGCGCGTCCAGGCGCTCGATGACCTTCTGCGGGGACATCAGCCCGTCCTCGGTGGGGGCGTAGCCCATCGGGTAGGTCTCGCGCAGCCGGTCCAGGACGGCCCACCACTCGGACAGGTCCGGCGCGCCCGACTCGGCGTGCGCGTCCCTCACGGCGCCCGTGAGTTCCGGGATGATCTCCTTGACCGAGCCGACGATCGGCACGTCGGCCGTGCGGTTCTTGGAGATCTCGGCGGGGTCGATGTCCGCGTGGATGACCCGCGCCTTCGGGGCGAAGCTGGACAGCTGGCCAGTGACCCGGTCATCGAACCGCGCCCCGAGGGTGATCAGCAGGTCGGACATCTGCAGGGCCGAGACCGCGGCCACCGAGCCGTGCATCCCGGGCATGCCCAGGTGCTGGGGGTGGGAGTCGGGGAAGACGCCCCGGCCGGTGAGGGTGGTGACCACGGGCGCCCCGGTCAGCTCGGCGAGTTCGCGCAGCTCCACGCTGGCGTGGCCGCGGGAGACGCCTCCGCCCACGTAGAGCACCGGCCGCTCGGCCTGCTGGATCAGGCGGGCCGCCTCGCGGACCTGCTTGGAGTGGCCGCGGACCACGGGCCGGTAGCCGGGCAGGTCGATCCTCGGCGGCCAGGAGAACTCCATCTGGGCCTGCTGGGCGTCCTTGGCGATGTCGATCAGCACGGGTCCGGGACGGCCCGTCGTCGCGATGTGGAAGGCCTCGGCGAGTGCCTGGGGGATGTCCTGGGCGTGGGTCACCAGGCGGGAGTGCTTGGTGATCGGCATGGTGATGCCGACGATGTCGGCCTCCTGGAACGCGTCCGAGCCGATGGCCGCGGATGTCACCTGGCCGGTGATGAACACGCAGGCCTCGGAGTCCATGTGGGCATCGGCGATCGCGGTGACGAGGTTGGTGGCGCCGGGCCCGGAGGTGGCGATCGCCACGCCGGGGCGGCCGGTGGCCAGGTAGTAGCCCTGCGCCGCGTGGCCGGCACCCTGTTCGTGGCGCACCAGGATGTGGCGGATCGCCTGCGAGTCCATCAGCGGGTCGTACGTCGGCAGGATGGCCCCGCCCGGCAGGCCGAAGATGTCCGTGACGCCCAGTTCCTCCAGGGAACGCACGATGGCCTGCGAACCGGTCATCGTGACCGGCTCGACGACGCGGTTGGGTCCGGGGACCAGGCTCTCGCCCGCGGGCTCGGTCCTGTCCCGCGACTCGCGGGGTGCATGGGATGTCATCACCGCGGGGGTGATCCTGGATCCGTTACTCATTGCTGTGCCTTCTTGCCTTGCTGTACTGGCGCTGTGCTGGAGCGTCCGGGGTACCTCAGAGGTACCCCGGACGCCTCTGGTGCCCGCCGGCGGGTGTCCCCCGTGGCGTCCGCCGGAGCGGCGGATGAGTCAGTGGCGCTGATGTGTGGCCAGCGTCATGCTTGCATCCCCAACAAATAAACCCCGACGTCGGCCGGTCGGCCTGCTCGGGGTCTCGCGCGTGGCAGCGGGCGAACCCGCAGGTCCGAACCGTAGTTCAGGCCACGCGCTGGATAACGACGACAAGTCGCATGTTGGACATGTGGACCAGTATCCCCGAGTCACGCCGTCCGGCGTCAATCCATCCTCTCACCGTCTCACATCATGAGACGGCCGTCCGGTCCGTGGACGTGCGGGCGTCGCCGGCCCACGGACCGGCCGGTCAGCCGAGGTACGCCCCCTCGGCGGCCGAGTGGACGAGCTTGGCGTACTTGCCGAGCACGCCGGTGGTGAACTTCGGCGGCACCGGCTCCCAGTCCTTCTTCCGATCCTGCAGCTCCTCCTCGGTGACGAGCAGGTCCAGCGTGCGGGCGGCGATGTCCACCCGGATGCGATCGCCGTCGCGCACGAAGGCGATCGGGCCGCCGTCGGAGGCTTCCGGTGCGATGTGCCCGATGCACAGGCCCGTGGTGCCCCCGGAGAACCGGCCGTCGGTGAGCAGCAAGACATCCTTGCCCAGGCCTGCGCCCTTGATCGCGCCGGTGATGGCCAGCATCTCGCGCATGCCCGGCCCGCCCTTGGGGCCCTCGTAGCGGATGACGACGACGTCCCCGGCCTGCAGCTGACCGGCCTCCAGCGCGTCCATGGCCTGCCGCTCGCGCTCGAACACGCGGGCGGTGCCCTCGAAGACGTCGGCGTCGAAGCCGGCGGACTTCACCACGGCGCCGTCCGGGGCCAGGGAGCCCTTCAGCACGGCCAGGCCACCGTTGTGGTGCAGCGGGTTGTCCAGGGCGCGCAGGACCTTGCCGTCCGGGTCCGGCGGGTTGATGCCGGCCAGGTTCTCGGCCACGGTCTTGCCGGTGACCGTCAGCGCGTCACCGTGGACGAGCCCGGCGTCCAGCAGGGCCTTCATGACCACGGGCACCCCGCCGACCTTGTCGACGTCCGTCATGACGTACTGCCCGAAGGGCTTGAGGTCGCCCAGGTGGGGGACCCTGTCGCCGATCCGGTTGAAGTCGTCCAGGGTCAGGTCCACGCCGGCCTCGCGGGCGATCGCCAGCAGGTGCAGCACGGCGTTGGACGAGCCGCCGAAGGCCATCGTCACGGCGATGGCGTTCTCGAAGGCCTTCTTGGTCATGATGTCCCGGGCGGTGATGCCCAGGCGCAGCAGGTTGACGACGGCCTCGCCGGACTTGCGGGAGAAGGAGTCGCGGCGGCGGTCAGCCGAGGGCGGAGCGGCGGAGCCCGGCAGGGACATGCCCAGCGCTTCGCCGATGCAGGCCATGGTGTTGGCGGTGTACATGCCGCCGCAGGCGCCCTCGCCCGGGCAGATGGCCCGCTCGATGGCGTCCAAGTCCTTCTCACTCATCAGGCCGCGGGCGCAGGCGCCCACGGCCTCGAAGGCGTCGATGAGGGTGACCTGCTTCTCGGTGCCGTCCTCGAGGGTGGCGTAGCCGGGCATGATGGACCCCGCGTAGACGAAGACGCTGGAGACGTCCAGGCGCGCGGCCGCCATCAGCATGCCGGGCAGGGACTTGTCGCAGCCGGCCAGCAGCACGGAGCCGTCGAGGCGCTCGGCCTGCATGACGGTCTCGACCGAGTCGGCGATGACCTCGCGCGAGACGAGCGAGTAGTGCATGCCGTCATGGCCCATCGAGATGCCGTCCGAGACGGAGATGGTGCCGAACTCCAGCGGGTAGCCCCCACCGGCGTGCACGCCCTCCTTGGAGGCCTGGGCCAGGCGGTCCAGGGACAGGTTGCACGGGGTGATCTCGTTCCACGAGCTGGCGATGCCGATCTGCGGCTTCGCGAAGTCCTCGTCCCCCATGCCGACGGCCCGCAGCATGCCGCGGGCCGGAGCGCGCTCCATGCCGTCGGTCACCGCACGGGAGCGGGGCTTGATGTCCGGAGCGGCGGCGTCGTCGCCACGCGCACCGCCGGCTGCACCGCCGGAAAGGGTCGTGTCTGCACTGGGGGTGGTCATGTCGACCATCCTAGGACCGCGCCACTCCCGCCGTGAGGCACGTGACGACCGGTGTCCGCGGAACCGCCGGCCAGACTCCGTCCTCCGTAGAATGAGCGCCATGAACGGCGAGGACCTCAAGCGCATGCTCCGGGAGGCCTTCGATGCGCGGGTCTTCAACTACGGGGACTTCAACCTCGTCTACGGCCAGCCGTCCGGCGCCGGTGATCCGTGGGTGATCGGTTACCGGCACCAGCCCCTGGAGATGCTGCTCTGCCCCGTGGACCTCGAGGCCCTCCCGCGGGTCCCCGTGGGGCCGGGCATCTCGACGGTGGCCCTGGGCAACGTTGCCACACTGGCGGACACCGGATCCGGGTACCAAGTGGAGACGGTCACCGGCTTCCGCGCCTGGTTCGAGGTCACCGGAAGTCCACGGGTCCACCTGCCGGAGAGCCTGCGCGCGGCGCGGTCCGCATCCGGTGACGACGGCACCCTCGTCCTGGACCAGGAGCCGGACGCCGAGGACTTCCACCGGTTCATGTCCCACTTCATGGACACCCTGGAGTCCTACTACTGACCCTGCGGACGAGGCCTTGGCCCGCTGTGGCGGAGGTCTCCCCCGGCCGGATTTCACAACGGCCCGGAACCTCTGCTAGAGTCTTTCCTCGTTGCACGGACCGAAATCGGTCCAGGAAACACTGCGCCTCTAGCTCAACTGGCAGAGCAATTGACTCTTAATCAATGGGTTCCGGGTTCGAGTCCCGGGGGGCGCACCACACCTCGCATCCATCGCGCACAGTACGGCCCCGGTCAGTCGACCGGGGCCGTTTCGCGTTCCGGATCAGCCGATGTCAGCGAGTGCGCACACTCGAATCGCACGTGCCTCGCCGAAACTCACGTCTCGTTCACCGTCAGGACTACCTCACGTGACCCAAGCGTGCCACGATGTCGCTGTAGCGGCACCGGAAGGGGTGCCGCCGATCCCCGTGTGAAAGGATTTGCCGCATCGTGTCTCGCCGATGGACGCCCGTTCTCGCCACCACCACGGCCCTGGCCGTCCTGGCCGCCACCGGCGGGATGTCGCCGGGCGGCGCGGCGATCGGTGGACAGCCGGAGCGCGCCACGGCCTATCTGACCCCCTCGCCCCAGGAGCCAGCCGGCACGGCCCGTGCCGACGTCGTATCGGCTACTGACGCCGCCGGGAGCGCTGGTCTCCGCGCGGACCTGGTCCGGGGCATGGCCGAACGGTCCCCGATCCGCCTGGTCCAGTCCTCATCCCAGGACGTGCTGGACCGCTACGCCGGCGAGATCCCTGCCTACGTCTACGCCGGTCCCCTGGCCCCCGGCCTCGCCTTCGACCACCCAGTGGCCGGCGCCTTCACCCTGAGCTCCGCCTTCGGCTGGCGGCTGAACCCGACCGACGTCGGCCCGGCCCTGCAGTTCCACATCGGACTGGACTACGCGGTGGCCTGCGGCACCCCCGTCAGGGCGGCCGCGGACGGCACCATCGTCTCCGCTGGCGAGCGGGGTACCGGCGGACTGCGCGTCGATGTCGACCACGGCGACGGGCTGGTCACCTCGTACCGGCACAACTCGCGGCTCCTGGTCTCCCCCGGCGACCGCGTGTCCCGGTGGGATGTGATCAGCCTGTCCGGGACCACGGGCAACTCGACGGGCTGCCACCTGCACTTCGACGCCACCCTCGACGGCCAGTACGTCGACCCGGTGCAGCTGTTGCCGACGATTCCCGGGCAGCCCCGCCCGCTGGACGCGAAGGACCTGGAGCGCATCCGTGCCGCCGCCGAGCAGACCGCGCCCCGGGTCCGGACCCCGGACGCGGACGAGCATGCCACGAGGACACCAGCGCCTCGGGACCAGGCGCAGGGCCCGAAGTCCCCCGCCCCGACCGAGCGGCCGGCACCGCCCCGCACCCCGTCCGACCGGCCCGCGCCGAAGCCCTCGGGAACCGCGACGCCTGCCCAGCCGAAGCCGAGCACGCCGAAGCCGGCCACGCCGAAACCTGCCACGTCGAAGCCCGCCGGGCCCCAGCCGACCACGCCGAGGCCCGCACAGCCGGATCCTGCCCGGCCCACGCCCGGTGACTCGGGCACCCCGGCCGATGCCGATCCGACGGAGCCGACCGGGTCCGCCACCCCCGAGCCCGAACCGAGCAAGCCGGCCGTCCCCGAGCCCACCGAGCCTGCCAGCCCGGCACCGACCAAGCCGGCCACCCCGCAGCCCACCAAGCCTGCCAGCCCGGAGCCGACCACACCGGCCAGCCCGGAGCCCACCACACCGGCCAGCCCGGCACCGAGCGAGCCGGCCACCCCCGAGCCCGAGCCGGCGACGCCCCTGGCTCCGGGGACGCTGACCGACGAGCAAGCTGCGCAGTGGTGCCTGCCCCTGGATGATGCTGCCAAGGCACCGGACTTCAGCGAACTTCTCACGGGAGGCTTCGCCGAACTCGTGGGACTCGTGGCCGTCCTGGACGAGGATGCCCTGCCGGAGCCGGTGACAGAGGAGACCCTGATCGAGGTGTCGCCGTCGGCCGTGTGGCTGGAGTCGCTGCCGGCCTGCTCGGATGCCGAGTTCGTCGAGGCGGCCCTCGCTGCCCGGTCCGCAGGCTGATCGGGTTTCCTCCGGGCTCCCTCCAGGTTCCCTTCCGGCCTGCGCTGGTGTCACCGCCCCCGCGCCGTGCTCGCCGACGCCGCACGAGCGCCTACAGTGGACCGCATGACTGCACCTCACCGCCTGGCACCGGGCGACCCCGCCCCCGCCTTCACGCTGACCGACCAGGACGGCCGGGCCGTCTCGCTGACCGATTACTCCGGCCGCAAGGTCATCGTGTACTTCTACCCGGCGGCCGCCACCCCCGGGTGCACCACGCAGGCATGTGACTTCCGCGACAGCCTCAATTCCTTCACCGCCGAGGGATTCGCCGTCATCGGCATCTCGCCGGACGCCCCCGCCAAGCTCCAGGCGTTCGCCGCGGCGGAGGGCCTGACTTTCCCGCTCCTCTCCGACGAGGATCACGCCGTGGCCGAGGCCTACGGGGCCTGGGGCGAGAAGAAGAACTACGGCCGCACCTATGAGGGGCTGATCCGCTCCACCGTCGTGGTGAACGGTGACGGCACCGTGGACCTCGCACAGTACAACGTGCGGGCCAGTGGCCACGTGGCCAAGCTGCGCCGGGACCTGGGCCTGGACTGAACGCCGGGCGGTGCCGACCCGCCACCGGGTAAGATGGGCCGTTGTCCCCTCCCGCGGGGGCGCGCGGGCGTGGCGAAATTGGCAGACGCGCTGGATTTAGGTTCCAGTGTCTTCGGACGTGGGGGTTCAAGTCCCCCCGCCCGCACGATTCGTGCTTCAGCGCAGGCCGGACCCCGGACCGGCGCCTCGTCAGGACGGGTCGCAGCCGAAGGACACGTCAGACGAGGAGGCCCGCCGGGTGGACATCTCACGCCGCACCGTGCTGGGCTCCCTGGCCGCGGGCCTGGCCCTTCCGCTGGCCGGCTGCACCGCCGAGATCCGCAGCGAATCATCGCCGCTGGATCCCGCCGGACCGGCTCCCACGCCGACCACTCCCCCGGCACCGGCCACGGTGCCGGTGTCCATAGGCGTCCCCTCGCAGCCACGGACCCTTGACCCGGCACTGGCCGTGGATGCCGAGTCCCATCGCAGCACCCGGCAGGTGCTCGAGAACCTCCTCGGCGTCGACCCGAACACCGGCGCGCCCATCCCCCGCCTGGCCAGTGACTGGCGGGTCACCGACGACGGCCTGCGTTACACGTTCTCCCTGCAGCCCGGCATCGACTTCCAGGACGGCACCCCGCTGACCGCCGAAGCCGTGGCCGCGAACTTCGAGCGGTGGGCCCACCTGCCTGAGCTGCTGGGCGAGGAACGCCTGGCCACCCTGCCGCAACTGACCTTCGCCTCGGTCTTCGGTGGATACGCCGGGCAGGACGGATGCCGGTACCTGGAGTGCCGGCCCATCGGCGAGCGCACCGTCAGCCTGGTACTGACCGATCCCATCGTGTTCCTGCCCGCCGCGCTGACGGCCCCGGCCTTCGCCCTGAGCTCGCCGGCCTCCTGGTCCGCGTTCGACGACGCCCTGCCCGCCACTCCTGCCGATCAGCTGCCGCCGGCGCGCCCGGCCGGCACCGGACCGTTCGTGTGGGGCGAGCCCGACGACGGCGACCGATTGAGGTTGGAGGCGAGCCCCACGTTCCGGGGTGAGCCGACCGAGGTGGGGCCCGTGACCCTGGCGGTGGTCTCCGGGGCGCAGCAACGGCTCCGGGAGTTGCGCCGTGGCCGGCTCGATGCCTTCGACCTCGTCACCCCGGACATCCTGCGGCCGCTCGTCCAGGGCGGTGCCCAGGTGCTGCAGCGGGACCCGCTGGCCGTGCTGTACCTGGGGATGAACTCCCGGCATCCGGTCCTGGGCAAGTTGTACGTGCGCCAGGCGGTCGCCCATGCCGTGGACCGGCGGGCGCTGGCCGAGGAGTACTTCCTGGCCGGTTCGGCCATGGCCCACGAGTTCGTCCCGCCGTCCCTGGGCGTGGAGAACCCGGAGCTGACCCACTACGACTACGATCCGGGCGAGGCCACGAGGCTGCTGGAGCTGGCCGGTTACCGGGGGCAGCCGCTGGACTTCGTCTACCCGGTGCAGACATCCCGCCCCTACCTGCCGGACCCCGAGGCGGTGTATGCCCGGATCGCCGGAGACCTGGCCACGGCCGGCCTGGTGATCAATCCCGTGCCGGTGCCCTGGGACGAGGGATACCTGGAGCGGCTCGGTGAGGACCGGGGCCGGGCGTTCCACCTCGCCGGGCGCACCGGCGAGTACCGGGACCCGCACCACTTCCTGGCCCCGCTGTTCGGGCACGCCTCGGCGGAGTTCGGCTACCGGAACCCGACCGTCATCGAGAGACTCTCGGATGCCGTGTCCACCGCCGCCCCGGAGACCCGGACGACGCTGTACCGGAAGGCCGCCGAGTCGCTGGCCCTGGACCTGCCCGCGCTGCCCCTGGTGTACCCCATCTCCGCCGTCGCCACGGGGCACACCCTGGTCTCCTACCCCACCTCCCCCGTGCTGGACGAACGTTTCGACCAGATCGTCCCGGTGGACGGAGCGGTCCTGACCCAGTAGTAAAGTCGGGGGCAGACCACCGTCCGAAACCCCGGGAGAGAAACGTGAGCCAGCAGACTGCCCCCACCACCTACGACGTCGTCCTGGTGGGAGGTGGCATCATGAGCGCCACGCTGGGAACGTTCCTCCAGCAGCTCCAGCCCGACTGGTCCATCGCCCTGTACGAGAACCTCAACCAGGCCGGCCTCGAGGCCTCGGATCCCTGGAACAACGCCGGCACCGGCCATGCGGCCCTGTGTGAGCTGAACTACTCCCCGCTGGGAGCCGACGGCACGGTGGACCCCACCAAGGCGATCGGCATCAACGAGCAATTCCAGGTCTCGCGCCAGTTCTGGTCCCACCTGGTCACTGAGGGCAAGCTCGGCGACCCGAAGACCTTCATCAACCCGTTGCCGCACATGAGCTTCGTGTGGGGCGAGGACCACGCCGACTACCTGAAGGCCCGCCACGCCTCCCTCAGCGCGCAGCCGCTGTTCGAGACCATGGAGTACACCGAGGACCCGGAGGTCATCCGAGACTGGGCGCCGCTGCTGATCGAGGGCCGCAACGACGGCAAGCGCCTGGCCGCCTCCCGCCAGGCCAACGGCACCGACGTCGACTTCGGTTCCCTGACGCGCCAGCTGACCACCAACCTGTCCAATTCCGGCGTAGACGTGCGGTTCGGTCACAAGGTGACCTCGGTGGACCGCGGCACCGACGGCCGCTGGGAACTCAAGGTGAGGAACAAGGCCGCCGGTGAGACCTTCACCGCCCGCGCCCGCTTCGTGTTCCTCGGCGCCGGCGGCGGCGCGCTGCACCTGCTGCAGTCCTCCGGCATCCCCGAGGCCAAGGGCTTCGGCGGCTTCCCGGTCTCCGGCAAGTTCCTCAAGTGCACCGACGAGACGATCGTCAACCAGCACATGGCGAAGGTCTACGGCCAGGCCTCGGTGGGCGCCCCGCCGATGTCCGTGCCGCACCTGGACACCCGCTTCGTGGACGGCCGCCGCTCGCTGCTGTTCGGCCCCTACGGCGGCTTCTCCTCGAACTTCCTGAAGTCCAGCTCCTACCTGGACCTGCCGCGGTCGGTGCGCCCGCACAACCTGCTGCCCATGCTCAACGTGGCCAAGGACAACCTGGGCCTGGTCAAGTACCTGGTCACCGAGGTCACCAAGAGCCAGTCCAAGAAGGTCGAGACCCTGCAGGAGTTCTACCCCGAGGCCGACGGCGGCGACTGGGAGCTGATCACCGCGGGCCAGCGCGTGCAGGTCATGAAGAAGGACCCGAAGAAGGGCGGCGTGCTGCAGTTCGGCACCGAGGTCGTCACCGCTGCCGACGGCACCATCGGCGCCCTGCTGGGAGCCTCCCCGGGTGCCTCCACCGCCGCCCCGATCATGATCGACCTGCTGAAGACCTGCTTCCCGGCCCGGATGGACGCCTGGACCCCGAAGCTGCGGGAGATGATCCCCTCCCTGGGACGGAAGCTCAATGAGGACCGCGTGCTGATGAACGAGGTCGAGCAGGCCACCAGCGCCGCCCTCAAGCTGGCCTGACCGGCCCGCTGCCCGCCTGACCACCCATGGGTGCCCTGGCACGCTTCTCCCTCGCCAACCGTGCCCTGGTCGCCCTGGTCACGATCCTGACCGCCGTGTTCGGCGTGCTGGTGGCCGGTCAGCTCAAGCAGGAGCTCATCCCCTCGCTCGAGCTGCCGGTGGTCTCGGTGAGCACCGTCATGCAGGGCGCGAGCCCGGAGGTCGTCGACCAGCAGGTCGGTGAGCCGCTGGAGACCGCCCTGCAGGCGGTCGAGGGCCTGGAGTCGTCCACGTCCACCTCCACCACGGGGCTGAACACGATCGCCCTGCGGTTCGAGTACGGCACCGACCTCAACCGGGCGCGCGCCCAGGTGGACCGGGCGGTGGCCAACGTCTCCGAACGGCTGCCGGATGGCACCGAGACGAGCTCGTTCGCGGGGTCGGTCTCGGACTTCCCGGTGGTGTTCATGGCAGTGGGGTCCACGGACGGTGCCACCGAGCTCAACGAGTTGCGCTCGGAGGTCGAGCGACTCGTCGCCCCGCGCCTGCAGAAGGTCGACGGCGTCCGCAGCGCCGCGGTGACCGGCGGCACCGACCAGCACATCGCCGTCGTCCCGGACCAGGAGCAACTCGCCGCCGCCGGACTGACGACCCGGGACATCGTCACCGCCCTGGATGAGAACGTCGGGCTGTTCCCGGTCGGCCAGGTCACGGAGGGGAACCTGACCCTGCCGGTCCAGGCCGGCGCCCCGGTCGAGTCCCTCGACGACGTCCGGGACGTCGTGCTGGTGCCCGCCGGCGACGACGCCGGGCAGCCGGCCCGCTCGGCTTCCGGCACGGCCCAAATGCCCGGCACGGCCCAAGCGCCTGCCGCGGCCCGGCCGTCCGCGCCGGACGGGGCCGGGCAGCCCGCCAGCGGCCCCGGCCCGGGAACCGCCTCCGGCGTACCGGCGGCCCCGCAGGCCGCCCGGGCACCGGTGCTCCTGGGCGAGGTGGCCGACGTCGGGATCCGGGACGACGATCCGACCTCGGTGACCCGGACCAACGGGGTGGACACGCTGGGGTTGTCCGTGACCAAGACCCCGGACGCGGACACCGTGGCCCTGTCCCACGCGATCACCGCGTTGATCCCGGAACTGGAATCCCTCCTCGGTGACGGCGCCACGATCACGGTGGTGTTCGACCAGGCCCCGTTCATCGAGCAGTCGATCGACACGCTGGCGGTGGAGGGACTGCTGGGGCTGGTGTTCGCCGTGCTGGTGATCCTGGTGTTCCTGGCCTCAGTGCGTTCCACCCTGGTCACCGCGATCTCCATCCCGCTGTCCCTGCTGGTGACGTTCATCGGCATGCGCGTCTCGGACTACTCACTCAACATGCTCACCCTCGGGGCACTGACCATCTCGATCGGCCGGGTGGTGGACGACTCGATCGTGGTGGTGGAGAACATCAAGCGGCACCTGACGAACGGCGAGGACAAGCGCACGGCCATCCTCTCCGGTACGGGCGAGGTCGCCACCGCCATCACGGCCTCCACGCTGACCACGGTGGCGGTGTTCGCGCCGATCGCCCTGGTGGGCGGGGTCGCCGGAGAGCTGTTCCGTCCCTTCGCGATCACCATGACCATCGCGCTGCTGGCCTCACTGCTCGTGGCGCTGACGATCGTCCCGGTGCTGTCCTGGTGGTTCCTGGGCCGCCATCCACGGGGCCGGCGAGCGGGGAGGTCCGCGGCCCGGCACGCCACCGGGACGGCGCCCGTGGCCGCACTGCGCGCAGACGCACCGGCGCCCGGCCCGGTCCCGTCCACCGCCCCGGTGACCTCCCCTGTGGCCTCCGCCCCGGCGGTGACCGCCCGTGGACCGCTCCAGCGCCTCTACCTGCCCGCGCTGCGCGGCACCCAGCGGCACCCGGTCATCACCCTGGCCGCCGCGGTGCTGCTGCTGGGGGCCACCGCCGCCATGGTGCCCCTGGTGCCCACGAACCTGCTGGGCAACACCGGGCAGAACACCTTCACCGTGACGGCCACCCAGGAGCCGGGAACGTCGCTGGAGGCCACGACGGCGGCTGCGGGCCGGGTGGAGGCGGTCCTCGCGGCGGTGGACGGGGTCCTCGACGTCCAGTGGACGGCCGGCTCCGCCGGCTTCATCCCCGGGCTGACCGGCAGTTCCGACGAAGCCCGGTTCACGGTGCTCACGGACACGGACGCCGACCAGGAGCGCATCCACGACCAGGCGCGCGCCCGGCTGGCCGGGCTCGAGGGGGCCGGTGACGTCGCCGTGTCCACCTCCGGCGGCCTCGGCACCTCCTCCGACGTGGAGGTCACCGTCTCGGCCCCGACGCCGGACCTGCTGGCGGAGGCCAACGACCGGGTGGTGGAGGCCCTGTCCGGCCTCGAGGGTGCCCGGGAGGTGACCTCGAACCTGGCGGCGGCGCGGCCGACGTTCCAGGTCGACGTGGACCGGAGGGCGGCCGCCGAGGCCGGACTGACCGAGGAGGAGGTCGCCGCCCAGGCCGCGGCGGCACTGAATCCGGTCCCCTCCGGCACGGTCCGCCTCCAGTACACCGACTACCCCGTGCGGATCGGCGAGCCGGAGGAGATCAGCACGCTGGAACAGCTGCGCCACGTCGAGGTCATGACGGCACGAGGACCGGTCGAGCTGTCCGAGCTGGCCGAGGTGTCCGGCCAGGACGTGCTCTCCTCGGTGTCCTCCTCCGACGGCGATCGGGTCGCGGTCGTCTCCGTCACCCCCGCCGGTGACGACCTCGGGGCCGTCTCGGCCGGCGTCGGGACCGCCCTGGAGGAGCTGTCCCTGCCCGCGGGGACGGCGGCCGAGCTCGGCGGTGCCGCCACGCAGCAGGCGGAGACGTTCCGGGACCTGTACCTGGCCCTGGCGGCCGCCGTCGCCATCGTCTACGTGATCATGGTCGCGACCTTCAAGTCCCTCATCCAGCCGCTGATCCTGCTGGTCTCCATCCCGTTCGCGGCCACCGGGGCCATCGCCCTGCTGCTGCTCACCGGCACCTCACTGGGCCTGCCGGCACTGATCGGCATGCTGATGCTGGTCGGGATCGTGGTGACCAACGCGATCGTGCTCATCGACCTGATCAACCAGTACCGGCGCCGGCCCGGCCACACGCTGGACTCGGCGCTTCAGCAGGGCGCGCTGAACCGGCTGCGCCCGATCGTCATGACGGCCCTGGCCACGATCCTGGCGCTGGCCCCCATGGCCCTGGGCATCACCGGCCACGGTGGCTTCATCTCCCAGCCGCTGGCCGTCGTCGTCATCGGCGGGCTGGTGTCCTCCACCCTGCTCACCCTGCTGCTGGTCCCGGTCCTCTACCGGCTCGTCGAGGGCGCCGTGGAGCGGCGGCGGGCCCGGACGGAGGCCGCTGGGGCCTAGGCCTCCCCGCCGTCGGCGAGCGCGGCGTCCACGCTGATCCGGTCCAGGAACAGTCCGCCGCGCACGGTGGACAGGAAGGCCGTGTCCGAGGAGTCCGCCCCGGTGGAGATCCGCACCAGCGTTCCCGGGTCCGAGAGGCGGGTGGCGTCCAGCAGGTGCCACCGCCCGTCCATCCAGGCCTCGGCCACGGCGTGGAAGTCCATGGGCTCCAGTCCCGGGGCGTAGCCGGCCGCCACGCGGGCGGGCACGTTGCGGGCCCGCAGCAGGGCCACGACGAGGTGTGCGAAGTCCCGGCACACGCCCTGGCGGGACAGGAAGGCGTCCACGGCGCCGTCGGTGCCGCGGGAGAATCCGGGCACGTAGCGGATGTTGGCGTTGACCCACCGCTCCACGGCGTGCAACAGGTCCATTCCCTGCACGTCACTGAACAGGCTCGCGGCCAGCGGGAACAGCTTGTCCGACTCGGCATACCGGGACGGGCGCACGTAGCGGATCAGGTCGGCCTCGTCGCCGACGGGCTCGGCCTCGCGTCCGGCCACGGTGCAGGCATAGTCCACCCGGATGGTGCCCGGTTCGGGGGGCTCGGTGGAGAAGCCCGCCTCCGCGACCGTGGGCGCCTCGTCATCGTCCTCCCAGCCGACGGCGTCACTGGGCTCGGGGAAGCCGGCCGGGACGTCCACCACGTGCAGTCGCCCGCCGTGGTGGTCCCGGACCTCGCGGACCGGTAGCCGTCCCCCCGGCGTGCGGACGTCCAGTCGCTCGGAGACCCGCTCCACCCCGTCGGCGTCGGCGACGGCGACGGCCAAGACCATGCGGGTCCCCTCGGACGGCCGGACGGTCAGGGTGGATCGGACGTGGCGGCGCATGGTTCCACGGTACCGCCCGCTCGTCAGTGCTCCGGGACGATCACCCGCAGGTGTGAGCCCTGCCGGGTCTTGAGGACCTCGAGCCGGTAGCCGATGTCCTGCTTCATCCGCTCCACGTGACTGACCACCCCGATGGTCCGGCCGTCGGCCTGCAGGCCGTCCAGGACCTCCATGACGTCGGCCAGGGACGCGGCGTCCAGCGAACCGAAGCCCTCGTCCACGAACAGGGTGTCCATGTCCACCCCGCCGGCCTCGGCCTGGACGGTGTCCGCCAGCCCGAGCGCCAGGGCCAGGGAGGCCATGAACGTCTCACCGCCGGACAGCGTCCCGGCCGGTCGTTCGTCCTCGGTGTACCGGTCGAAGACGGTGATGTCCAGGCCCCGGACCCCCCGGCCCCGGGCAGCGTCATCGTGCCGGAGCTCGTAGCGGCCCTGCGTCATGCCCAGGAGCCGCTCGGTGGCCGAGGCCACGACCTCCTCGAGCCGACCGGCCAGGACGTAGCTGCCCAGGGTCATCTTCAGCGCGTTCTCGCCCTGGCCGCGGACCAGCCGCAGCAGCCCCTCCGCCTCCTCGAGGCCGGCGAGCTGGCCGGCCGATCGCCCGGCCACCTCCTGCAGGGCTCCCACCTGCCGCCGCACCTGCCGCTGCACCGATTCCAGCCCGCCGGCGCGTTCGGCCGCGTCCTCGCGCGCCCTCGTGGCGGCCGCGACGCATTCGGCCTGGCGTTCCACGTCCTCGTCGGTGGGGGCCTCGGTCCCGGTGGCGAGCAGTTCCCGGCCACGGGCGACGGCGGCACTGGACTCCAGCTCCGCCAGCGCTGCGGCCTCGCGGTCCCAGTCCCGGACCCGGGCGGACCGGGTCCGCTCGTCATCCTCGGCCAGCAGCGCCGCCCGGACCGCCTCCACGGAGCCGAAACCGCTGGCGGCCAACTCCTCGCCCAGGCCCGTCGCCGCCTGGTCGGCCAGCGACCGGGCGGTGGCGGCCTGCCGGGCGGCCTCGATGACCGCGTCCACCAGCCCGCGCGCTCGAGTGAGCTCCTGCCGCAGCACGGCCAGGCTTTCCCGGCCGTCGAGGATCCCGGACAGCTCAGAGCGCAGCCGCCCGGCCTCCGTCGCGGCCGCCTCGAGCCGGGTGCGGGCCACCGCGGCCTCCTGCCGGGTGGTGCTGACCGTGGACTCCCGGGCCTGTTGCTCCCGGTCGTTCTCCTCCAGCGCTGCCCGGGCCGCGGCGAGGTCTGCCACGGCCCGTTCGGCCGCCTGCAGGACGGACGTGGCCTGCACGACGGCGGCCGCGGCCTGCTCCGGGTCCAGTCCCCCGGCGGCCAGCCGGCTGCGGTCCGCGGCCTCGCGGGCCCGGTCCACGGCCTCCTGGGCGGCCCGCCGCTTCCCGGACTCCCTGTCCATCTCCCGGCGGGCCTGCTCCTGGGCCTCGGCGGAGATCTCGGTCCCGCCGGTCTCCGCGGGCGCGGGATGCTCCACCGATCCGCAGACCTGGCAGGGCTCCTCCGGCCGCAGTTCCGCGGCGAGCAGGGAGGCCGCACCGGCCAGCCGGCGTTCCACCACCTGGTGCCAGGCATCCACGGCCTCCTGGGCGCGGTCCGTGGCGGTGCGCAACGCGTCCTGTGCGGCCTCCAGCCCGGCGCGGTGCCCCTGGTGTGCCACCGCGGCCTCCTGGCGGGCAGTGGCCTCGTCCACCGCGGCGCGGGCCAATTCGAGCCCGGCCGCGGGGGCGCCCAGCCCCTCGACCCGCTGCTGCAGGGCACCCCGCGCCTCGGCCAGGGCCTGCCGCTCGGCGTCCGCGGTCTCCGCCCGCTCGGCCAGGGCCGTGATGGACGCCTCCAGGCGCTCGGCCTCCGCATCGAGACCGCGCAGGCGTTCGGCGTCCCGCTCGTGGGCGGCCAGGCGGTCGAGTTCGCGGTCCGCGCGCTGGCGCATGGCTTGGAAGCGGGCGTCGATGCCCGGCTCGTCCGCCTCGCCGGCCCAGGCGCAGCAGTGGTCATCCTCCAGGGCGGTGGCCTGGACGTCCTCCAGGGCCGCCAGCGCGGAGCGGTGGGCGGCCCCGGCGGCCTCGGCCTCACGGGCCCGGCGGTCCACGGACACGGCCACGCCGTGGCGTTCCAGCGCCACGCGGTCCTCGGCGACCTGCGCGGACAGTTCCCGGTGCCGGTCGGACCGGTCCCGCCAGGCCCCCGCCTGCCGCAGGTCCTGCTGGCGCCGGGTCAGGTCCTCGAGCTGTTCCTGTGCCGTCGCCAGCGCCTGGGCCGCCCGCAGTCGCGCCGCACGGGAGCCCGCCACGGCCTCGTCGATGGCCACGGTGCCACGGTCGCCCAGTTCCTCGTCCGTCCAGTCGTGGGGTGGGCAGCCCGCCCGGGTGTCCGCCCCGGTGTCCGGCCCATCCCCCTGCGCCGTTCCGTCGGCGCCGGCCGCGCTGCCGACGTCGCCGTTGCCGGTATCGTCGGTGCCCGCGGCGTCGGTGCCCGCGGCATCACTGCCGGCGGCGGTGCCGGGCTCCCACCAGAGCTCGCCGAGACCGTCCGCCAGGCAGGAGAGGAGGTCCGCGCGAGCGGCGGCCACCTGGTCCCGGTCACGGCTGACGGCGGCCTCGAGCTGGCGGTGCCGGCGGGCGAGGAAGTCCTCGACGCCGTCGAACCGCCCGGTGCCGAAGAGCTTGCGCAGCAGGGTCTCCTTGTCCGCGGACTTCGCCCGCAGGAAGGTGGCGAACTCGCCCTGGGGCAGCAGCACGACCCGCATGAACTGGTCGGCATCGAGGTGGAGCACCTGGCCCAGCAGCTGTCCGATCTCATCGGCGCGCACGGACACCTCGCGCCACCGGCCCTCGCGGTGCTCCCGCAGGACGGCGCCGGCCTTCTCCTCGGTCAGGCCGGTCCCGTCCCTGAGCTTCCGCTTCGCCGGACGGCGGTACCTCGGCCAGCGCTGGACCTCGAAGCGGCGCCCGCCCACGGTGAAGTCCAGCAGCACCTCCGGACGGGTGCCGATCGGTGACTGGGTGCTCGCCAGGGACTCGGGCGTGCGGTCCCCCGGCACGGAGCCGTACAGGGCGAAGCAGATCGCGGCGAGCACGGTGGACTTCCCGGCCCCCGTGGGCCCGTCCAGCAGGAACAGGCCAGCGTCGTTGAGGACGGCGAAGTCCACCTCCTCGCGTCCGGCGAAGGGGCCGAACGCCTGCAGCTCCAGGCGGTGGATCCTCACGCCGCACCTCCCGCCCGGGACTCATCCAGGGCCAGGCGCAGCAGGCCGGCCTCTGCCTCGCTGGCGGGGCGCTGGCGCACGTGCTCGACGAAGCCCGTGCAGACCTCCAGGTCGGTCTTCGCCGCCGCCAGCCGGGCCGCGTAGGTGGTCGGAGGCCTGCCCGCCGCCCCCTCGGGCTCGAGGACGAAGTTCAGCAACCCCTCGAAGCGTTCCTTGAGCCGCTGGTAGGCCTGCGGCGGGCGGACCGGGTCCGTGACGGTGACCTGGCACCAGCGGTCCTCCGCCCAGGCGTACTCGGGGTCCTGCAGCAGGTCGTCGATCCTGCCGCGCAGCACGGCCAGCTTCCGGCCGGCGGACCAGTCCACGGTCTCCACTGCGGTGACCTCGCCGCCGGCCGTGGTGATGAGCAATCCGCCCTTGGTGTGGTTCGCCTCGGAGAAGGAATAGGGCAAGGGCGACCCGGAGTAGCGCACCCTCGGGGCCATGGCCTGGCGGCCGTGCAGGTGTCCCAGCGCGGTGTAGTCGATGCCGTCGAAGACCGTCACCGGGACCTGCCCGAGGGTGCCGACGAGGGCCGCCGTGTCCGGGGCGGGCCCGGCGTCCGCTCCCGCGGCACCGTCCGCCGCCGCACCCTCGTCCGGCGCCGAGGCGCCGATGTCCCGCTCGCTGTCCGATCCGGCCCCGCCGGCGGCGAAGAGGTGGGCCATCACGATCACGGCGGTGCCGCCGTCGTCCCCATCGTCCCCGTCGGTTCCGGCACCGAACCGCTGCGCCACGTCCTCGCGGACCCGGCGGACGGCCTCGGCCGTCACGGCGCCGTGGTGCGCGGCGACGCCCCACTCCTGCCCGGCCTGCCGGGGCTCCAGGTAGGGGATCCCGTAGACGGCGACCTGGCCGCCGTCGGGATCCTCCAGCACCACGGGATCGGTGATCCGGTCCTTGCGGGTGCGCAGGTGCACGCCCGCGGCGTCCAGCAGGTGCCCGCCGAAGCCCAGGCGGATGGCGGAATCATGGTTGCCGCTCGTGAGGACGACGCGCGCCCCGGCCCGGCTCAACTCGGCCAGCGTCTGGTCCAGCAGGTCCACGGCATCCGCCGCGGGCAGGGCCCGGTCGTAGACGTCCCCGGCCACCAGCACCAGGTCCACGCCCCGCTCGGCGACGGTCGTGACCAGCTGCGCGAGCACCTCACGCTGGGACTCGAGCAGGCCGGTGCCGTGGAAGGACCGGCCCAGGTGCCAGTCAGAGGTGTGCAGGATGAGCATGTGACCAACGCTATCGGGCGCCGTGGACGTCATGGGCCGATCTCCACAGCGGTCGTCCCTACGATGGTTCCCATGACCCCGACTCCACCCCCGGCCGGTGCACCCGGTGAACCGCAGCCTGCCCCGTCCTACGCCTCCCGTGTCCGGGGCGTGCTCGCTGGCGGGGCCGCCGGCGACGCCCTGGGGTACACCGTCGAGTTCTCCTCGCTGGACCAGATCCGCGCCCGCTTCGGCGACGGCGGCCTGGCACACCGCCTGCAGGTCCCCGAGACCCGTGACGGGGGCACCCTGCCGGTGAGCGACGACACCCAGATGACGCTGTTCGTGCTGGACGGGCTGCTGGAGTGGATCGAGTGGGCCAACGAGGGGTCGATGGCCGATCCGGCGGCCTGCGTCTGGCTGTCCTGCCTGCGCTGGTACCGGACGCAGGAGGGAACGCTGCCCGCGGGCGCCCCGGAGCCGCCGTCGAGGTGGCTGGACGGGCACCCGGAACTGCGCGTCCGGCGCGCGCCCGGCAACGCCTGCCTGTCCGGACTGGCCCAGCCGGACATGGGGCTGCCGGAGAGGCCCCACAATCCCGGGTCGAAGGGCTGCGGCACGGTCATGCGGTCCGCGCCGTACGGCATGGTGCCCGGACTGGAGGACGAGATGGTGGTCTCCCTGGCGCGCCAGGGCGCGGTCCTCACGCACGGCCATCCGGCCGCCTGGACGGCGGCCGCCGCCTTCGCGCTGATGGTGTCCCGCCTGATGGCAGGGCACGGGCTCGGCCCGTCCGTCGCCGATGCCCTGGACTGGCTCCAGACGCTCTCCGACGACGGCGGCACGGCGGACGCTCTCCGCAGCGCGGTGGCGATGGCACAGGACGCGGACCGCGCGGCCGGACTGCCCTCGTTCCTGCCCGGTGAGCTCGGCGAGGGCTGGGTGGCCGAGGAGGCGCTGGCGCTCGCCGTGTACGCCGTCCTGGTGACGTCCGCGGGCTCCGGGGCCAGCACGGATCCGTCCACCCACTTCCAGTCGGCACTGCGCCTGGCGATCAACCATGACGGCGATTCGGACTCGACGGCCTCCCTGGCAGGCCAGCTGCTGGGGGCGCGGTACGGGATGGCGGTCTTCCCCGGCGCGGAGGTCCCCCGGTGGATCGGCGAGCGCGAGGTCGTCACCGAGGCTGCCGAGCGCTGGATCGCCGCCACGAGCTGAGCCGGGCGGCCCGCGGACGCCGTGCCCCCGGCCCGGCAGGACCGGTCAGGCCGCCGTCTCGGGCCAGTTGCCGTCCAGCATCTGCAGGAACTCCGGTTCGGAGACGAGTTCGACGTGCTGTCCCCGTGCGCGGCGTGCCAGCGCATCCCGCGTCTTGCGGTGTCCCAGCGCTCCGCCGCGGCCACCGGCGGCCAGGTCTCCGGCCCGGAAGCCGTCGCCCACCACGAGCATGGTCGTGTGGCCGTTGATCCTGCTGGCCGGCTGGGCCCCGCACTCCGCGGCACGGTCCTTGGCGTGCTGGCGGGACATGCCCAGGTTGCCCGTGAACACCACCGTGTGCCCGAACAGCGGGTGGGCGGGGTCGGCGTCCGCGGCGGGGGCCGCGTTGGTGCCCTCGTCCGGCCAGTGCATCAGGTCGGGCATGGCGGTCGCGCGGGACAGGACCGCCTCGGCGTCGAACACCGGTCCCAGCCCCCTGGCCTGGCGGGTGGCCCGGGACTCCGGGCCCTGGCCGGCCAGCCGCGGCTCGAGTCGGCGCAGTCGGATCCCCTCGGCGGCCAGCACACGGGCCAGGCCCCGTTCGAGGACGGCCGTCGAACCCGCTGCAGCCGGTGCACCGCCCCCGGCGATCGCCGCTTCGGCGCCCGCTCCGACGGGCCCCGCCGCCTGGGCCGGGCTAGCCGTCCGGCGGGACACCACGTCGATCATGATCCGCGCGCAGGCCTCGGCGTCGGCGAGGGCGTCGTGGTGGTTCTTCAGCTCGTAACCGGCCTCCCGGGCCGCCACGGGCAGGGCGTAGGACGGCAGGTCATAGGTACGCCGGGCCATCACGAGTGAGCAGGCGTAGTCGAGTTGCGGGATGTCCAGCCCCGAGACCTCCAGCGCGGATTCGATCACGCCGATGTCGAAGCCGGCGTTGTGGGCGACCACGGGATCGTCACCGATGAAGTCCGCCAGGTCGGCGAACAGGTCACCGAACCGGGGCGCCGCGGCCACCTGCTCGGCGGTGATGCCGTGGATGCGCACGTTGCGCGCGTCGAACCGGTCGAAGCCGGACGGAGGCCGCATCAGCCAGTAGGCCCGTTCGACGGGCTGCCCGCCGCGGACGCGGACCAGCCCCACCGAGCACGGCGAGCCGCGGAAGCCGTTGGCGGTCTCGAAGTCCAGGGCGGTGAAGTCCAGGGCGGTCTCGTCCCCTGCCATCAGCGGCCCCCGTCCGGCGCAGCCGCCCCGGACTGGGTGATGCCGGCGCCGAGCACTCGGACCAGCTCGGGCAGCAGCTGGCGGAAGGCCATGCCACGGTGGCTGATCGCATTCTTCTCGGCCGCGGACAGTTCGGCCACGGACTCGGCGCGGCCGTGCGGCCTCAGGATCGGGTCGTAGCCGAAGCCTCCGTCCCCGTGCGGCTCCGTCAGCAGGGCCCCGGTGAGGTACCCGGTCTCGACGATCTCCTCGCCCACCGGCGTCACCATCGCGGCGGCACAGACGAAGGACGCCTGGCGGTGCTCGGGGCCCACGTCCGCCAGCTGGTCCAGGAGCAGGCGCAGGTTCGCCTCGTCGTCGCCGTGCCGGCCGGCCCAGCGGGCCGAGAAGATCCCCGGGGCGCCCCCGAGCACCTCCACGGCCAGGCCGGAGTCGTCCGCCAGGGCCACCAGCCCCGTGTGCGCGGCCACGGCACGGGCCTTCTTCAGGGCGTTCTCCTCGAACGTGACGCCGTCCTCCACCACGTCCGGGGCGCCGGCGGCCTCGGCGTCGATGACCTGGGTGTCCACGTCCAGGCCCGGGATCCTGCCGCGCAGCAGCTCACGCAGCTCGCTCAGCTTGCCCTGGTTCCGGGTCGCCAGGACGAGCCGCGGGCCGGCCGGGGCGGTCTCTGCGCCGCTCACCGGTCACCGGCCAGGGTCTCGCGCTGGATGCGGGTCAGCTCGGCGGTACCCTCCACCGCCAGGTCCAGCAGGGCGTCGAGTTCGGCGCGCCGGAACGGCGCCCCCTCTGCGGTGCCCTGCACCTCGACGAAGTCACCGGACCCGGTGACGACCACGTTCATGTCCGTCTCGGCGCGCACGTCCTCGACGTACGGCAGGTCCAGCATCGGGGTGCCGTCGATGATGCCGACGGACACGGCCGCCACGGAGTCCTTCAGCGGCTGGGCCGCGGCCGGGACGATGCCCTGCCCCTTGGCCCACGTGATGGCGTCGGCCAGGGCCACGTAGGCCCCGGTGATGGCGGCGGTGCGGGTGCCGCCGTCGGCCTCCAGCACGTCACAATCCAGCACGATGGTGTTCTCGCCCAGGACCTTCAGGTCGATGATGGCGCGCAGCGACCGGCCGATCAGCCGGGAGATCTCATGCGTCCGGCCACCGATCTTGCCCTTGACTGACTCGCGCTGGGAGCGGGTGTTCGTCGCCCGCGGGAGCATCGCGTACTCGGCGGTGACCCAGCCGGTGCCCTCGCCCTTGAGCCAGCGCGGCACTCCCTCGGTGAAGGAGGCGGTGCACAGCACGCGGGTGTTGCCGAACTCGATCAACGCCGAGCCCTCGGCCTGCCGGGACCAGCCGCGGGTGATGCTGATGGGCCGCAGGGCGTTGACGGCCCGGCCGTCCTGACGGGTGGCGGTGCCGGCGGTGCTCCCGGCAGCGCTGGAAGAGGGCAGGACGGGGTCTCCGGACGTCGATGAGGTCATGGCCTCCATCCTACCGAGCGGCTCAGACCCGGTAGGTGACCCCGGAGACCGCCACGGCCAGGTCACCGTCGTACGCCTGGCGGGCCTCGACCGAGGCGCCCAGCGGGTCCGTCCACACGGGCAGGTGGGTCAGCAGCAGCCGCCGGGCGCCGGCGTCGGAGGCCATCTGCCCGGCGCGGCGGCCCGTGAGGTGCACGCCGTCGATGCCGTCGTCGCGGCCTTCCTGGAAGGCCGCCTCGCACAGGAACAGGTCGGCGTCCCGCGCTGCCTCCACGAGGCCGTCACAGGTGTCCGTGTCCCCGGAGTAGGTGAGCACGCGGCGCAGGTCCCGGCCGTCGGGACCGGGCTCCGTGGTCTCGACCCGCAGGGCGTAGGCCTCGTCGATGGGGTGGCGCACCGGGACGGGCGTGACCGTGAACGGGCCGATCGTCACCGGCTGGCGGGGGCGCCAGTGCCGGAAATCGAAGTCCGGGTGCATTCCGGGGTCCGGGTCCAGCCCGTAGGCGATGGCCATCCGGTCCGCGGTGGCCTCGGGCCCGTACACCGGGACGTGGACGCCCTTCCAGCCGTAGGGGTTCCAGCGGATCGCCACGTGCAGCCCGCACAGGTCCATGCAGTGGTCCGGGTGCAGGTGGGACAGCAGCACGGCGTCGATGTCGTCCAGGGTCATGTACCGCTGCAGGGTGCCCAGGGCTCCATTGCCCAGGTCGAGCAGGATGCGCCAGGTCTTGGGCGCGGAGCCGTCCTCGGTGTGTCCCTCGGCCGTCACCAGGTAGCACGACGCCGGGGAGCCCGGCCCGGGGAACGACCCGGAGGCGCCGATGATCGTGAGCTTCACCCTGCTGCTGGCCTTCCCTGCGTGGTGTTCGACGAGGTCGTCGAGGGGTTCCGGCCCACTGTACTGGGCGCGGCCGCGTTGCTGCCGCGTGCGGCCGCCAGCATCTCGGGGGTGATCCGGGCGAGCACGCCCGTGGGGTAGCGCTCGGAGATGTGGTCCACGTGCTGCACGCCGCCGACCTCCGGGCCGAGGAACCGCCGGGCGAGTCGCTCGAACTGCACCGGGTCGCCCGTGGCCATGAACCGGTGCCGGGCCTCCCCGCCCCGGACCACGACGCCGGCCCCGCCGCCCGCAGCGGTCCCGTCCGGTCCCGCGGCGCCCGGCCCGGGGGCGCCCGGCCCGGGGGCGCCCGGCCCGGCGGCATCGTCGGACCCGGAGACACCGTCCAGCCCGGCCGGACGTTCCAGGCCATGCCGGACCAGGGCCCGGTACACGTCCTTCGCCGTCTCCTCGGCGGAGGACACCAGCGTGACGTCCTCGCCCATGACCAGGGAGATCACCCCGGTCAGCAGCGGATAGTGCGTGCAGCCCAGCACGAGGGTGTCCACGCCGGCGGCCTTCAGCGGGGCCAGGTACTCCTCGGCCGTGGCCAGCAGCTCGGGCCCGGTGGTGATCCCGGCCTCCACGAACTCCACGAACCGCGGGCAGGCCACCGAGGTGATCTGCAGCTGCGGGGCGGCGGCGAAGGTGTCCTCGTAGGCCCTCGAGCCCACCGTCGCCTCCGTCCCGATCACCCCGACCCTGCCGTTGCGCGTCGCCGCGACGGCACGGCGGACGGCCGGCTGGATGACCTCCACCACGGGGATCCCGTACCGGGCCGTGTACCGTTCCCGGGCGTCCCGGAGCACGGCCGCCGAGGCGGAGTTGCACGCGATGACCAGGACCTTGACGCCGGCGTCCACCAGTTCGTCCATGATGCCCAGGGCGAAGGCCCGCACCTCGGCTATGGTGCGCGGGCCGTAGGGCCCGTGGGCCGTGTCCCCGACGTAGGCGATCTGCTCGCCGGGCAGCTGGTCGATGATCGCCCGGGCGACCGTCAGTCCGCCGACCCCGGAGTCGAACACCCCGATCGGTGCCAGCGCGGAGAGCGTGGTTGCGGTGTCCGCGGCGGGCTGTCCGGGGCGCGCGGAGGTCTGGGGGATCTGGGTCATGGTCCTTCTGAGGATAGGCCTCGAGCGCGGCTCAGTCGGGTAGGCGCGTGGACAGGGCCACCGTGAGCGTCTCGAGCAGCCACGTGGTGAAGTTGTACAGCAGCGCCATGTAGGACTCCACGTCCGTGGCGTCGGACCAGTCGTCCACGTCGTGGACCCGCTCGGCGTCCTCCTCGGTCTCGATGCCCAGCCGGGACGAGAGCACGAGGCGCACGTCATTCAGCGCCCGGCTGAAGGACACCGCCTCGGGTTCGGAGAGCACGACGGGATTGGCCTGGAGTGCCGCCACGGCCCGCTGCAGGTCCTGGGTCTTGGCCCGGCGCACGGCGTCCTCGGTGAGGGCGCGGAACTCCCCGGCCGCCCGGTCCGCCGTCCCGTCGTCTCCATCGGCCGGAGCCTGGCCGACGACGCCGTCCGGCAGCAGGCGCGCCAGCGCCGGGTCCGCGGGCGCCGGGCGGTACGGGGCCGCCGTCGGGCCGGGTCCCGGGCCGGGGCCGACGTCGGCCGCGGTCCCGGTCTGCTGTACCTGCGACAACGGGCCCAGGCCCGCCACGATGTCCCAGAAGGGGTCTCCGTCAGAGCCCGGCGTGGCATCCGTCCGACCGGCCGGCGGGGCTGCGGGCGCGGCGGGGGGCTCGGGCCGCCCGTCGTCCAGGAGCTGGATGACGTCCTCGAACAGGGTGCGCAGCAGCCGGCGTTCCGCGCGCTCGAGGTCGGCCACGAAGCCCTTGGGCGTGGACTTGAAGGCTCGGGCCATCAGGCGCCCTCGCCCGTCTCGTGCTGGAGCGTGGCCCACAGCCCGTAGCCGTGCATCGCCTGGACGTGGCGCTCGGCCTCCTCGCGCTGGCCCGAGGCCACGATCGCCTTGCCCTCCTGGTGGACCTGCAACATCAGCCGGTCCGCCTTCTCCCGACTGAACCCGAAGTAGGAGCGGAACACGTAGGAGACGTAGCTCATGAGGTTCACCGGGTCGTTCCACACGATCACCCGCCAGGGACGGTCCACCACGGTGAGCTGCGCGGCGTCCGGGCGTTCGAGCAGGCCGGTGGACCCGCCGGGCACCTGGTCGGGCGAGGCGCCGGGCGGCACGGGAACCTGACTGCACCACACCATGGCGCCCATTCTACGCGGCCGCCGGTCACCGGCCCGGGCGGGCGGTGGCTGTATGGTGACTGACGTGACCGAGCAGACTTCGACCCGGGACACGGGCTGGCTCCTGCCCACCTCACTGTTCACGGACCACTATGAGCTGACCATGCTGCAGGCCGCCCTGACATCCGGGGCCGCGCACCGCCGCAGTGTCTTCGAGGTCTTCTCCCGCCGGCTGGCCGAGGGCCGCAGGTACGGCGTCGTCGCCGGGACCGGGCGGTTTCTCGAGGGACTGGCTGCGTTCCGGTTCTGCACCGACGAGCTGGACTTCCTCTCCGACCACCGCGTGGTGGACGACGCCACGCTGCAGTGGCTGGCGGACTTCAGGTTCTCCGGCAACGTCTACGGTTACGCCGAGGGCGAGGCGTACTTCCCGTACTCCCCCATCCTGCAGGTGGAGTCCTCGTTCGCCGAGGCCTGCATCCTGGAGACCTACGTGCTGTCGGTGCTCAACTACGACTCCGCGGTGGCCTCCGCGGCCTCCCGCATGACCTCCGCCGCAGCGGACCGGCCGTGCATCGAGATGGGCGCCCGGCGCATCAATGAGGAGGCCGCCGTCGCAGCCGCCCGCGCTGCCGTCATCGCCGGGTTCGACTCCACCTCCAACCTGGCCGCCGGCGAGCGGTACGGGGTGAAGACCGTCGGCACGGCGGCCCACTCGTTCACGCTGTTGCATGATTCCGAGCGCGAGGCCTTCGAGGCACAGGTCGCCGCGCTCGGCCGGGACACCACCCTGCTGGTGGACACCTACGAGGTCGAGCAGGGTGTCCGGACGGCCGTCGAGGTGGCCGGCACCGAGTTGCGCAATGTCCGGCTGGACTCCGGCGATCTCGTCGAGCAGGCCCACCGGGTGCGCAAGCTGCTGGACGAACTGGGGAACACCGGCACCGGCATCATGGTCACCTCCGACCTCGACGAGTACGCCATCGCCTACCTGCGCTCGGCCCCGGTGGACTCCTACGGGGTGGGCACCCGGCTGGTCACCGGCTCTGGCGCGCCGACCGCCTCCATGGTCTACAAGCTGGTCAGCCGCCAGGACGCGGACGGCACCTGGATCGACGTGGCCAAGGCCTCCTCCGGCAAGGCCTCGGTCGGCGGCCGCAAGTTCGCCGCCCGCCAGCTCGACTCCGCCGGCCGGGCCACGGCCGAGCTGGTCGGCGTCAACGAGCCGCCGGACGCGGACTCCGACGACCGCCCGCTGCAGCACGCGCTCGTGCTGGACGGTGAGCTGCAGCCCGGCTGGACGGGACCGGAGGCGGTGGTGCGGGCCGCCGCGCGGCACCGGGACTCCCGTTCCGAGTTGCCCGCCGCGGTGCGTAGACTTCAGCCCGGCGAGCCGGCCATCCCCACCGTCTTCACCGACTCCTGACCCACCGGGCCGGCCCGGTGTGGCGCCTCACACCATCACTCTCCCGAAGCAGAGAACAGGAAAGAACCCCACCATGCGTGCCTTGGTCATCGTGGACGTACAGAATGACTTCTGCGAGGGCGGCTCCCTGGCCGTCGCCGGCGGTGCCGACACCGCCGCGCGGATCACCGCCTTCCTGGACGAGCTCGGCCCGGACTTCGACGCCGTCGTGGCCACCCGCGACTGGCACGTCGACCCGGGCCCGCACTTCGCCGCCGAGGGCGCCGAGCCGGACTTCACGGAGTCGTGGCCGGTGCACTGCGTGGCCGGCACGGAGGGTGCCGAGCTGCACCCGGCGCTGGACACCGAGTACCTCGACGCTCAGTTCCTCAAGGGCCGCTTCGACAGCGCCTACTCGGGCTTCGACGGCCAGCTCGGCAGTCCGGACCTGGTCCGGTCCGGTGCCCCGGAGGGCACGGCGGGTCCCTTCGGTGCCACCGCCGCCGCGGCCACGGCCGTGGAGGAGGGCGCCCCCGGGCTCGATGACTGGCTGCGCCAGCAGGGCGTGAACTCGGTGGTCGTCGTCGGCATCGCTACGGACCACTGCGTCAAGGCCACCGTGCTGGACGCGATCGATGCCGGCTACGACACGGTCGTCTACACCGACCTGGTCGCCGGGGTCGACGCCGAACGCTCGGACGAGGCCCTGGAGCTCATGGAGGAGAACGGCGCCGTCCTGCGGACCTGGGGCGGCTCGGCCGAGTAGCCGTCCGCGGAGCTCGCACCGTACCAGGCTGGGTGTTCAGCGCCGGGTCTCGTACCTGGTCAGGAGCACGCCGTCGGCAAATGTCCTGGTCTCCACCAGGTCCAGGGCCACCCAGTTGTCCAGGGCCGTGAAGAGCGGCGTACCGCCGCCCACCAGGACCGGGTGGGTGACGATCGCGTACTCGTCGATCAACCCGGCGCGCATCGCCGCCGCGGCGAGGGTGGCGCCGCCGATGTCCATGACCCCGCCCTCCTCGGTCTTGAGCCGGGTGATCTCGGCGACAGCGTCGTCGGCGACCAGACGGGCGTTCCAGTCGACCGCGCTGATCGTCGAGGAGAACACCACCTTCGGCATGTCCCGCCAGCGGCGGGCGAACTCGACGTGCGCCGGTGTGGCACCAGGCTGCTGGTCGGCGGTTGGCCAGTGGGAGCTCATCGTCTCCCACAGTCTGCGCCCGTACAGCGCCAGCCCCGTCGCCCCGACCCGGTCGGACCACCACTGGAACAACTCGTCGCTCGGCACGCTCCAGCCGAGATCGTCGCCGGGCGCGGCGATGTAGCCGTCCAGACTCCGGTTCATGCCAAAGGTCAGTTTCCGCATGGCGACAGCCTCGCGTGAGTCGGCATGCACAGTACAGACCCACGCGGCGCGGGAAATCGTCCGTCCGGCCCCGCCGAGCGGCCGTTGACCACCGCGCCCCGGGGATGCTGCCCCAAAACGTCATCAGTTGACGCTACAACTGATGGCCGCTACGCTGATGGTTGAAGCTATAAGCATCGGAGGGGTGGGTCCCTTGCCCCTCGTGACCGACCGTGCACAGACCAACAGAAACGACTCCATGACTGCTCAGTCCTCTTCCCCGGCCACCCGGTCCACCATTGCCCGCACCATCCTTCGCCTTGCACTGGGCGTGGTCTTCTTCGCCCACGGCTGGCAGAAGATCTTTGAATACACCATCCCCGGCACCCAGGCGTCCTTCGCTGAGATGGGGGTGCCGGCGGCGCAACTGATCGCCCCGGCCATCGGGTTCCTCGAACTGCTCGGCGGTGCCGCGCTGATCCTGGGCGTACTGGTCCGCCCCGTGGCCGCTCTGCTGGCCCTGGACATGATCGGCGCCCTGTTCCTGGTCCACGCCCCCGCCGGCCTCTTCGCCGACCAGGGCGGGTACGAGTTCGTCCTGGTGCTCGCGGCCGGGGCGGCCGCCCTTGCCGTGGCCGGAGCCGGCCGCTTCTCCCTGGACGCCCGGCTCTTCGGGCGCAGCCAGAACCCCACGCTGGCCGCCCTCGCCTGAGCGAGGACCGACCGCACCACGACACCGACCGGCGCCCGGCACCCGCAACCGCGGATGCCGGGCGCCGCTGTTGCGAGAAGCCACGGTCGGAGGCACAGTGCGGTCGGGGTCAGGCACACTGGGGCCTGCCCCATCGCCCGACCGCGGGGGTCACAGGGCCGCCTCGGGTCGCCGGCACCGTCTTGGCGGACCGGCAAGCCGTAGTGCGGCAGGGTCGCGGCGACGGCCTGCGCGCCCGGCATCAGCCCCTCGGGCGGATACCCTCCGCCCACGACAGCCCGGGTGATCAGCCGTCGTAGCGGGTGTACGCGGGTGCCATCGTCCCCTGCGGGTCGAGCCGGGACAGGATCGCGGCGCTGATGCCCTTGAGCTGGTCCACCTGCTCCGGGCTCAACGCATCGATGACATATTCGCGCACGGTGGCCGCATGCCCCGGGGCTGCGGCGCGCACCGCGGCCCACCCGGTGTCCGTGAGGGAGGCGTTGGTGGCCCGACGATCCTGCGGGCACGGGGTGCGAGCCACCAGGCCACGCTCCTCGAGCCGGCGCACCACGTGCGAGAGCCTCGGCAGGGTGGCGTTGGTGCGCGCGGCCAGGTCCCGCATCTGCAGGGTGCGGTCCGGGGCCTCGGAGAGCATGGCCAGCACGAAGTACTCGAAGTGCATCAACCCATCGTCCCGCCGCAGTTGGGAGTCCAGCACCCCGGGCAGCAGCTCCAGCACCGCCACCAGGCGCATCCAGGAGGCCAGCTCATCCTTGCTCAACCACGGCCCGTCGCTCATCATCTCTCCATCCATAGGGTTGTTGCTTCAACTATACCGTGCTACCGTATTGCTTGTAGCGTCAATCAATCTCTTCAGGAGCATCCCGTGGCACAGATCAGCATCATCGGCACCGGCAACATGGGCCAGGCCATCAACACCGCCTTCACCAAGGGCGGGCACACCGTGCAGGTGATCGGCCAGGACGACGCCGACCAGGCAGTGACCGGGAACATCGTGGTGCTGGCGGTGCCGTATCCGGCGCTGGCCGAGATCGCCGCGGCCCGCGGTGAGCAGCTGGCCGGCAAGATCGTCGTGGACATCACCAACCCGGTGAACTTCGAGACCTTCGACTCCCTCACCGTGGCAGCCGACTCCTCCGCCGCAGCCGAGCTGGCCGCCTCGCTGCGGGACGCGAAGGTGGTCAAGGCCTTCAACACCACCTTCGCCGCCACCCTGGCCTCGGGTCAGGTGGCCGACACGACCACCACCGTGCTCATCGCCGGCGATGACGCCGAGGCCAAGGCCACGTTGGCTGAGGCCATCCGCGCCACCGGGATGAACGTGATCGACGCCGGCGCCCTGTCCCGGGCTCGGGAGCTGGAGGCCATGGGCTTCCTGCAGATCACCCTGGCCGCGGCCGAGAAGATCTCCTGGACCGCCGGCTTCGCCGTCAACGCCTGACCGGTCCGGCCGCGGCCTGAGCTGATGTGTCGGCCGCGCTCCCCGCGGAGGCCGGTCAACTGGTGCACGGCCTCCGCACAGACCCATCCCATCCCTGTCCTGAAGAGAGTGATCCCCTCATGCCTGTCTCGCCCGTCCGGCTGAACCATGCCGTCCTGTTCGTCACCGATCTCGACCGGGCCGAGCGGTTCTACACCGAGGTCTTCGGGATGGAGGTCGTCGCCCGGGAGCCGCGCGCCCATGCCGCATTCCTGCGGCTGCCCCGTTCGGGCAACCACCACGACCTGGGCCTGTTCGGCCTCGGCGCCGACGCCGCACCCAAGGTGCGCGGCGGCGTCGGGCTCTACCACCTCGCCTGGCAGCTGGACACCATCGAGGAACTCACCCAGGCACGCACCATCCTGACCGAAGTCGGGGCCTATACGGGTCAGTCCAGCCACGGGGCCACCAAGAGCATCTACGGTGTGGACCCGGACGGCAATGAGTTCGAGCTCATGTGGATGCTGCCCCGGAAGCACTGGGGCCAGTACGAGCACGCGGCCCCGGTCGAGCCGCTGGAACTCGATGCCGAAATCGCCCAGTGGGCCGGGGTGGCGACCGCCGGCCGCATCGTCACCGGCGCCGAGGAGATCAACTGATGACTGACACCTTCGCTGCACCCACCGTTGTCTGGCATGGCCCGGACGCCGCCGACCGTCCCCTCGTAGTCCTCCTGCACGGCCGCGGCGCGGATGAGACGGGCATCATCGACCTGGCCGGGCACCTGCCCGCCGGCCCCTCGTACGCAGCCGTCCGGGCCCCGATCCGGTCCGGAGCCGGTTACGCCTGGTTCGCCAACCGCGGCATCGGCCGGCCGATCGCCGAGTCGCTCGAGGAGACGATGGCTTGGTTCCGCACCTGGCTGGATCAGGTGGCACCGGCCGGGCGTCCGGTGATCCTGGCCGGTTTCAGCGGCGGTGCCGCCTTTGCCGGAGGGCTGCTGCTGGACGATCCGCAGCGCTTTGCCGGGGCGGCCATCCTCTACGGGACACTGCCGTTCGACGCCGGCGTCCCGACGTCCCCGGCGCGCCTCGCCGGGGTGCCGGTCTACGTCGCCCAGGGCGACACGGACACGGTGATCCCCCGGGAACTCCTGGACCGCACCTGGCACTATCTGCTGACCGACTCCGGGGCCTCCGCCTCCGCCCGCCGCGACCCCGGCGGCCACGCCCTCACCGCCGGGACCGTCACCGGGCTCGCCGACTGGATCACCGGACTACACCAGGAGTCATAAAGCCTTCGCCGAACCCCGCCGTACCCGGCGATGGCTCTTGCCGGGACGACGGTTGATCGATTGAGTGGCTCCCAGAAGGGTCCGCACAGGGGGCCCGTAGTTCCTTCGCCATCGCGGTCGAATTCTGGTCGTTGCGCATCAGGCGCATGGCGTTGAGGATGACGACCAGGACGGAGGCTTCGTGGACGAGCATGCCGACCGACATGGTCACCCCGCCGGCGAAGACCCCGGCCAGGAGGACGACGACGGTGGCCAGGGCGATGGCGATGTTCTGCTTCATCACGTTCACCGTCCGCTTGGCCAGGCTGATGGACTCGGGCAGCTTGAGCAGGTTGTCGCCCATCAGGGCGATGTCCGCGGTCTCCACGGCCACGGCCGAACCCGCCGCGCCCATGGCCACGCCGATGTCCGCCGTCGCCAGGGCCGGAGCGTCGTTCACACCGTCACCGACCATGGCCACCGTGTGGCCCTGACGCTGCAACTCGGCCACCGCGTCGAGCTTGTCCTCAGGCAGCAGCGAGGCGTGGATCTCGTCGATCCCGGTCTTCGCGCCGATGGCCTCGGCCACCAGCCGGGTATCGCCGGTGAGCATGACGACCTTCTGCACGCCAGCGTCGTGCAGCCGGGCGACCATGGCCGGGGCGTCGGCCCGGACCTGGTCGGCCACGGCGATCACGCCGATGACCGCGGAGTCGACGGCGACGATCATCGGGGTCCTGCCCGCGGCGGCCAGGTCCCGGGCCACGACGGCCGAGCCGGCGTCGTCGGTGATGTTGTACTGGACCAGCAGCGGCGGGTTGCCGACCAGCACCCGCCGCCCGCCGACGTCGGCCACGATGCCCTTGCCGGGCACCGGGGTGACCGCGTCGGGGATGCCGTCCGGTCCGACGCCGGCTTCGCGGGCGGAGTCCAGGATGGGCTTCGCCAGCGGGTGCTCGGAGCCGGCCTCGGCAGCCGCGGCCCAGTGCAGCACCTCGGTGCGGTCCAGCACAGGGTTCAGGACGACGATGTCGGTCAGCTGCGGAGTCCCCTGGGTGAGGGTTCCGGTCTTGTCCACGGCCACGGCGGAGATCTTCGCGGCGGTCTCCAGGTACTCCCCGCCCTTGATGAGGATGCCGTTTCGGGCGGCTCGGCCGATGCCGGCGACAATGGCGACCGGGATGGAGATCACCAGCGCCCCGGGGCAGCCGATGACCAACAGGGTCAGGGCCAGCACCACGTCCTGGGTGAGCAGCCAGGTCACCAGCGCCAGCACGATCACGGCCGGGGTGTACCACCTGGAGAAGCGGTCGATGAAGGCCTGGGTCCTCGCCTTGGCGTCCTGGGCCTCCTCCACCCGGTGGATGATCCGGGCCAGGGTGGTGTCCGCGCCGACGCCGGTGGCCAGCACCTGCAGGAAGCCGCCGCGGGAGACGGTGCCTGCGAACACCTGATCAGAGGTGGATTTCTCCACCGGAATGGACTCGCCGGTGATGGAGGCCTCGTCGATGGCCGCGGTCCCGGCCACGACCTGCCCGTCCACCGGGACCTTCGCCCCATTCTTCACCAGGACGTTCTCGCCCCTCCGCACCTGGTGGGCCGGGACCTCGACCTGCTCGCCATCGCGCAGGACGAGGGCGGTGTCCGGGGCAACGGCGACCAACTCGGCCAGGGCCGACCGGGTCTTGTTCAGGGTGGCCGCCTCGAGGGCGTGGCCGATGGCGAACAGGAACGTGACCGCCGCGGCCTCCCAGAAGTTGCCGATCAGCAGCGCGCCGATGGCCGCGATGGCCACCAGCAGGTCGATGCCGATGACCCTGACCGTCAGGGCGCGCACCGCCTTGACGACGATCCCGTAACCGGCGACGACCGCGGCGGCCAGCATGAACAGGTTGGCCAGGGTGAAGCCGTGGGAGAGGGAATGGGCATGCTCGCCGGCGTCAATCCACCACTGCGGGCTCACGGTGAGATTCCACGCCCCGCCGCCGAGGCGCTCGATGCCGAAGGAGATCAGGATGAGCAGGCCCGAGACGGCGGGGACTGACCAACGACTGCGGACCCATTGCTGGAGCCTGTTCACGGGGGCGACCTTTCTAGGGAAGCGGGATCTGGGTGCGAGGGGCCGGGAGGGACAGCGGCCAGCCCGCGATCCGAAAGACCACGGGCTGGCGGCGGTCAGAAGGCGGACGGGGTGGCCCGGTAGCCGGCCTTGGCGATGGCGGCGACGATCTCGTCCACCGAGGTGACCGACGCGTCATGGTCGACCTCGATGCGAGCGGTCGCGAAGTGGACCTTCACGGCCTCGACGCCCTTCAGCCGGCCGACTTGCTTCTCGATCTTGGCCACGCAGGACGGGCAGGAGAAGCCCTCGGCGCGGAAGAGGGTGTGGGTGGTGGTGGCGGTGGTCATGGTGTCCGGTCCCTTCCTGGGGTGGTGTCTTCCTTGTGGATGCTTTCACCGTAATCAGGCGGCCGATCCGGGGCCTTGACGGACGTCAAGTCCTCAGGTCGCGGTGCGCCCTGTGCTTGACGGGCACCGGTCACCGGGCAGAATCAAGGAGCATGCGTACCTTGCCACTGCGGGAGATTCACCGCGACGAGGTTAGCTGCGTGCGCCGCGTGCCGCTCTTCTCCGGGCTGATGCCGGACCAGCAGGACCTGGTCGGGGCACTGGCCCGGCCCATGGTGCTCTCCGCCGGGGAACTGGTGCACGGCGCCGGGGAACGATCACGCCGGCTGTCCGTGGTGCACACCGGGCAGGTCAAGCTCAGCCGCACCCTGCCCAGCGGACACCGGCGCCTGCTGCGCACCGCGGGACCGGGGCAGACCTTGGGCGAGCACGGTTTCCTCACCGGTGGTCCCACGCTCGAGGAGGCCGAAGCAGTGACCGAGACGCGGCTGTGCGTGTTCTCCCACGACGACCTCGCCCGTCTCGTCGCCGAGCATCCCAGTATCGCACTGCAGATGCTGCGCACCCTCGGCCAGCGGCTGGCCGAGGCCGAACGCCGGCTGGCACTGAGCGTCCTCGATGTCGACGCCCGGGTCGCCGACTACCTGCTGGACCAACCCCTGCTGCGCCGCGATACCTCGGACGCCGGAGACACCGCGTCCCCTGCGGAGGCCGGCTCACGGGTGCGGTTACCGCTGAGCAAGAAGGACATCGCCTCGATGCTCGGCACCACACCCGAATCGCTGAGCCGGGCCCTGGCACGGCTCACCGCCGAGGGGCTGATCACGGTCGACGCCGACGTCATCACCCTGCTGGATCCGACAGGCCTGGAAGCCCTCATGGTCCCAGACTGAACATCTCAGAGTGGGGCCGGCTGGTCAGCGTCAGACCGGACGAGGCACGAGACGTTTGCGGGCCAACGACCCGGTCAGCTCCCGAACCGCGAAGGAAGCAAGGCTCCCGTGCCCGCCGAAGAGCGACCGGCATCAGGAGTAACCGTCCGTGCAGCCCACGCCTGACGTCCGCGCCGCCGACTGCTGAGCTTGAGACGCGTATCCCCGGCGTGCCATCCGCACCTCGTTGTGAATCGCAGAGATGTGTGGCCGGTTTTCCGCACAGTTATCTGACCCGTCGCTAATGTCCGCGCAAGGGAATGCGAAAGGTTCGGCCCTCCCCCGCGATCGGCTGTCATATTGATCCTTCTCGCCCCGCCTGCGAGACGCAGAATAGATGACGGGTTATGTGACAGCATCCCCAGATTTTGAAATGTGCGGACGACCTGTCACGTAAACATTCGAATAAAGACAGTGGAGGTACGGCCTGCTGGTCGGGTACATGCGGGTGTCCAAAGCGGACGGCTCCCAGACCACCGACTTACAGCGCGACGCCCTGCTCGCCGCCGGCGTGAAGCCCAAGGCCCTGTATGTGAACAAGACGTGCGGCAAGAGCGACGACCGTCCCCACCTGGCCTCCTGCCTGAAGGCCCTGCGGGATGGAGACACCCTGCTGGTGTGGAAGCTTGGCCGGCTGGGCCGGGACCTGCGCCACCTGGTCAACATCGTCCACGACCTCACCGAGCGAGAGGTGGGTCTGAAGGTGCTCACCGGCCAGGGCGCGGCCATCGACACCACCACCGCCTCGGGCAAACTGGTGTTCGGGATCTTCGCCGCGCTGGCCGAGTGCGAACGCGAGCTGATCTCCGAACGGACCAAGGCCGGCCCGGCTTCGGCCCGGGCCCGGGGCCGCCAGGGCGGCCGGCCCCACAAGATGACCCCGGCCAAGATCCGCCTGGCCATGGCCTCGATGGGCTAGACAGACACCAACGTCGGCGCCCTGTGCAAAGAGCTGTGCGTCACCCGCCAGACGCTCTACCGCCATGTCTCCCCCCCACCGGTGAACTCCGCGAGGCCGGACAGAAGGTACTGGCCCGCCGATGACCACCGCCGGCCACGGATCTATGTGACGCCGAGTCCGGGGGACTGTAAGAAAAACGGTGTGTGAAGGTCCGGCCTGATCCGAAAGGAGACGGCCGTGTCAGAGTCCACGACCGAAGCAACAGAAGCGATGATCGATCCCGTGACCGGAGAGATCATCGACCACAAGGAACTGGCCGAGAAGCTGCTGGCCCAGGCCAAGGAGCAAGGCGTGAGCCTGGTCGGGCCCGGCGGGCTGCTGAACCAGCTCACCAAGAACGTCCTCGAAACCGCGCTCGAGGCGGAACTAACGGAGCACCTGGGGCACGAACACGGCGAGACCCCGATCGCGGCGAACATGCGCAACGGCACCCGATCCAAGACCGTGCTCACCGAGATTGGGCCCGTGGAGATCGAAGTGCCGCGGGATCGGGACGGATCCTTCGAACCGGTGATCGTGCCCAAGCGCAAACGCCGCCTGGACGGCATCGACCAGATCGTGCTCTCGCTGTCCGCCCGGGGTTTGACCACCGGGGAGATCGCCGCGCACTTCGAGGAGGTCTACGGAGCCACGGTCTCCAAGGACACCATCTCGAGGATCACGGAGAAGGTCGCCGGGGAACTCGCGGAGTGGTCCTCCCGGCCGCTGGACCCGCTCTACCCGGTGATCTTCGTGGACGCCATCGTGGTCAAAGTGCGGGACGGTCAGGTCCGGAACACTCCGTTCTACGTGGTCATGGGCGTGACCACGAACGGGGAACGGGAGATCCTGGGCATCTGGGCCGGTGACGGTGCCGAGGGGGCCCGGTTCTGGCTACAAGTGTTCTCCGAACTGAAGAACCGGGGCGTGGAGGACGTGCTCATCGCGGTCTGTGATGGGCTCAAGGGCCTGCCGGAGGCGATCACCACCACGTGGGAGCGGACGGTGGTGCAGCAGTGCATCGTGCACCTGATCCGCAACAGCTTCCGCTACGCCGGCCGGCAACACCGCGATGGGATCGTCAAGGCCCTCAAGCCGGTCTACACCGCCCCGTCGGAGCAGGCGGCGAAGGACCGGTTCGCCGAATTCACGGCCGAGTGGGGCCAGCGGTATCCGGCGATCGTGCAGCTCTGGGAGTCCTCCTGGGCGGAGTTCGTGCCGTTCCTGGAATACGACGTGGAGATCCGGCGGGTGATCTGCACGACCAACGCGATCGAGTCGATCAACGCCCGCTACCGGAGGGCCGTGCGGGCCCGGGGCCACTTCCCGAACGAGGCCGCCGCGCTGAAGTGTCTCTACCTGGTTACCCGGTCTCTTGATCCGACCGGCGGCGGTAGAGCACGCTGGGTGATGAAATGGAAGCCGGCGCTGAACGCGTTTGCGATCACGTTCGCCGGACGGTTCGAGAAAACCACTCACTGATGAAAACCGCCGGACCCCACCCACCGTTTATCGGACAGTCCCGAGTCCGGACCGCGACGCAGATGGTGACCTGCCCGGAGGCGTGCCGTATGACGTGCCGTCGCGGGACGGACCACCGGACGTGGCATCCGGGACGCTGCCTAAGGCGTGCCGCCGTTCGTCGATGTCGGTTGCGGCTGCGGCCGGTGGGGGTTCCCCTTGCGGGAGGCTCGGAAGCATGTCGTTGAGGGAACGTTCTGTGCTACAAACCGGACCGACCCGATCCTGGCCGGAATCCAATAGAACGAGCCATTATCAGGCCCAGGGCGTTCCACATTGATATGGGGAGCTGGATAGGCGTTAGAACCCGTGGAGGTCTTCGTCGATTTGAAGCGGCAAACCGGTGACGCGGAGTGTTCCGGGCAAACAGTAGCGAAGGACTGAATGACCAGCAGCCACCCATTGGTCGTCCTGGTGCTGACCGAGGATCACCATAATGGGGTGGGGACAACGAGCTGCGGGATGCTTAGCAATCGTGCGTAGGGTTTGACGATCTTGGGCGCTAGGATTTGGGACTGATCCAGGGTGGGTATGCCAGTCGCCCAAGTACGATAGTCGCCGTCCTGACTCGGCATAGAGGCGAGCTATCTGTTCCGTTTGCCATTGAGCGTCCGGGTCGAAAGACCTCTTGTCGTGCCGGGCCTCTGGCCCGGGGCCCACGAGATTGGTCACGCAAATGTGCTCTGAGTCTCGCCACCCAAGGAGTACTCCGCCTGTTTCCAAGGGGGCGAACCTAGTCGCCTCTTGCAGCAGCGTGGCGGCGATTCCCTTCCCTAGCCATATGGTTCTCAAAGGTGCTGGCAGTCCGGGTGCGTGGTTAGGGGTATGGCATCCCACTGGGGTATGTCGGCTCCGCTGGTGTGCACTAGGGACAAGATGGCAGCGTCATGGGTGGGCTTGTTAGTCAATGCCGCCAGAGCGGTTCGCACCGCATGAATGGACACTTCATGGAGGTCGTGTCCCGGGCCAGTGAATGTCGGTTCCGCGCAACCTACAGGTTGAGTCAGGGGCGCAGAGCTCGCTGGAGGCTGAAGGCGGTCATTTTCGGCCCGTGCCCATTCGAAGCATGAAAAACACCACGGAGCAGCTGGTGGGGCCTTGACCCCGGATCTTGGACACGCTGAATCCAGCATTGTGCTGGGGAAGCGAGAAGATTCTGTCCATGGCCAGGAAGAACTACACCGACGAGTTCCGTCGGCAGGCCGTTGATCTGTACGAGTCCACCCCGGGTGCCACGTTGAGGGGCATCGCCGACGACCTGGGGATCTCCCGGGGCACCCTGTCGGAGTGGGTCAAGCGGTTCGGCACGGGTTCAACGACTGCCCCGATCGCCAGTCCCGGGACGCCGCCGGGCAGGCCCGAGACCCAAGCGGAGAAGGTCGCCCGGTTGGAGTCCGAGGTCGCCCGGTTGCGGGCAGAGAAGGCAAAAATCGAGACCGAGAAGTCGATCCTGCGCCAGGCGGCCAAGTATTTCGCTTCGGAGACGAACTGGTGAGCCGCTTCCAATTCGTCGCCGACCACCGAGACACCTTCGAGGTGAAGCGGCTGTGTGAGGTCATCGAGGTCAACCGGTCCTCGTTCTACGCCTGGGATGCCGCCGCGCCGGCACGGGCCCAGCGGGCCGCCGTCGACGGGCGACTGGCGCAGCGGATCCGGGTCGTGCACGAGGGCGACAAGGCCTACGGCGCGCCTCGGATCACCGCGGAGCTCAACGACGGCGTCCCGGCCCAGGACCGGGTCAACCACAAGCGCGTCGCGAGGGTGATGACCGAGCACGGCATCGCCGGGATCCGGCTGCGCCGCCGCGTACGCACCACCATCCCCGAGCCCTCCGACCAGAAGGTGCCCGATTTGCTCAACCGTGACTTCACCGCCCAGACGCCGAACCGCAAGTACGTCGGCGACATCACCTACCTGCCCCTGGCCGAGGGCAGAAACCTCTACCTGGCCACCGTGATCGACTGCTGTTCCCGCAAGCTTGCCGGATGGGCGGTCGCCGATCACATGCGCACGGACCTCGTCACCGGCGCGCTCAAGGCCGCCCTCGCCGACCGGGGATCGCTGCGTGGGGCGGTCTTCCACGCCGACCACGGAGCCCAATACACCTCCAAGGACCTCGCCCGACTCTGCAGCCAGCTGGGGGTCGCCCAGTCCCTCGGCGGCGTGGGGTCCAGCGCGGACAATGCGCTGGCCGAGTCGTTCAACGCCACCCTGAAACGAGAGACCCTCGCGGGCGCTACGACGTACTCCGATGAGGCTTCATGTCGACGGGAAATCTTCCGCTGGGCGGTCCGCTACAACACCCGCAGGCGCCATTCCTACCTCGGCCACCAGGCCCCTATCACCTACGAGAACCAATTCGCGGCTAACCTCCCAGAAGCCGCGTAATCAAACACACCCCGTGTCCAAGATCCGGGGTCAAGGCCCGTGGCACCCGGATAACTGCTCCCCCGTGTGCTCCATTCGTCGCCCAGGCGCCAATCCATGGCTTACCGACCTGTCGGGCAAGAGAAGCGGTCAGGCGTTGGACCCCGACCTCCGCGGTTGCATCGATGATTAGGTCCGCCTGGTCATACTCATCCGACAATGTGGCACGCTGTTCGGCACCGCAGACTGTGCTTCCCACGGGGAGGACGTGCGCCCGAACCTCGAGATAGGGGTTGACTTGAGTGGCGAGGGTTGCAGCTGCGTGGCTTTTGGCAGCCCCCACGAAGGAGAGATTGCTTGCGTGGCGGACGAGATTTCCCGGTTCGAGCACATCTTGGTCGATGATGGTCAGCCCGCCGATGCCAGCCCGGGTCAGCTGATCGGCGATGACGCTGCCGATGGCCCCTGCCCCGATCAGCAGTACTCGCTTCGAGGTCAGGCCCGGTGCCGTGTCTAGCCGGGCTTTCATGTCACTCGGCCCAATGCGTCCGGAACGAATCAGGTGATAGTTCGATGGCCCTCGCGTGAGCGCTTGTCGGGCGGGGTGACCTTTACGATTCTTGCTCTTGGGTTGTTTCGGTTTGCCCAATTGACGGATGAGAAGTACCCACCCTGTTCCCATGGTGGTCTGCGAATGTTCTTCTGGGAAGGACACCAAGCGCAGCTCGAAGTCCGTCCCATTATGACGCAGAGGATGTGGATGGAGTCCTGCGGTGGTTTCGACTTCCTTCCAAAGCTCCTCCGGGCTTGAGGCCTTAACGGGGGTGGAGACGTGGATCCACTGAGCTGTCCACTGCGCACACTGCGCGTAATGGTCGGAAAGCGCCGCCGGCATGCTGAAAAGTGTTGTCCCAGCTGAGGTGGCGACGGACTCAACGACGAAGAGACTCTGCGTATCAGCCCGCATGTGTCGACGACGCGTGAAAGATGACCCCTTAGCGGCGGGTGAATCTTGACCCCCTCGCATGATGCTAGGAGGCATGATCACTGTGGAGGACTGGGCCGAGATTCGGCGGTTGCACCGCGCCGAGGGGTTGCCGATCAAGGAGATCGTCCGGCGGACGGGCAAGGCGCGGAACACCGTGCGCAAGGCGTTGGCCTCGGATGAGCCGCCGGCCTACCGACGACCGGGCAAGGGCTCGATCGTGGACGCGTTCGAGCCGGAGATCCGCAAGCTGTTGGTGGAGTATCCGCGGCTGCCGGCCACGGTGATCGCCCAGCGGATCGGCTGGACCAACTCGATGACCGTGTTGAAGGATCGGCTCCGGGCGATTCGTCCGGATTACCTGGGCGTGGATCCGGCCGACCGGTTGGTCCATGAACCGGGCCAGGCAGCGCAGATGGACCTGTGGTTCCCGCCGACCAAGATCCCCGTCGGGCACGGGCAGGAGCAGGTGTTGCCGGTGCTGGTGATGACGCTGACGTATTCCAGGGCCCTGTCCGCGGTGCTGTTGCCCTCGCGCAAGTCCGGGGACCTGCTGGCCGGGATGTGGCAGCTGATCCACGGCGTCGGTGCGGTGCCCAAGACGCTCGTCTGGGACCGGGAGGCCGCGATCGCCCCGAAGGGCAAGCCGTTGGCCCCGGTGGCCGCGTTCGCCGGGACCATCGCCACTCGGATGGTGATCGCCCCGCCCAGGGACCCGGAGTTCAAGGGCATGACCGAGCGAAACAACCAGTACCTGGAGACCTCCTTCCTGCCCGGCAGGGCGTTCACCGACCCGGCGGATTTCAACGCCCAGCTCGATGAGTGGACCGGGACCATCGCGAACCGGCGCACCGTCCGCTCCCTGGGCGGGACACCGGTGGCGGCGCTGGCCCGGGACCGGGAGGCGATGACCGAGTTGCCGCCGACCCCGCCGGCCACCGGGCTGCGGTGGCGGACCCGGCTGCCCAGGGACTACTACGTGCGCATCGACTCCAACGACTACTCCGTGGACCCTCAGGCGATCGGCCGGTTCGTGGACGTCAGCGTGGACCTGCACCGGGTGATCGTGGTCTGCGCCGGCACCATCGTCGCCGACCATCCGCGGTGCTGGGCCGACCGGCAGGTCATCACCGACTCGGCCCACGTGGAAACCGCCCGCCGGTTGCGCAGGGAGTACACCACGGCCCGGCTCCGCCCCCGCCTGCCCGATCCGGGGGGAACAGTGCCGATGAGAGCGCTCAGCGACTACGACGTGCTGTTCGGCATCGACTTCACCGCTTCCGCCGACCAGCAGGTTCTGGCCACCGAGCAGGACCAGGAGGACGTGGCATGACCCAGACCGACGCGCCCAACCCTTTGAACGGGCGGGCAGAGAACGTGGAATCGACCATCCTGCACCTGGCCAGGGCGATGAAGACCCCCACGATCGGGCGGGTCTTCGAACAGCTCGCGGTCACGGCCCGGGACCAGGGCTGGAGCCACGAGCAGTACCTGGCCGCGGTGCTGGACCGGCAGGTCTGTGACCGCGAGGCCAACGGCACCGCGCTGCGGATCAGCGGCGCCCACTTCCCGGTGGTGAAGACCCTGGAGGACTTCAACACCGACTACCAGCCTGCCCTGCGCCGGGACGTGCTGGCCCACCTGGCCACCACCACGTTCGTGCCCAAGGCCGAGAACGTCATCCTGCTCGGCCCGCCCGGCACCGGCAAGACCCACCTGGGCATCGGGCTGGGCATCAAGGCCTGCCACGCCGGATACCCCGTCCGGTTCGACACCGCCACCGGGTGGGCCAACACGCTGCGCGCCGCCCATGACAGCCCCGGCGGGCTGCAGAAGGAACTCAAGCGGCTGAAGCGTTACCGGCTGCTGATCATCGACGAACTCGGCTACCTGCCCTTCGACCCGGCCACCGCGAACCTGTTCTTCCAGCTGATCACCACCCGCTACGAGCAGGGCTCGGTGTTGATCACCTCGAACCTGCCGTTCGGGCGCTGGGGCGAGGTCCTGGGCGACGAGGTCATCGCCGCGGCCATGATCGACCGGCTGGTTCACCACGCCGAGGTCCTCACCCTCGACGGGGACTCCTACCGGACACGAGCCCGCCGAGAACTCATCACCGACACCACCACCTAAGAACACAACCAACCCAGAGGGGGTCAAATTTCAACCGTCGCTAAGGGGTCAGATTTCGACCGTCGTTGACAGGAGCCTGGTCGGCATCGGGACGATGATGTCCGCCGCCCCGGGCCTGGGGGCCATCTCCCTGGTGCTCACGCTGGCCCTGGTCGCCGTGAACATCTGGTGGATCGTCACCGCGTACTCCCAGGACGTCAACGCCTACCTGCGGATGCGCTCCGGCCGCTGACCGGCACCGCACGGCACGGCAAAGCCCCCCGGGAGAATCCCGGGGGGCTTTGCCGTGGTGGGGGAGTGGTTCCCCGCGGGTCAGCTGACCGGTCGGATCAGAAGCTGCCGGCCAGGACAGCCTGCTTGACCTCGGCGATCGCCTTGGTCACCTGGATGCCGCGCGGGCAGGCCTCGGTGCAGTTGAAGGTGGTGCGGCAGCGCCACACGCCCTCCTTGTCGTTGAGGATCTCCAGACGCAGGTCCCCGGCATCATCGCGCGAGTCGAAGATGAACCGGTGCGCGTTGACGATCGCCGCCGGGCCGAAGTACTGGCCGTCGGTCCAGAACACCGGGCAGGAGGAGGTGCACGCGGCGCACAGGATGCACTTGGTGGTGTCGTCGAAGCGCTCCCGGTCCTCGGCGGACTGCAGGCGCTCCTTGGTGGGCTCCGGGCCCTTGTTGATCAGGAACGGCATGATCTCGCGGTAGGACTGGAAGAACGGGTCCATGTCCACGATCAGGTCCTTCTCGACCGGCAGGCCCTTGATGGGCTCCACCAGGATCGGCTTGGACAGGTCCAGGTCCTTCAGCAGGGTCTTGCAGGCCAGGCGGTTGCGGCCGTTGATGCGCATGGCATCGGAGCCGCACACGCCGTGGGCGCAGGAGCGGCGGAAGGACAGGGTGCCGTCCAGATCCCACTTGACCTTGTGCAGCGCGTCCAGCACGCGGTCGGTGCCGTACATCGTGATCTTCCACTCGTCCCAGTAGGACTCCTCGGAGGACTCCGGCAGGTACCGGCGCACCCGGAGCGTGACGTCGAAGCTCTCGATGGCTCCGGCGCCGCCCTGTTCGCCGAGGGTGACCTTCGAGGGGCCTTCCGCGGGTTCGGTTGCAGTGTGGCTCATCAGTACTTACGCTCCATCGGCTGGTAACGGGTGATAACGACCGGCTTGGTCTCGAAGCGGATGCCCTTGACCCCCTCCATCTCGGAGTTCGGGTCCCGGTACAGCATGGTGTGCTTCATCCACTCGTCGTCGTTTCGGTCCGGGTAGTCCTCGCGGTAGTGGCCGCCGCGGGATTCCTTGCGGTGCAGGGCCGCCACGGTCATGGCCTCGGCCATGTCCAGCAGGTAGCCCAGCTCGAGGCCCTCGAGCAGGTCCAGGTTGAACCGCTTGCCCTTGTCCTGCACCGAGACGTTCTCGTAGCGCACGCGCAGGTCCGCGATCTCGGCCAGCGCCCGGCGGATCGACTCGTCGGTGCGGAACACCTGCATGTCGGCGTCCATGACCTCCTGCAGCCGGGAGCGCAGCTCGGCCACGCGCTCGGTGCCGGTGGCAGAACGCAGGCTCTCGATGTGCTCCACGGTGGGAGCCTCGCCGTTCTCCGGCAGCTCGACCCAGTCGGCGGTCGCTGCGTACTCGGCGGCGTAGATGCCTGCGCGGCGGCCGAAGACGTTGATGTCGAGCAGGGAGTTGGTGCCCAGGCGGTTCGAGCCGTGCACGGACACGCAGGCCACCTCGCCGGCGGCGTACAGGCCCGGGACGACGGTCTCGTTGTCCTGGAGGACCTCTGCCTTGATGTTGGTGGGGATCCCGCCCATGACGTAGTGGCACGTCGGGAACACCGGCACCGGCTCCGTGTAGGGCTCGACGCCCAGGTAGGTCCGGGCGAACTCGGTGATGTCCGGGAGCTTGGCGTCGATGTGTGCCGGCTCCAGGTGGGTCAGGTCCAGCAGCACGTAGTCCTTGTTCGGACCGCAGCCACGGCCCTGGCGGACCTCCTCGGCCATCGAACGGGCCACGATGTCACGCGGGGCCAGGTCCTTGATGGTGGGGGCGTAGCGCTCCATGAAGCGCTCACCGTCCGAGTTGCGCAGGATGCCGCCCTCGCCGCGGGCCGCCTCGGAGAGCAGGATGCCCAGGCCGGCCAGGCCGGTCGGGTGGAACTGGATGAACTCCATGTCCTCCAGCGGCAGGCCGTTGCGGTAGGCGATCGCCATGCCGTCACCGGTCAGGGTGTGGGCGTTGGAGGTGGTCTTGAAGACCTTGCCGGCGCCGCCGGTGGCGAAGACCACGGACTTGGCCTGGAAGACGTGCAGCTCGCCGGTGGCCAGTTCGTAGGACACGACGCCGGCCACGCGCTTCTGGGTGAACGGGGTGCCGTCGGCGCGGGTGCCCGGCTCGTCGACCATCAGCAGGTCCAGCACGTAGAACTCGTTGTAGAACTCGACGTCGTGCTTGACGCAGTTCTGGTAGAGCGTCTGGAGGATCATGTGGCCGGTGCGGTCGGCCGCGTAGCAGGCGCGGCGGACCGGGGCCTTGCCGTGGTCGCGGGTGTGGCCGCCGAAGCGGCGCTGGTCGATCCGGCCCTCCGGGGTGCGGTTGAAGGGCAGGCCCATCTTCTCCAGGTCCAGCACCGCGTCGATGGCCTCCTTGGCCATCACCTCGGCGGCGTCCTGGTCCACCAGGTAGTCACCGCCCTTGACGGTGTCGAAGGTGTGCCACTCCCAGTTGTCCTCTTCCACGTTGGCCAGCGCGGCGCACATGCCGCCCTGGGCGGCACCGGTGTGGGAACGGGTGGGGTAGAGCTTGGTCAGCACTGCCGTGCGGGCGCGCTGACCGGCCTCGATCGCCGCGCGCATGCCGGCGCCGCCGGCGCCGACGATCACGACGTCGTACTTGTGTACCTGCATTCGTTAAAGTTCTTTCTGCTCGAGAAGTCTCGGGGGATCTGGGGTACGGCCGGCGTCAGAGCGTTTCGCAGAACGCGGGGGAGGACTGCAGCAGGTTCCCCGCCGCATCCGTCAGGCACGGCTCGAAGGTGAAGATCACCAGGGTGCCGAGCACGATGATGACGGTGGTCGCCGCATACAGGACCATCTTCAGCCAGAACCGGACGCCGTCGCGCTCGGCGTAGTCGTTGATGATGGTGCGGACGCCGTTGGTGCCGTGCAGCATCGCCAGCCACAGCATGGCCAGGTCCCAGAACTGCCAGAACGGATCGGCCCACTTGCCGGCCACGAACCCGAAGTCCAGGCCGTTGATGCCGTCCCCGACCATCAGGTTGGAGTACAGGTGCACGAAGATCAGCACCACGAGGACGATGCCGGACAGCCGCATGAACAGCCAGGCCAGCATCTCGAAGTTGCCGGTCTTGGTACGGTCCCGGGTGTACTTCGGATCGATGCGCCCGGTGCGGGGCGCGGCAATGGTGGAATCAGCGGTGGCGCTCATGGCTCAGTGACCTCCGAGGGCAAGCATCAGGTGACGGATGGCGAAGGCGGCGACGGTGAGGACCCACAGGACCACCACGGTCCAGAGCATCGCCTTGTGGTGCTTGGTGCCGCCCTTCCAGAAGTCGACCAGGATGATCCGCAGCCCGTTGAAGGCGTGGAACACGATGGCCGCCACGAGGCCGACCTCACCGACCGCCATCAGCGGGTTCTTGTAGGTGCCGAGCACCGCGTCGTAGGCCTCCGGCGAGACCCTCACCAGTGAGGTGTCGAGCACATGGACCAGCAGGAAGAAGAAGATGACCACGCCGGTGATCCGGTGGATCACCCAGGACCACATGCCCTCGTTGCCGCGGTAGAGGGTCCCACGGCCGGACTTGGCCGGGGCCTGCGCGGATGTCGCAGTTGACACTGTAAAAACCTCCCAGGGATTGCAAGGGCGCCTGTGCCACGTCCGGTGCGCACATTGAGAACGCCGGTGCGAGTGCATTCCTCCTAGACAGGGTAGTCCCTCTCGGGCGGCTGGTCCCGACTTTTGACGCGGGTGCAGGCGGTTGTGCGGTGGATCACCAGACGCCGCCCCGGGTGCGCGGCGCTGACCGGGACGGCTGTGCAGGACACCTATGCTGGCCGGGTGACCATTGACTCTGAACAGCACGGCCCGTCCGCCGGGGACCGGGCGGCCAGTCCCGGGCTGGACCGCTTCTACGGCGTGATCCCGGCCGGTGGCGTCGGCACCCGGCTGTGGCCGCTGTCCCGTGCCGCCGCCCCGAAGTTCCTGCACGACCTGACCGGATCCGGGCAGACCCTGATCCGCGCCACCTACGACCGGCTGGCACCCCTGGCCGGGGACCGGATGATGGTCGTCACGGGCGAGGCGCACCAGGATGCCGTCTGGCAGCAGCTTCCGGACCTGGACCGGGCGGACATGGTCCTGGAGCCGGAGCCCAAGGACTCCGCGGCCGCGATCGGGCTGGCCGCCGCCATCCTGAACGAGCGGGACCCGCAGACGATCATGGGCTCGTTCGCGGCGGACCAGGTGATCGGTCCGGTGGAGGACTTCCAGGCCGCGGTGGTCGAGGCCGTGGCGACGGCGGCCACCGGGCGGATCGTGACGATCGGCATCACCCCGACCCACCCGGCCACCGGCTTCGGCTACATCCGCCAGGGCCAGGACCTGGACGTGGCCGGGGCGCCGAACGCCAAGGACGTCGCGGCCTTCGTGGAGAAGCCGTCCGAGGACGTGGCCCGCCAGTACGTGGACTCCGGCGAGTACCTGTGGAACGCCGGCATGTTCGTGGCCCCGGTCTCCCTGTTGCTGCGGCACCTGCAGGCCAGTGAGCCGGAACTGCACGCCGGGCTGACCGAGATCGCCCGGGCGTGGGGCAGCGAGCGCCAGGACGAGGTGATGGCGCGGGTCTGGCCGTCGCTGAAGAAGACCGCGATCGACTACGCCGTGGCCGAGCCGGCCGCGGCCGCCGGCGACGTCGCCGTGATCCCGGGTCACTTCACCTGGGATGACGTGGGCGACTTCGCGGCGATCGCGCGGCTGAACCCGGCCCGGGACTCCTCCGGGATCACCGTGATCGGCGAGACCCCGCGCGTGTACTCCTCGAAGGCCTCCGGCGTGGTGGTCACCGACACCCAGCGCGTGATCGCGCTGATCGGCGTGGAGGACATCGTCGTGGTGGACACCCCCGACGCGCTGCTGGTCACCACCACCGAGCACGCGCAGTCCGTCAAGCAGGCCGTGGAGTCGCTCAAGGCGCACGGGGACCACGACGTCCTCTAGAGGCGACCGGCGGTAACATCACTGGGATGACCGCACGCCAGCCTGCCACCGGGGCCCTGCCCGTCCTCGACGACCCGGGGCTGCCCCGGGTCGCCCCGCTCGTGGACCGCCTGGAGCCGGTCGCGGTGGAGCTGCGGCGTGACCTGCACGCCAACCCGGAACTGTCCTACGACGAACACCGCACCACCGCCCGGATCCTGGAGGTGCTGTCCGGCGCCGGGCTGGAGCCCGTGCAGCTGGAGGACACCGGAGCCTACGTCGACATCGGCGAGGGCCCGCTGGTGCTCGGGCTGCGTGCCGACATCGACGCGCTGCCCCTCACCGAGCGCACCGGGCTGGACTACGCCTCCCGGACCGACGGCGTCGCCCACGCCTGCGGGCACGACGTCCACACCGCGGTGATGGCCGGGACCGCCCTGGCCCTGCACCGGATCGTCACCGGCACCTCCGGCCTGGACGTGGACCCGGCGGCCCTGGGCGGCCGGGTGCGGGTGATCTTCCAGCCGGCCGAGGAGCGGCTGCCCGGCGGGTCCCTGACCGTGATCCGCCAGGGCGTGCTCGAGGGCCTGCCGCGCATCCTGGCCGCCCACTGCGAGCCGCGGTTCGACGTCGGCACCATCGGCACCCGCATCGGGGCCATCACCTCGGCCTCTGACACCATCAAGATCAGCCTGACCGGGCGCGGCGGCCACACCTCACGCCCGCACGTGACCGAGGACCTCGTCTACGCGCTGGCCGAGATCGCGGTCAACGTCCCGGCCGTGCTGATGCGGCGCATCGACGTCCGCTCGGCCGTCTCGGTGGTCTGGGGCCAGGTCAACGCCGGGGCCGCCCCCAACGCCATCCCCTCCACGGGCTACCTGGCCGGGACCCTGCGGTGCCTGGACGCGGACGTGTGGGAGTCGGCCGGTGACCTGCTGGACGAGGTCGTGCACCAGGTGGCCCGTCCCTTCGGCGTCGACGTGCACCTGGAGCACGTCCGCGGGGTGCCCCCGGTGGTCAACACGGAGGCCGAGACGGACCTGATCGAGGACGCGGCCCGGTTCGAACTGGGCTCCCGCGCCATTCAGCTGACCGAGCAGTCGATGGGCGGGGAGGACTTCGCCTGGATGACCCAGCAGGTCCCGGGGGCCATGCTCCGGCTCGGGACCCGGACCCCCGGCGGGCCGGTGTACGACCTGCACATGGGGGACTACGCCCCGGACGAGCGGGCGATCGGGGTGGGAATGCGGATCTTCACGGCCGCCGCCCTGCGCGCACTCGCGGGGGCCCAGTAGCGCGGTCCGACAGGGCCGGAGCCCTGGCCGGGGCCCTGGAACGATCCCTGCCGACGTTGGGTAAACTTTCGGGCAACTGTCCGCCTCAGGGCACGGACACCACTGTCAGCGGCCGCCGGGCGGCCCGGTACAGGACCGGCCCGGCCGGCCCGCCCTTCCGCCTCATCACTCGCACCAAAGGATCATCATGGGCATCGCACCTTCCCTGTCCCGCAAGGCACTCCTGCCGGCCGCCGTCCTGGGCGTCTCCGGCCTCCTGCTCGCCGGCTGCGGCGCGGCGCCCGAGGCTGAGTCTCCGGACGCCGGCTCCGGGACCGGCACGGCCTCCGGCAGCACCTCGGCGGTCGGCACCGACAACTCCGACTACACCGGCTGCATCGTCTCCGACCAGGGCGGCTTCGACGACCGTTCCTTCAACCAGTCCTCCTACGAGGGCCTGATGTCGGCGGAGGAGGACTTCGGCATCACCACCCGCGAGGCCGAGTCCACCAGCCCCTCCGACTTCACCCCGAACGTCAACTCCATGCTCCAGGCCGGCTGCGACACCATCATCGGCGTGGGCTTCCTGCTGGGCGACACGATCAAGCCGATCGCCGCCGAGAACAAGGACACGCACTTCATCGGCGTCGACGTGACCGATCCCGAGTTCCCGGACAACGTCCAGCGCATCATCTACGACACGGCCCAGGGCGCCTTCCTGGCCGGCTACCTGTCCGCCGGGGTCTCCGAGACGGGCAAGGTCGCCACGTACGGCGGCGCAGAGATCCCCACCGTGACGATCTTCATGGACGGCTTCGCGGCCGGCGTCGAGTACTACAACGAGCAGAAGGACGCCGACGTCCAGGTCCTCGGCTGGAACCGCGAGGCCAAGAACGGCTCGTTCACCGGTGACTTCGAGAACCAGGCCGCCGGCAAGACCAACACCACCAACTTCATCAACGAGGGTGCGGACATCATCATGCCCGTGGCCGGGCCCGTGGGCCTGGGTACCCTGGACGCGGTGACGGAGGCCAACGCCGCCGGCAAGGACGCCAAGGTCGTCTGGGTCGACTCCGACGGCTACGAGACCACCGACCAGGGCGAGGTCATCCTCACCTCCGTGATGAAGCTGATGGGCGACGCCGTCCACGACGTCATCGAGGCCGACCTGGCCGGGGAGTTCTCCTCGGAGCCCTACGTCGGCACCCTGGAGAACGGCGGCGTCGCGCTCGCACCGTTCCACGACTTCGACTCCGCGGTCTCCGATGAGCTGAAGGCCGAGCTGGAGGAGATCAAGGCCGGGATCATCGACGGCTCCATCACGGTCGATTCGGACTACTCGCCCGAGGCCTGATACCGTTCCGACGGCCCCGGCGGGGCGGCCCCTCCGGGCCGCCCCGCCCCTGTCCGACATCCCCCAAGCAACGGTCCTGGTCAGGACAGATTGGCTGGAGCACGGTGAAACTCGAGCTGCGTGGCATCACCAAGAAATTCGGCGCCTTCACGGCCAACGACTCGATCGACCTCACGGTCGAGTCGGGGCAGGTGCACTCCCTCCTCGGGGAGAACGGCGCCGGCAAGTCCACCCTGATGAACGTGCTGTTCGGGCTCTATGAGCCCACGGCAGGAGAGATCCTGGTCGACGGCACCCCGGTCCGGTTCAGCGGCCCCGGTGAGGCGATGGCCGCCGGGATCGGGATGGTGCACCAGCACTTCATGCTGATCCCGGTCTTCACGGTGGCCGAGAACGTCGCCCTCGGCGACGAGCACACCCGGGCCGCCGGCGTCCTGGACCTCGAGGCCACCCGGCGGCGCATCCGCGAGATCTCCGACCGCTTCGGCTTCCACGTGGACCCCGACGCCCGGGTCGAGGACCTGCCGGTCGGCGTCCAGCAGCGCGTGGAGATCATCAAGGCCCTCGTCCGTGACGCCCGGGTGCTGATCCTGGACGAGCCCACCGCCGTGCTCACCCCGCAGGAGACCGACGAGTTGCTGGACATCATCCGGCAGCTCCGGGACAGCGGGACGGCCGTCGTCTTCATCTCCCACAAGCTGCGCGAGGTCAAGGCGATCTCCACCCAGATCACCGTGCTGCGCCGCGGCCGGGTGGTCGGCACCGCCGACCCCGGCGCGGACCAGTCCGAGCTCGCCGCGCTGATGGTCGGCCGCGACGTCGTCCTGAACCGGCAGAAGTCCGCGCCAACCCTGGGGGAGGAGACGTTCACCGTCTCCGGCCTCACCGTGCTCAGCCCGGACGGGGTCAGGCTGGTGGACGATGTCTCCTTCGGCATCCGCCAGGGCGAGGTGCTCGCCGTCGCCGGCGTCCAGGGCAACGGCCAGACCGAGCTGACCGAGGCGATCATGGGACTGCACAAGGCCCAGGGCTCGATCCGCCTCGACGGCGAGGAGCTGCTGGGCCGCACCACCCGCCAGGTCATCCGGGCCGGCGTCGGGTACGTGCCCGAGGACCGGTCCACCGACGGGCTGGTCGGCCCGTTCACGGTGGCCGAGAACCTGGTGCTCAACCGCTACGACCGGCCCCCGGCCGGCAACGGCCTCCAGCTCGACCCGAAGGCGATCCGCCGGCTGGCCGAGCAACGGGTGCAGGAGTTCGACATCCGCACCCAGGGCGTCGATTTGCCGGTCGGCACCCTCTCCGGCGGCAACCAGCAGAAGGTCGTGATGGCCCGCGAGCTGGTGGACGACCTCAAGCTGTTCATCGCCTCCCAGCCGACCCGCGGGGTCGACGTCGGCTCCATCGAGTTCCTGCATGACCGCATCATCCGCGAACGGGACTCCGGGACGCCGGTGATGATCGTCTCCACGGAACTGGACGAGGTCCTGGACCTCGCCGACCGGATCGCGGTGATGTACCACGGACGGATCATCGGCATCGTGCCGGGGGACACCTCGCGCGACGACCTCGGCCTGATGATGGCCGGCATCGACCCGGCGGCCAGCCCGCAGGACCCCACCCCGAAGGGAGCGACGGCATGAGCGCCGTGACCACCCAGGCCGCCCCGACGCCCGGCGCGTCCGGACCGGCCTCCGGCCCGCCCGACGGCGGCTCCGCGCTGCGCCACATGATGTCCGGCAACGGCATGGTCACCGTGCTGGCGATCGTGCTGTCCCTGGTCATCAGCGCGGTGCTGATCATCCTCACCAATGAGGACGTCATGGAGGCGGCCGGGTACTTCTTCGCCCGACCGCAGGACACCCTCGTGGCCGCCTGGGAGGCCGTGGCCGCCGCCTACGCGGCCCTGTTCCGCGGCGCGGTGTTCAACTACCGGGCCGAAGACGTCACGGGCATGGTCTACCCGTTCATGGAGTCGCTGACCCTGTCCACCCCCCTGATCATCATCTCCCTGGGCATCGCGATCTCCTTCCGCTCCGGCCTGTTCAACATCGGCGGCCAGGGGCAGATGATCTTCGGCGCCATGTTCGCCACCTTCTTCGGCGTGCACCTGCAGCTGCCCGTCGGCCTGCACCTGCTGCTGGTGCTCGTCATGGGCATCCTCGGCGGCGCCCTGTGGGGCTCGATCGTCGGGGTGCTCAAGGCCGCCACCGGCGCCCACGAGGTCATCCTCACCATCATGCTCAACTACGTCGCGGTGAACCTCGTGGCGTACCTGCTCCAGACCCCCGTGCTCCAGCGCGAGGGCTCCACCAACCCGGTCTCGGAATTCCTCGAGCCCACCGCCGTGTTCCCGCCCCTGCTCGGGGACTCCTTCCGCCTCAACTGGGGCTTCGTCGTCGCGATCCTCGCCACGGTCTTCGCCTGGTGGCTGATCCGGCGCTCGACGACCGGCTTCCAGCTGCGGGCCGTGGGCGCCAACCCCGCGGCGGCCCGCACGGCCGGTGTCTCGGTGAAACGGATGTACGTGGTGGCGATGGTCATCTCGGGCGGCCTGGCCGGCCTGGCGGGCATGAGCCAGGTCTCCGGCACCGAGAAGGTGCTGAACACGGACGTGGCCGGCTCCTTCGGCTTCGACGCCATCACGGTGGCCCTGCTGGGCCGGTCCAACCCGGTCGGCGTGTTCTTCGCCGGCCTGCTGTTCGGCGCCCTGCGCGCGGGCGGGGTGACCATGCAGACCGAGACCGGCGTGCCGATCGACATCGTGCTGATCATCCAGTCGCTGATCGTGCTGTTCATCGCCGCCCCGCCGCTGGTGCGCACCATCTTCCGGCTGCCGAGGCCGGGCGCCCTGCAGGCCCGGACCACGGCCGACCCGGTCACCCAGCCGGCGCTGGCCGGTGCCGCGGCGGCGACCACCACCAGTGCCGGAGGCACCGCTCCCGCGGCCGAGTCCGCCGTCGTCGGCGACGCCGTGGGCGTGGCCGCCGGTGACGCCGTCTCGCCCGCCGATCCCGAGTCCCCGGCCGGGGCGGGAGCGCCGGCCGGCGCGCCACGGGACACCCCCGACGCCGGCCCGCCACCCGGCGGGCGGCCGACGGCCTCCCCGACGCAGCCCACCACCGGTGAGGAAGGCGAGCAGCGATGAGCACCACCGTCACCGTCCCCTCCGGCTCCGGCGCCTCCTCGGCCACCGGCTCCGCGGAGCAGCCGCGGCGCGAGGTCGTCCGGCACTGGACCACCCCCGTCACCTTCGCTGTCCTCACGGTCGTCTCCCTGCTGGTCTTCGCCCTGGGCGCCTCCGGCGACTCGGCGACGTTCCGCATCTCCACCGAGGCCGACGCGGTGAGGATCCCGGACCTGGTGGCCCCCACCGTTCCCGTGGGCTGGGCCATCACGGCCCTGCTGGCAGCCCTGACCGTGTGGGGCCTCCTGGCCGTCCGCCGCCGGGGCACGGTCCCGGGCTGGGGCTCCGCGGCCTTCGCCGTGCTGTTCGTGGCCGGATTCCTGGTCTGGGTGGTCGGCGCCGCCAACACCACCACGGTGTTCCTCACCGGCCTGGTCGCCGGTGCCTTCGTGCTGGCCGTCCCGCTGATCTTCGGCTCGATGGCCGGGGTGCTCTCGGAACGGGCCGGCGTGGTCAACATCGCCATCGAGGGCCAGCTGCTGGCCGGGGCGTTCACCGCCGCCGTGACCGGGTCGGTCACCGGCTCGGTCTGGGCGGGCCTGCTGGCCGCGGTCGTGGCGGGCGTCCTGGTCTCGGCCCTGCTGGCGGTGTTCTCCATCCGCTACCTGGTGAACCAGGTGATCGTGGGCGTGGTGCTCAACGTCCTGGTCACCGGGCTGACCAGCTTCCTGTTCTCCACCCTGTTGAGCTCGGACTCCTCCCGGTTCAACTCCCCGCCGCACTTCAGCAGCATCCGGATCCCCGTCCTGGCGGACATCCCGGTCATCGGCCCGATCTTCTTCGACCAGACCGTGCTCGGCTATGGCATGTACCTGATCGTGGCCGCGCTGTACGTGGGACTGTTCCACACCAAGTGGGGGCTGCGCGTGCGCGCCGTCGGCGAACACCCCAAGGCCGCGGACACCGTGGGCATCAACGTCAACCGCACCCGCTACGTCAACGTGCTGCTGGCCGGCGCGATCGCCGGGATGGGCGGGGCGTTCTTCACCCTGGTGAGCTCCTCCTCGTTCTCCAAGGAGATGACGGCGGGACAGGGCTTCATCGCCCTGGCCGCGGTGATCTTCGGCCGCTGGAACCCGATCGGGGCGTTCTTCGCGGCCCTGCTGTTCGGCTTCGCCACCAACATGCAGTTCGTCCTGGCCATCCTCGGCACGCCGGTGCCGAGCCAGTTCATGGCGATGCTGCCCTACCTCGTGACCATCCTGGTGGTGGCCGGCCTGGTCGGCCGGTCGCGGGGGCCGGCGGCCGCCGGGACACCCTATGTGAAGGAGTAGCCGTGACCGAGTTCTACAACGACAACCTCGATGAGAGCTTCGCGGACGACATCCCGCTGACCGCCTCCCTCCCGCGGCTGACCGGCGTCGGCTCGGGCGTGGACTGGAAGCGCCTGGAATCTGCTGCGCGCGCCGCGATGACCCGCGCCTACGTGCCCTACTCCTCCTTCCCGGTCGGGGCGGCCGCGATGGTCGAGGACGGCCGGATCGTGGCCGGCTGCAACATCGAGAACGCCTCGCTCGGGCTGACCCTGTGCGCCGAGTGCTCCCTGGTGTCCCAGCTGCAGATGACCGGCGGGGGCAGGCTCGTGGCGTTCTACTGCGTCAATGGAGAGGGCAAGGTGCTCATGCCCTGCGGACGGTGCCGCCAGCTGCTCTTCGAGTTCCACGCCCCCGGCATGCTGCTGATGGGCCCCGAGGGGGAGATGACCATGGAGCAGGTCCTGCCGGCGGCGTTCGGCCCGGCGGACATGGACGACTACCGTGGGCACCATGCCTGAGCACGCCCCAGCACGCCACGCCGCCCCTGCGGCTCCCGCGACCCCCGCCAGCCCCGCCGCCCCGGCCGCCGAGCCGTTCGACGCCGTCGAGGTCATCCGCGCCAAGCGGGACCGCCACGCCCTGACCGGTGAGCAGATCGACTGGGTGGTGGATGCCTACACGCGCGGGGTGGTGGCGCACGAGCAGATGTCCGCCCTGGCCATGGCGATCCTGCTCAACGGCATGGACCGGGCGGAGATCGCCCGGTGGACGAACGCGATGATCGCCTCCGGCGAGCGCATGGACTTCTCCGGGCTGCGCGCCCCCGACGGCGGCGTGAAGCCGACCGCGGACAAGCACTCCACTGGTGGGGTGGGGGACAAGATCACGCTGCCGCTGGCTCCGCTGGTCGCCGTCTACGGCGTGGCGGTGCCGCAGTTGTCCGGCCGCGGACTGGGCCACACCGGCGGCACCCTGGACAAGCTGGAATCGATCCCGGGCTGGCAGGCCGAGATGTCCAACCGGGCCATGATGGACCAGCTCCAGGACGTCGGCGCCGTCATCTGCGCAGCGGGTGCCGGCCTGGCGCCGGCGGACAAGAAGCTCTACGCCCTGCGGGACGTCACCGGGACCGTGGAGGCGATCCCGCTGATCGCCTCCTCGATCATGTCCAAGAAGATCGCCGAGGGCACCGGCACCCTCGTGCTGGACGTCAAGTGCGGCTCCGGCGCGTTCATGAAGGACGAGGCGGACGCCCGGGAACTGGCCCGCACCATGGTCGACCTGGGCCTGGACGCCGGGGTGGACACCACCGCCCTGCTGACGGACATGTCCACCCCGCTGGGCTTGACCGCGGGCAACGCCATCGAGGTCGAGGAGTCGGTCGAGGTACTGGCCGGCGGTGGACCGGCCGACGTGGTGGAACTGACCGTGGCACTGGCCCGCGCCATGCTGGCCGGGGCCGGGATCACCGGCGTGGACCCGGCCGAGGCCCTCGCCGACGGCCGGGCCATGGACGTCTGGCGGCGGATGATCGCCGCCCAGGGCGGTGACCCGGACGCGGCCCTGCCCCGGGCCCGGGAGTCCCACGTGCTCACCGCCCCGGCGTCCGGGGTGCTGACCCGCCTGGACGCCATGGCCGTGGGTCTGGCCTCGTGGCGACTGGGCGCCGGCCGTGCCCGCCGCCAGGACCCCGTCCAGGCCGGCGCCGGTGTGCGGATGCACGCCAAGCCCGGTGACACCGTGCAGGCCGGGCAGCCGCTGCTGACCCTGCTCACGGACACCCCGGAACAGTTCGACCGCGCCCTGGCCGCCCTGGACGGCGGATTCGACATCGCCGCGGCCGGTTCGGCCGAGGCCGAATCCTTCGCTGCGCGGCCGTTGGTCATCGACCGCATCCGCTGAGCCGGCGGCCGGATCCCACCGTCACCCCCGGAGTTACGAGCACGCTGGACGGTGGCGGCCCCGGCGTGTCTCGACGCGCATCGTGCTCGTCACTACCCGAGGCGTCACCGATAGGCTGGAGCGGTGCTGCAGTTGATCGAGGACGCCGTCCTCCACGCCGCCGGCCAGTGGTGGGTGCTGCTGGCCGTGTACCTGCTGTGCACCATCGACGGGTTCTTCCCCGTCGTGCCCTCCGAATCCGTCCTGGTGGCCCTGGCCTCCATCTCCGGCGACGAGCAGACCGTGTCCCTGTGGTGGGTCTGGCTGCTCGGGGCCCTCGGAGCCATCACCGGGGACCAGATCGCCTACACGCTGGGCCGCCGGATCGGCGTGGAGCGGTTCCGCTGGATGCGCACCCGCTCGGTGCAGCGCGCGGTCGGCTCGGCCCGGAGGGCCCTGGACGGCCACGGCGCCCTGGTCATCTGCACCGCCCGGTACATCCCCGGCGGCCGGGTCGCCGTGAACTACACCGCCGGGGCCACCGGCTACCCGTGGCTGCGCTTCACCCTGCTGGACGCGTTCGCCGCGGTGCTGTGGTCGGCGTACTCGATCGGCATCGCCCGGGCCACGGCGGGGTGGCTGGACAACACGCTGCTGCAGATCGCGGTGGCCGTGGTGGCGGCCGCCGCCGTGGGCTGGCTCGTCGACGTGCTGCTCAAGCAGTTGTTCAGCCGGCTCGCCGGTCCGGAGCGGACGGCGCCTCCCGTAGACTCGCCCCGTGACTGACGCGATCGAATTCACCGCACCCTCCCCCCTCGACGTCGACCTGGCGGCCCTGCCCAAGATCAGCCTCCACGACCACCTGGACGGCGGACTGCGCCCGGCCACGATCCTGGAGCTGGCCGCCGCTGCCGGGCATGCCCTGCCCGCCGACACCGCAGACGACCTGGCCCAGTGGTTCGCGGAGTCCGCGAACTCCGGCACCCTGGAGCGCTACCTAGAGACCTTCGACCACACGATCGCCGTCATGCAGACCGCGGAGCACCTGCACCGCGTGGCCCGCGAGTTCGTCGAGGACCTGGTGGAGGACGGCGTCGTCTACGCCGAGGTCCGCTGGGCCCCCGAGCAGCACCTGGCCGGCGGGCTGACCCTGGACCAGGCGGTCGAGGCCGTCCAGGCGGGTCTCGACGAGGGCGTGGCGAACGCCGAGGCGGCCGGCACGCCCATCCGGGTGGGCCAGCTGATCACCGCCATGCGGCAGAACGACCGCTCGATGGAGATCGCCGAGCTCGCCGTGCGCCACCGCCAGGCCGGCGCCGTCGGCTTCGACATCGCCGGGCCGGAGACGGGCTTCCCGCCCGCCCGCTTCACCGAGGCCTTCACCTGGCTGGCCGCCCAACACTTCCCGGCCACCGTCCATGCGGGCGAGTCCGACGGCGTGGACTCGATCCGGGACGCCCTGCTCAACGGCCGGGCCCTGCGACTGGGCCACGGCGTGCGCATCGCGGACGACATCACCGTGGAGTTCGACGCGGTGGACGAGAACGGGGAGCGGGTCGGCGAGGACTCCGCGCTCGTGGACCTGGGCGAGACCGCCTCCTGGGTGCGGGACCGGGGGATCGCCCTGGAGGTCTGCCCCTCCTCCAACCTGCAGACCGGTGCCGTGGAGGCCTACGGCGGGACCGTCTCCACGCACCCGATCGACATGCTCCACCAGCTGGGCTTCCGGGTGACGATCAACCCGGACAACCGGCTGATGAGCGGGGTGTCGCTGACCGACGAGCTGTACCTGCTGGCCGAGGTGTTCAGCTACTCGCTGGAGGAGCTGCTGGACTTCCAGCTCAACGCCGCCGAGGCGGCCTTCCTGCCCCTGGAGGAGCGCGAGGCCCTCGCCGAGCTGCTCGTGGAGACCTGGGGCGAGGTCATCTCCACCGGTGGCACCGCCGAGGGCCCCGTGCTCCTGGAGGCGTTCGTCGACGAGGACGGGGACGAGGACCCCGGCACGGTCGACGCCCGGGCGTGAGCGAGACCGTCGACCGGCTGGTCTGGGTGGTCGCCCGGCTCCGGGAGCACTGCCCCTGGACGCGCCGGCTGACGCACGACGCCCTGACGGAGTACCTCGTCGAGGAGGCCTATGAGGCCGTCGAGGTGATCGAGTCCGGACCCGCCGGGGCCTGGGGGGCCGAGGCCGTGGCGGACGGCACCTACGAGCGGTTGCGCCTGGAGCTGGGGGACGTGCTGTTCCAGGTGGTCCTGCACGCCGCGATCGCCGCAGGGGCCGGGGGCTTCGACCTCGACGGCGCCGCCGAGGCCATCACCGCCAAGATGATCCGCCGCAACCCGCACGTCTTCCACCCCGACGGCACGCTGCGGGACCCGGAGGACCTGGCCGCGGCCACCATCGCGGACATCGAGCGCAACTGGGAGCGGATCAAGCGCGCCGAACGCGAGGCCGCGGCGGCCGGGACGCCGGCACCCCGCCGCACGACGCCGGCCCCCGCCGTCCCGGCGTCCGGCGCGGGTCCGGCCAGGGCCGCCGCAGCAGCCGGTGCCGACCGGGGAGGCGCGGCGGCCTTCGCCGACCTGCCGGCGGCCCTGCCCGCGCTCGCGGCCGCCGCGAAGGTGGTCGACCGGGCCGCCCGGCAACCGGTGGACCCGCTTCCCGATCCCGGCCCGCCGACGTCGGGACCGGACGTGCTGGCCGACGAGGACGGCCTCGGCGCCGAGCTGTTCCGGCTCGTCCAGCTCGCCCGGGCTGCCGGACTGGACCCCGAGCGCGCCCTACGCCGACACCTGGCCACGGTGCGGGCACAACTGGCCGCCGGCACCGCCCCCACGGGCACGGCCGGTGACGGACCGGACCCCGGCCGTCACGGCGGCCCGGCGCTCTCCGACGAGCGGTTAGGCTGAACCCGCGTTGCACCCACGGAACCACCTGCCTTCAAAGGAGACCGCACATGGCCCTGATCGACGCCATCCATTCCCGTGAGATCCTCGACTCCCGCGGCAACCCCACCGTCGAGGTGGAGGTCCTGCTGACCGACGGTGCGCTTGGTCGCGCCGCCGTGCCCTCGGGAGCGTCCACGGGCGAGTTCGAGGCGGTCGAGCGCCGGGACGGTGACAAGGACCGGTACCTGGGCAAGGGCGTGCTGAACGCGGTGAACGCCGTGATCGAGGACATCGCCGACGAGCTCGAGGGCCTGGACGCCACGGACCAGCGTCTCGTCGACACCCTGATGATCGACCTGGACGGCACCGAGAACAAGGGCAAGCTGGGCGCCAACGCCATCCTCGGCGTCTCCCTGGCCGTGGCCGACGCGGCCGCCGCCTCCGCGGACCTGTCCCTGTTCAAGTACCTGGGCGGGCCGAACGCCCACCTGCTGCCCGTGCCGATGATGAACATCCTCAACGGCGGCGCGCACGCCGATTCGAACGTGGACATCCAGGAGTTCATGATCGCCCCGATCGGCGCCCCGAGCTTCTCCGAGGCGCTGCGCTGGGGCGCCGAGGTCTACCACACGCTCAAGAAGGTCCTGCAGGAGCGGGAGCTGGGCACCGGCCTGGGCGACGAGGGCGGCTTCGCCCCGTCCCTGCCGTCCAATCGTGCCGCGCTGGACCTCATCACCGAGGCCATCACCCGGGCCGGCTACACCCCCGGCGAGGACATCGCCCTGGCCCTGGACGTGGCCTCCTCCGAGTTCTGCCAGGACGGCACCTACACCTTCGAGGGCGAGCAGAAGTCCGCGGCGGACATGATCGCCTACTACACGTCCCTGGTGGACTCCTACCCGCTGGTGTCCATCGAGGACCCGCTGGACGAGAACGACTGGGAGGGCTGGCAGCAGCTCACCCAGGCCCTGGGCGACCGCGTGCAGCTGGTGGGCGACGACCTGTTCGTCACCAACCCGGAGCGCCTGCAGCGCGGCATCGACGAGGCCTCCGGCAACGCCCTGCTGGTGAAGGTCAACCAGATCGGCTCCCTGACCGAGACCCTCGACGCGATCTCGCTGGCCCAGCGCCACACCTTCCACTGCATGATCTCCCACCGCTCGGGCGAGACCGAGGACACCTTCATCGCGGACCTGGCCGTGGCCACCAACGCCGGCCAGATCAAGACCGGCGCCCCGGCGCGTTCGGACCGCGTGGCCAAGTACAACCAGCTGCTGCGCATCGAGGAGGAACTGGGCGACTCCGCGCGCTACGCGGGGGACTCGGCCTTCCCGCGCTACCGCGGCCAGTCCTGACCCCTCCGGGCCCGACCGGCACGGAACCCGGCCGCGTCGCCGCCTGACCGCGACGCCGCGGGAACCCGGCCCGCATCGACCTCGCCCCGCGTCCGGACCTCCGGACGCGGGGCGAGGTGCGGGTGGGCAACGCGCCCGGCGCGCTGTCCCGGCGGGGCCCTCCGGAGCGGCTATCCTCGGGGGAGATCCCTGACGACCCGGCCAGGGACCTGGCGTCGGCCCGGCGCCAGATCCGGTCACGGACATGCAGTGGGAGGTGCAGGTGGCGACTCGTCGGCCCCGCGTGCCCAAGTCAGCACACCGCCAGTCCGCCCAGCGGTCCCTGGTCACCACGGGGGCCCCGGCCAGCCGTGGCTCGTACGTGACCGGCCATTCCGCCAAGGTCATCCCGCTGGATGCCGCGCCCTCGTTCCACGCCGGTGACGCCCCTGCCGGTGAGTGGCTCCGGACCGCCCAGCCGGCCGCCCGCCCCGGGCTCCGCGGCCCCGGCCCGGCCGACGCCGCGGCGGCTCCCGCGCGTATCGACGGAACGGACGTCGCCGCGGACCGGGCCGTCCTCGGCGAGCCTGCCGGCGCCGAGGACCGCGCCGGAACCGCCGGCGGGCAGGACACCGGGTGGTCAGGAGACGACTCCCCGGGGCTGGCGGCCACGCTGACGGAGGCCGCCGAGGCCCCGGCTCCCCGTGCCCCGGCCTCCCGGAAGCCCACCCTCACCGCGGCCGAACGCCGCGCCGCGGCCCGCCGCGACCTGCTGCGCCGGGCCAGGCCCAGCGGTACCCGTGCCTCCGGGCAGGGCCGGCCGGCATCGGTCGCGGCCCGGCCGGCCGTCGTCGAGCCCGTCCCGGCCCGCAACTTCTCGGGACGCTCGGTGGCCCTGCTGGTGGTGCTGTTCGTGGCCGCCGTGCTGCTGGCACCCACGCTGCGCGTGTTCCTGGACCAGCAGGCCGAGCTGCGGGCCGTCCAGGAGGACATCGCCACCCAGCAGGAGGAACAGCGCGAACTCACCGCGCAGATCGCCCGCTGGGACGACCCTGCCTACATCCGGCAGCAGGCGCGGGAGCGGTTCAACCTGGTGATGCCCGGGGAGAAGGCGTACATGGTGATCGGCGCCGACGAGGCCGTCGAGGACCCCGTCCCGGGGCCGGCCAGCCCCAGTGAGGTCAACCCGGACATGCCCTGGGCGGATGCGCTCTGGGACTCCGTCGTGCGGGCTGGCACGGACTGAGCTAGGCTGGTCCGCCGCCGTACCCGTCCGTACCCGTCGCCAGCACCGGAGGATTCGTGAAGCAGGACCTGGACCGCACTCCCACGCCGCGGGACCTGGACACCATCAGCCTGCAGCTGGGGCGTCCGGCCCGTGACGTGGTGGAGATCGGGGCGCGCTGCGTGTGCGGCAACCCGCTGGTGGCCACCACGGCCCCGCGGCTGTCCAACGGCATCCCGTTCCCCACCACCTTCTACCTCACCCACCCCGTGCTGACCGCCGCCGTCTCCCGCCTCGAGGCCTCCGGCACCATGGCGGAGATGACCGCACGGCTGCAGCAGGACGAGGAGCTGGCCGCGCGCTACCGCGCCGCCCACGAGGCCTACCTCACCGAGCGGGACCGGATCGGGACGGTGGCCGGCACGGACGGCGTCCCGGAGATCAAGGGCATCTCGGCCGGCGGCATGCCCGACCGCGTGAAGTGCCTGCACGTGCTGGTGGGCCACTCCCTCGCCGCCGGTCCGGGCGTCAACCCGCTCGGGGACGAGGCCCTGGAGGCCATCCGCGACGACTGGACGGCCGACCGGTGCTGGTGCGCCGGGGCCTGGGACCCGGACGCTCCCGTGCCCAGCCGGGACCTCAGCCGCCACGTGCGGCGCTTGGCCGGGGAACGCAACCCCGTCATGGCCGAACCGCAGGCCACGCCGGCCCCGGCACCGCAGCACACCATCGCGCCCGGCCGCGTGGTGGGAGCCATCGACTGCGGTACCAATTCGATCCGGCTGCTCGTGGCCCGGGCCGAGGGACCCGACGCCGGCGCGGCCGGGGAAGCGGGCGGGGCAACGCCCGGCGCGGGGCGCGTACGGCTCGTGGACCTGCACCGTGAAATGCGCGTGGTGCGGCTGGGCGAGGGGGTCGACGCGACCGGGCAGCTGTCCGAGGCAGCCCTGGAGCGCACCTTCGCCGCCGCCGAGGACTACGCGCGCCTCCTGCGTGAACTGGGCGCCGGGTCCGTGCGCTTCGTCGCGACCTCGGCCAGCCGGGACGCCCGCAACGCCGAGGTGTTCACCGCGGGCATCCGCGAGCGACTGGGAGTGGAGCCCGAGGTCATCTCCGGTGACGAGGAGGCGGCGCTGTCCTTCGCCGGGGCGGCCTCCGTCCTGGATCCGGCGGCCCTCGGGGACACAGGCGCCGGGGACACAGGCGCGGGCCCAGCAGGCGAGGACCGTGCCGGGGCCCGGGCGGCCGGCCGTGAACGCAAGGTGCTCGTCGTCGACCTCGGCGGTGGGTCCACCGAGTTCGTCCTGGGCACGCTCACCGGCCCGGACGGCCCGCAGGTCACCGATGCCATCAGCGTGCCGATGGGCTGCGTGCGGTTCACCGAACGCCACCTGCACGGCGACCCGCCGACGCCCGAGGAGATCGCCGCCGCGACCGCGGACATCGAGGCCGTGCTCGACGAGGTCGAGGCCGCCGTCCCTCTCGCCGAGGCCTCCGCCGTCGTCGGGGTGGCCGGGACCATCACCACGGTGACGGCCGCCGCCCTGGGCCTGACCGAGTACGACGCCGAGGCGATCCACGGCACCCGGCTGGACCTGGCCACGACCGCCCGCATCTCCGGGCAGCTGCTGACGGCCACCCGGGCGGAACGGGCCGCACTGCCCTACATGCATCCCGGCCGCGTGGACGTGATCGGCGCCGGTGCCCTGATCTGGGCCACGGTGCTGCGACGGGTGCAGCGGGCCACCGGGGGAGCGGTCTCCTCGGCGATCACCTCCGAGCACGACATCCTGGACGGGATCGCCCTGTCCCAGCTGGCGTGAGGGCGGGCCTGGCCGGACGGGCGCTGGCCGCGGCCCTGGTCGCCGGGATCACCCTGCTCTCCCCGGTCTCGCCCGCGTCCCCACTGTCCCCGTCGCTGCCGCAGGCGGCCGCCGATGAGTGGCGTGACCGGCAGTACTGGCTGGAGGAGTACGGCTTCCGCCAGGCCTGGGAGCGCACCCGCGGCGAGGGCGTCACCGTAGCCGTGATCGACACCGGCATCGACGCGACCCACCCCGATTTGACCGGTCAGGTGACCGGCGGCACCGACGTCTCCGGCGCCGGCAGTCCGGACGGCACCCGGCCGGTGGGGCCGATGCCCGGGCACGGGACGCTCGTGGCCTCGGTGCTCGCCGGACACGGCCACCACGGCGTGGACGGTCCGGCGCGGACCCCGTCGCCGTCCGTCGGCGGCACGGCCACGGGCCCGGCCGGTCCCACCGCCGGGCCGGCCGATCCCGCGACCCCGGCGTCCACCCCCACGCTCACGGCGTCCGCCACGGAGCCCGGACCGGACGGCATCGTCGGGGTGGCTCCCGAGGTGGAACTGCTGTCCGTCTCGGTGAACCTGGGCGCCGACCACCCGAACGGCCCGACCCCGGAGGACCAGATCGCCGAGGCCGTCACGTGGGCGGTGGACCAGGGCGCCGATGTCATCAACATGTCCCTGGGGTCCACGCGCCAGGACTGGCCGGAGAGCTGGGACCGGGCGTTCCTGCACGCGGAGGAGAACGACGTCGTCATCGTCGCCGCCGCGGGCAACCGTGCCTCGGGAGTCATGACCGCCGGTGCGCCTGCCACCATCCCGGGGGTGCTGACCGTGGCCGGGCTCAGCCCCGACGGCACGGCCAGCCGGGATGCCTCCACCGAGGGGATCTCCATCGGCGTCGCAGCACCCGCCGACCCGCTCGTCGGCGCCGTCCCCGGGGGAGGGTGGGAGCGCTGGCAGGGCACCAGCGGGGCCGCCCCTCTGGTGGCCGGGCTTGCCGCCCTCGTCCGGTCCGCCCACCCGGAGATGCCCGCCCACCAGGTCATCCACCGGATCCTGGCCACGGCCCGGGACGCCGGGGTCCCCGGTGAGGACCCCGTCTACGGCCACGGCATCATCGACGCCGCCGCCGCCGTCAGCGCCGAGGTGGAGCAGGTGGACCGCAACCCCATGAACACGATCGCCGAGTGGATCCGGGTGCACCGGCGGGCCGAGAGCCCCACCACCCCGCCGGCCGGCACCCCCACTGCGTCCCCGGACGGTCCGGCGTCGACCCCGGCGCCGGCCGCCACTGCACTGCCGCAGGCCACCGCGCCGGCGGATCCCGCACCGGGCCTGCAGCCGGCCCTCGTGCTGGGCACCGGGGTGGTCACCGTCGGCCTGCTCGGCACCGGCGTGGCGCTGGCGGTGCGGCGGCGCGGACGCTGACTTAGTGACTTTGTGAGAAGTTTCACGAAGTGGCGGCCGCGGGTCTAGGGTGGGTCCATGGCTATTACTCCGCAGCTGTCTCCGAAGCCCCGTGTCCTGATCGTCGGCGGCGGTTACGCCGGCCTGTACGTCGCCAAGAACCTGGAGAAGAAGGTCAAGGAGCGTGGCGGCGTCGTCACCCTCGTCGACCCGCTCCCGTACATGACCTACCAGCCGTTCCTGCCTGAGGTCGTCGGCGGCCACATCGAGGCCCGCCACATCGTGGTGGACCACCGCACCCACCTGAAGCGGACCGAGGTCGTCCAGGGCAAGGTCGTCAAGGTGGAGCATGCGCGCAAGACCGCCACGGTCCAGGCCCCGGACGGGACCGAGTACGAGGTCCCGTACCAGGACGTGGTCATGACCGCCGGTGCCACCACCCGCACCTTCCCGATCCCGGGCCTGGCCGAGGCCGGCATCGGCATGAAGACCGTGGAGGAGGCGCTGACCCTGCGCAACCAGATCCTGGACCGGATCGAGGCCGCCTCCACCATGACCGACGCCGCGGCCCGCTCGCGCGCCCTGACCTTCGCCGTCGTCGGCGGTGGCTTCAACGGCGTCGAGACCATCTCCGAGATGGAGGACCTCATCCGGGCCGCCATCCGGAAGAACCCGCGCCTGGCCCAGTCGGACGCCCGCATCGTCCTCATCGAGGCCATGGGCAAGATCATGCCCGAGGTCGGCGAGGACCAGGCCGTGGGCGTCGTGGAGCACCTGAAGTCCCGTGGCATCGAGGTGCTGCTGAACACCTCGCTCTCCGGTGCCGAGGGCGGGGTGCTGAAGCTGATCAACATGCAGGACAAGTCCGATGCGGGCTCCTTCGAGGCCGACACCCTCGTCTGGACCGCCGGCGTGGCGGCCAATGCCGTCGCCAAGCAGACCGACTTCCCGGTGGAGCAGCGTGGGCGGATCGAGGTCACCCCGACCCTGCAGGTCAAGGACGGCGAGGACGGCGTCCTCGAGGGCGCCTGGGGTTGCGGCGATGTCTGCGCCGTGCCGGACCTGACCGGCGACGGCCCGGGCGGCTACTGCGTCCCCAACGCCCAGCACGCGGTGCGCCAGGCCCGGCGGCTCGCCGCCAACCTGCTCGCCGTCCGCTTCGGCGAGGGCGCCGTGGAGGAGTACGTCCACAAGTCCCTGGGGGCCGTCGCCGGCCTCGGCGTCGGCAAGGGCGTCGGCAACCCGATGGGCCTCAAGATCTCCGGCATCCCGGCCTGGCTGGCACACCGCGGGTACCACGGCATGGCCATGCCGACCTACGAGCGCAAGGCCCGGGTGATCACCAACTGGGCCCTGTCCGCGATCTTCGGCCGGGACACCACAGCCCTCGAGGGCCTGGAGACCCCGCACAACGCCTTCCTGGAGGCGGCCGGCGGTGACCTGAAGCTGGGCCGGTTCGCGAACCGCAAGGCCATCGGGCACGCCGAGCAGTACGAAAACGCCTGATCGTCCGGGAGTCGTGTACTCCCGCTGCACTCCCGCCGTGCTCGGCCCCGCGGATGGATCCGCGTGGTGAGGCGCACGGATCGCCGGCCGTGGCCCGGTTACCCTTGAGGGGTCCCGGGCCGCGGCCGTCCGTTCCGGTCCGAGGACCCGGCGGGTGCCGTGCCCGCCCCCGTAGCCCAATTGGCAGAGGCGGGCGACTTAAAATCGCTGTGTTGTGGGTTCGAGTCCCACCGGGGGCACTATGCTAGAAGGCCGCTACTTCCTCGGAATTGCAGGGGAGTAGCGGCCTCGCCGGTCTGGGGCCGCAGGCGCTGGCGCCGAAACGGTCACGGGACGAACGCCGTCGCCTCGATCTCGAGCAGCAGGTCCGGGAAGGCGAGGCGGGCAACGCCGAGAAGTGTGCTGGTCGGCCGGCAACCGGCGGCGCCCAGTCGTTCCGTGAGGATATGCCACGCCCCGAGCAGGCCGTCCACCTCAGTCGTGTAGTAGTTGAGCCGCACGACGTGGGCGAGGCTGGTTCCCGCCTGGTCCAGGACGGTCTCGAGGTTGTCGAGCGACTGGGTGAGCTGCGCGGCGATATCGCCAGGGTTCAGGACATTCCCGTCAGGATCTACCGAGGTCTGTCCCGCGCAGAAGACCCACCGGGACGGGGGCTGCACCGTGAGCGCCTGCGAGAAGCCGAACTGGTCCTGCCAGGTCCACGGGTTGACTGGTTCCGGAGAGGTGCTCATGACGACCATCATCCTTGTCCGAGGCGCTGCGGGCGGGGCAACCGCAGCAGTGGAGCGGCAGTCTACTCCGCAGTCTCGCGCGCCACGAGCGGTGGGCGCCCCTCGGCGGGATGCCATGAGTGGCCGTGGTCGCGCCTCAGAGAAAACGTCCACGCCCCCGGGACGCTCAGCTGATCCGGTCGGTGGCCGTATTGCGCTGACAGCGGAGGGGCACCTTCCCTCCGTGCGTTCCCGGTTGCTTTTCAGCCAGTGCCGATAGACTGCACGCAGCGCCACGTCCGTCCGACGAGGACGGACAGCACCTTGTGGACCGTCCGCGATCAGCAGAGGAGATGGCCTGTGGCCAACCCCGTCTTCAACACCAAGAACTTCCAGGAACAGATGCATTCCGGCCAAGGCCAGCAGGCCCCGGGCTGGTACCAGGGTGGCCAGCAGCAGTCACAGCAGGGCACCGACTGGTACGCCGGCCAGCAGGGTCGGCCGCAGTACGGCCAGCAGGTCCCGCAGTACTCGCCGGAGCAGCTCGAGCAGCTGGAGCAGAGCTACCGCCAGCCCGCCGCCGGCCCGGCGGACACCGGGCGGATGAGCTACAACGACGTCATCGCCAAGACCGTCATCACCCTCGGTCTGGTCCTCGTCGGCGCGGCGGTCGGCTGGATGATTCCCGCCCTGATGCTGCCCGGCGCGATCGTCGGGCTGGTCCTCGGCCTGGTCAACTCCTTCAAGCGTGAGCCCTCACCGGCCCTGATCCTGCTCTACGCCGCGGCGGAGGGGCTGTTCCTGGGCGGCATCTCCCAGGTGTTCGAGCAGATGTGGCCGGGCATCGCCTCCCAGGCCGTGCTCGCCACGCTGTGCGTGTTCGCCGTGACGCTGGCCCTGTACTCCTCGGGCAAGGTGCGCGCCACCCCGCGGGCCATGCGCATCTTCATGATCGCCCTGATCGGCTACGGGGTGTTCTCGCTGGTCAACCTGTTCCTGATGCTCTTCGGCGTCACGGACTCGATGTTCGGCCTGCGTTCCGGCTGGCTCGGCGTGGCCATCGGCCTGATCGCCGTCCTGCTCGCCGCGTTCTCCCTGGTCATGGACTTCACCGCCATCACTGAGGGCGTCAAGGCGGGTGCCCCGCAGAAGTACTCCTGGTCCGCGGCCTTCGGCCTGACCGTCACCCTCGTGTGGCTGTACATCGAGATCCTGCGCATCCTGGCGATCCTGCGCGGCAACGACTGACCGTCGTCGCATCCCCGTCCGTCCGATCCACACGATGACCGACGCATCCACGGTGGCCGCCATGCCCGCCTTCGGCGGGCCGGCGGCCACCGGCACGCAGTACCGGCTTCGCCGCGCCGGGGCTGAGGTGACCGTGACGTCCCTGGCCGGTGCCCTGCGCCATTACGAGGTGGACGGCACCGCCCTCGTGGAGACCTACGGCGAGGACGAACTGCCGCCCTCGGCCTGCGGGATTCAGCTCTCGCCGTGGCCCAACCGGGTGCGGGACGGCCGGTGGGAACTGGACGGCGCCGCCCAGCAGCTGGACCTGACCGAGCCGTCGCGGTCCAACGCCAGCCACGGCCTGCTGCGCAACACCGCCTTCCACGCGGTGCAGTTCTCCGGGCACCGGGTGGTCCTGCGCGGCGAGATCCACCCGCAGCACGGATACCCCTTCCGGCTCACCCACCAGGTCACCTATGAGCTTGACGGGGACGGGGCCCTGTCCGTGCACCAGCAGCTGACCAACCACTCGGCCCGGTCCGCGCCCGTGGCCTTCGGGGCGCACCCGTTCCTGCGGATCGGCCAGGTGCCCAGCGAGGAACTCACCCTCACCCTCTCCGCCGGCGCCCGGCTGGAGTCCGACGACCGGCTGATCCCCACCGGAACCGTGGCCGTGGACGGCACCGCGATGGACTTCCGGGCCGGGCGGCGCGTCGGCACCGAGCTGCTGGATGCCGCCTTCACGGACCTGGTGCCCGGCGAGGACGGACTGCACCACCACGTGCTGAGCGCCCCGGACGGACGTAGCGTGGAGCTGTGGACGGAACCGGCGTACCGCTACGTGCACGTCTTCTTCACGGACCGGTTCCCCGGCCGCCACCGGGCGGTGGCGGTGGAGCCGATGACCGCGCCGGCCAACGCCCTCAACAGTGGTGAGGGCCTGGCGTGGATCGGCGCGGGTGAACAGTTGGCAGCCGCCTGGGGCATCGCCGGGCGACTGTGACGAACCAGGAAGGTATGCCGTTGAGCACCAGCCCCCAGCCCGCACCCGGGAACGCGTCAGAACTGTCCGGCCCGGGGCATGATCCCGTCCTGACGGCGCCCCAGCAGGCCAACCGTGTTGCCACCGACGTCCCGTATGGACTGACGGTCGCCGCCGCGTGGTCCTGGCGCATCCTCCTGGTGCTGGCCATGGCCGGTGCCGGGATCTGGCTGCTCAGCCACGTCTCCCTGCTGGTCATCCCGCTGATCATCGCGGCCCTGCTCGCCACCCTGCTCCACCCCGTGCACCAGCGGTTCCGCCGATGGGGCGTTCCCGGTGGACTGTCCGTGGCGGCGATCGTCATCGGCTTCCTGCTGCTCGTCCTCGGCCTGCTGACCCTCGTCGGCCAGCAGCTGGCCGCGGGCTTCGCGGACATGCGCGACCAGATCACGGTCGGCGTCCAGGGCATCGTCGAGTGGCTCGCCAGCGTGGGCGTCACCACGGACCAGTGGAATGACATCTTCGCCAACCTCGGCGACACCGTGCGGAACAACAGCCAGCAGATCCTCTCCGGCGCCCTGGGCTTCGGCTCCACGGCCGGCAACATCGCCGCCGGGGCCGTGCTGGCCGTTTTCGCGCTGATCTTCTTCCTCCACGACGGCAAGGGAATCTGGAGGTTCTGCCTCAACTTCGTCCCGCGCCGTCACCGCGAGGCCATCGACGGGGCCGGCAAGGCCGGCTGGACCTCCCTGGGCAGCTACGTGCGGGTGCAGATCTTCGTGGCCTTCGTGGACGCCCTCGGCATCGGGGCCGGTGCCTGGATCCTGGGCGTCCCGCTCGCCCTGCCGCTGGGCGTGCTGGTGTTCTTCGGTTCGTTCATCCCGCTGGTCGGTGCCTTCCTGACCGGTGCCGTGGCGGTGTTGCTGGCCCTGGTGGCCAACGGCTGGGGCAACGCGCTGGTGATGCTGGGCATCGTGCTGCTCGTGCAGCAGATCGAGGGCAACGTCCTGCAGCCGCTCGTCATGGGCCGCGCGGTCAGCCTGCACCCGTTGGCGGTCTTCCTGGCGGTGTCCGGCGGTACGGCCGTCCTGGGCCTGGTGGGCGCCGTCTTCGCGGTCCCCCTGATGGCGTTCCTGAACGCGACGATCAAGTACTTCCACGCCAAGCCGTGGCTGGAGGAGGAACCGCAGCCCGCGCCGGAGTCCGCGCGGGAGGGAACCCTGAAGGAGCGGGCCGCCGAACTCGAGGGCCCCTGGGGACGCGCCTACGAGACGATCGACGGGGTCGTCCGCAAGGCCACGGGCGGTTCCGAGGGCCACGAGGCCAAGGGCAGGACCAGCGTCGCCGAACGGCGCAACGCACGCCGCGAACTCAAGCGCTCCCAGACCCGGTCCCGGTTCCTTCCCCGGCGCTGGGGTGCCCGGCGCGGTGCCGCGCCGGCTGACGGTGGCCGCCCAGCCGCCGACCGCGTGAGTCCCGTGGGCGGCAATGTTCGCGGCGCGACCGGCGCGGGGGAGGACAATACGGGGATGGACCACTCCGGCCGCCGGCCGGACCAGGACGGAGGACACCAGTGACCACCACCCCGCAGAGCCAGCGACCGGACCACGCCCCGGCCGACGCCAACGCCCCGGCCGAGTCGAACGCCCCGGCCGGTGCAGACGCCGGGGGCGAGGGCACCGGGACCGGAGCCCTCTCGGCGTTGCCGGTCACCCTGGAGGACATCGAGCAGGCCCGTGAGATGCTGCGGGACGTCATCGTCCCGACGCCCCTGGACCACTCCCGGGCGCTGGGCCGGATCACTGGATCCACGGTCCACCTCAAGTGCGAGAACCTCCAGCGCGCCGGGTCCTTCAAGGTCCGGGGCGCGTACGTGCGGATGGCCAAGCTCACCGATGAGGAGAAGGCCCGCGGAGTGGTGGCCGCCTCGGCCGGCAACCACGCCCAGGGCGTGGCCCTGGCCGCCGCCAAGCTCGGGATCAAGGCCCGGATCTACATGCCCCTGGGCGTCGCCCTGCCCAAGCTGCAGGCCACCCGGGACCACGGCGCCGAGGTGGTGCTGCACGGCAACAACGTGGACGAGGCCCTGGCCGAGGCCCAGCGGTACGCGGAGGAATCCGGCTCCGTGTTCATCCACCCCTTCGACAACGCGGACGTGGTCGCCGGCCAGGGCACCATCGGCCTGGAGATCCTCGAGCAGGCGCCCGACGTCGACACCCTGGTCATGGGCATCGGCGGCGGTGGCCTGCTGGCCGGGGTGGCCGTGGCCGTCAAGGAACTGGCCCGGCGCCAGGGCCGGCACATCAACATCATCGGCGTGCAGGCGGAGAACGCGGCGGCCTACCCGCCCTCGCTGGCCGCGGACGCCCTGGTGCCGCTGGAGACCGTGTCCACGATCGCGGACGGCATCGCCGTGGGCAAGCCCGGTCAGATCCCGTTCCAGATCATCCGGGAACTCGTGGACGGGGTGGTGACCGTCTCCGAGGACGCCATCGCCAATGCCCTGGTGTTCCTGCTGGAGCGCTCCAAGATGGTCGTGGAGCCGGCCGGCGGGGTCGGGGTGGCCGCCCTGCTGGAGGGCAAGCTGGCCGAACTCGGCATCCAGTCGAAGCACACCGTGGTGCTGCTCTCGGGCGGCAACATCGACCCGATGCTGATGCTCAAGGTCATCCAGTCCGGCCTGACCGCCGCCGGGCGCTACCTGACGGTGAAGATGTCCCTGCAGGACCGGCCCGGCGAGCTGGCCTCCATCTCGCGGATCATCGCGGAGACGGACGCCAATGTCACCCGCGTGGACCACACGCGCATCGGCGGGTCGCTGGGGATGGGGGACGTCACCATCACCATCGACATGGAGACCCGCGGCCTGGACCACTCCGAGCAGGTGCTGGGCAGGCTGCGCGCCGCCGGCTACCAGCCGCAGGTGGACCATCACCAGCCGCGGGGCGACCGCTAGGAGCGCAGCGGCCGGGACGGGCGCAGGCGCGCCGGCCGGGACGGCTCAGGCCGCGCCGGCCGCCCCCGCCGCCCCGGCTGGGGTCACGGTGACCGTGGTGGAGGCCGTGACGGAGTCCACCATCTGCTGGAGGGCCTGCGCGGCGGGGACCCCCTGGGAGACGGCCACGATCCGCCGGGCCAGTCCGCGGCGGTCCAGGTCCCCGCGGGCCGTGCCCAGCACGCCATAGGCGACGTTGAGGGCCTTGAGGATGCCGAGCTCGGTGGCCTCGGCCGGGGAGGCCTGGCGGTCTCCGGCCACTACCTCGCCGAGCCGCTGCCGCAGGGCGATCTCCGGCGCCGGGTTCGCGGTGACGTACTCGGGGGACCGGAACCGGCGGGGGACCTCCTGCACGATGCCCTGCCGGGCCAGCGACCGGCCCACGGCTGGCTCGGGGTCCAGCGTGGCGCTGGCCAGGAGCGTGGAGATCTTCTGCCCGGACAGCCGGTCGAGGGCGGGCAGCGAGGCGTCCAGGACGGGATGGCCCGTGGTGCCGGCCCTCACCACCGAGACCTTGGGGTCCGTGCCCTCGCCGATGTCGACGACCCCGGCCTCGGCCAGGTCCGCCAGCAGCGCGGCCACGAGCGCGTGGCGGCGGTAGGGCCGGATCCTGTCGACGGCCACGTTGTCCTTCGTCAGCAGCAGGAAGGTCTCTTCGACGATGAGCATGACCCCAACCTAGCAACAACGACGGCGGCGCACCGGTGCGAAACCGGTGCGCCGCCGTCGTGGTCCGCAGGTTCCGGACGCCGGGCTGGGCCCGGCCGGCACCTCGCGGGGGTGGATCAGGCCTGGTAGGGCTTCGCGGAGACGATCTCCACGGTGATGTCCTTGCCGTTCGGCGCCGCGTACGAGAGGGTGTCGCCGACCTTCGAGCCCTGGATGGCCTCGCCGAGCGGGGAGCGCTCGGAGTAGACGGTGATCGAGTCCTTGTCATCGGCGATCTCGCGGTTGCCGAACAGGAAGGTCTCCAGGTCACCGGCGATCTTCGCCTCGACGACCATGCCCGGCTCCACCACGCCGTCGTCAGCGGGAGCGGCACCGATCACGGCGGTCTCGAGCAGGTGCTTGAGCTCCTGGATGCGGCCCTCGTTCTTGGACTGCTCCTCACGGGCGGCGTGGTAGCCCCCGTTCTCCTTGAGGTCACCTTCCTCGCGGGCCTGCTCGATGCGGTCGATGATCTCCTGGCGGCCGGGACCGGAGATGTAGTCCAGTTCCTGCTTCAGGCGGTCGTACGCCTCCTGGGTCAGCCAGGGAGCGCTATCGGTGTTGCTCATGGACTCGTCTTCTCCTTCGGGTCGGTCAACCGTGGCGGACCGGCAGGGATGCCGTGGCCGCACACTGCTTCCGGTGCATGGCGCTGTGCCGCGAGTGCAGCCCGGGTGGCGTCCATGCAAGAACCCCGCCAGCGGAGCCTCCACGGACCTGGACGATCCGCTCGGCCCCCCACAGGCGGGGTCAAGAACCAATGCTGACCACTCTAACGGATGTGCTTCACGTCCGTCACGCCGGCCGTGACCAGCGTCTCAGTCCGCCATGTTCGCGGCGCGGGGACGGGGCGGCTCAGGAGTCGCGGATCCAGCAGGAGTTCACCCCGCCGCTGACGCCGAGCCCGTCGGTGCGCAGGGCGACGTCGTAGTATCTGGTCCGGTCCGAGGGCAGGCCGCTGCCCGACTCGTCCTGGGGGCCGATCACCACGGTGCGCCAGCCGACCACCGCATACTGCTCCGACAGGACCTGGACTGCGCACTCCACGGTGTCCTCGGGGTCCTTGGTGAGCTGGAAGGTCACCGAGGCACGGGTGGGGGAGGCGATCTCGAATCCCACGTCCTTCCAGTCCAGCGTCCGGCTGGTGGCCGAGGCGGTGAGCCAGGCCACGAAGCCGACGGCGAGCACCAGGGCGGCCACGGCGACCCACCGGCCCCAACGGGTCCAGAAGGCGTGACCGGTGCGCTGGGAGCGGCCATACCGGTTCGCTAGGCTGTCCTTCGGCGCCTGGTCGGCCGGGGCCTGGGGTGAGGGATCCATATCGCTCCATGGTATCCGGCGGCACGAGGCCCACCGACGTCCACCGGACCGCGCAGGTCCCCGAACAACGCCGTCCCGCACGCCCACCGGGCGTGAGCGCAGGGGCGGGAAAGCAGCCGAGGCCACGTGAGCAGTTCATCCCTGACCGACCCGGACGGTACCGGCACGCCGGAGTTCGGCGTCCCGGTGGGCCAGGCCGACTACGGATCGGTCGAGGCCGAGGACTCGCACGCCGGCCCGGAGGCCCGCGGCGTGCCGGCCTCGCACGGCCTGCGGCTGATGGCGGTGCACGCCCATCCGGATGACGAGTCCTCGAAGGGGGCGGCGATGATGGCCGCCTACGAGGAGGCGGGGGCCGAGGTCATGGTGGTGACCTGCACCGGTGGGGAGCGCGGTGACCTGCTGAACCCGGCCTACGGGGACACCGTGCGGCTGGACCGGGACATCACCGGGGTGCGCCGCACCGAGATGGACGAGGCCGGCGCGGCCCTGGGCATCGAGCACCGGTGGCTCGGGTTCATGGACTCCGGGCTGCCCGAGGGCGATCCGCTGCCGCCCCTGCCCTTCGGCTGCTTCGGCACGGTCGCGCTGGAACAGGCCACGGCCCCGCTGGTCCGGGTCATCCGGGAGTTCCGGCCGCACGTTCTGATCAGCTACGACGAGATCGGCGGCTACCCGCATCCGGACCACATCAAGTCCCACGAGATCACGGTGGAGGCCTACCGTGCCGCGGGTGACCCGGAGCGCTTCCCCGGCGCGGGCGAGCCGTGGACCCCGTCCAAGCTGTACTACGACCGCGCGTTCAACCCGGACAAGTACCGTGCCCTGCACGAGGCCTACCTGGCCGCCGGCGAGGAGTCCCCGTTCACCGAGCGGATGGCGTGGTACGAGAAGCTGCTGGCGGAGGAACAGGCCGAGCGCAAGGCAGCCGCAGCCACCGACGCCGGCGGGCGGACGGGCCAGTCCAGTCCGCCCCGGTTCCGCATCACCGACCACCGCGTCACCACCCAGATCGACGTGGCCGACTACCTCGAGCGCCGCGATGCCGCGCTGCGGGCACACCGGACCCAGGTGGACCCGACCGGGCACTTCTTCGCCGCCCCCAACTCCCTGCTGCGCCGGACCTGGCCCTGGGAGGACTACGTCCTGATCGACTCCAGGGTCGAGACGACCCTGCCGGAGACCGACCTGTTCACCGGCCTGCGCTGAGGGTCGGCGGGCGCGGCCGGCGCGGCAGGAGCGGCCCGGGCGGGCACCGGTAGAATGGTCAACCGTGATCGCCTTCCTGCCCCCTCTCGTGTCCGCGTCCGCCGTCCCGGGCCAGGGTGACGCGGCCACCGGGCAGCCGATTCCCGGCGTGCCCGAGCCGACCCTGAAGCCAGGGCTGGAGCAGACGGAGGTCACCCCGGGCATCGAGGGCTTCCTGTTCACCGCCCTGATGGTGGCCATGGCCATCGTGGTCATCCGGCTCATGGTCCGCTCCATCCGCCGGGTGCAGTACCGCTCCGGGCAGGCGGAGGACATGCTCGTGGACCGCTACCAGGGCTACCTCCCCGAGGACGTGCGCCACCCCGAGGACGAGCTCGACGCCGACCGTCGCTCCGGCTCCGACCTCGACATCCAGCGCGCCCGGCTCCAGAAGAAGTACCCGGGCTACCTGGACAGCCCGGCACCGGAGCCGAAGGCCCCGGACTCCGGCCGCGACTGAGCGCCGGCACCGTCGCTTTCGGGTCGCAGACCATGGATGTCTCCATCGGACATCCATGATTCGTGACCCGGAAACCCCGAATCGGTCCTACCGTGGGGCCATGGCCAATCGTCTCGCCGACTCAACCAGCCCCTACCTGCTCCAGCACGCCGACAACCCGGTCGACTGGCGGCCCTGGGGCCGCGAGGCCTTCGAGGACGCCGCCCGCCGGAACGTCCCGGTCTTCGTCTCCATCGGCTACGCGGCCTGCCACTGGTGCCACGTCATGGCGCACGAGTCCTTCGAGGACGAGGGCACTGCCCGGGTGCTGAACGAGCGTTTCGTGGCGGTCAAGGTGGACCGGGAGGAACACCCGGACGTGGACGAGGCATACATGACCGCCACGCAGCTGCTGACCGGCCAGGGCGGCTGGCCGATGAGCGTGTTCGCCACCCCGGACGGCCGGCCCTTCCACGCCGGCACCTACTATCCGCCCGTCCCTCGCCAGCACGGCGGGGGACCGCGGATGCCCTCCTTCCGGGAGGTCCTCGACGCCGTGCACGCGGCCTGGACGGACCGCCGGGCCGAGGTCGAGGAGGCGGCGTCCGCCCTGGCCGCCGGGGTGGGCCGGCAGTCCAACGCCCTGGCCGCCGTCGTCCTGGGTTCCGGTGAGGACCGGCCCGGCCCCGACGCCGGCCCGCAGCCCCTGGCCGGGACCGTCACCGACGCGATCGCGCGGCTGGCGGAGCTGGAGGACACCGGGCACGGCGGCTTCGGCACCGGAGCGCCCAAGTTCCCACCCAGCCCCGCCCTGGGGTTCCTGCTCCAGGCCGCCGCCACCGGTCCGCACCCCGCCCGGGCGACCGCGTGGGCGCTGGCCTCACGCACCCTGGCCGTGATGGGCACGTCCTCCCTGGCGGACCCGGTTTCCGGGGGCTTCGCCCGCTACGCCACCGACCGGTCCTGGGCGCTGCCGCACTTCGAGAAGATGCTCTACGACAACGCGCAATTGCTGCGCTGGTACGCCCGGTGGTCGGTGCTGGCGGACCACCTGGAGCACCTGGCACCGCTGGACCCGCGCCACCCCGGCCTGGCCCGGCGGCTCGCCCTCGGCACCGCCGGCTGGCTCGCGGAGCAGATGACCACCTCCTCCGGGGCCTTCGCCGCCAGCCTGGACGCGGACACCGTGGTGGACGGCCATCCGGTGGAGGGGGCGACCTACACGTGGACGCCCGGGGAGCTGCGTGAGGCGCTGGCCAGCGGGGCCCCGGACGCCGGCCCGGCCGCGGTGGAACACCTGACGGAGGTCATGGCCGGGGTGCCCGTGGAGCCCGGCACCGCGCCGCTGACCCTGCACGCCGGCCGGCTGCTCACGGCAGAGGAGCAGGCCCTGTGGGACCGTGCCCTGCCGGAGCTGCGGCGCCGGGTCGCCGCCCGGCCGCAGCCGGGGCGGGACGGCAAGGAGGTGGCCGCCTGGAACGGGATGGCCGTGACCGCCCTGGCGGAGGCCTGGGCGCTGCTCGGCGAGGGCCGGCTGCTGGACCTGGCGCTCGCCGCGGGGGAGGCCCTGTGGCGCGTGCACTGCCGGGTGGCGGACGGGTCACCGACGCCGGCGGGTGCCGCGGACGACGCCGCCAGTCCGGTCCCCGTGCTGCGTTCGGCCCTCGACGGCCGGCCCGGGCCCGCACCGGGCACGCTGGCCGACCACGCCCAGGTGGCGGGCGCCTTCATCGCGCTCTACCGCTCCACCGGGGAGGCGCGCTGGAAAGCGCGGACGCGCGCGGTGGTGGACGCCGTCGTCGGGAGCCTGGTGGTGGAGACCGACCACGGGCCGGCCCTGCTGACCGCCCCGGCCGGGGACGCCGTACTGGCCGCGGCGCAGGGCGGACCCGGCTTCGCCTCCCCGCTGGACGGTGTTGAGCCGTCCGCCATCGGAGCCTGGGCCGAGGTGCTGCTGCAATGGCACGTGCTGGCGCCGGTGCACGCCGGGACGCTGCCGGCCGGGGGAGCCCGCGCCTGGGCGGAGGGGCTGCTCGGGCACGTGGACCGGCTGGGCGAGCGGGCACCGCTGGAGACCGCGACGGCCCTGCGGCTGGCGGCCCGGCACGAGGTGGCCGAGGACCTCCTGGTGGCCGCCGGCGGCACGGCGGAGGACCGCCGGCAGGCCCTCGCCTGGGCGCTCGTGCGCGGCGTCGTCGGCGTCCAGGTGCCCGATGGGCCGGCCGCCGTCGCCGGCCCGGCCCGGGCATCTCGGCCCGACGGCGGCGTCCTCGCCGGGCCCGGCGCCGTCCCCGACGACGTCACTGCCGGACGGACCTCCCGCGATGGCGGGACGGCCCTCTACCTGTGCCACGGCACGCTGTGCCATGCCCCCGTGGACAGCACCGAGGCGCTGGACCGGCTGGCCCGGGACGGCTGAGGACCGGACGTGGATCAGGCCTGCAGCACCGCGGACATGATGGCGATGTAGTGGCAGGTGAAGCCGCCGATGGTGAAGGCGTGGAACAGCTCGTGGAAACCGAACCACTCCCGGTGTGGATTGGGCCGCTTGAGCGCGTAGAACACGGCGCCGATGATGTAGCAGGCACCGCCGGCGCAGACCAGGACGGCGGCCATCGCGTTCGCGGCGAAGAAGTCCGCGATGTACAGCAGCGCCGCCAGCCCGAGCAGGACGTAGACCGGCGTGTAGAGCCAGCGCGGGGCCGAGGTCCAGAACACGCGGAAGGCCACGCCCGCCACGGCGCCGGCCCAGACGAAGGTCAGCAGCAGCGTGGCCTTGCCGGGCGGCAGCAGGGCCAGGGACAGGGGCGTGTAGGTGCCGGCGATGACCAGCATGATGTTCGTGTGGTCCAGCCGTTTCAGCACCAGGGCCACGTTCGGCGTCCACTGCACCAGGTGGTAGGTGGCCGAGACCGCGAACAGCATCAGGCCGGTGAGGGCGTACACGGCGCTGGCCCAGGCCAGGGCCGGGGTGGGGGCGAGCACCACCAGGACGATGCCGGCCGCCAGGGCCAGGGGCACCATCGCGGCGTGCAGGTGGCCGCGCAACCGCGGCTTGAAGTCGGGGTGGTCCGGGTCCCTCACACGATCCATGCGCCAGCGGCGGCTGGGGGAGACCTGCGCGGCCAGTTCCGGCACCGCGGTCGGGCCTGCCCCCAGTACGGTCCCCGGCCCGGTCTCCGGACTGGGGGTGGTCGGACTGGGGGCCGACGGGCCGGGGGTCGGCGCGCCGGCCGGGGAGTCGGCGGCGGGGTGCGGCAGCATTACCCCAGAGTAGTCCGGCTGTCCGGGGACCGGCTGTGAGGTGACGGCCCGGCGGGATCCCGCGCGGTGTGAGCCAGCCCCGACGCGCCGCCCGGTAGGGACGTCCGGGACGGGCTCAGTGCCGTCGGTTCGCTACCGTAGAACCCAGCAGGGGCGCCGGGCACAGTGCGCACCGCGGCCGGAAGGAGGGGACATGGTGGGACCGAACGTCGTCTACAGCCTCTACGAGCGCGTCATCGCCTCGAGCCTGGACCCGGAGCGACTGCCCCGGCACATCGGCGTGGTGCTGGACGGCAACCGCCGTTGGGCCAAGGCCTGCGGGGCCACCACGGCGGACGGCCACCAGGCCGGGGCGGAGAAGATCCACGAGTTCCTGGGCTGGTGCGACGAGCTCGGCATCAAGGTCGTCACGCTCTACATGCTCTCCACGGACAACATGAGCCGGCCGCCCGATGAGCTGGAGCAGCTGGTCGGCATTATCGGCACCACCCTGGCCAGGCTGGCCGACGGCCTGGAGAACGGCCACCGGGTCCGCGTGCAGGCCGTCGGCGCTCCAGACCTGCTTCCCGAGGGCCTGGCGGAGACGCTGGCGGAGCTGCAGGCCCGCACGGCGGACGCGGAGGGTGTGCACGTCAACGTCGCCGTGGGCTACGGGGGCCGCCGGGAGATCGTGGACGCGGTCAAGGAACTGCTACTGGAGGCCGACGCCGCCGGCCGCAGCGCCGCGGACGTGGCGGCCGAGCTCACGGACGAGCAGATCTCGGACCGCCTCTACACCCGTGGCCAGCCGGACCCCGACCTGGTGATCCGGACCTCCGGCGAGCAACGGCTCTCCGGATTCCTGATGTGGCAGTCGGCCTACTCCGAGTTCTACTTCTGTGAGGCCCTGTGGCCGGACTTCCGCCGGGTGGACTTCGTCCGCGCCCTGCGGGACTTCGCCTCCCGGCAGCGCCGCTTCGGGTCCTGACCCGGCCACGGGCGCCGAGCCGCTGCCGAGGCCCTGACACGGTCCGGTCACGCCGTTGGCCGCACCTTCACCGAAAGTTAACCGCGTCACGTGGAGGTTCCTACTCCCGGACGTCGACGCGCGGTCCTACGGTGGGGGTATCAGTCACCGACGGGCACGGATCGAGTCCTTCGATCCGCACCCTGCGGATTGATCGGAAAGGCCAGGCCGTATGCCGTCACTCCAGACAGCACGCAGCGGGGGGCCGATCCGGCCCCCGGCCGGTCCGTCCCACCCCACCCTCGATCATCGGGGCGCGTGCCCCGGTCTGGAGTCCGACGTGGATAACCTGTCAACCGCCCTGGCCACCGATTCCCCGGAGGCCACCCAGCCCGCAGAACGGATGAGCGTGGGGGAGCGGTCCTACCTGCTCGACACCTCCGTGCTCCTGTCCGATCCCCGGGCGATCCTGCGCTTCGCCGAGCACGAGGTCATCCTGCCGATCGTGGTGATCTCCGAACTGGAGAAGAAGCGGGACGACCCGGACCTGGGCTACTTCGCCCGCAAGGCGCTGCGGTTGCTGGATGAACTGCGGATCGAGCACGGCTCCCTGAACCGGCCGGTGCCGTTGGGGACCGAGGGCGGCTCGCTGCGGGTGGAACTGAACCACATCTCCGTGGAGGTGCTGCCCCACGGCTTCCGGTCCACGGACAATGACGCCCGCATCCTGGCGGTGGCCAAGAACTTCGCCGACGAGGGGCGCGACGTCACGGTGGTCTCCAAGGACCTGCCGATGCGCGTGAAGGCCTCGGCCATGGGCCTGCAGGCCGATGAGTACCGCAACGAGCTGGTCCGCGACTCCGGCTGGACCGGCACGGCGGAGGTCATGGCCACCGAGGAGGAGGTCAACTCGCTGTACGACGGCCAGCCCGTGGCGCTGGCCGAGGCCGGGGAGCTGCCGGTGAACACCGGCCTCGTCATCACCTCGCCCCGGGGCTCCGCCCTGGGCCGCGTGGACGCGCACCGCAACACCCAGCTGGTCCGTGGCGACCGGGATGTCTTCGGCCTGCACGGCCGCTCCGCCGAGCAGCGCCTGGCCATCGACCTGCTCCTCGACCCCTCCGTCGGCATCGTCTCCCTGGGCGGCCGCGCCGGCACCGGCAAGTCGGCGCTCGCGCTCTGCGCGGGCCTGGAGGCGGTCATGGAACGCCGCGAGCACCGCAAGGTGGTGGTCTTCCGCCCCCTGTACGCCGTCGGGGGGCAGGAGCTGGGCTACCTGCCAGGCTCCGAGTCGGAGAAGATGAACCCCTGGGCCCAGGCCGTGTTCGACACCCTGGGCGCCCTGGTCTCCACCGAGGTGCTGGACGAGGTGGTGGACCGGGGCATGCTGGAGGTCCTGCCGCTGACCCACATCCGCGGCCGGTCCCTGCACGACTCCTGGGTGATCGTGGACGAGGCCCAGTCGCTGGAGAAGAACGTGCTCCTGACCGTGATGAGTCGCATGGGGCAGAACTCCAAGATCGTGCTGACCCATGACGTCGCGCAGCGGGACAACCTGCGGGTGGGACGGCATGACGGCATCGCGGCCGTCGTCGAGACCCTCAAGGGCCACCCGCTGTTCGGCCACGTCACGCTGAACCGCTCGGAGCGCTCGCCGATCGCGGCGCTGGTGACCGAACTGCTGGAGGACGCGTCCATCTGACCGGCCGCACAGGCGGGGGCAACGGGCCGGGACGAGGACCCGTTGCCCCCCGGGCTGCCGCGCCCCTCCCCTGAGTGGGTGGCCCGCGGCCTGCAGGTCGGCAACGTCGCGCGCCGTCTTGCGGGCACCACCGTGCGGCCGGAGACCCGCGTGGGCGCCTACATCCATGCCGGCGAGCCCTGGAACCTCGATCATGACGAGTTCGTCGCCCACGGCATAGCGACAAGGACTCGGCATCGTGAGAAGAAACAGGGGCCGCTGCACGAGGTGCAGCGGCCCCTGGGGCGGATTGTGCCGGTCCCCGCGGAGGGGGGGATGAGGGGACCGGGGTGGATCCACCGCAACCATGGCCCCGTGAAACGGGATGAGAGGCCATGGAGCCGGAGGCTTCCGTCGGTGCACTGTTCACTGAGTCGGTGTCACACGGATGGAAGCGCTTTCAGCATACCTGCCGCCGGCACCGGTGACTACCACTTGGGAGAAGTCGGCACCAGCGACTTTTGGACAGAATTTGCCCAGGTCGCGCGCGCGGCGTCAGCGTGCCTGCAGCGCGCGCCGCTCCCGCCAGTCACGCCGGGCCTGCCGGGTGTCCGCGAAGGCCACCACCACGCCCGCCGCCGCACCGGCCAGGTGGCCCTCCCAGGACACGCGCGGATTGAACGGCAGGAAGCCCCACACGAAGCCGCCGTAGAGCAGGACGGTGACCACCGCGGCCAGGATCGCGGAGAGCCGGCGGGAGAGGATGCCGTAGGTCACCAGGAAGGCGCCGTAGCCGTAGACCACGATCGAGGCGCCGATGTGGTTGGTCCCCAGCCCACCGATCACCCAGGTGAACAGCCCGCCGAGCAGCCAGACGGCGGCGGTGATCAGCCACCATCGATGCGTGATCCAGGCGATCATGATGCCCAGCACCAGCAGCGGCACCGTGTTCGAGATCAGGTGGCCGAACCCCGAGTGCAGCAGGGGCGCGAAGAGGATGCCGGCCATGCCGTCCGGCTCCAGCGGCTGGATGCCGTACCGGTTGAGCCGGCCGCCGGCGAACAGGTCGATGAACTCCAGGACCCACATCAGCACCACCAGGCCGGCCACGGGAACCGTCCGCTGGACCCACTCGGGCCAGGACCGGTAGGTCGTGACGGGGGAGGGGCTGCTGCTGGGGCGGTCCAGGGGGCCGGGCATGGGCCCAGTCTAGGCGGTTCCGGCCAGGCCTCCGCCGGAACCGTCCACAGTCCCGCCGCCGGAACCGTCCACAGTCCCGCCGCCGGAACCGTCCACAGTCCCGGTGCCTCCGGCCCCCTGGACCGGCGAGTCCGCCCTAGGCTGGGGTCCATGCCGAATGTACTGGCCGAAGCGGCCCGGGACGGGAACTGGCTGCTGCTGGCCTGTGCGGTGGCCGCGCTGGGGCTCTTCGCGGTGTGCGCCGTGGTGCTCACCGTGACGGACCTGCGCGAGCACCGGCTGCCCAACCGGTGGACCGGCCTGCTGGCCGCCGGGGGCGGGGTCGCCCTGGGCCTGGGGTGCCTGGCCAGCGACGTCGGCTGGACCAGGTTCTGGGGCATGCTCGGCGGCAGCGCCGCCTACCTCGCGCTGATGCTGCTGCTTCACCTGGTCAGCCGCACCGGCATGGGGATGGGCGATGTCAAGCTCGGCGGCGGACTCGGCCTGTATGCCGGCTGGCTGGGCTGGGGCCACCTCTTCGGGGCGGTCGTGCTCGCCTTCGTCGTCGGCGGACTGGTGGCGCTGGGTCTCGTGCTCGCCCGGCGGGCCACCGGGGCGACCCACCTGCCGTTCGGGCCGGCCATGCTGGCCGGAGCCTCCGTCGCCCTGCTGGGGTGAGCCGGGCGGCCCGCTACCGGGTTGTAGCGTAGTCGCATGCCCACTCCCGAGTTCGTCCTGGCCCTGCGCGAGAAGGTCGGCCGCGAGGCCCTCTGGCTCTCCGGCTGCAAGGCCGTGGTGCTGCGGCCGGCCGCCGGTGGTGAGACCGGCGGTGGCGCCCGGACCGACGGCCGGCGTGGGGCCGCCGGGGCGGAGGACCGCGAGGTGCTCCTGGTCAGGCGTGCGGACAACGGCCGCTGGACCCTGCCGGCCGGGATCATCGAGCCCGGCGAGGAACCGGCGGCCACCGCCGTGCGGGAGACCCTCGAGGAGACCGGGGTGCGGTGCGCACCCCGGCGCCTGGCCGGCGTCGGGACCACCGATGAGGTGACGTACCCGAATGGGGACCGCGCCCGGTACCTGGACGTGGTGATGCTGATGGACTACCTCTCCGGCGAGGCCCGGGTGGGCGACGAGGAGAACACCGACGTCGGCTGGTTCCGGCTCGGCGCGCTGCCGGACCTGCCCCCGCTGCACGCCCGCGCCCTGGGCTGGGCGCTGGCGGAGACGCCGGAGGCCCGATTCCTGTCCTGACCGGACGGGGAACCGGGCCTCCGGGTACGCCCCGGGATCAGGCCGGGTGGGTCATGGACATGGTGTCCAGGGCCGCGTCCAGCTGTTCCTCGGTGACCTCGCCGCGCTCCACGTAGCCGAGGTCGATGACGGCCTCGCGCACGGTCATCTTCTGTGCCACGGAGTGCTTGGCGATCTTCGCGGCGGCCTCGTAGCCGATGACCTTGTTCAGCGGGGTGACGATGGACGGCGAGGCGCCGGCCAGGAAGGAGCAGCGGTCCTCGTTGGCCTCGATGCCGTCGATCATCTTGTCCGCCATGACCCGCGAGGTGTTGGCCAGCAGGCGGATGGACTCCAGCAGGTTGGCGGCCATCACCGGGATGCCGACGTTCAGTTCGAAGGCGCCGTTGGTGGAGGACAGGGACACGGTGGTGTCATTGCCGATGACCTGGGCGCAGACCATGATGGCGGCCTCGCAGATCACCGGGTTGACCTTGCCCGGCATGATCGAGGAGCCCGGCTGCAGGTCCGGGATGGCGATCTCGCCCAGGCCGGTGTTCGGGCCGGAGCCCATCCAGCGCAGGTCGTTGTTGATCTTCATGAACGAGTAGGCGATGTTGCGCAGCTGGCCGGAGGCCTCGACCAGGCCATCGCGGTTGGCCTGGGCCTCGAAGTGGTTGCGGGCCTCGGTGATCGGCAGGCCGGTCTCCTCGGCCAGCAGCTCGATGACGCGGGCGGAGAAGCCCTTCGGGGTGTTGATGCCGGTGCCGACGGCGGTGCCGCCCAGCGGGACCTCGGCCACGCGCGGCAGGGAGGCGTCGATGCGCTCGATCCCGTAGCGGACCTGGGCGGCGTAGCCGCCGAACTCCTGGCCGAGGGTCACCGGGGTGGCGTCCATCAGGTGCGTGCGGCCGGACTTGACGACGTTCTCGAACTCCTTGGCCTTGCGTTCCAGGGACGTGGCGAGGTGGTCCAGGGCGGGCTTCAGGTCGTTGATCAGGGCGCCGGTGACGGCGATGTGCACCGAGGTCGGGAAGACGTCGTTGGAGGACTGGGAGGCGTTGACGTGGTCGTTGGGGTGGACTTCGGTGTCCGAACCGGCGGCCTTCAGCGCCTGCGTGGCGAGGTTGGCGAGCACCTCGTTGGTGTTCATGTTCGAGGAGGTGCCGGAGCCGGTCTGGAACACGTCGATCGGGTAGTGGTCGTCGTGCTTGCCGGAGATCACCTCGTCCGCGGCGGCGACGATGGCGTCGCGGCGCTCCTCGGAGATGACGCCGAGCTCCGCGTTGGCCTTCGCCGCGGCCTTCTTGACCTGGGCCAGGGCGTGGATGTGGGCCGGCTCCAGGGTCTTGCCGGAGATCGGGAAGTTCTCCACGGCCCGCTGGGTCTGGGCACGGTACAGGGCGTTGACGGGGACCTTGACCTCGCCCATGGTGTCGTGCTCGATGCGGAACTGCTGTTCGGAAGAATGCTGAGAAGACTGATCGGTCATGGTTCCCCACTCTAGTGCGTGGGGTCGGCACGGATCGGTCCCGCACCCTCCGGTGACCGGGCGGGTTCAGCCGGCGGCGGGATGCGCAGCCGGCTCGAGGTCGCCGATGACCCTGACCTCGTTGGCGGTGCCCTCGGCCAGGGAGTAGGTCAGTCCCACGATCGCGGTGCGTCCCTCCTCCACGGCCCGGGCCACGGACATCGAGGACTCCACCAGGCGCTGGCACGTCTGCACGGTGTGCTCGGCCACGGTGCCGTTCACGTCCTCCACCCCGTGGCGGCGGGCGGCGAACACGGAGGGCATGATGCGTTCCACGAGCGAGCGCTGGAAGCCGGCGGGCATCTCGCCGCTGGTATAGGAGTCGACGGCGGCGGTCACGGCGCCGCAGCTGTCGTGGCCGAGCACCACGATCAGCGGGGTGCCGAGCTCGTCGACGCTGAACTCCAGGGAGCCCAGCACGGCGTCGTCGATCACCTGCCCGGCGGTGCGGATGACGAACAGGTCCCCCAGGCCCAGGTCGAAGATGATCTCGGCGGCCAGCCGGGAGTCGGAGCAGCCGAAGAGCACGGCGATGGGGTCCTGTCCGTTCGCCAGGGACGTGCGGCGGGCGGCGTCCTGGTTCGGGTGCCGGGACGTGCCGGACACGAAGCGCTCGTTGCCCTCGAGCATCAGTTCATAGGCGCGGGCGGGGGTCAGGTTCATGCTGCGTCCTCCTCGAGGTCCTGCTGGATGGCTTCGGCAAGGGTATCCATGTCAGACAGTTCTCCGGAACCGGAGACGATGACCGTGGTGCCGTCCAGTTCGGTCACCAGGTAGCTGTCCCCGTCCGCGGGTTCGTGCAGGTCCCACGAGGTGCCGTCCACCGTGCGGGTGCCGGTCAGCGGGGCATTGCGGATCTGCTGTGACACCCAGGTCGGGTTGGCCTGGGCGGTCTGCTTGAAGCCGGCGAAGTCCTCCCGGGCAGTGACGTAGCCGACCTCCCAGAACTCCACCTGGTCCGCGCCGGCGGCGTTCCAGCGCGCGAAGGTGGCCTCCCAGCCCTCCGGCACGTCCGGGGCCGCCGCGGTGAAGCCGGCCACGGCGGTGGCCTGCTCGGCGGTGGCCGGGACGTTGACGTCGCGGTCATAGGTCTGTTCCGTCGACCCCGGGTTGATCAGCACCACCAGCAGCGCGATCCCCAGCGTCGCCAGGACGCTGACCACCATTGCGCGGGCGGACTGGCCGGCCCGCTTCACCTGCTTCTGGGTCAGGCGGGGCTTGGCGGCGGGGGTCTCTGGCTCGGGGGAGGTCACCGGTCCATTCTGCCACCGCGGCGGACACTAGGATGAGTTCGCAAGACGTTCCCTGCAGACGGAGACACACGGTGAGCACTGACCAGTCCGCGAACAACGGCGTTCCGGCCCAGAAGTCGGCAGAGCAGCACGCCGACTACAACATGCTGAACCGCAACCTGGCGGTGTCGGGGACGGAGCCGGACCGCAACCTCGCCCTCGAGCTGGTGCGGGTCACCGAGGCCGCGGCGATCGCCGCCGGGCACTGGGTCGGCTACGGGGACAAGAACACCGCCGATGGTGCCGCCGTGGACGCGATGCGGGCCTTCATGGACACCGTCCGGATGAACGGCGTGGTGGTCATCGGGGAGGGCGAGAAGGACGAGGCGCCGATGCTCTTCAACGGCGAGCACGTCGGTGACGGCACGGGCCCCGAGGTCGACGTCGCCGTGGATCCCATCGACGGCACCCGCCTGACCGCCCTGGGCTACCCAAACGCGCTGTCCGTGTTCGCCGTCGCCGAGCGCGGCGCGATGTTCGACCCGTCCGCCGTGTTCTACATGGACAAGATGGTCGTGGGCCCCGAGGCCGCCGACTTCGTCGACCTGCGCCTGCCCATCAAGCAGAACATCCACCTGGTGTCCAAGGCCCTGAACAAGCCGGTCAGCCAGCTGAACGTGTGCGTGCTGGAGCGCCCGCGCCACGAGAGGCTCGTCGAGGAGATCCGGGCGGCCGGCGCCCGGGTGAAGTTCATCATGGACGGCGACGTGGCCGGCGGCATCGCCGCCGCCCGCCACGGCACCGACGTGGACATGCTGCTGGGCATCGGCGGCACCCCGGAGGGCATCATCACCGCGTGCGCCATCAAGGCCGTCGGCGGTGTCATCCAGGGCCGGCTGGCGCCGAAGGACGACGAGGAGCGCCAGAAGGCCCTCGACGCCGGACACGACCTCGACGCGGTGCTCACCACCGACGACCTGGTCAAGTCGGACAACTGCTACTTCGCCGCGACCGGCATCACCGACGGAGACCTGCTGCGCGGGGTGCGCTACTACAACGACCGGGTGGTCACCCAGTCGATGGTCATGCGCTCGAAGTCCGGCACCGTGCGCGTCGTCGAGGCCGAGCACCAGTCCCGCAAGTGGGAGAAGTGGATCGGCTCGGAGGTCTCCCCGGCCGGGCGCTGAGCCGCTCGCCTCAGGGGAGGGTGACCGAGAACAAGGTCGCCGCGGTCCCCGAGGCCCCGGGCGACCCGGCCCGCACCACGGCGGGCGCCTCGGCCGCGCCCAGGAACACCGACTCGCCGGGCGTGAGCACGGCCGTCTGCCCGCCGGACTCGATCCGCACCGTCCCGGCCGTGCAGACCGCGATGACGGGTCCCCTGGCCGTGAGGGTCCGGCCCGCGGCGTCGGGCAGGTCCAGGCGTTCGACCTGGAACTCCTCGAAGGGCGGACGGAAGACGAGGCGGCCGGCGCCGTCGGGGCGGGGAGCGCAGTACGGCACCGGCAGGGCCTCGAAGCGCACCACCCGGCGCAGCTCGTCCACGTCCACGTGCTTGGTCGTCAGGCCGCCGCGCAGCACGTTGTCCGAGGCGGCCATCACCTCCACGCCCAGCCCGTGCAGGTAGGCGTGGACGTTGCCGGCCGGCAGGTGGATGGCCTGGCCGGCGGCCAGGTCCACCCGGTTGAGCAGCACGGACACCAGCACCCCCGGATCGCCGGGGAAGGCCTCGGAGATCCCGACGGCGGTCGACAGGTTCAGGTCGTTCTCCAGGACGCGCGGGGCGCGCCGGAGGGTGGCGACGACGTCGTCGACCCAGTCTCCCGAGGCCCAGCCGCCGGCGGGGTCGAGCAGGGCGGCGAAGGCCCACTCCAGGTCACCGGCGCGCAGTGTCGCCGCGAGGGCCGACGTCGCCCCGCACAGCCCGTCGTCCGCTCCCTCGAAGTGCTCGGCCAGGGCACCGGCGAGCCGGTCGAAGGACCCGGCGGCGTCCTCCGGGGCCCGGAAGCCGCACAGGGCGGTGAACGGGGTCAGCGCGATGACCATCTCGGGCTTGTGGTTGTCATCGCGGTAGTTGCGGTGCGCGGCGGTGACCGGGATCCCGGCGGCCTCCTCGGCGGCGAAGCCGGAACGGGCCTGCTCCAGGGTGGGATGGGCCTGGATGGACAGCGGGCGGCCGGCCGCGAGCAGCTTCACCAGGTAGGGCAGCCGGCCGAAGCGTTGGGCCTCACCGAGCAGGGCGTCCGGGTCCTGCGCGATCAGCTGGTCGAGGGGGACCGGGGCGGCCGCGGGGTCCGCGGCGGGGACGGCGCCGGACGGGGCCCCCGGGTGGGCGCCCATCCACAGCTCGGCCTCGGGCCGGCCGGAGGGGGTGCGTCCCTGCAGCTCGGCCAGGAGGGTGGCGGATCCCCAGGCGTAGTCACGGATGGCATTGCGCAGCAGGAACATGGTGCCAGCCTATCCACAGCTCACGGTGCGATCATCCAGGACGTGTCCTGGCCGCGGCCTCAGCCGGCCCCGGCCACGCAGAGGTGGTTGGTCTTCGCCGCCTCCTCGAGCAGGCCGGTCTGTCCCGTGTCCTCGAGGTACATCAGCCAGTCCTCGTTGATCGGGTCGCCGTCGGGCTGCGGTGGCGGGGCCGGCCAGTCCTCCGGGTTGTCGCTGTCAGCGCCCTGGGGAGCGATGCTGCCCGTGCCGTCGGTCCCGGTTCGGGTGGCGACGGCCCCGGAGGCGCTGGGCGCCGGGGAGCCGTGGGGGGGATCCCCGGCGGCCGTCAGGATCCTCGCGGCGGCGTCCACGAACAGCAGTGGGGCGGGAGCGGCCCCGGCGGCCTGCGGGGTCCCGTCCTCGGCGAGCATCGCGTTCACGCGCTGGTGGACCAGGTCGAAGTCGGGGTACGTGGTGAACCGGTCGCCCTGATCCCCGAAGTCCGGGGCCCCGATGGTCAGCCGGCCCATGGGCTGGGACTGGCCGCGCGAGGCGAGGGAGACGAAGGTCCCCAGCTGCTGGCCCGGCAGGTCCGTCTCCACGATCTGCTCGCCGGCCTCGAGGATGCCGTGGAAGCGGGTGACCAGGGTCTGCGGGTTGAACTGGGCCAGCATGGCCGACTGGATGCACTGCTGGCGGCGGATCCGGGAGTAGTCGGTGGAGAAGTGCCGTGAGCGGGCGAAGGCCAGGGCCTGCTCGCCGTTGAAGGTGTAGGTTCCCGGTCCCCACCAGGCGTTGCCCCACTCACCGTCCGGTCGGTGCCCGCGGTAGGTGGTCCAGCCACCGGTCGTCACGGTGACCCCGCCCATGGCGTCGATCAGCTGCGCGAAGCCGGCCATGTCCACCATGGCGTAGGCCTGGACCTCCAGCCCCAGGATGCCGCCGGCGGCGTCCTTCATGGCCTCGGCGCCCGGGTCCTGCGCACCCGGGTACAGGTCCTGGTGGTTCTGATTCACGTCCACGTAGAGCGCGTTGACGATGCACTCGTCCCCGCAGGAGAAGCCCTCGGGATAGGCCGACCACAGGGGGGAGCCCTCGGTGAACCGGGCGTTCTGGAAGTTGCGGGGGATGGAGAAGATGATCGTCCGGCCGGTGTCGGCGTTGACGGAGGCCACGTGGATGGAGTCGGGCCGCAGGCCGATGCGTCCCTCGCCGGCGTCCCCGCCCATCAGCAGGAAGTTGTAGCGCCCGTCCACCGGCTCGATCGGCGGGCCGGCCGGGAAGATGGAGTTCAGGGTGTTGCGCCCGGCGTTCACCGCCCACGAGCCGTAGCCCAGGACCCCGGAGGTCACCAGCAGCAGCAGGACCGAGGCGAACGCGATCAGCGGGCGCATCCCGGGGGCCACGAGCCGGAACCGGAGCAGCCGGAAGGTGTCCACCCAGAGAACGGCCCAGCCGATGGCCAGGGCGGCCAGCGCCACGACGCCCGCCAGCTGGACCCAGCTGTTGGTGCCGGCCCGGATCAGCGGGTCCCGGTTGACGAAGAACAGCACGAGGGCGACGACGGCCAGCGCCCAGACGGTCAGGGTCACCCGCAGCGCGGCCCGGCCGAGCCGCCGGTTGCCGGCCACCACCTGGGCGCCACCGGGGATGAACAGGGTCAGGGCCAGCAGGATCCAGGCCCGCTTGGTGCGCTGGCGCGCCGTGCCGGTCTCCGGGGTGCGGACGGGGTCCCCGTCGCCGGTGGCGATCGGCGGCGTGCCGGTCCGCTGGGTGTGGGACGCCATCATCGAGGGGCCTTCGACGCCCGGGCACGGGGCTCCACGCCCGCCGCGCGCATCATGGGCGGCGGGCCGAGGCCGCGGGCTGGTGGTAGCCCGGCCGGCCTGCCAAGGTGTCGCGGAGCCGTGCGCCCTTGGCCGTGGCGGTATCGCGGAGTTCGTCGGCGAAGCGGAGCAGCCCTTCGCGCAGCCGGACCGCCTCCTGGTCCGCACCGGCGGCCAGGATCCGCACGGCGAGCAGGCCGGCATTCCGGGCCCCACCGATGGACACGGTCGCCACCGGGACACCGGCGGGCATCTGGACGATCGACAGCAGCGAGTCCATCCCGTCCAGCGTCTTCAGCGGCACGGGGACGCCGATGACGGGCAGGGGAGTGGTGGCGGCGATCATCCCGGGAAGATGCGCCGCGCCACCGGCACCGGCGATGATCACCCGGATGCCGCGCTCGTGGGCGGTGGTCCCGAAGTCCACCATCTCGTGCGGCATGCGGTGGGCGGAGACGACGTCGGCCTCGTAGGGGATGCCGAATTCCTCCAGCGCCTCGGCGGCGGCCTGCATGACCGGCCAGTCCGAGTCCGAGCCCATGACCACGGCCACCCGTGCCGTGGACTGGGGGTCACTGGCGGCGGTCATGGCTGCTCCTGAAGCTCGTCGGTGGCCGCGGTGCGCGGCTCGTTCTGGGCGCGGTGTCCGTCACGGATGATCGCGGCGGCGCTCTCGGCGGCCTCGCGCGCCGCGGCGAGGTCCTCGGCCAGGGGCGCGACGACGTTGACGTGCCCGATCTTGCGACCCGGGCGGACGGACTTGCCATAGGCGTGGACCTTGGCCTCGGGGTGGGCGGCCATGGCCGCGGGGAACGCCGAGTAGAGGTCCTCGTTGGCACCACCGAGGTAGTTCTTCATCACCGTATAGGCCCCGAGGGTGTCCGTGGCGCCCAGCGGAAGGTCCAGCACCGCCCGGACGTGCTGCTCGAACTGGCTGGTGACGGCCCCGTCCATGGACCAGTGCCCGGAGTTGTGAGGACGCATCGCCAGCTCGTTGACGATGAAGCCCGGGCCGGTCCCGGGGGTCTCGAACAGTTCGACCGCGAGCATGCCGGTCACGCCGAGCCCCTCGGCCAGGGTCACGGCGGCCTCCTCGGCGGCCTGGGCGGTGCGGGGATCGATCCCCGGCGCCGGGGCGGTGACGACGTCACAGATCCCATCGGTCTGGATGGACTCGACGACGGGATAGGACGCGGTGGTCCCCGAGGGGGTGCGGGCGACCTGGGCCGAGAGCTCCCTGGAGAACTCCACCAGGTCCTCGGCCAGCAGGGCCTCGAAGCCCAGCCCGAACCAGTCACGGCAGTCCTCGGCCTCCTGGGCGGAGGCGACCACGCGCACGCCCTTGCCGTCGTAGCCGCCACGGGGGGTCTTCAGCACGACCGGGAACTCGACGCGGCGCGCGAACTCGATGAGCTCGTCCACCGAGGTGACCGCGGCCCAGGCCGGATTGGGCAGTCCGAGCCGGTCGCAGGCCTGCCGCATCAGCAGCTTGTCCTGGGCGTGCTGAAGGGCGTCCGGGCCGGGCTGCAGGTTCACCCCGGCGGCCTCCAGGGCCCGGAGGTGCTCGGCGGGCACGTGCTCATGGTCGAAGGTCACCACGTCCACGGAGGCCGCGAAGTCCCTCAGCGTTCCGAGGTCGCGGTAATCACCCACGACGCACTCCGCGGCGGTCGTCGCGGAGACATCGGGACCCTCGGCCAGGACCCTGACGCGCACGCCCAGGGCCGTGGCGGCGGGGGCCATCATCCGGGCCAGCTGTCCGCCGCCCACAACTCCGATCACAGGAAAACTCACGGATCAAGGGTAACCACCGCGGACCGGGCATCGGCGAAGGAACCGCCCGCCGCCGGAACTTGTCAGGAAACCGGCAGGAAAGCGTTCTACACTCGGCAGGTACATTTCCGGCCGGCTGCCTCAGGTGCCTCCGCCGGACCCGCGCCGGTCCCGTTGGGCCCGCTCGGCCTCGCTCATCGAAGGAGTCTGCCCACACCCATGTTCAGCAACCTGTGGCAACGTCTCGTGGCCCTGGTCGCCATGCTGTGGCGGGAAGTCGCCAAGTTCGGGGCGGTCGGAGCGGCGGCCTTCGTGGTGGACTCGGCGGTCTTCCTCTGGCTGATGGACGGCCCCATGGAGGGCAGCAACGTCAAGTCCAAGATCGTGGCCAGCGTGGTGGCCACGATCTTCTCCTGGGGGGCGAACCGGTTCTGGACGTTCCGGCACCGTCGGCAGAGCAACGTGATGCGCGAGTTCGTGCTGTTCGCGATCATGAACGTGATCGGGATGGGGATCGCGGCGGCCTGTGTCTTCGTGGCGCAGTACTGGATGGGCGTCACCTCGACCACCGGCATCTTCATCGCCGGCAGCGTGGTGGGCCTGATCCTCGGCACGATCTTCCGGTTCTTCGCCTACCGGTTCTGGGTCTTCACGGAGGAGTTGGACGCGGACCCGGAGTTCGCGCACGATCGCGAGAGGCTCACCGGCCAGATGCCCGTCATCCGTACCGGGGAGACCCCGGCCAGGCATCGCGGGGCGCCGGGCCCCGGCGGCGCCGCCCCGTCCGCCGCCCCGTCCGCGGCCTCGGCCCGGACTCCCGCCGAGGCCGGGCCCGCGGCATCCGGGCCCTCAGCGTCGGAACGCGTCGACTCGGTCGACTGACCGCCGTCCCGCGGGCTCTCTTGAGCCCTCTCCCGCGCTGGAGCCCTCTCCCGCGCTCGAGCTTCTTCCCACGCCCCCGGCTGAGCGCAGCGCCGGCCCTACCGTCCGCCCGGGCCGCCCTCACCCGGCAGGCCGCCCAGCCGTTCGGCCGCGACGATCCGGGCCGCGCCGTCGTCGTCGGCGTGGTCGGCGGGCACCAGGACCACGGGCAAGCCCGCCGCCCAGGCCTGCAGGACGGCACCGGCGAGGCCGCGGTGCAGGCGTTCGCCCTGCGCAGCCACCACCAGTCCCCGCTCCCGCCGGATCCACCGTGCCGGGCCCGTGCCGGCCCGGTCCGTCACCCCGGCCGTCCCGTCGGCCGCGTCATCGGCCCAGTGCGCGGACTGGGCGACCAGGTCACCGTGGGGCACTGGCAGCGGGCACCGGTCGGCCTGCACGCGCACCTCGGCGGTGAAGTCCAGGGCATGGGCCGGCGCCTGGCCGTCCTCCGGTGCCACCGCCCAGAGTTCCGCGGGAGAGGCCTCCCAGGCCGAGGGGTCGTCGGTGATCACCAGGTCGGCGTCCGTCGCGGCACCGGCCGCGGTGAACACCACCCCGACGCCGGCCCGCGCCAGTCCCAGCAGCGCGGCCAGCGGCTGCCAGCCTGCCGGCAGGTCCACGGCGACCGTCGACCCGGCACCCAGCCCCTCGGCGTCGAGCAGGTTGGCGGTCTTGGCCGCCCAGTTCGCCAGCACCCGCCCGGAGAGCTCCACCCGGTCCTCCCCGGCGGCGTAGTCCACCACGGCGGGCCGGGGCGAGGCGGCGACCGCCTCGAACCAGTCGGCCGGGCCGCGGCCGGAGCGGTCTGGGGTTCCCAGGGTGACCATCGTGTGGTGTCCTCTCTTGTCAGGGGCGGTTTCGCGTCGTCCCCTCCCGGTCCCGGCGCGCTGGCCGGGACGGCCGGAAACGACACGCCGGTCAGTCCGACGGATGCGGCGGCGTGTCGGTGACCACCGCGCTGTCCGCTGCCTCACATTGTCTCCCGCCAGTTTGACGAACCGCGAGTTACACCGATGTAATTCAGTGCAGAACGGTCGCGGTGACCACGGCGCTTCCCACTGCTCACCACTGTTCTCCGCTCTGTCCGGGCCGCATCCCGCAGGGGATGGGTCGGGCGTGTGCCCCGGTGCCAGCGGAGGAGGTGGGTGGTTGACGCGCCCTGGACCCTGTGCCCGTGTCACCCGCCGGAGGTCCCGGCACGGAGGCGAGCAGCGTGAGAACGGGGAGGAACCGCATGGAGAATGCCCAGCAGGTCCAGCAGGATGGTCGTGTCCAGTCCCTGGACGGCCCGTACCCGGGACGGGCGGTACCCGCCGACTGGTTCCTGGATCCGGCGGACCCGGGCGCGGCGCGCCGGCTGCAGGAGGACCAGTCCCTGGAGGACCAGGCCACGGCCTTCCTGGCCGAGCACGCCGCGGACGGTGACCCGGACGCGGACCTCGGGCATGCCACCGTCACCGCGCTGCATCCGGGCGGCCCGGCACCGGAGCGCGCCGACCGGACGGCGGGCACCACCGGGACGGACCGTCCGACCGCCTGGCTGGGCCTGCCCGGCTTCGCCGATCCCCGGGACCTCGACGGTGAGCTGGCCTGGCAGATCGACGCCCTGTGCGCCCAGACCGACCCGGAGGCCTTCTTCCCGGAGAAGGGCGGCTCCACGCGGGACGCCAAGAAGGTCTGCAGCGCCTGCACCGTCCGCAGCGAGTGCCTGGAGTATGCGCTGGGCAATGACGAGCGCTTCGGCATCTGGGGTGGCCTCTCGGAGCGTGAGAGGCGCCGGCTGCGGAAGCGGTCGGTCTGATCTCCGCCCCTGCCGCGCTGCCGGTCCACGTCGCCGGGACCGGACGCACCGCCCAGCACGTCACCGCCGCGGTGCTCGTCGACCGGCGGCCCGAGCTGGCGGTCGACGCCATCTCGTCCCTGCTGGGCCAGGACCGCGCCCCTGACAGCCTCGCCGTCGTCTTCGCCCGCGAGGTGCACGAGGACGTGACGGACGCGGTCTCCCGCCTGGTGGACGACGCCGGCCGGACCGTCGAGTTCATCCAGTCACCCATCACCCGGCTCGCCGACCGCCTCACGGTCCCCGCCTCCCCAGGAGGCGGGGCGCCCGGTGCCGCCGAGCGCTGGCTGTGGTGGATGCACGACGACGCCCGGGCCGCCCCCGACGCCCTGCGACGGCTGCTGATGGCCGTGGAGACCTCCCCCTCCGTGGCGATCGCCGGCTGCAAGCAGGTCGAACTCGGCCGGCCCCGGCACCTGCTCGACGTCGGCCTGGCTGTCACCGGAGCAGGCGAGCCGATCAGCCTCATCGAGCCCGGCGAGCTGGACCAGGGCCAGTACGACGGGCGCACCGACGTCTTCGCCGTCTCCGCCCCGGGACTGCTGGTGCGCGCCGACGTGTGGACCGAGCTGGGCGGCCCGGACCCCGAGGGGCCGCAGCCCGCGGCCGCCGCCGACCTCTGCTGGCGCGCCCGGCTCGCCGGGCACCGGGTGGTGGTCGTTCCCGAGGCCGTGGTCGGGCACGACGGCGCGGGCGAGGGCGTCTTCGCCGGGACGGCTGCCGTGCGGGAATCCTCGCTCTGGCTGCGCCTCAAGCACGCCCGTGCGCTGGCCGTGCCCTTCCTCTGGGCCTGGGGACTGGTCACCGGGATCGGCGGATTCATCGCCTCACTGCTCGCCAAGGAACCGGGACGGGGCGCTGCCCACCTGACGGGGAGCCTGCGCCCCCTGGTCCGCGCCGCCCCGCTGGCCCGGGCCAGGAAGCGGGCCCGGAGCACCCGCCGGGCCCCGCGGTCCGTCATCCAGCCGCTGCGGGCCGCCCGGCATGACGTCCGGTCCTACCGGCGCAGCCTCGTCGACCTGGAGGCGCCGGACGAGGTCATCGGGGACGGCACCGGGTCCACCGGCACCGGGACCGAGGCCACCGGGGACCACGACGACTTCACCGCGCTGGCCACCCCGGAACGCAACTGGGTCGGGACGGGCCTGGTGCTCGTCCTGCTGCTGCTCGGAGCGCTCAGCCTCGTCGGGCTGCGCCACCTGCTGGGGGCCGAAGCCCTCGTGGGCGGATCGCTGCTGCCGGTGTCCGGTTCCCCGGCCGGACTGTGGGACCACGCCACCACCGACTGGTCACCGGCCGGCGCCGGGGCTCCCGTGCAGCCCGGCCCCTTCGGCCTGGTCCTGGCCGTGCTCGGGGTGACCGGGCACGGCTCGGCCGCCCTGGTGTGGCTGACCATCCTGGCCATGCCGCTGGCGGCCGTGGGTGCCTGGTCCGCCGCCGGTGCCGTGGACGGCGGCCGGGGCGTCCGTGTGCTCGCCGCCCTGCTGTGGGGCCTGTCGCCGGCGCTGCTGACGGCCACCGGACAGGGCCGGCCCGGGGCGGTGCTGGTGCACCTGACCCTGCCCTGGCTCGCGCTGGCCGTCATCCGGGCCACCGGCTCCGCGGCCACGCGAAGCCCGGATCCGGAGGGCACGCCCGTCGAGGTCCGGGCCCGTCCGGGGCACCGCGGCGTGGTCTCCTGGACCGCCTCCGGCTGGACCGCCCTGCTGCTGGCCGGCATCGGCGCCGCGGCTCCCGCCCTGCTGCCGGTCCTCTCGGCGGCCGTGCTGGTGCTGGCCGCCGTGCTGCGCCGGCGGGGCCGGACGCTGTGGTGGACACCGCTGCCCGGGCTGGCGCTGTTCCTGCCGGTGCTGGCCAGGCACTGGAGGGACCTGCGGGCCGTCCTGGGGGATCCCGGCGTCCCGCAGGCCTACGATCCCGCACCCGCCTGGCAGCAGCTCCTCGGGTTCCCGGAGGCCTTCGCCCCCGACTCCGGGCTGCTGGCCCTGCCCTGGCTGGATGCCTGGGTCCCCGGCTTCCCCTGGGCACTCGCCGCCGCGCTGGTGGTCGGCCTCCCGCTCCTGGCCCTGGCCGTGGCCGGCGCCGTCCGCCGTGGCCGGGCCGGGCTCATCGCACGTGCCGGACTGCTCCTGACGGTCCTCGCCCTCGCGGCCGGTTCCGTGGCCCCGCTGGTGGGCACCGCCCTGGGATCCGACGGCCGGCTGGTCACGGTGTTCACCGGCCCGTTCACCTCGACGGCCGTGCTCGGCGTGCTGCTGGCCGCGGTCGCCGGGCTCAACGGCCTCGGCGGTCCCGGCGTGGCCCGCCGCGCCGGCGCCGCCGTGCTCGCCACGGCCGCGGCCTGTTCCGTCGTCCTCATGGCCGGGCTCTGGATCATCCCCCGCACCGTCCCGGCGGAGGTGCTCGACACCGCCGGCAGCGAGTCGCTGGGCCTGCGGTCGGCCGACGGCGAGGCCGAGCCGGTGCTCTCCGCGCTGGGCACCGGCTCCGAGGTGGCCGGAAGCCCCGTCCGGCTGATCCCGGCCACCGCCGCGGACCAGGGCTCCAGCGCGCTCGCCACCCGCACCGTGGTGCTGGAACGCCGTCCGGACGGGCTCCGGGTGAGCCTGGCCAGCGGCACCGGCCCCGCCCTGGACCGGCTCAGTGCCGGCTGGACCGCGCGGTCGCTGACCGGGCCGCTCACCGCCCCGCAAGCCGCGGCGCCGGACGCCGCGGACGAGGCCCTGCGCAGCCTGGCGGCCGGCCTGGTCTCGGGCACGACGGCGGACCCGCGCCCGGCGCTGGAGTCCTTCGGTGCCGCGTTCATCGTGTTGCGCGACCAGGACGGCGGGGAGCTGGGCACCGCGGCCTCCATCGACGCGGTCCCGGGCCTGGCCCCCGTGGGCCTGACCGACTCCGGCTGGCTGTGGCGGGTCGTCCCCGAGCAGGACGGCGGCGTCCCGGTGGCCGGCGACCACGGACTGCAGGACCGGATGGGCTTCTCCACGGCCCGCGTGCGCATCGAGGATTCCGCCGGTGACACCACCCACCTGGTGGCCCGGGAGGGCGACCGGGTGGACACCGAGATCGCCCCGGCGGCTGCCGCGGGCGACGGCGACCGGGGCGAGGGCGGCCGTCGGCTCGTGCTGGCCGAGCGGGCCGATCCGGGCTGGCAGGCGACCCTCGACGGCACACCGCTGGAACCGGTGGCCGTGGCCGGGGACGACTGGGCCCAGGCCTTCGAGCTGCCCGCGGAGGGCGGCCGCCTCCAGGTGTGGCACGCCCCCTCCGGAGGGCACTGGACCTGGTGGATCGGCGCGATCCTGCTGGTAGTGGCCGCGCTGCTCGCCGTCCCGTCCCCGGCGCGCCGCGCCGACGCGCGGTCCCGGCAGCAGTTCACGGATCCCGGCGCGGCCGAGGTCCCCGGTCCGGACGACGGCGAGGCCGGTGGCTTCGCCGCTGCCTGGGATGCCGACGAGGACGGACATCTCGGCGGGACGGTCGAGGAGTCCAGCCCGGGACACCGCGAGGAACGTGAGGGGACGGTGCGGCGATGAATGCCTCGCAGGACGGGAACCGGCAGCACGACGAGCCGGCCGGCAGGGGACGGCTGAAGGGGCAGCAGGCCGCCGCCGCGCGCGACCGGCGGCGCCAGGCCGCCCTGCAGGCCCACGAACGCGGACTGGGCCGGCGCCGGCGCCTGTCCGCGGGGGTGGCCGGGGCCGGCGTCGTGCTCCTGGTGGCCGCCGCGGTGACGGCCGGCAGCCTGGCCGCGCCCGCCGCCCCGGCCGTGGACGGGACGGCCGCGCCGGCCCGCCTCTCGGCCGCCCCGGCACAGGGGGCCTGCCCGCCACCGCCACGACTGCCCCGCGGAGCCGGGGACGGAACGGACACCCAGTTCAGCCCGGTCTCCACCACGGCCGACTCCCGGCTGAGCTCCGTCCTGCTGTCCGACCTGGCCGGTCGCTTCCCGGGCAGCACGCTGCGCTCCCTCGCGCCTGCCGAGGGGGCCCGGGGGGCGGGCGCTGCCGAGGAACTCACCCCGCCGCAGCCCGAAGAGGTCCAGCAGGGCGAGCCCGCGACCGCCGGCCCGGACGGCGTCCCCGTCCGCGAGGCCAGCGTCTCCACCGTCGAGGCACCCGGGGGAGCCGGGGGCGCAGCGGCCGTCGTCACGGTCGAGCCGCTGGGCGGACAGGCCGCCGGGGCGGACACCGTCTCCGTGTACTCCGCCGCGGACGGTGACCTGGCCGGCGCGGACGCCACCTCGTGCATCACCCCGGCCCACGAGCACTGGCTGACGGGGGCCGCGACCACGCTGGGCACGACCGCCGTCCTCGTCCTCACGAACCCCTCCGCCAGTGCCAGCACGGTCGACCTCAGCCTGTACGGCGCCGAGGGGCCCGTGGAGGCTGCGGGCACCGCGGGCATCGTCCTGGCCCCCGGGCAGACCCGGTCCCTGGTCCTCGGCGGGCTCGCCCCGGACGAGGAGCACCTGGCCGTGCGCGTCAGTGCCCAGGGCGGGGCCGTGGGCGCCTTCATCCAGCAGAACCGACTGTTCGGCATCGTCCCGGGCGGCGTGGAGGTCATCCAGCCGACGGCGGCCCCGGCGCCGCGGGTGGTCATGCCCGGGGTGGTGATGCCGAGCCCCAAGGCCGTGCGTGACATCGCCGGGCAGGACGGGTACGAGGACGTCGGCCCGGCAGTGACGATCGCCGCCCCGAGCGTCGCGGCGACCGCCGAGGTGTCCGTGAGCGGCCCCGACGGTCCGGTCGGGCTGCCCGAGGGCGGCGTGGTGCGGGTCGGGGCCGGCTCCACGGTGCGGGTGCCGCTGACCGGCCTGGACCGCGGAACCTACACCGTGACCGTCAGCGCGGACGCGCCCGTGACCGCCAGCGCCCAGGGACAGAGCGGGCTGGCCCGCGGACCGATCGACGTGTCCTCCGTGCCCGCCGTCCGCCCCGTGGGGGTGGACCGGGTCATCGCCCTGCCGTCCGGTGCCGACTCGGCCCTGGCGCTCTACGGTGACCGCGGCGGAGCGGTGGAACTGACGCCCGTGCTCGCCGACGGCAGCCTGGGCGAGCCGGTGGTCCGGGAGATGGGGCCGGAGGCCACCCGGGTGGTCGAGGCCGCGAAGCTGGCGGACGGGAAGGATGAAGTGGCCGGTGTCCTGCTGGCCACGGTGGAGGGCGAGGTCCACGCCGGGGTCTCGGTCCGGACCGACGACGGCATCTCGGCCTATCCGGTGGCGCCGAGGACCGAGCCGGCCGGCGGGCTGCCGGTGCGGGTCGGGTACTGACGGCCGGCCGGATGCGTCCGGCGGGCCGAGGACGGTGCCGTCCCGGCCGGGCCCGTGCCGCCTACCAGTGGTAGTCGGGGTCCACGGACTCCGGGGCCACGCCGGTCAGGGCCGCCCACTGCTCCACGACGGCCCCGTAGACCAGGTCGGCCAGCAGTGACGGCGCCGGGCAGCGGGCCTCGATCGGCCGCCGGTGGATGGTGATCACCACGGTGCCGTCGGCCTCCCGCCGGGTAGTGCCGGTCGGGTCCTCGACCAGTTCCGCACCCCACACCCGCACCAGTTCCAGGCGCTCCTCGAGGCCTTCGGGCACCATGGTTGCGCGGAAGCGCGCCTGCTCCACGGCCGGGCCGCAGAGTTCCGCCAGCCGCTCGACGGCGGCAGCCAGGTGGTCATCGAACCTCTCGTTGCGCGTGCGGGAGCCGGGAAGGGCCTCCGGCAGCAGTGGGCCGCGCAATCCCCGGCCCCGGCGGTCCCGCCGGGCATGGCGTGCGGGTGCAGTGCCGGGGAACCCGGCTCCAGCGCCCCCAGTGACCGCGATCGGTTCGAAGGACATCATGACTGAATGCTAGCCCCGCCCCGCCGCGGTGGGTACTGGGCACGCCTTCCCCACCGGAGGCCCCCGGGGCGGTAGGGTGGTCTGCCGTGGGATCGATGCGTCAGTGCTCCAAGACCAACTGCCGGACGGCGGCCGTGGCAACGCTGACGTACAACTATGCCGACTCCACGGTCGTGCTGGGGCCGATGTCCCGGCTGGCCGAGCCGCACACCTATGACCTGTGCGAGCGTCACGCCCGGACGATGACCGCGCCCAAGGGCTGGGAACTGCTGCGCATCGAGGCCCCCGAGGGCTCCTTGCCGGTGTCACCGCCGGAACCCGACGACCTGCTGGCGCTGGCGCACGCCGTGCGCGAGCCCGCGCCGCGCGAGGTGCCCCCGCAGCCCACGGTCCGCCGGGGCACGGGTCCCGACGCCGGGCCCCGCCCGGAGCCGCTCAACGGCGAGTCGCCGGCCCGGCCGGGGCGTCCCGCGCTGCGCCTGCTGCGTGACACCGGCGAACGCTAGGCCCGGCCGGCTGTTCTAGGCTGGGGAGCATGACTGAGATCTCCGCCGCCAGCGCCCCTAGCCCCGCCAACGATCCGGGCTATGCCAACCGCGTCACCGTGCCCGGGGCCGCCTTCGACTTCGCGGTCCGCGACCTGTCCCTGGCCGAGGCCGGCCGGCACCAGATCCGCCTGGCCGAGCACGAGATGCCCGGACTGATGGCCCTGCGCGAGGAGTTCGGGGAGGCCCAGCCCCTCAAGGGGGCCCGCATCGCCGGTTCGCTGCACATGACCGTGCAGACCGCCGTGCTGATCGAGACCCTCACCGCCCTCGGCGCCGAGGTCCGCTGGGCCTCCTGCAACATCTTCTCCACCCAGGACGAGGCGGCGGCCGCCGTGGTCGTCGGGACCGGCACCCCGGAGGCCCCGGCCGGCGTCCCCGTCTTCGCCTGGAAGAACGAGTCCCTCACCGACTACTGGTGGACCGCCTCCCAGATCCTCATCTGGCCCGGCGCCGACCAGGACCCGGAACTGGGCCCCAACATGATCCTCGACGACGGCGGCGACGCCACGCTGCTGGTCCACAAGGGCGTGGAGTTCGAGTCCGCCGGTGCCGTGCCGAGCCCGACCACGGACGACTCCGAGGAATACCAGATCATCCTGGAGACCCTGCGCGCCTCCCTCTCCGAGGACCCGCAGCGCTTCACCCGGATCGCCGAGGGGATCCGCGGCGTCACCGAGGAGACCACCACGTGCGTGCACCGGCTCTACCAGCTGGCCGAGTCCGGGCAGCTGCTGTTCCCGGCCATCAACGTCAACGACGCCGTGACCAAGTCCAAGTTCGACAACAAGTACGGCATCCGGCACTCCCTGCCGGACGGCATCATGCGCGGCACGGACGTGCTGATCGGCGGCAAGACCGCCGTGGTCTGCGGCTACGGGGACGTCGGCAAGGGCGCGGCCGAGGCCTTCCGCGGCCAGGGCGCGCGCGTGGTCGTCACCGAGGTGGACCCCATCAACGCCCTGCAGGCCGCGATGGACGGCTACCAGGTGGTCCGCCTGGAGGAGGTCATCTCCGCGGGGGACATCTTCATCACCACCACCGGCGGCAAGGACATCATCATGGCCGAGGACATGCTGCGGATGAAGGACAAGGCGATCGTCGGCAACGTCGGCCACTTCGACAACGAGCTGGACATGGCCGGCCTGGCGAAGGTCCCGGGGGTGGTCAAGACCGAGATCAAGCCCCAGGTCCACGAGTGGACCTTCGACGCCGGCCAGGACACGGAGCGCTCGATCATCGTGCTCTCGGAGGGCCGGCTGCTCAACCTGGGCAACGCCACCGGTCATCCGTCCTTCGTCATGAGCGCCTCCTTCACCAACCAGGTGATGGCCCAGATGGAGCTCTTCGCCCGGCACGGCTCCATCACCGGCCTGGAGTACGAGAAGCAGGTCTACGTCCTGCCCAAGGTCCTGGACGAGAAGGTCGCCCGGCTGCACCTGGACGCCCTCGGCGCCCACCTGACGGAGCTGAGCAAGGACCAGGCCGAGTACCTGGGCGTGGACGTGGCCGGGCCCTACAAGCCGGACCACTACCGCTACTGACCTTCGTGCACGTCGGGACGGACCCTTCGCCCGAACCTGCCCGGGCGAACGGTCCGTCCGGCCCGGAGCCCTCGCGGAGGACCGTCAGCCGGTCGCGGTCAGGCGTAGGGCAGTGACCTCATGCGCCCGGCGGCGGCGCCGGCGGCCTGCTGCTGCCGGACGAGCTGGGCGTAGTCCCGGTTCCGGCGCTCGGCCATCACGGCCAGCAGGAACTCCTCCATGCTCGCCCCGGCGGGCGGCCCCGGCGCCACGAAGGGCGCCACCTGGGCCGCCAGCCGGTCGGCGGTGGCGGTCCGGGTGGCCGGCGGGACCTGGGGGGCGTTGCGCAGGAACTGGGCCACGGATGCGGCCAGGGCATCGGGGATACGCCCGACGTCGGCCACGGCCGCCCAGCCCGTCATCGTCCCGGGCACGCCCGGCAGCGGCGGCGGGACGCTGGGGTGCCGCTCGATGACCACCCGGGTGCCGGCCACCATGTCCGCCAGGCGCTTGCCCCGCTCGTTGAACAGCGCTGACAGGACGGCCACCGAGCCCAGGGTCATCCAGAGCTCGAACACGCCCAGCAGGACGCGGACCAGGGCGTGCCGCAGCCGGATCGCGCCGCCGTCGTCCCGTACCACCCGCAGCCCGAAGGCGAGCTTGCCGGGGGAACGGCCTCGGCTGACGGCCTCCCAGGCCAGCGGCAGGCCGACCAGGCAGGCCACCACCAGGGTGAGGACCGTGGCCTGCGTGGCCGCCGGGTCGAGTCCCTCGAAGATGGTGGCGGCCAGTCCCCAGACGCACAGCAGGAACACCGCCAGGATCACCAGTCCGTCCAGCAGCGCGCCGCCGGCGCGGACCACGAACGAGGCCGGCCGCAGCTGCAGCACGACGGCCTCACCGGTCACCACCGTGGTCGTCATCCGTTCCCGCCCCTCCTCGTGCGTGTTGCCGGCAGCGCCGCTACGCGCCGGGACCGTGCCCGGCACGTCGGCGCACGTCCGGTCCGTCTCGACCCGCTGCCCACCGGTGCCGGCCGGGACCGTGCGCCCGGCCTCGGCCCAGCGTAGCCGCCGGTACCCTGAGACCGTGGACCTGGACGCCTACACCGCCGTGCACCGCTCCTCGTGGGAGCGGCTCGAGGCGTTGTCGAAGACCCGCCGGCTCGACGCCGGGCAGGCCGACGAACTGCTCGAGCTCTACGGCCGGGCCTCGGCCCACCTGGCCGTGGTGCAGGCCCACGACCCGGACGGCCCCCAGGCGGCCGGGCTGTCCATGGTCCTGTCCCGGGCACGCAACCGGATCACCGGTGCCCCGTCCAACGCCACGGCCGGGCTGGCCCGGTTCTTCGTGGAGCAGTTGCCCGCGGCGTTCTACCGGATCCGCTGGCTCACCGTCGTCCTCGGGGCGCTGTTCTGCCTGGTGGCCCTCTGGTTCGGGTTCTGGGTGGCGCAGGAGCCGCAGGTGCTGGCGTCCCTGGGCAGTGAGGAGCAGATGCGCGAGTACGCCGAGGAGCGCTTCACCGGCTATTACTCCGAGAACCCGGCCGCGTCCTTCGCCGGCCAGGTCTGGACCAACAACGCCTGGATCGCCGCCCAGGAGGTGGCCTTCGGCATCACCGGCTTCTTCGTGCCCTACGTCCTGTTCGCCAACGCCCAGGGCGTGGGGATCTCCGGCGGGGTGATGGCCGCCCACGGCGAGCTGGACACCTTCTTCCTGTACATTCTCCCGCACGGGTTCATGGAACTGACGGCGATCTTCATCGCCGGGGCCGCCGGCCTGCGGATCTTCTGGGCCTGGGTGGTCCCGGGCCAGCGGACGCGGCTGGACTCCCTGGCCGCGGAGGGCCGGTCGCTGATGACCGTGGCCGTCGGCCTGGTGCTCGTGCTGGGGGTGTCCGGGGTCGTCGAGGGGTTCGTGACGCCCTCGCCCCTGCCGCACTGGCTGCGCCTGGGGCTCGGGGCGGCGGTGCTGGCCGCGTACTGGGCCTACACCCTCGTGCTCGGCCGCCGCGCGGTGCGCGCCGGGGCCACCGGGGACCTCGAGGCCCACGACGCCGGTGCCCGCCAGCTGACCGCCTGAGTCCGGTGCCCGTCCCCGGACCGTGGAGTCCGTCGAGCGGGCCGGTTCCCCGTCCCGTCCGGCGGGGCAGTGGGGCCCGACTGATCGGGGCGGACTGCGGTGCGCCCCCGAGGGCTGGGGGCCGGACGCCATTAGGCTCGTTGCCGAGGACGGGGACATCGGCAACGAGCGGGAGGCAGCACCATGGCACGCAGGAGCCCAGGCGGGGACCACCGGGACACCGTCGACGACTGGGGCGGCACCCGCGGGGAGGCCGTGGAGCCGCCAGAATTCGAGAGCGGCCTGGACTACGCGGCGTACGTCGAGGAGGACAGCACCGACGGGACCGAGGAGTCCGGTGCCCGCGATGCCGTGCCCTCCACTGACGAGTTCCCGGCTCCCGCCGGCCGGACCGCCGACACCGAGGTGATCTCCGACGTCGCCCCCCGCGCCACCGTGCAGGCCGGCCCGGGCACCCAGCCCACCCAGTCGATCGACCGCAGCGAGCTCGACCGCCTGGCCGCCGGGGACGCCGCCGGGACCGGGACGCCCACGCAGGAGCGGCACCCGACCCGGGACCTGCCGGCCGCGCGCGCCCGGGGCGAGGGGACCGACGTCGTGACCGCCAGCGCCCGGCCGGAGCCGGCACCGCAGCCGGCGGGCGCCTGGTCCACCGGTCCGGGCACCACGTCGGTACCGGTGGCGGAGGACCACCGCGGGTTCGCCGGCGCCCCGGCAGGGGAGCCCGAGGAGAACCGCCGGGAGCTGCGCGACGCCGAGGCCCGCGCCGCCGCCCGCGACGAGGCACTGCAGGGATCCCCGACCGGGCCCCGGGTCATGCAGGTGCTGCTGGCGATCTTCTTCCCGGTGGTGGTGCTGATCGCCGCCGTCCGGCTCGTCGCCTCTCCGGTGTTCCTGTGGATCGAGTACCACCGCCCGGGCTTCCCGGCCGATCCGTACGGCTTCACCACCGAGGACCGGCTCACCTACGGCTCGGCCGGCATGGACTACCTGTTCAACGCCGCGCCGCCACGCTACCTCGCCGACCTCCAGCACCAGGGCGGGGCGCTGTTCACGGACAGCGAGGTCGGCCACATGGCGGACGTCAAGCTCGTCATGCTCATCACGATGGGTGTCGGCCTGCTGCTCGGGCTGCTGTGCGTGGCGTTCATGGTCGCGTTGTCCCGCACCGCCAAGGGCGGGATCCGGCGTGCCCTGTTCGCCGGCTCGGTCTGGATGCTCGTCGTGCTGATCGCGCTCGCGGTGCTGGCCGTGCTGGGCTGGGAGCAGTTCTTCACGGCGTTCCACGGACTGTTCTTCGCCGACGGGACGTGGACGTTCCTGGCCTCCGACTCGCTGATCCGGCTCTACCCGGGCCAGTTCTGGATCGACGCCGGGCTGGCCGTGGGCGCGCTCGTGCTGGTGACCCTGGTCGTCACGCTCGTGTGCACCTGGCCCACCCGGCGGCGCCGGTACGATTCCCGGCTGGCGCAAGAGGACCTCATCCGCCGCCGCAACGACTGGGCCGACGCGGCCTGACCCGGCGTCCGGGCCATCGCCGGCGACGTGGAGTCATTCCCTCTTCCGGCGGACGAGGCCTCGCCGCCGGAAGAGGCTCAGCGCACCCGGTAGAGCTCCTCGATGGCCTCGGCGTAGTCCGCCATGACGACCTTGCGCTGCAGCTTCATCGAGGGGGTCAGGTGGCCGGACTCCTCGGTGAGCTCGGTGTCCAGGATGAGGAACCGGCGCACTGACTCGGCACGGGAGACGTGCTCGTTGGCCGCGTCCACCACCTTCTGCACCTCCTGGCGGACCTGCGGGTCGGTGCAGGCCTCGTGCAGGCTCATGGCCGGCAGGCCCTGGGCCTTCGCCCACTGGGCCAGGCCGTCGGGATCCAGGGTGACCAGCGCGCCCACGTACGGGCGGCCGTCGCCGACCACGACCACCTGGGAGACCATCCCGGAGGACCGGATGGCCTCCTCCAGCGGCGTGGGATAGACGTTCTTGCCGCCGGCGGTGACGATGATCTCCTTCTTCCGGCCGGTGACGTAGAGGTAGCCGTCCTCGTCCAGCCGCCCGATGTCCCCGGAGCGGAAGAACCCGTCGGCGTCGAAGGCGGCCGCGGTGTCCTCGGGCAACCGGTGATAGCCGTCGAAGACGATCGGCCCCTTGATGAGGATCTCCTGGTCCTCGGCGATCCGGACGGTGGTGCCGGGCACCGGCAGCCCCACGGAGCCCACCCGGGTGTGGCCGGGGATGTTGAGGGTGGCCGGTGCCGTGGTCTCGGTCAGGCCGTAACCCTCCTGCATGCCCAGGCCGGCGCCGCGGAAGAAGTGCGCCAGCTCCGGGTTCAGGGCGCTGGCCCCGGAGACGGTGAACTTCGCCGCCCCGCCCAGGATGGTCCTGATCTTCGGGTACACGAGCCGGTCGAACACGGCGTGGCGGGCCTTCAGCAGCGGACCCGGCCCGGTGCCCTCGCCGCGGGCCTGGGCGTCCAGGGCCTCGGAGTACTCGATCGCCGTGCGGCGGGCCGCCGCGAAGACCTTCTCGGTGCCACCCTCGCGGGCCTTGGCGGCGGCGCCGGCGTCGAGTTTCTCGAACACGCGGGGCACCGCCAGCAGCCAGGTCGGGTGGAAGGAGGCCAGGTCGGCCGTGAGGGTCTTCAGGTCGGAGGCGTGGGCGATCTGGATCCGGCCGACGAGGCAGATGTACTGCACGGCGTGGGCCAGCACGTGGGCCAGCGGCAGGAACATCAGGGTCCGCTGCTCGCCCCGGCCGACGATGTCCTGCGCGAAGGGCAGGATGTTCACGGCACCGATCGCGAAGTTGCCGTGGGTGATCCGGGTGCCCTTCGGCCTGCCGGTGGTGCCGGAGGTGTACACCAGCGAGGCGACGTCGGCCATGGTGGCGGTCGAGCGCGCGGCCTCGAGCGCGGCGTCCGTCACGCCCCGGCCGGCCTCGGCCAGACGGGCAAGCCCGGCGGCGTCCAGGGACCGGATGTCCACCTCGACGCCGGCCAGCCCGGCCGCCCGCCGCACGGCGTCGGCCTGCCGTTCGGCGGCCGTGAACACCAGCCGGGTGTCCGAGTCCGTCAGGATGTGCTGGACTTGGATGGGGGAGGACGTCTCGTACACCGGCACGGAGGTGGCCCCGGCGAACCAGATCGCCTGGTCGATCACCGCCCACTCGTAGCTGGTGGGGGCCATGATCCCGACCATGGACCTCGGCTGCACGCCCAGGGCGATGAGGCCCTTCGCCGCGGCGCGGACCTGCTCCAGGAACGAGGCATAGGACACGTCCGTCCAGCCGCCGGCCCCGTTGCGCACCGCGTACGCGGGGGCGTGGGGATGGGCGGCCGCCACCGCCAGGAAGTGGTCGGTGGCGTTGGTCTCGGCCGGGAGGTCGGCGACCTGTTCGGTGCTGGCTTCCTGCATGTCTGCGCCTTCCACACGAGCCGGGCTCAGCGGCGCGGCGTGATCGGTCTGGTGTCCCCTGCGATGCTATCGGCTCAGATCCAGCTGCTCATCCACATGCGCGCACGCCACTGCTCGTAGGGGATCATCTCCCCGGTCCAGATGGGCATGAAGAACGCGCTCGTCAGGACGGCCACGAGCACGAACAGCAGCACCAGCGCGGTGTTCCGGCGCCGGTTCGCCGGCCCGCCAAAGCGCAGCAGCGCCCCCAGGCACAGCGTGACGGCCAGGACCAGGAACGGGGCGTAGGCCACCGTGTAGAAGAAGAACATGGTCCGGTCCGGCCAGAGGAACCACACCACCTGCCCGGCGGCATAGGCGCCCAGGATCGCCCCCGCGCGCCAGTCCCGGCGGCCGAGCCAGATCACCACCAGTGCCAGGACGGCCAGCAGGCCGGCCCACCAGATCACCGGGTTCGCCAGGTCGGTGATCGCCGCGGAACAGGTCTCGACCGGGCAGCCGTTGGCGCCGTCGTCGTACCCCTTGTAGTAGAAGGAGGTGGGACGGCCCATGAACGGCCAGGTCCACGGGCTCGAGGCGTAGTCGTGCCCGGATGCCAGGCCCTCGTGGAACTCGGTGGACTGGCGGTGGTAGTCGGCCAGGGAACGCAGCGCACCGGGGACCAGGCGCTCCCACCAGTCCTGGGGCGGATGGCTCAGGTGCCACTGCCGGTTGTAGCCGCCGGCCGTGACGAGCCACCCGGTCCAGGTGGCCAGGTAGGTGAGCGCCCCCACGCCGACCACCGCGAGGAAGGCGTACAGTCCGTCCCGGACGATCCCGGCCCGCAGCCAGTGCCGGATCCCGGCCACCCGGCGGGCGTTGGCGTCCCACAGCACGGTCATCAGCCCGAACACCGCCATGAAGGCCAGCCCGGAGAGCTTCACCCCGCAGGCGGCACCCAGCAGCAGCCCGGCCACCAACCGCCACGGCCGCCAGCCCAGCCAGGGCCCGTCGCGCAGGGCCCACGACGGCGGCACCCCGCCGTGGCGCTCGGCCGCGGCCGCGAGCCGGCGGGCCAGCACCGCCCGGCCGTGCGCCCGGTCCAACAGCAGCGCGCCGAAGGCGGCCAGCACGAAGAAGGACAGGAAGATGTCCAGCAACCCCGTGCGAGAGAGCACCAGGTGGTGGCCCTCCACGGCCAGCAGCAACCCGGCCACCCCGCCCAGGAACACCGAGCGGAACATCCGCTGGGCGATCAGGGCGGTCAGCAGCACGGACAGGATCCCGGCGATCGCCGAGGAGAAGCGCCAGCCGTAGCCGTTGTCCGTGCCGAAGGCCAGCATCCCTAGGGCAATCAGCCACTTCCCCAGCGGCGGGTGCACCACGTATTCGGGGGAGTCCTCGGGCTGCGGACTGCCGGCGGCGAACTGCTCGTTGTGGTCCTCGGGCCAGTTCAGCTCGTACCCGGCCTGCAGCAGGGTGAAGGCGTCCTTGACGTAGTACGTCTCGTCGAAGATCAACTGGTGGGGGTGGTCCAGCCGGGCCAGGCGCAGCACCGCGGCCACCAGCGTGACGGCGAGCGGGACGATCCAGCCCCAGTGGCCGGGGCGGAAGCGCTCGCCGAGCAGCCGCAGCCGCAGTGCGCCCTCGGTGTAGGCGTCGACGGGGGCCTCCAGCCAGCGGCCGCGCCCGGGGGTCGGTGACTGCCCGTCCGGCCGGGACGACGACGCGGTGGCGGGCGCGGCCGGCGGGGCGGTGGGCGGGGACGGTAGCACCCTGCCATGGTACGTGCGGCTCGGAGGGCACCGGAGCCGGATACCGGAGGCGGCGGCGAGGTCACGGTCCGGTCCCGAATCGGCATTCGGGCGAGTCAACGGCGGGTCACCGGGATATCTTGGCCCTACCGCCGACAGCCGGGGACCCGCCTGAGGGGAGGCCGTGGACCCGCCGCTGGCGATCGGTGGATTCACTCCGCATTCCTCGCCCGCATCTCCTGAAAGGCCCCTGCCCATGCTCCGGACGTCATCTCGCTCTGCACAACGTTCCATCCCCGGCAGGAGGTCCACGATGGCGGCCGCGGTGCTCGGCACCGCCCTGGTCGCCGGTTCGCTGTCCGCAGCCCCGGCCACTGCCGCCTCCGGTGCCGAGGCCATCGCCCCCTACGGCGGCTACGTCCAGGACATCTCCATCGTCGAGGACACGGTGACCTTGGAGGACGACACCCTGACGGTGGCCGTCGACTTCTGCCTGGCCCCCGGGGTCACGGCCCGCCGGGGCGTGGAGGACATCTACCTGTACACCGCCACGCCCATCACCTCCTGGGAGGGCCCCGTCTTCAACTACCTCCACGGCACCGAGCTGACCGTGGAGGACGCCTCTGGCACGAACGCGTTCCGGGTCGAGATGGTCGCCGCCCCGGTGGAATCCGAGGTGCCCATGGCGGAATCCATGATCTCCATCTACCCGGTCTCCGGTCCGGCCACCTCGAAGGGCGGCTGCGGCACCCTGGAACTGCCCGCACAGATCCCTCCGACCCGCTACTACGGCATGCAGTCCCGCACGGAAACCGTCAGGGCTACGGACGGCTTCGGCAACCGGTTCACGGACACCTTCACCCTGACCGGCAGCGCCGAATCAGCCGAAGCTGATGAACCGTACCTGCAAGCTGATCTCCACTGGGACAGCGACATCGAATGGACCTCCACCACCCCCGAAGGGCCTGCCGATTCCGCGTCCCTGACCCTGGACATCCCCGGCCAGTGCAGCGACGTGGCGTTCATGACGGTCTGGACCTTACCGCTCACTTCGGGCGAGGACGGGCGCAAGGGCCGGGTGTCCTGCGCCCGGGGCGTGGTGCAGGCCCGGTACGACGGCGGGCTGATCGACGAGGAACGGCTCATCGTCAGCGCCGTCGAATCCTCGGGCATCGAGCCCGGGGATGCGGTGACCGCGCGGACCACCATCAACCTGGACGGGCAGTACCACCGCCTGGAACGCACCCTCGAGCTCATCGAGCCCACCGCCTCCTTCAACCGCCCGTGGGCCCCGCTCGCCTATGGGGAGCTGTGCCCGGTGTCCTTCACGGACGTGAAGCCCGGGGGCGCGTTCTTCGGTTCAATCCACTGGCTGGGCTGCGAGGGCATCTCCGCCGGCCGGGCCAACGGGACCTTCGGCGTGAACCGCGAGATCACCCGGGGGGAGCTGGCGACCTTCCTGATGCGCGCCTACGGGGAGAAGCACGTGCCGCCCTTCATGGGCCGTTACTGGTGGGCCCCGCAGACCAGCCCCTTCAAGGACATGGAGCCCGGCTCGGCCCACTTCGAGGCGGCGACGTGGCTGCGCTCGATGGGCATCGCCGGCTACGCCGACGGCACCTTCAAGCCGAGCCGGCCGGTCTCCCGGGGGGAGGCCGCCCAGTTCATCTACCTGGCCGACCACGCCGACGAGGACTGGACCGCACCGGGCGAGAGCCCGTTCACGGACATCACCACCCGGTACAGCCGCTTCGAGGCCATCAGCTACCTGTACGCCACCGGCGCCACCCGCGGCTACACGGACGGCACCTTCCGCCCCGGCCGGGACATCACCCGCGGGGAGATGGCCACGTTCGTCGAGACGGTCTTCAACGACTGACCCGGCCAGGGACCGGCACGGCCCGGACGCTACCGGTCCCCGCGGGGCACGGTAGCGTCCCGGCCATGGTGGTCCTGGGGCGGATGGACCGTGGAGCGGAGGGCACCACCTAGCATGAGGGACATGGCCGCTCCGCAGACTCCCGGGACCCCCGCTTCCTCGACTGCCGCGGCCGGCGGGAGGATCGTGCTGGCGGCCACGCCCATCGGCAACCTCTCGGACGCCTCGCAGCACCTGCGGGACCTGCTGGCCACGGCGGACGTGGTGGCCGCGGAGGACACCCGCCGCGCCCACCACCTGGCCCAGGGGCTGGGGGTGCGGATCGCCGGGAAGGTCGTCAGCCACCACGAGCACAACGAGCGCGAGTCCACGCAGGACCTGCTGGACGCCGCCCGGGCCGGGGCCGTCGTCGCGGTCGTCACCGACGCCGGCATGCCGCTGGTCTCCGACCCCGGCTACCGGCTCGTCTCCACGGCGGCCCGCCAGGACGTCCCGGTGACCTGCGCCCCCGGCCCCAGCGCGGTGACCACCGCCCTGGCACTGTCCGGGCTGCCCACGGACCGGTTCGCCTTCGAGGGATTCCTGCCGCGCAAGGAGGGCGAGCGCTCGCGGCTGCTGGCCGAACTGTCCCGCGACGGGCGCACCCTCGTCTTCTTCGAGTCCCCGCACCGGCTCGCCGCGACCCTGTCCTCCCTGCGGGACGCCTTCGGGGCCGACCGCCCCGCCTGCGTCGCCCGCGAACTGACCAAGCTCCACGAGGAGGTCGTCCGGGACAGCCTGGACGGGCTGGTCGCGTGGGCGGGCTCGAAGGACGTCAAGGGCGAGATCGTCATCGTCACGGCCGGGGCCACCGCCGAGCCGGACACGGACACGGCCGGCCAGGTGGCCGACGTCGAGGTCCTGGTGGCCTCCGGGACCCGGCTCAAGGAGGCCGTGGCGACCGTGGCCGCCGCGCGCGGGGTGTCCAAGCGGGAACTGTACGAGGCAGTGCTGGCCTCCCGCACCTGACCGGGCCGCCGCGTGGGCGGCTGTCGCAAACGGACCCGCGCGTGTCACCCCGGTAATGGCGGCAGTAGTCTGGGTCGGACGGCTTCGAGGCCAGCGCCACGGTTGCCAGCCCGACCGAACCGACCGACTGGAAAGAGGTTCCCCATGACTGTCACCACTGTCACCGCCGAACGCGAGCAGGAACTGCTGCAGTCCGTTCCCACCGGCCTGCTGATCAACGGAGAGTGGCGCGACGCCAGTTCCGGCAAGACCCTGGACGTCCACGATCCGGCCACCGGCAAGGTCCTGCTGTCCATCCAGGACGGCAACTCCGATGACGCCCTCGCCGCCCTGGACGCCGCCTCCGCCGTGCAGGCCGAGTGGGCCCTGACCGCGCCGCGCGAGCGCGCCGAGATCCTGCGCCGCGCCTTCGACATGGTCACCGCCCGCGCCGAGGACTTCGCCCTGCTGATGACCCTGGAGATGGGCAAGCCCCTGGCCGAGGCCCGCGGTGAGGTGGCCTACGGCGCGGAGTTCCTGCGCTGGTTCTCCGAGGAGACGGTGCGCCACTACGGCCGCTACTTCACCTCCCCCGAGGGCAAGAACAAGATGATCGTGACCCACAAGCCCGTGGGGCCCTCGCTGCTGATCACGCCGTGGAACTTCCCGCTGGCCATGGCCACCCGCAAGGTCGCCCCCGCGGTGGCCGCCGGCTGCACCATGGTGCTCAAGCCCGCCAAGCTCACCCCGCTGACCTCCATGCTCTTCGCGCAGGTCATGCAGGAGGCGGGCCTGCCGGCGGGCGTTCTCAACGTCGTCGCCGGGTCCTCCGCCTCGGCGATCTCCGGACCGCTGATGAAGGACTCGCGCCTGCGCAAGGTCTCCTTCACCGGTTCCACCCCGGTCGGCGTGCGCCTGATGCAGGACGCCGCCCAGAACGTGCTGCGCACCTCCATGGAGCTCGGTGGCAACGCCCCGTTCCTGGTGTTCGAGGACGCCGACCTCGATGCCGCCGTCGAGGGTGCCATGGCCGCCAAGATGCGCAACATGGGCGAGGCCTGCACCGCCGCCAACCGCTTCCTGGTGCACCAGGACGTGGCCGAGGAGTTCAAGGCCAAGTTCGCGGCCGCGCTGGGTGCCCTGAACCCGGTCCGCGGCACCGAGCCGGATTCCACCGTGGGCCCGATCATCGACTCCGGGGCCCGCGACGACATCCACCAGCTCGTCGAGGAGTCCGTCGCGGCCGGTGGCGAGGTCGTCACCGGCGGCAAGCCCAAGGAGGGCGAGGGCTTCTTCTACATCCCGACCCTGCTGTCCGTGGGCAACGACAACCCGATCCTGTCCCAGGAGATCTTCGGCCCGGTGGCCCCGGTGACCACCTTCGCCACCGAGGAGGAGGCCATCGCGCTGGCCAACGCCTCCCAGTACGGGCTGGCGTCCTACATCTACACCAAGGACGTCAACAAGATGTTCCGGGTCTCCGAGCAGATCGAGTTCGGCCTGGTCGGCTTCAACGCGGGCGTGATCTCCAACGCCTCCGCCCCGTTCGGCGGCGTGAAGCAGTCCGGCCTGGGCCGCGAGGGCGGCGCCGAGGGCATCGAGGAGTACACCACGGTGCAGTACATCGGCATCGCCGATCCCTACGCCGCGAAGAAGTAGTCCGGCCGGTCTGCAGCACCAGCACGGACGGGCCCGGCTTCGGCCGGGCCCGTCCGCGTGCGGCGCCCGGTGCGCGTCCCGGGAGTCGGGCTACGGGCGCCGGCGCCACCTGGTCCAGGCGGGCGGGCCCCCGGCCGGCAACAGGGAGGCCGGCAGCCACCGGGCCCGACGCCGGACGGCCGGGGCCGCGGCCCGCTCCAGGTCCGCGATGAACCCTCCGACCCGTCCGGCCGTGCCGGCAGCCGCCGCGGGGGCCGGCACCCCGTCCGGGGCGTAGCGCGCCCACGAGATGGCCTCGACGATCGCCTCGACGTCCACGTCGAGGGCGTCCACGGTGGCCGTCGCGGTGATCGTCCCAGCCGTCCGGCCGGTGCGGGCCCGGGTCCTGTCGATCCCGGCGGCCAGCCGGTGGGCGAACACCGGCTCCGACTCGTGGGCCCGGCGCCCCCGGCCCAGGTCCACGGCGGTGTCCTCCAGCTCCTGCCAGGCGTCCCGGACCTCCCACCGCAGTCGCTGGGCGTCGGCGGCGCCTGCCGCGCCGCCCCCCTCACCCGGGCCCCGGCCCCCCGCCTCCCCGGCGTGGGCAGCGAGCCGCAGGCGCCGGCGTCGGGCGCGCAGCCACCGGGGCAGTGTGGCCAGCCCGGTGAGGACGGCCGCCAGCACCAGTCCGAGCACCATCGAGCCCACGGTCCGGCCGACCGCGGCTTCCCCGGCCGGCCCCGCGGGGCCGGCCCCTTCGCCGGCGGAACCCGACGCGGGCGCGGAAGCCTCCGGCGTCGGTACCGCCCCGGGCAGGGTGGGGTCGGCCTCGGGTGCCGCGGCACCGGATTCCTCGCCCTGCGTGTAGCTGGGGGTCCGCCCCACCCCGGGGGTGGGCTCGAAGGGGACCCAGCCGACGCCGCCGAGGTACAGCTCCGGCCAGGAGTGGGCCCGGTCGGAGGTCACCCGGTGTTCGGTGCCCGTGGCCGCGACGGGCGCGTAGCCCACCACCACCCGGGCGGGGATGCCCACGGCCTGGGCCATCATGGTCATCGCGGAGGCGTAGTGGATGCAGTACCCGGCGCCCGCCTCGAGGAACTGCTCGGTCATCTCCAGCCCGGAACTGTCGTAGCCCCGCTCCACGGGTGCGGTCTCGGAGTAGGTGAAGCGGTCGGAGGTCAGGTGGGCCTGGATGGCGGCGGCCTGCTCCACGGGATTGGACAGGCCGGCCGTGACCTGCTGGGCCAGGGCCTCGACCTTTGAGCCCTCCAGCTCCGGATCCCCGCCCCATCGGTTGTAGATGCCCTGCGGGGCACCCGGGCTGCTCAGTGCCGCCAGTTCGCGGCGGCTCACCTGCAAGGGGACGACGGCGGCCCGGTAGTCCACCTCCACCGGCGTCGCCTCTCTCCGGAAGGCGACGGAGGTGGACGGTTCCACCTGCCAGCCCCAGTCGCCCACGATCTGGTCCACGACCCAGACCTGGTCCGGCAGCGGGGCCCAATTCCCGGACCAGTCGTCCAGGGACAGTCGCACCACCGACCACGGGCCGTCCCCACCGGCCCCGGCCTGTGCCTCCAACCGGTCCGTGCCGCCGGCCAGCCGTACGCCGGCGGGCTCGAAGCCCGTGATCGTGGGCGGTCCCGTGTACTGGGGCGGCACCGCGTCCCAGGGCGAGGCGTAGACGTCGTCCACCACGGCGGTGCGCAGGTAGATGCCCCGGCCGTCCTCGGTCTCATAGCTGATCCCGGCGTAGCCGGTGTTGCTGCGCAGCTCGCGGCCGAGGTCGGCGGCCGGATTGACCGGGCCCGCGCCCTGGCCGAGCACGAAGCGCTGCCCCTCGGGGGCCAGGCCGGAGGCCAGGAACGGCAACTGGGTGGCACCCGCCAGCAGGACGGCGACGGCCGCCGCGCCGGCCACCACCGTCCCGGCCGGCCAGGTGCCACTGGCGGCCGGCCGCTCGGCGGCGTTCTGCCGGGCACCGAGGGGCGGCTCCCGGTGGATGAGTGACAGCAGCGGGTCACCGCCCAGCGCCAGCAGGCCCAGCCAGCCGGCGGCGGCGATGGCCAGTGCGGGCCACGGGGCCACCCCCGCCGTGATCACCGCGGCACCTCCGATCAGGGCCAGTGGGGGGATGCCGGCGATCGCGGGGGAGCGCAGCCCCACGGCGATCGCGTCGGTCACCAGGGCGGCCAGCCCCAGGGCCGCCCCGACTCCGGCCAGCACGGGGTCCGTGGGCGCCACCGGGACCGTGTCCGTCCAGATGATCTCGCGCAGCTCCCGGGCCGACTCCGCGATGGCGCCCGCGGTGGCCGGCTGGGGGAGCAGCCCCAGCAGGAGCGTCTCGGGCCACCACTGCAGGCACCAGGCGACGACGGCCATCGCGAGTCCGCCCGCCAGGGGGCGCAGCATCCGGCCGCCGAGGGAGCGGACCACGGCCGCCCCGGCCAGCCCCGTGACGGCCGGTGCGGACGCCCGCGGCAGCCAGGCTCCGGGCGGGGCGTCGAACACGGCATCCAGGGACAGCGCCGCGGCGATCACCACGACCGCGGTCAATGCGGCCAGCAGCCAGACGGCCCCGGCCCGGGACAGGGAACCGGTCATGGGCGGACCTCCGCCACCAGCCAGCCGTCCTGCTCGAGGGCGGCGGCGGACCCGGACCGTCCCGGCCGCCCGGACCGGCCCGCCGCCCCCGGCGGTTCGGACGGGCCGACGGCCTGGGGGCCGCCGGTGCCGAACAGCACCGCCACGCGGTGCAGGGCGCGGGGCAGGGTCACCATGACAGGGACGTCCTGGCCGACGGCCGTTCCCAGCAGGGCGACGACGGTCGTGGCCTGGGACGGCAGTGCGGAGGGCCAGGCTGCCTCCCGCAGCGCCGGTTCCAGCTCCGCGGCCGCCAGCTCCGGCTCCAGCGGGTTGCCGTCCTGGTCGACCAGCCACACGTGGTGGCCCGACGACTGCAGGCGTTCGGTGACCGCGGCGGCCAGGCTGACCGCCCGCTCGAACGCCGGTGACGTCGTCCAGCTCCGTCCCGCCCCGCCGTCCACGGGGTGCCGGCCGGCGGGGAAGGAGATCGCCCGGCAGTCCAGCACGACCACCGTCCACGGGTCGTGGGCCCACTCCTCCTGGCGCACCATGAGCCGGCCGGTGCGGGCCGTGGCGCCCCAGTGCACGCGGGTCAGCGCATCGCCGTCTCGGTGCTCGCGGACCAGCAGGTCATCGGGGGCGGCCTCGCTGCCGAGCAGGTCGGCCGCGTCGTGCTCGCCGGTCCCGGTCCGCAGGATCCCGCCCAGGGCGTCGTCGTCCGCCGGCTGCGGCAGCACCCGGACCCGGCTCGTCCCCGCCACGGGCGCGCTCCCGGTCCACAGGCCGAAGGGGCCCCGCAGGTGGGCCAGGGCGGGGCCGACGTCGTACACGCCGCGTTGCGGTGCCGCCCACCAGTAGCCGCCGGCCGGCACCGGGGCCGGGGCGCGGCCGGGCAGCGCGTCCCGCAGGCCGGGCACCACGCCGGAGAACGTCACCCGCGCGGCGCCCCCGGCCACGAACTCCTGCGGGGTCACCGTCCGCTGGAGCCGGGTGCGGCGGGCCAGGCGTGCGTGCACGGCCAGCGCGACCAGTGAGGCCACGTCCAGCGCGGCCAGGAACAGCCCGATCGCGACGGCCTCCCGCCGGCCCAGGGCCAGCCCGCCGAGCACCAGCACCGCGGCGGCCACGCCCACGGCCAGTCCCCGTGCCGTGGGCTTCAGCGCACCGGTGCCCATCGTCCCACCTCAGACACCGGCCGGGACGGGCACGGAGCGAAGGATGCGGGCGGTGACCGCCTCGGCCTCCGCGGAGTCGTGCGTGGAGCGGCGCCGCAGCATCAGCCGGTGCGGGAACACCACCCCCACGACGTCGGTCACGTCCTGGGGGGTCACGTAAGACCGTCCGTTCAGGGCGGCCTCGGCCTTGGCCGCCCGGGTGAGCTGCAGCAGGGACCGGGGGCTGGCGCCCACCAGCACGTCCGCGTGCTCGCGGCTGGCCCGGCCCAGGCCCACGACGTACCGGGCCACGGGCTCGGAGACATGGACCCGGGAGACGGCATCGATCATCTGCAGCACCTCGTGCGTGGTGGTCACCGGGACCATGCGGTTGACGGGGGCCGCCGAGGGCAGCGGGCCGTGGTGGGTGCGCAGCATCTGCAGCTCGGCGTCCTCGTCCGGGTAGCCCATGGTGATCCGGGCCATGAACCGGTCCCGCTGCGCCTCCGGCAGGGGATAGGTGCCCTCGGACTCGACGGGGTTCTGCGTGGCCACGACCATGAACGGCTCGTCCAGCCGATGCGTGCTGCCGTCCACGGTGACCTGGTGTTCCTCCATGCACTCCAGCAGGGCGGACTGCGTCTTGGCCGAGGCCCGGTTGATCTCGTCCCCGATCACCACGTTCGCGAACACCGCTCCGGGCCGGAACTCGAAGGTGTGGCGGTCCTGGTTGAACACCGAGACCCCCGTGACGTCCGAGGGCAACAGGTCCGGGGTGAATTGGATGCGGTTGACGCTGCCGCCCACGGTGCGCGCCAGGGCCTTGGCCAGCAGGGTCTTGCCCACGCCGGGGACGTCCTCCACCAGCAGGTGGCCGCCGGCCAGCAGGACCAGCACGGCGGTCCGGACCGCCCGGTGCTTGCCGTCCACCACGGAGTCCATGGCCGAGAGCATGGCGGCGGTGGTGGCCGTCAGCCGGTCCCCGCCGGCCTCCCAGGCCTGCTGCGGATTCTCCACGGGACCTCCTGGGGATAGGGGTGCGGACACCACGGCTGGGCCGTTGTTCCGCCAGCCTACTGGCACCACTGGTAGGATGGTCGGCGTTGCCCAGGCGAGGGAGCGTCCCGCTCCGTGATCGACGAGGCCGCCGCACCCCTGACAGACCGTCGTCCCGGGATCCAGTGAGGATCCCCGGCCGGTCCCACGGGGACTGCGGCGAAGTCCTGCCTGGAAGGCCCGGCCCACCGACGGTGGGCCGGAGAGTGAGTACAGGAGGAACCCATGAGCGACATGATCAAGATCCAGGTCACCCTGCGTGACGACTTCGGCAAGGGCGCGGCCCGCCAGGCCCGCCGTGCCGGCCAGATCCCGGCCGTCGTCTACGGCCACGGCACCGACCCGGTCCACATCCTGATGCCGGCCCAGCAGACCACGCTGGCCGTCCGCAACCCGAACGCCCTGCTGACGCTGGTGCACGACGGCGAGGAGCACCTGGTGCTGCCGAAGGACATCCAGCGCAACTTCCTGAAGCAGACCGTCGACCACCTCGACCTGCTCGTGGTGCGCAAGGGCGAGAAGGTCGTCGTGGACGTGCCCGTGCACGTCGAGGGCGAGGCCGCCCCGAACACCGTGTTCAACCTCGAGGAGGCCACCGTGCCGGTGCTGGCGGAGGCCACCAACCTGCCGGACAACGTCACCATCGTCATCAAGGGCCGCGCCGCCGGCGAGCACGTCTACGGCCGCGACATCCAGCTGCCGGCCGGCACCACCCTGGAGCTGGAGGACGACTACGTCATCGCCACCATCTCTGAGCCGGCGACCCAGGACCTGGGCGAGACGGCTGAGGACGGGGAGTCCGCCGAGGCCGCCTCGACCGAGGCCTGATCCAGGGGATGACCGTGCAGGGTGCGTCGTCGGCGGCGGCCACGTCGCCGGCGACGTGGCTGGTGGTCGGGCTCGGCAACCCCGGGCCCGACTACGCCCGGACCCGGCACAACGTCGGCCAGATGGTCGTGGACGAGCTGGCCGGGCGCTTCGGCACCGGCCTGACGGCGCACAAGGCGGGCGCCGCCGTCGGGACCGCCCACCTGGCCCCCGGCGGCCACAAGCTCATCCTTGCCAAGCCGGCCAGCTACATGAACGTGTCAGGGCGCCCGGTGGGCGCCCTGGCGCGGTTCTACTCGATCCGGCCCGAGCACCTCATCGTGGTGCACGACGAGCTGGACATCCCCTTCGACACCCTGCGGCTCAAGACCGGCGGGGGCGAAGGAGGGCACAACGGCCTGAAGTCCATCTCCCAGGTGCTCGGCACCAGGGACTACCCGCGGGTGCGCGTGGGCATCGGCCGTCCTCCCGGACGCCAGCCGGCCGCAGACTACGTGCTCCGTCCGTTCACCGCATCCGAGCGCGACGTGCTGCCGCTGCACCTGGACCGCGCGGCCGACGCCGTGGTCGAGCTGGTCGAGTCGGGCCTGGAGCAGGCCCAGCAGCGCTTCCATCCCTCGCCCGGGCGCTGAACGGCAGCCGGGGTCACGCCCGGCGGGCAGGGCCCCGGCTCCCGACGTCGGCCGGCACCCGCAGGTCCGGCCGTGCCTGGGGTGCGCCGGGCCTCAGCCGCGCCGGGCGAGGGTGACCAGCAGGTCGGTGATGTGCTCCACGGCCGGTTCCAGCGCCGTCGCCATGTCCGTGTAGGCCGCGTCCTCACGTCCGTAGGGGTCCGGGAGGTCGATCGTCGTCAGCGAACCACGGACCGCCGGACGGTGCCGCGAGACGTGGCGGGCCAGCGAGCGCACGTCCTCGGCCAGGGTGGACGCCCCTGCCGCTGGGGCCGACCACGCCGGGATCGCCCCGGTGGCCATCGCCCGGGCCGCGGCCCCGAACTCGAGCATGGTGAAGGACCGGTTCAGTGCCGCCGGCGTGTCCCGCAGGACCACCGCCGAGTGATCGGAGGTGGCCGCCAGGAGCAGGTCGGCCTTCGCCACGGCCCGCCCGGACAGCTGCGTGGGGACGTGGTCGGCGAGGCTCCGGAGGCCGCCGGCCCGCGGCAGGGCATGGACCTGCGGCGGTACCGTGAGCCGGGGGTTGACCTGGGTGCCGGCCGAGGCGACCCGGTACCGGCCCGGCACGGCCTCCTCCAGCCGGCCGGCCAGCAGGTGGTGGCCGTAGGCGGAACGGCAGATGTTGCCCGTGCACACGAACAGTATGGTGGCCAGCGGTTCACTCATGGGGCCATCGTATCGAGGGCGGTGGCGCCCCTCCGTCCCCGTGGACTCCCGTGGTCATCCTGCCCCGTCGTCGCCACCTAGCATGGGGACCATGCCCAGCCGCGACGCCCGCCCCGCCGTGTCCACCGATCTCGCCGGCTCCGTCGATCCCGCCGGCTCAGTGGATCCGGCCGGCTCCGTCGATCCCGCGGTTCCGCCGGCCTACCGACCGGTCGCGGACGAGGTGCCTGCCGCGCCCGGGGAGCGACGGCGCGAGCCCACCGAGGAGAAGTCGCGCCGCCGGCGGCGCCTGGAGTACCCGCCCGCACCGGAACCCCTCACGGTGCCCGTGGTGGACAACCACACCCACCTGGACTTCCGTGATGGCCTGGTGACCGTGGACGTGCACCAGGCCATGGACGCGGCCGAGGCGGTCGGGGTGGCCGGGGCCGTCCAGGTCGGCTGCGACGTGGAGTCGGCCCGCTTCACGCTGGAGGCCATCGAGGCGGAACCGCGCCTGCTCGGGGCCGTCGCCATCCACCCCAACGACGCCGCCCGGCTGGCCGAGCGCGGCCACCTCGACGCGGCCCTGGAGCAGATCGAGCAGATGGCGGCCCATCCGCGGGTGCGGGCCGTGGGGGAGACGGGCCTGGACTACTACCGCACCGGCCCTGAAGGGGTCGGCGCCCAGCAGGAGGCCTTCCGGTGGCACCTGGACCTGGCCCGCCGCCTCGGCAAGGCCGTCCAGATCCATGACCGGGACGCCCACGAGGACGTGGTGCGGATCCTGCTCGACACCCCGGAGCCTCCGGAGCAGGTGGTGTTCCACTGCTTCTCGGGCGATGCCTCCCTGGCCAGGACCTGCAATGAGCACGGCTGGTACATGTCCTTCGCCGGCCCCGTGACCTTCGCCGCGAACGCGGAGCTCCGGTCCGCCCTCGCGGAGGCCCGCGAGGACCTGGTCCTGGTGGAGACCGACGCCCCGTTCCTGACCCCGCACCCCCATCGCGGCCGGCCGAACGCCCCCTACCTGGTGCCGTTGACCGTCCGGCGGATGGCCGAGGTCAGGGACATGGAGGTCGAGGCCCTGAGCGCCGCGATCGCGGTCAACACCCGGAGGGTCTACGGGGAGTTCTGACGGCGTGGACCGGGCGAATCAGCGACGCGCCGGGCACCCGGTTTCGTGACCAATTTGATATCTTTGTTACCCGTCCGTTATCGTTGCTTCCCAATTGGCCGGATCGGGCCGCCGGAAGCCTGTGCCATGGGCTCCCGCGGAGCCCGTGCCCGGATGCGACGAGGACTGGATTTCCATGGCACGAGTGAAGAACGGCCGTCTGGCCAAGCTGATCGCCCAGATCACCGCACTGGCCCTGGTGGTCGTGGGCCTGGTGGCCCTCGTCTCCGCCCAGCGCGGCGCCGAGGCCGCCGCCACGGCCGCCGACGCAGCCCCGGCCTCCGAGGACGGTGCGGACGGCCGGGACTCCGGGTCACTCGGCTCCGCCGTCCTCGACCTGGAGCGTGCCTCGCAGGTCGAGGTGACCCTGCCCAAGGCCGTCACCGTGAAGTCGGGGGCGTTCAAGCGGGCCTTCGCCACCGACGCCACGACCGTCGAGGATGCCCTGCGCCAGGGCCGGGTCGCCTTCGACGGCAATGACCGGCTGTCCCCGGCCGGGGACGCCCCCGTCACGACCGGTATGACCGTCACCGTGCAACGCGTGGACACCGCCAAGGACGCCACCAGCAAGGCCCTGCCGTTCAAGACGGTCAGGGTGGAGGACGAGGACCTGGCCCGCGGCAAGACCCGGGTCCTCACCGAGGGCCGCACCGGCAAGCAGGTCACCACCTGGACCGTCACCACCGTGGACGGCAAGGAGACCGGCCGCAAGGCCGCCGGGACCGAGACCGTGCGGGAGCCGGTGGACCGGCGCATCGCCGTTGGCACCAAGGCCCCGGCCCCGAAGGCGGCGCCGAAGCAGGCCCGGGCCGAGACCGCTGCCTCCCCGGCGCCCTCCTCCAGTGCCCCGGCCAGCAAGCCCTCCCAGGCCTCCGCCCCCGCCTCGGGGGCGTGGCAGGCCCTGGCCCAGTGCGAGTCCGGTGGCAACTGGTCCATCAACACCGGCAACGGCTACTACGGCGGCCTGCAGTTCTCCGCCTCGTCCTGGGCGGGCGCAGGCGGCACCCGCTACGCCCCGCTGCCGCACCAGGCCACCCCCGCGGAGCAGATCGCCACCGCCGAGGTGTTGCGTGCCAACGGTGGCTGGGGCCACTGGCCGGCCTGTTCCGCCAAGCTCGGCCTGCGCTGATCCACACCGCGCCGGCGCGAGCCACTCCACACCCCTTATCCCCAAGGGCCCGCCACGGCGGGCCCTTGGGCGTTGCCGCCACCGTAGGATGGAACGCGTGACCGCACCCGATGCACCCCTGCTCTCCGCCGCCGACATCCGCCGGCTGGCCACGGAGCTGGACCTGCGGCCCACCAAGACGCTCGGGCAGAACTTCGTCATCGACCCGAACACCATCCGGCGGATCACCGCGGCCTCCGGGACCACGGCCGCCGAGCACGTCCTGGAGGTCGGTCCCGGCCTGGGCTCGCTGACCCTGGGGCTGCTCGACGCCGCCGCAGCCGTCACCGCCGTGGAGATCGACCCGGTCCCGGCCGGCCGGCTGGCACGGACGGCGTCCGAGTTCCGTCCCGGTGCCGAGGACCGGCTCGGGGTGCTGCTCGCTGACGCGATGCACGTCTCCGCCGCCGCGATCGACTCCGTGCGCCCCGGCCGGGCCCCCGGTCCGCCCACCGCGCTCGTGGCGAACCTGCCCTACAACGTGGCCGTGCCGGTGCTGCTGCACCTGCTGGCCGAGGTGCCCTCCCTGCGGCACGGGCTCGTGATGGTCCAGGAGGAGGTGGCCGATCGCCTCGCCGCGGCCCCCGGGTCCAAGGTCTACGGGGTGCCCTCGGCCAAGGCGGCCTGGTACGCCGAGGTGCGCAAGGCCGGGACCATCGGCAAGAACGTCTTCTGGCCCGCGCCCAAGATCCAGTCCGGGCTCGTGGCGTTCACCCGCCGGAACCCCCCGGAGACCAGCGCCACGCGGCAGCAGGTCTTCGCCGTGGTGGACGCCGCCTTCGCCCAGCGACGCAAGACTCTGCGCGCCGCGCTGGCCGGCTGGGCGGGTACCCCCGTCGCCGCCGAGGCGGCGCTGCGTGCGGCCGGGGTGGACCCCCGGGCACGCGGCGAGGTGCTGGGCATCGAGGCCTTCGCCCGGATCGCCGCCGCCCGGCCGGCGCGTCGGGGTGCAGGAGAGCACCACCCCGCCCCCTCGTCCCCGCCGGCCGAGCCGCCATCGGGAGACGGCGGCACCGCGCCGTCCTCGGGCACCGCACCCGCCTCCGGCACCGAAGGAGCCGACGTATGAGCCCCACGGCCTCCGGCCCGGAATCCGGGCGCCTGTTCAGCCACGTCACCGCGCAGGCACCCGGCAAGGTGAACCTGTCCCTGGCGGTCGGCACCCCCCGGCCGGACGGTTACCACCCCGTGGCCAGCGTCTACCTGGCCGTGTCCATGGTCGAGGAGGTCACGGCCACGCCCCGCGCGGACGGGGACGTCACCGTCTCCCTGGCCGACCACTCCAGCGTCTTCGTGGACCCGGACCTGATCCCGCAGGACTCCTCCAACCTGGCCGCCCGGGCCGCGCTGCTGCTGCGCGAGCACCTTGGGCTGGACCCCGCCAGCCACGGCGTGCACCTGGAGATCACCAAGCAGGTGCCCGTCGCCGGCGGGATGGGCGGGGGCTCCGCGGACGCGGCGGCCGCCCTGCTGGCCTGCGCCGCATTGTGGGAGGCGGGGCTGTCCCGGCAGGACCTGGCCGGGATCGGCGCGGCGCTGGGCGCGGACGTGCCGTTCGCGGTGATGGGCGGGGCCGCCGTCGGGCTCGGCGTGGGTGACGAGCTCACCCCGCTGCTGGCCCGGTATCCGGTCCACCTCGTCTTGGTGCCCGCCGCCACCGGGCTGTCCACCCCGCAGGTCTACGCCCTGCTGGACCAATTGCGCGAGGAGGGCGCCCTGCCCACCCCGGACTCCGATCCCGAGGTGGACCGTGACCTCGTCCAGGCGCTCACCGCCGGCAACGCCGAGGAACTGGCCCTGCTGGTGCGCAACGACCTGCAGGTCCCGGCGGCCACCATGGTGCCGGAGCTGTCCGAGATGCTGGACGTCGGCCTGGAGGAGGGTGCGCTGTCCGGACAGGTCTCCGGGTCCGGGCCCACGGTCATGTTCCTGGCGCGCAGCGCCGAGGAGTCCTTCCAGCTGGCCGCGCGCCTCGAGGACCGCACCGGCGTGGCCGCGATCGCGGTGCACGGCCCGGTGCACGGGGCCCGCGTGCTGTAGCCCCGGCCATCCCGCGCCCACCCCGCACCCACTCCACGCCCACCCGACAACGCTGAACCCGACCCCAAGGACCACACCGCTTCATGGCACACCTGCTCGGCGCCGAGAACATCGGCATCTCCTTCGGCACCCGCACCGTCCTGGACGCCGTCTCCCTCGGCGTGGACGAGGGCGACCGCATCGGCCTGGTCGGCCGCAACGGTGACGGCAAGTCCACGCTGATGCGCATCCTCGCCGGCCAGCAGGAGCCCGACGCCGGGCGGGTCACCCGCCGAGGCGGCGTCACCCTGGGCGTGCTGGACCAGCGGGACGACCTGGACGAGGACCACACGGTAAAGCACGCCGTCGTCGGGGACGTCCCGGATCACGTCTGGGCCTCCGACCCCAAGATCCGCGACGTCATGAACGGGCTGCTCGACGGACTGGACTGGGACCGGACCGTCGGCACGCTGTCCGGCGGCCAGCGCCGCCGGACCGCTCTGGCCCGGTTACTGGCCGGTGAGGACGACCTGGTCTTCCTCGACGAGCCGACCAACCACCTCGACGTCGAGGGCGTGGCCTGGCTGGCCGAGCACCTGAAGTCGCGCTGGCGGGCCACCGACGGCGGGCTGCTCGTGGTCACCCACGACCGCTGGTTCCTCGACGAGGTCTGCACCCGCACCTGGGAGGTGCACGACGCCACGGTCGAGCCCTTCGACGGCGGTTACGCGGCGTGGATGCTGGCCAGGGCGGAACGGGACCGCGCCGCCGCGGTGACGGAGTCCAAGCGCCAGCAGCTGGTGAAGAAGGAATTGGCGTGGCTGCGCCGCGGCGCCCCGGCCCGCACCTCCAAGCCCAAGTTCCGCATCGAGGCCGCCAACGCGGTGATCGCCGACGTGCCCGAGCCGCGGGACTCCGTCTCGCTGGCCAAGATGGCCACCGCCCGGCTCGGCAAGGACGTGCTGGACCTGGAGTCCGTCACCTACGCCATCCCCGGTCCCGACGGCGGCGCGCCCCGCACGCTGTTCGACGACGTGACGCTGCGGCTCGCCCCCGGCGAGCGGGTGGGGATCGTGGGCGTCAACGGCGCCGGCAAGTCCACCCTGCTGCGCCTGCTCGACGGGCAGGTGCAGCCCGACTCCGGACGGGTGAGGCGCGGCAAGACCGTGCAGACCGCCATCCTCACCCAGGACGTCAAGGAGCTCGACGAGGTCGCCCACCTGCGGGTGGCCGAGGTGATGGCGCGGGAGGGCAACGCGTTCGAGGTCGGTGGCAAGGACGTCTCCGCCGGCCAGCTGCTGGAACAGCTGGGTTTCGGCACCTCGAGGCAGTGGACCCCCGTGGCCGAGCTCTCCGGTGGGGAGCGCCGGCGCCTGCAGTTGCTGCGGCTGATGGTCGGGGAACCGAACGTGCTGATGCTGGACGAGCCCACCAACGACCTCGACACGGACACCCTGGCCGCCGTGGAGGACATGCTCGACGGCTGGCCGGGCACGCTCGTGGTGGTCAGCCACGACCGGTACCTGCTCGAGCGCGTCACCGACCACCAGATCTCCCTGCTCGGTGACGGCAAGGTGCGCGACCTGCCCGGCGGAGTGGACCAGTACCTGGCCCTGCGCAGGGACCAGGAGTCCCCGGACGCGGCACGGGCCGGGACGGGCACCGGTGCCGGTCCCGGCATCAGGGACGCGGGTGCCGACGGCGGGGCAGGGACCTCTGCAGCACCGAGCGCGGCGGCCGGGCCGAGCGAGGCGGAGAAGCGGGCGGCCCGCAAGGAGGCCGCCCGGCTGGAGCGGCAGCTGGCGCGACTGGCCGAGGAGGAGTCGGCGCTGCACGCCTCCATGGCGAGGCTGTCCGAGTCAGGGGACTTCGAGGCCCTCGCTGCGGCCAACGCCGAGCTGCAGGAACTGGCCGGCCGCAAGGAGGAGGCGGAGCTGGCCTGGCTCGAGGCCGGCGAGGTTGCCGAGGGATGACACCGGTGGCCCTGTGGCAGAATGGACAGCCGGTCCCCGCTGACCGATCCGCCCTGGTGTAACGGCAGCACGCCGGCCTTTGGAGCCGTGCAGTATAGGTTCGAATCCTATGGGCGGAACCGAGCTGGATGTCCGAGTCAGCGCCTTGGTGCCCCCTGCACAGCGCGATGGCCGCGTCAAGGGTTAATTCCGTGGGTTGAATTCCCTCCGGAAGCGTCCTCCCAAGTGGCCAGTCCTTCCCCGCGCCCGGGGGTGCTCCATATGATCCTGAGGCTATAGCCACCTGTGAAGGTCGTGACGCACCCCCGCGATCATGTCCGGAATCCCCCTTCCGGAGGCTGGCCCGAATAGAGGACGAATGCACACGTCTCACCAGTCCCGTCCACAGCGCTCGCACCAGTCTGCCCGGCCTCGTCTTGCTGTGCCGAATGCCGCCCTCCCGGTGCCGTCGGCCCCTGCCTCGTCGCGTCTCGTTCCCTCCGCTGCGGCGGTGACGCCGGTGGTCCCGGCCGGAGCCGCGCCGGCGGTGCAGCCGATGGTGGCCCACCGGCTGCGTCAGGCGCAACAGCCGGGGGCCTCCTGGCTCGGTTCGGGCACCGACGGCCGATGGATGGAGTCTCCCCATGAGGCCAGCACCGCGCTCGGCAGGGTCCTGTCCGGTGACGGTCGGGGTGGCGCCATCCTGATCGGTGAGGCCGGGGACCGCCGGGAGACCATCGAGGCGGCCATCGCCGCACTGCCGTCCGGGCGGTCCGTCTACCGTCTGCACGGCAGTGCCTTCGCCGCGGCCACGCCCTATGGAGCCCTGGCCATCCTGCTGTCCGGACTGGACCGCAATCCCCCGTCGACCCTGCACGGCATGCTGCGCACGCTCTCGGGATTCCTGCGCCCGGAAGGGGAGGCGCCTGCCGTCGTCATCGTCTCCCAGGCGGACCAGGTCGATGCCGGCACCATCACGGTGCTGGCCCAGCTGGCCCAGGTCGACAGCATCTGCCTGGTGGTCCCCTGCGACCGGTTGACCGACGTCCCCGTGGACCTCGTGGCCCTGCTGCGCGCCGGCCTCCTGGACGGGATCACGGTCCGGCCCCTGACCCCCACTGCCGGTGAGGGGCTGATCGAGGACGTCCTCGGCGGTCCGGTCTCGCGATTCGCCGCGACGGTCCTGTGGCGCCACAGCGGCGGCTCGGTGAGCCGCCTGCGCCAGCTCGTGCGGGACTGCGTGGCCAGCGGAAAGCTGCACCGCGCCGAGGACTGCTGGATCATGGTCCCGGGCCCCCTGCCTCGGATGGATCCCGCCGGCTTCCCGGCGACCTCGCTGCGCCGCCTGCCCGTCCGCCAGCGCTCCCTGCTGGAGATGCTGGCCGTCTGCGGGCCCATGCCGGTCAGTGAGCTGATCCACATCGGTTTCGCCCACGAACTGGACGCCCTGCAGGACGGCGGTGCGCTGCAGATCCACAACGGCCAGTCCGGACGGATGGCGCGGCTGGACCCCGTGCAGTCCGCGGAGACCCTGGCGGCCATCGAGCCGGACCGCCGCCGCGAACTGGCCGCCATGCTCCAGGCGCTGGACCCGGGCTGCCACGGCCTGTTGCGGGCCGCCGACGAACTGATCATGATCGGTGACGTCCAGGGCGCGGTCTCCCTCTTCAGGGATGCCGGGTGGCATTCGGCCGGGCACCCCGGCCCCGCCGAGCTGACCGCGCGGACACACCTGGCCTGGGCCGAGTCCTGTGCCCGGGTCGCCGTGGGTGACCTGGACGGAGCCGAGGCCGTGGTGACGGAGTCGCCGGTGACGGACTCTGCGTCACTGAGCGTGCTGGCCGCCTGTGTGGCCGTGGCACGGGGCGACGTCCGGGAGGCCCATGCCCGGCTGGACCTGGTGCCGGCCGAGCACCTGCCCGAACTGCTCGCTCCGCGGGGCTCGGACTTCACCGGGGAGTCCGTGCGCTGCCGCGCCCAGTCCCTGCGCGCCGAGGCCCTGGCCATGGGCGATGACCAGGACGGGGCCCTTCGCCTCCTGGACCGGCTCGACCGGGAACTCAGCCGGTTCCATGCGGCCGGGATCATCGACGACGTGCTCAGCCCGGCCGACCGCTCCGTCCTGGCCCAGTCGATGCTGAACGTCCTCCTCGTCTGCGGGCAGATGGACCGATGCCGTGACCTGGCCGAGACGGTCATCGACGGCCATCACGGCAACCCGTTGTCCGCGCAGTACGCCGAACTGGTCCTGACCGCCATCGACGCCATCACCGGAGAACGCGAGCCGGCATTCCACCGGGCCGCCCGGCTGGTGGCGCAGCTGGAGGCGATGGGCAATCCGCACGAGCTCCAGGTGGCCAGGGCACTGCTGGTCTTCTGCAGCGACGGCGGTGACGACGGTGCTGATGCCCGGGCGTCAGAGGTCTTCCAGACGCTGGTGGACGGCCAGGCAGGGCAACTGGCCGGCCAGCCGTTGGGCCGGCTCGGCTGGGTGGCCGAGTTGCTCCTGGCGTGGTCCACCGCCCGGATCCACTCGCCCGAGGCGAGCATCGCCCGCATATCGGCACTGGCGGACCGGGCCGCGGCGGCGGGCCTGTACGCCGTCGAGTTCGCTGCTCTGGCCAGCGCCTTCCAGTTCGGGGATCTCGGCCTTGCCCCCCGACTGGCGGAGGCCGCCGCGTGCACCCAGACGGCCGCCTCGGCGCCCACCCTGCTGCTGGCCCGGTCCGTCCTGGAGGACGACGGCGAACTGCTCGTCCAGGCCCTCGAAGCCCTGTCTGCGGCCGGCTTCGCCTCGTACGTCGAGCAGCCGGACTCGCCCTTCCTGAAGGGGCTGCCACCGCAGGTGCTGCGCCGGATCTCCGATGCCGCCTCCTCGCGGCGGGCGAAGAGCGGACCGGCCGAGGACGGCGGCACGGACCCGGAGTGGATGGGGCAGCTGACCCGGCGCGAGCGGGAGATCGCCCGGCTCGTCGTCGAGGGCAAGACGAACGCCGTCATCGCCCGCATCACCGGGATCTCGATCCGCACCGTCGAGGGCCACCTGTACCAGATCTACGCCAAGCTGCAGGTCCGCGGGCGGGCCGACCTGACCAGGCTGGCGTCGGCCCAGGCCCAGCTGCAGGCGGGTCGATGAGCGAGGTGACCGCGGGACTGCGGGCCCAGCATGCGGGGATCCCCGCCGACTCTCCCGAACTCAGGAGCCTCGTCGAGGACCTGCTGGGGGCCGACCGCGCCGGCGCAGTGATCCTCGGTGGGCCCGGGACGGGGAAGTCCTCGCTCGTCCAGGCCGCCCTGGACCTCTCCGGCCTGGCCGAGAACGTGCACACCGTGCAGTGCACCCCGTCACTGCGCGAGGTGCCCTACGGGGCCCTGGTTCCCCTGCTGACCGCCCTGGACGAGCTCAGTACACCGGTCAGCGTTCTGCGCTCGCTCCAGCAGTTGGGCACCCACCCGGTGATCGTCGTGGTGGATGTCCAGTACCTGGACGCCGCCAGCGCCTTTGTCCTGGCCCAATTGGTCCAGAATCGCGCCGCCAGCCTGCTGGCCACCGGTACCGGGTTGCTCGGCAGGGAGTCCGGGATCGCCGCGCTGTCCGACACGGGCATGCTCCGCACCATCCACCTGGAACCCGGTGATCCGGACCAGGTGCGTCGCCAGTGCGAGCAGACCCTCGGTGGCCCGCTCACGCAAGGGGCTGCGCGAACGATCCACGGGATGACCGGGGGCAATCCGCGGCTGGTCAAGGCGTTCCTGGAATCGGCACTGCACCAGGGAGTGCTGGCCAGGGCCGAGGGCGGACCTGTCCTGCCGGGCCGTCACGCCCCGTGGATACTGCTCCGGCCCGCCCCGGATCCCGACGCCTGGCTGATCGACACCGTGGAGTCCATGCAGGCCGCGCTGCTGCCGGGTGAGCGGGAGTGCCTGGACGTGGTGGCCCTGGCCGGGACGGCCTCACGGGCCCACCTGCGGGCGATGGCCGGAGACCACATCCAGGACCTGCTCGAGGCCGGTTTCCTCCGGGACGGCGGCGCGGACGCCGTCACCCTGGCCGCCGGGCTGCCCGCCGAGGTGTTGCGTTCGTGCATCCCTCCGGGACGTAGCCTGGACCTGTTCTCCCGGTGGCGGTCCGTCGGCGGGTCCATCGGCGAGCGGTCCACCGCACGCGCCGTGCTCTGGGCCCTGGAGTGCGGGCATCCGGTAGACCTGCGGGACGTCATCGACGCCGGGTACCGGGCCCTGGGAGCCAAGGACTGGCCGACCGCACGTGCGCTGGCTCCCCACCTGGCCGGGCGGCAGGATCCGCGTGCGGACCTGCTGGTGGCCGAGCTCATGCTGGTCGGCGGCCGTACCGAGACAGCACGGGCGGAGCTGGAGCAACTGGCAGCCCGGTCAGCGGACCCGGACTACCGGATCGAGGTCTACGGGCTGCTGGCCATGGACCGGGCGCGCACCGGCCAGGCGCCCCACGGCTGGGCGGCACTGCCGCAGGCAGTGGCCGGGGTCCGGGCCCGCATGACCACCGAGCCCGAGCTGCCCGAGTCCCTGCGGACCATGATCAACCTGCTGCTGGACCCGCACATGGAGGACCGTCGGGACGAGCTGCTGGAGCAGTCGCGGCAGCTGATCGAGGACCCCGGCACCGACGCCGGGACCCGGGCGATCCTGCTCCTGCTGCAGTCGGATGTGCTGGGCCTGGCCGGTCAGGCGGCGGAGGCCATCGTCGTGGCCCGTGCCGCCCATGACCTCGCCGTCAGCACGCCGTTGTTCTCGGCGCGCTTCGGCGTCTATGCGCTGGTGAACCTGGTCCTGAACCTGATGATGGCCGGGCAGCTCGACGAGGCCCGCCGGGTCCTGGACACCCAGGACCGGCTGGAGCCGCGCCACTGGCACCAGCGATCGGGCACCGTGCTCGCGCTGCGGGCCATGGTGGAGTCGGTCCACGGAGGCACCGCCAGCTCGGTCTCCACCCTGCACGACGCCGTGGTGGAGCTACGCCAG
>JASBVO010000007.1 GCA_029961105.1 Micrococcus sp. | reverse complement strand
CCGGCACTTGACAACGACCCGCGCGGACTGGCCACGGTGGCTGAGCGCACCGCTGCCTCCGGGGAGATCCTGCCGGCGGCGATCGCCTGGTCCCGGTTGGTCCTGTTGCACCACGGGACCGGGGACCTTCGACGGCGCGGCGAGGCCCTGCGGCGTCTGAAGAGACTCCAGGTGACCACCGGTCTGCGGTTCCCGCCCTTCGTGACCGGTGCCCTGACGCTGGGAGAGCTGACCGCCCGGGAGCAGGAGATCGTGGACCTGGCTGCCGCCGGAATGAGCAACGCCGAGGTGGCGGAGAAGCTCTTCGTCTCCCAGCGCACCGTGGAGGGACACCTGTACCGGGTGTTCACCAAGCTGGGCATCACGGAGCGCTCCGAGCTGCGGGACCTGCCGGTCTGATCCCGGCGCAGCACCCGCCGTCCAGCACGGCCCCCGCGTGCCCCCGCGCATCCCTTCACCGCCCGCGAGCCTTCACGGCCGCGGGCGGTGTTCGTTCGTCGGCCCGCAGGATGACCGGCACCGTTTCCGACCCACGGGTGACGGGTCCGTTGCGGCGAACACACGCACCGGGGCAGGGGACCGTGTGCTGCGGGTAGCCATAGCGAGGCCCCGCGTACCCAGCACGCGTACCGGGAGTCCGGATTCGAGTACCGGCCCACGCATGTGGAGCGGCCGCAGTCGATCCTACGCTCGAGGAGTCAACAGGAGGTCGTCATCCCCGGCAGCCTCCACGGGTCGGTCATGCGTCATGCTCATGGGCAGGCGGACCCCTCCATCCTCATGGGAGTCCACATGCCCTCTACAGTCGGTGCCCACCCTGGGCCGCGGGACGAGATGTAACCGTGTTCCAGACCCCCGAACAGGAGTTCGTCGACTCACGCAGCACGGCTGCCACGCCGCAACAGTCTGCCGTGCATCGTCCTTCCCAGCTCTCCTCCCGTACGACGTCACAGACCCGAGCCCGGGGCCCGGAACCGATCTCCGGCATCGCCGGTCTTCATGGCCGGGGCGCGCATGATGCCCTTCCGGCCCCCTACTCGTGGGGTGGCCTCCCCGGCCGTGCCTCGGGAGCCGGCCTCGCGGTGTCCGTCCTGGCCGCCGTCCTGAACCGGGTGGCCAGGATACTGGCCGTCTGGAGGCTGTGGCGGGGCATGTTGCACCGCGGCCGGCTGCAGGGGCAAGCCCTCTCCGTCGTGCTGGTAGGCGCTCCGGCCGACGTGCGCTACGTCCTGCGCCAGGTCGAGCGGAGATTCGGTGCCGCCTACACGGTGGTCGGCGTGGTCCTGGACGGAGCGGTCGGACCAGGGGACGCCACCCAGGACTGGGGCGAGGTCCACCCCGCACTGTGCTACGTGGGGATCGAGGAAATCGACGCTGCCGTGCGGGACCTGGGTGCCGATGCGGTCGTCGTGGCCGGCCCACTGCCGAGCAATCAGCACATCCGGGGCCTGGGTTAGGAGCGCACTGATGAAGACCGTAACCGACACCGCCTCCCATCCTGCCTTGCGCGTCGCCGTGATCGGCGTCGAGCGTCGGGCTCCAGACCTGGCCCGGAACTTCGCCATGAGCCCCGACTGGGAGCTCGTCGCCATCTGCGACGTCGACCGTTCCCGGGCCGAACTCCTGGCCAGGGAGACCGGAAACCCGGCCGTGGTGGCCTCCGTCGACGACCTGATCGCTGAGCATGATATTGACGCGGTCGCCATCGCGACACCGGCTCATACCCACCACGAGATGGCCATGCAGGCGATTTCCGCCGGCAAGCACGTACTGCTGGAGCAGCCTCTGGCCGACGCGACCGGGGCCGGCGTCGAGATGGTGGCCGCGGCCGAGTCCCGCGGCACCGTGCTGATGGCCGCCCACACGGAGTGCTATACCCCTGCGGTCCTCAAGATCCGCGAGCTCATCGCCGCCGGCGAGCTGGGGGAGATCCTCTACCTGGACGCCGTCCGGATCAACCTCGGCTTCGTCCAGTCCGGTCCGGACGTGTTCTGGGACCTGGCCCCCCACGACCTGTCCGTACTGGACTTCATCCTCCCCGGAGGGCTGGACCCGCAGTTCGTCTCGGCCCAAGGTGCCGACCCGCTGCGGTCCGGGAAGGCCTGCGTGGGGTACCTGACCCTGCCCCTGTCCAACGGGGCCCTGGCCCATATCCACGTCAATTGGCTGTCCCCGACGAAGGTCCAGCAGATGGTGATCGGGGGCAGCCGGAAGACCTTGATCTGGGACGACCTGAACCCACAACAGCGGCTCAGCGTCTTCGACCGCGCCGTCGACCCGGACCGCAGCGACGGGGGCCTGGACGACGCCGGCCAGGGCGCGGCGAACTCCTACCTGCTGGAGGACGCCTGGTCGCCGTCGCTGGGCAATTCCAGGCCGTTCGCGCTGATGGTCTCATCCTTCGCGGCGACGATCCGCGGCAACCAGCCGGCGCCCACCGACGGTCGGGCCGCCCTGAGAGTGCTCTCGGTCCTTGAAGCGGCCACGGCAAGCCTCGAGCACGGTGGAGCCAAGACCACGATCCCTGATGCCTGGGCCGGCGCCCACGCGCTCGGGACGACCGCCAGGCTGGGCTCGGTACCCGGCGTGTACTCCCCGGCCGGACGGGGAGCACTTCGATGAGCAGGATCAGCGTCATGCGTTCTTGGCTCGGGCCTGAGGAATCAGAGGCGGTCCGTCTGGTCATCGAGTCGGGCGGGATCACCCAGGGACCCCGCACGGCGGAGTTCGAACGCGCCTTCGCCCAGGCCCACGGCGTCTCCTACGCAGTGGCGACCTCGTCCGGCACGACGGCGCTGCATCTGGCGCTCATCGTGGCCGGGATCCAGCCCGGCGACGACGTGATCGTCCCCTCGTTCTCCTTCCTGGCCACCGCGAACGTGGTGACGTACGTGGGCGCACGGCCTGTGTTCGCGGACGTGGACCTGATCACCGGAAACGCCACGGCCGAGACCCTGGATGCGGTCATCACGCCCCGGACCACCGCGGTGATCGCGATCGACCAAGGTGGAATGCCCCTGGACCTGCACCCCATCCGGGACCTGTGCGACCGCCACTCGCTGGCCCTGGTCGAGGACGCCGCCTGCGGAGCCGGCTCGACCTACCGGGAGCGCCCGGTCGGAGCGGGCGCCGATGTCACCGCCTGGTCATTCCACCCGCGTACGGTACTCACCACGGGTGAGGGCGGCATGCTGACCACGGACAACCCGGAGTGGGCGGCCCGGGCCCGGCGGCTGCGCGAGCACGCGCGGGACCTCTCCGCGGCTGAACGCCGAGGGAGCGTGTCACCAGTGCACGAACGCTACCCGGAGATCGGCTTCAACTACCGCATGACGGACCTGCAGGCCGCCATGGGCCTGGTCCAGCTGGGCAAGCTTCCGGAGATCGTCCGGCGCCGGCGGGCACTGGCCCACGAGTACCAGGATGTACTGGCCACGGTGCCCGGCCTGCGCTATGTCACGGATCCGGACTACGGGAGGAGCAACTTCCAGTCGTTCTGGGTGGAAGTCCTGCCCGATTTCCCGCTGGACCGGGACGAACTGCTCGACTGGCTGCTCGCGGACGGGATCTCGGCCGGGCGGGGTGTCATGGCCACTCACCTGCAGGAAGCGTATGCCGGCCACTCCGGCTGGGTCGGGCCGTTGCCGGTGACCGAGCGACTGACGGAGAACACGCTGGTCCTCCCCATCTTCCACACGATGACGGCCGAGGAGCATCGTCGAGTGACCGAGAGCCTGCAGTCCGCCTCCGAGGCACCGCGGAACCACCGCGACAGGTCGTCGACCCGGCAACGGGAGGACTGACCCGGATGAGGATCGTCGTCTGCCCGCAGGATCTGAGCATGGGCGACGGACAGCTCGTGGCCCTCGACCTGGCAGCGGCAATCCGGGATCGCGGCCATCACGTCATGCTCTACGCCACGCCCGGCCCGCTTCTCGACCGCGTCCATGCCCTGGGGTTGGACCTGACCCTGTCCGAGCCGGGGACGCACCTCTCGGCGGGCTGGGCCGCGGGCCTCATCCGGTTGACACGATCATGGCGGGCCGACATCGTGCACACCTATGGGTGGGCCCCGACCATTGGCGCCTCCTTCGGCATCCACGGTCTCCTCGGGTTGCGCCAGGTGATCACAGCAGAGCCGATGGATGTTCCGCGGTTCCTGCCGCGGCACCTCGACCTGATCGTCGGCACCCGGCAGCTGTGGTCCTCTGCCCAGAACCACCATCGTCGGCACCTGATGGAGCCTCCCGTGGACACGAGTGCCGGCGCGCGTACCGACCCGCTGGCTGCTCGCAGGTCCTTCGGACTCTCCCCGGAGGATCTGGTGATCTCGCTCATCAGCCAGATGACCACCGACCTGGACCAGGGCGCAGGCGTCATCGCAGCCATCGCCTTCGTCGACAGACTGGCGGAACACGAGCCCGCCGCCCTGCTGGTCGGCGGAGACGGACCGGAGCTGTTGCGCGTCCGTGCGGCCGCCAACCGGGTCAACGCCCGGCATGGACGCCACGTGGTGATCGTCCCGGGGCTCCTCCCGGACCCTTCGGCGGCCTATGCCTCGGCGGACGTGGTGCTGGGCATGGGCAGCTCGGTGCTCCGGGGCATGGCCTTCGCCAAGCCGGCGATCGTGCTCGGTGCCGGCGGCTACTGCGAGCCGGTCACCCCGCAAACCCTGGAGACCCTCGGGTGGCATGGCTTCTATGGCACCGGTGACGGTGGAGAATATCCCCTGCTGCCCCACCTGATGGAACTGGCCGGGGACGCCACCGAGCGGCGCCGCAGGGGGGTGTGGTCACGCGCGGTGGTGGAGCAGTACCACAGTCTCCGCCGTGCCGCCCTGCTCCTGGAGAACATCTATGGCAATGCCCTTGGACGGCGGAACGGGGCCGCCGAGCGTGCCGGTTCGCTGGCCCGCTCGGCTACTGAACTAGGGTCGTTCCTGACGCACCGGTCCCGCAGCCGGGCGACGGCCCCGTGAGTCGTTCACCACGCCTCACGCCGCCACTGGGCCTCATCCCCGAGCAGGCGGTCTAGACTGGCCTGCGGCAGTCCCGCCTTGAACGATCGATGCAGGAGCGTAGATCCTTGACCGAGTCCTCCGTGGCCACCGCCGCGCCGTCAGCCGTCATCGTCCTCGCAGCGGGCGCCGGAACCCGGATGAAGTCCAAGACCCCCAAGATCCTGCACCGCATCGGCGGCCGTTCCCTGATCGGCCACGCGCTCGCCGCCGCGGCCGGCCTGGCCCCGCAGCAGCTCGTCGCCGTCGTCCGCCACCAGCGGGACCTGGTGGCCGAGCACATCCTCTCCCTCGCCGAGGACCTCGGCACCACCCCGGTCATCGCCGACCAGGACGAGGTCCCGGGCACCGGACGCGCCGTGCAGTGCGGGCTGGAGGCACTGCTCACCGCGCCGGGCGGCACCGCGCCCGACGCCGGCCCGGCAGGCTCCGCCGCGACCTTCGGCACCGTGGTGGTCACCTACGGTGACGTGCCCCTGCTGACCACGGAGCTGCTCGCCGAACTCGTGGCGACCCACGAGGCCGACGGCAACGCCGTCACCGTGCTCAGCGCTCTGCTGGAGGATCCGACCGGCTACGGTCGCATCCTGCGGGATGCCGATGGATCCGTGGCCGGGATCGTGGAGCACAAGGACGCCACGCAGGCCCAGAAGGACATCAACGAGGTCAACTCGGGCATCTACGCCTTCGACGGGGACATGCTGGCCACCGCGCTGGCCGAGGTCACCACGGACAACGCCCAGGGGGAGATGTACCTGACGGACGTGCTGTCCATCGCTCGCGCGGCCGGCGGACGGGTGGCCGCGGTGACCACGCAGGACCGCTGGCAGGTGGAGGGCGCCAATGACCGCGTCCAGCTCGCCCAGCTCGGCGCCGAGATGAACCGCCGCACCATCGAGCGCCACCAGCGGGCCGGCACCACCGTCCAGGACCCCGCCACCACCTGGATCGACTCCACCGTCACCCTCGAGCCGGACACCACGATCCTGCCGAACACGCACCTGCAGGGCACCACGCACGTCTCCGAGGACGCGGTCGTCGGCCCGGACACCACCCTCGTGGACACCACGGTGGGCGCCGGCGCGACCGTGACCCGCACCCAGGCGACCGGTGCCGTCATCGGTGCCGGGGCCGCCGTCGGGCCCTTCACCTATATCCGGCCCGGAACGGTGCTGGGGGAGCAGGGCAAGATCGGTGCGTTCTACGAGACGAAGAACGCGGTCATCGGCCGCGGCTCCAAGCTCTCCCACCTCGGTTATGCCGGTGATGCGGAGATCGGCGAGTACACCAACATCGGCTGCGGCAACATCACCGCGAACTATGACGGTGTCAACAAGCACCGGACCGTGATCGGCGATCACGTGCGCACCAGTTCCAACACGGTGTTCATCGCCCCGGTGACCGTGGGCGACGGCGCCTACACCGGTGCCGGTGCCGTGGTGCGCAAGGACGTCCCGGCCGGCGCGCTGGCCTTGACCGTCGCCCCGCAGCGCAACGCCGAGGGCTGGACCGAGGAGCGCCGCCCCGGTTCCCCGGCGGCCGAGGCCGCCGCCCGTGCCCGGTCCGCGCGGGCCGCGAACGCCGCGCAGGCCCAGGACGCTCCCGACGACGGCTCCTGAGCCCGCCTCCCTACACCCACCCCGCAATCCCCACCGGTCGGCAACCCCAAGGAAGTACACGTTCATGAATGAGATCACCCAGCACAGCGAGAAGAAGCTGGTCCTGGCCGCCGGCCGTTCCCACCCCGAGCTGGCGGCGCAGGTGGCTGAGGAGCTGGGCACCGAGTTGCTGCCGATGAGCGCCTACGACTTCGCCAACGGGGAGATCTACGTCCGTTCGGCGGAGTCCGTGCGCGGCAAGGACATCTTCGTGATGCAGTCCCACCCGGCACCGCTGAACAACCACCTGATGGAACAGCTGCTCATGCTGGACTCGTTCAAGCGCGCCTCGGCCAAGCGGATCACCGTCATCTCGCCCTTCTACCCCTACGCGCGCCAGGACAAGAAGGGCCGGGGCCGCGAGCCGATCTCCGCCCGCCTCGTGGCCGACCTGTACCGGACCGCCGGCGCGGACCGCATCATGAGCGTGGACCTGCACACCGCCCAGATCCAGGGCTTCTTCGACGGCCCGGTGGACCACCTGTTCGCCGTGCCGATGTTGAGCGATTACATCCGCTCCAGGACCGAGGGCGACGAGCTCACCGTGGTCTCCCCGGACACCGGCCGCGTCCGGGTGGCCGAGCAGTGGGCCGAACGCCTCGGCGGTGCCCCGCTGGCCTTCGTCCACAAGTCCCGTGACCTGACCGTGCCGAACCAGGCCGTGTCCAAGCAGGTCGTGGGCCAGGTCGAGGGCCGCACCTGCGTGCTGATCGACGACATGATCGACACCGGCGGCACGATCGCCGGGGCCGTGCGGGTGCTCGAGGAGGCCGGGGCCAAGGACGTCATCATCGCCGCCACCCACGCCGTGTTCTCCGACCCGGCCGCGCAGCGGCTGGCCGAGTGCGGCGCCCGCGAGGTGGTCGTGACCAACACCCTGCCCATCCCGGAGGAGAAGCGGTTCGACAGCCTGACCGTGCTCTCCATCGCCCCGCTGATCGCCCGTGCCATCCGCGAGGTGTTCGAGGACGGCTCGGTCACCAGCCTGTTCGACGGCGTCGCCTGATGAATTCGCCTATTGCTTAAACTTTTAAGGCTAACCCTTAAAGTCGTTTGCCGACGGGCTGGATAGTTGCTTTGACGCGGTTGTGGCGCCCTGGGGGCCGTCCGGCCCGGCTCCGGTGAGTCTCGGTGCTCTGGCGGGATGGACCGCTGCCCGGAGTTCCGGCGATAGCCGGGCCGGAGCCGGGTGGGGCTCAGGCGTGCCGGGGCCAGGGCCCCGGCCAGCCGGAGCTGGGTGTGGGCGGCTAGGACCAGCCAAGTCCACCGGTTTGCGGCGGTTGGCTTGCGCAGGTGCGGCCGGGTCCAGCCCAGCGCTTGCTTGGGGGAGCGGAAGGCATGCTCAAGGTGGAAGCGGCGCAGGTACATCGACCACCAGCGATCGACCTCCACCCCGTCGTCCGGGACCGGCTTGCATACCCAGAGCTACATTGGCTTCCGGGCGCGGTCCCCGGGCAGGTACTCCACCTGCAGACCGATCACGGTGCCGGCGATGACCGGCAGCTCCCCGGGGTGGTCGGTCCATCCGCCGCGGGACTCGAACCTCGGGTGCATCCGGGCGAATGCAACCGCCTGAGCGCGCCCGTACCGGGTGAAGCGCCCTGGGTTTCGTTCCGAGTCTCACGAAGGAGAATCGGTTCATGCCC
>JASBVO010000006.1 GCA_029961105.1 Micrococcus sp. | reverse complement strand
GTCCAGTCGTTCACCGGGGGACCAGCGCACCCGCTGGTCGAACCGGGAGTCGACGAGCACGCCCGAACCGCCGCCTCCGCCGTCGGGCGAACCGGCCGCCGGCACGAAGGCCGCGACCTCCCTGCCTTCCCTGCCGGATGCGAGGCGGCTCTCAACCGTGCCCAGTCCCTGGGGGAACAGCCGGCCCGGGCCGCGAATCCCGGACCCCCGATCGGCGAGAGCATCATGGTGATCCGTCACGGCCATGCCTTCCAGTGAGATGCACTACAACCCAGCGCCGGAGAGGGGGGATGCCGGTGCTGATCCAAGCGAATCGAGGCCCACCTGCGATGCAGTGCACACTGGCACCTCGGCGATCAGGGTGTCAACGGCTCGCGTAGGACTCCGGCATGACTCAGGTATGACTCGAGTATGGCTCGAGCATGGCCCTGCAGAACCATGCGCGCGGACGCGCTGATCCGTCCCGGCGCGAGCTCCGGGAAGCCGTCGTCACCGCAGGTCGTGCAGGGAGGGGTGTAAAGGATCCATCAAGATCACGGAGGCACGCCGGTGGTGAGGCGTACCGTCTGCTTCGTTCCAGTGGTCGAGATGGCGCGGAAGGACATAGCGATGACGACGATGAGCCAGCCTCCGTGGGAATTGCGGGGGACTGCTCCTTCCCGGCGAGAGCGGGTGCGCCGGTGGTTGCTGCATGACCTGCCGGAGGTGCGTGGATTGCGCCAAGGGCCCTACGCGAAGGCCGGGAAGCGGGAGAGCCGGCATCCGTGGTGGCAGGTGATGTGCCTGACCGGTGTGGATTACTTCTCCACCCTCGGGTATCAGCCGGCCATCGCAGCCCTGGCGGTGGGGGCTTTGTCCCCGCTGGCCACGCTGGTGCTGGTGCTGGTGACGCTGTTCGGGGCGTTGCCGGTCTATCGGCGAGTGGCCGGTGAGAGCCCGCACGGCTCGGGTTCGATCGCGATGCTGGAACGCCTGCTGCCTCGCTGGCGGGGCAAGCTCCTGGTCCTGGGCCTGCTCGGCTTCGCGGCCACGAGCTTCATCATCACCATGACCCTCTCGGCCGCCGATGCCACCGCGCACCTGGTGGAGAATCCCTTGGTCCCTGCGGGGCTGCGCGGCCAGGAGGTGGCCATCACGCTGGTGCTCCTGGGCGCCCTGGGCGTGGTGTTCCTGCGCGGGTTCCACGAGGTCATCGGGGTGGCGGTGGTGGTGGTGGCGGTCTACCTGACCCTGAACGCCGCGCTGATCGTCGTCTGCCTGGCCATCGCGTTCTCACATCCCATGGTGGTGGGTGACTGGGCGGGTGCCCTGGCCGGCTCCTACGGCAATCCGGCGCTGGCGGTTGCCGCGGCCGTGCTGGTCTTCCCCAAACTGGCGCTGGGGCTCTCCGGATTCGAGACCGGGGTGGCGGTCATGCCCCAGGTGAGCGGGGACCGGTTCGATACTGAGCAGCACCCGGCGGGCAGGATCCGGGGCACCCGACGGCTGCTCACCGGTGCCGCGCTGATCATGAGTGGGTTCCTGCTGACCTCCAGCTTCACCACGGTGGTGCTGATCCCCTCCCAGGAATTCCAGCCTGGAGGCCAGGCCAACGGCCGTGCCCTGGCCTACCTGGCGCATGAGCACCTCGGGGAGGGTTTCGGCACCGTCTATGACGTCAGCACCATCACGATCCTCTGGTTCGCCGGGGCCTCGGCCATGGCTGGACTGCTGAACCTGGTGCCCCGTTATCTGCCCCGGTACGGGATGGCCCCGCAATGGGCGAAGGCCTCCCGGCCGCTGGTGCTGGTGTTGACCGCCGTCGCGTTCGCCGTCACCCTGGCCTTCGACGCCGACGTCGACGCCCAGGGCGGGGCCTACGCCACCGGGGTCCTGATGCTGATCACCTCTGCAGCCGTGGCGGTGACCCTGTCGGCGCGGGCTCGCGGGCAATGGTGGTCGATGGCCGGCTTCGGGGCGATCGCCGTGGTGTTCATCTACACCGCCGCGGTCAATATCGTGGAGCGTCCCGAGGGCATCCGCATCGCCACGCTGTTCATCCTGGGCATCGTGGTGATCTCCTTCGCGTCCCGGGCGTCCCGCTCCTTCGAGCTGCACGCCACCCGGGTCCACCTGGACGCGGCGGCGGTGGAGTTCCTGGCCGCCGAGGACACCGGGCCGATCCAGATCATCGCCCACGAGCCGCGCCGTCTGGACGAGGCCGCCTACCGCAAGAAGCTGTCCGCGGCCCAGGCGGTCTATCACCTGCCGGTGGAGGCCGACGTCATCTTCCTGGAGGTCGTGGTGGAGGACTCCTCCGAGTTCGAGACCGAGCTGTACGTCCACGGGATCACCCGGCACGGATACAGGATCCTCGAGGTGCACGGGCCCGCGGTGCCGAACACGATCGCCGCGGTGCTGCTGCACATCCGGGATGTCACCGGGCTGATGCCGCACGTGCATTTCCGCTGGACCGAGGGCGACCCGCTGGCCAACCTGCTGCGCTTCCTGGTGTTCGGCGCCGGGGAGATCGCCCCGGTCACCCGGGAGATCCTGCGCCGCGCCGAACCGGACGTCACCCGCCGCCCGTGGGTCCACGTCGGCTGAGCGGCGCTCCGGTCCGCCGTGTTCAGGGGTCGAAGCGGTAGCCGAGCCCGGCCTCGGTGATCAGGTGCCGGGGCCGGGACGGATCCGCCTCGAGCTTGCGCCGCAGTTGGCCCAGGTAGACCCGCAGGTACTGGGTCTCCTTGACATAGGCCGGCCCCCACACTCGCTCCAGCATCTCCTGGTGCGGCACCAGCCGCCCCGGAGTATGGGTGAGCACCTCCAGGATCTTCCACTCGGTCGGGGTCAGCCGCACCTCGTCCCCGTTCCGGGCCGCTCGGCGTGCGGGGAAATCCAGGGAGAAACTCCCTGTGTCCACACGGTCGAGGTCCGCAGTGGGATGCCCGCGGCGCAGCACCGCCCGCAGTCGGGCCAGCAGCTCGTCCAGCCCGAAGGGCTTGGTCACGTAGTCGTCGGCCCCGGCGTCCAGGGCAGCCACCTTCTGCGCGGATGCGTGCCGGGCCGAGAGCACCAGGATCGGGATCGACGCTGTGGCGCGTACCCGCCGGATGAGGACCTGGCCGTCCATGTCCGGCAGACCCAGGTCCAGCACCACCGCGTCCACCGCGCGCTCGGCCAAGGACGCCAGGGCGCTGGTGCCGGTCGGCGCGGCCACCACGTCATAGCCGTGGGACTGCAACGCCAGCTGCAGGGCACGCAGCAACCGGCGTTCATCCTCGACCACCAGCACCGTCGTCACCGCCCCTCCGCCGGTGCTCCGGTGCCCGGACCCGGGGCGGCCTGACGCAAGCGCAGGACCATGGTCAGCCCTCCGCCGGGGGTCCGCTGGGCGTGCAAGGTTCCACCCATGGCCTCGGTGAGCCCGCGGGCCACCGCCAGGCCCAGGCCGGTCCCGGACCCGTCCCCGGTGTCATCGAAGCGCTGGAAGGGGGTGAACAACTGCTCCAGATCCTGGGGCAGGGGCAGTGAGCCGGTGTCGATCACCCGGAGCTCGCCGACCACTGTCCCGGCGTCGTCGATCCGGTCGCCGCTCACCAGGGTGATCCGGGATCCGGGGGCGTGGCGGTGGGCGTTCTCGGCCAGGTTCGCGATCACCCGCTCCAGCAGTCCGGCATCCGCCAGCACCGGACCACCGGATTGCACGCCGTGCCGATCGACGGACTCGGCCGGGACCGCGCCCAGCGCCCCCGGCAGCACGTCCTGCCACTGCACCGGCCCCAGTACCGCACCCACCGCGTCCCCGGTGATCCGGGACATGTCCAGCAGGTTCTCCACCATCCCCGATAATTGGTCGGCGTAGGCCTCGATGGTGTCCAGCAGTTCATGTTGTTCAGCGGCATCGAAGCGTCCCTGGGGCTGGAGCAGGCTGCTTGCCGCCAGCTTGATCCCGGCCAGTGGGGTGCGAAGGTCGTGGCTGACCGCCTGCAGGATGGAGGTGCGCATCTTGTTGTCCTGGGCCAGCACCCGGTTCTCGTCCATGCTGCGCATCAGCCGCTGGCGGTCCTGCACCGCGACCAACTGAGCAGTGAACGCCCGCAGCAGGTCCCGCTCCCCGGTCGGCACCCGCGGGCCGCGCAACGCCAGGACGGTGTGTTCGTCCACCGGTTCCACCATGTCCGCCTTGTCCACCGAGGCCGGCACCCGTCCGACCGCCGCTCCCCGCTCCCACCGCAGTTTCGGCTCCGACTGTCCCGCGATGGCCGGGGGGTGGACGAACAGCGCGACACCGTCCAGGCCGAACACCTCCCGGGCCTGTCCCAGCAGACTGGACACCGGATCCTCCGCGGCCACCACGATCAGCGCCAGCCGGTTGAGCACCTCCGCCTCGGCCTGCGCCCGCCGCGCCTGCGCCAGCCGCCGCGCCGAGAGATGCACCACCAGGGCCACCGCCCCCGACACCATCACGAAGCAGGCCAAGGAGACGGCCGTTGCGGCGTCGTGGATGAACAACGACCCGGTGGGCTCGACCATGAAGTAGTTCAGCAACAGGCTCGCCCACAGCGCCGCGACCAGTCCGGGGACCAGGCCTCCGAGCAGGGCCGCCACCACCGCACCGGTGAGTTGCAGCAAGGACGTGGTGGTCAGCCCGGCATCCCACACCACCAGGCACAGGGTCTGCAGTGCCCCCGGGACCAGTACGGCGACGGCGAGGCCCGCCGCCATCCGCGCCCGCGGTATGCCGCCCAGAGCCCTCGGATCCACCGCGGTCCCGGCGACTGCCTGCATCGACATGCCCCAGTCATACCACCCCGGGCCCCTCGCCCGTCACCGCACGTCCGGTGACGGGCTCCAGGGATCCCGCGGTGGGCAAGGCATCAGTGGGAGCGGGAGCGGCTGCGTCCGGCCAGGGCTTCGGCGACGCCGATCAGGGCCACGGCCGCGATCACGGCCACGATGAAGCCGAGGATGTTCAGCTCGAAGATGTCGCCGGTGCCCAGCAGGTTGGCCACCACGCCACCGATCACGGAGCCGACCAGTCCGAGCAGCAGGGTGGCCACCAGTCCGAGGTTCTGCTTGCCGGGCTTGATCAGGCGGGCCAGGGCGCCGATGACGAGTCCGGCCACGATGAATCCAATCACGCTGGGTCCTCTCTTACGGGGATCTGGTTACGTTGCCGCCCCCGGTGCCGGATCCACGGCAGCCGGGGCGGGTCTCGAACCTATCCGCAACGCCCCCCGCCAGGTCAAACCGGCCATGCCCGCTCACGAGTGGCCCACCTCACCTACCATTCGTATGGTAAGTTGCCGGCGTGGCCCGCAGCAGCGAATCCCTCCTGGACGATGCGCTCGCGGTGCTGCGCCAAGGCCAGGTGCTGACGCTCGATGCCGTGGCGCGGCAGGCCGGGATGACCAAGCCCGGCGTGGTGCATCACTTCCCGACGAAGGAGGCCCTGTCCATGGCCGTGGTGGACCACGTCGTGGATCGCTGGGAAGCCGAGCTCAACCGCCGTATCGACCCGGGAGCCGACGCGCTGGGGCGGCTGCGGGCTTACGTGCACTGGACGCTGACGGGCGACTTCGATCCCTCGGACCTGGCCATGCTGGCCGACGCCCGCCTCCGTGACCGCCTGCGCAGCCAGTGGGTCGCCCGGCTCGACCCCTGGTTCGGGACCGGCATCGAAGGCCCGGCGCCACAGCGGGCCGCCTACCAGGCCGCGCGACTGCTGGCCGACGGGGCCTGGATCAACCAGTGCCTCGGCGTCGTGACCCTCGATCACGATGAACGACAGTCGCTCCTGGACCTCGCCCTCGGCCTGATCGACCAGGGAACGCGAGCATGAAGCGGTGGGGCCTGCTCATCGGCGCCGTGCTGGCCGAGGTCACCGGGTCGCTGACACTGAAGGCCGCCTTGGAAACGCCTCCTCTCTATGGCGTGACCGCGGCCAGCTACCTCGTCGCCTTCAGCCTTCTCGCCGGAGCGCTGCGCCAGGGCATGCCCCTGGGAGCCGCCTATGGGATCTGGGCCGCCAGCGGGGTCGCCCTGACCGCCACCCTCTCCGCGGTCCTGTTCGGCGAGCCCATGAACTGGACGATGGGCCTGGGCATCCTGGTCATCATCACCGGGGTGCTGTGCGTGGAACTAGGATCGCACGCGGCGGGCGAGCGCGAGGACGCGGAGCTGCCAGGCAAGGGACGAGAGACGGCATGCACTGGTTCCTTCTGAGCCTGGCCATCGTCGCCGAGGTCAGCGCCACCTTGTCATTGCGCATGGCCACGAAAGGCTCCAGGGCCTGGTACCTGCCCGTCGTCGCCGGCTATACCCTCGCGTTCACCCTCCTCGCGGCCGTCCTGGCCCTTGGCATGCCACTGGGCGTGGCCTATGGCATCTGGTCGGCTGCGGGGGTGGCCATCACGGCGGTGCTGGGCGCGGCCCTGTTCAAGGAGCGCTTCACCTGGGTCATGGCCCTGGGGATCGCCCTGATCATCGGCGGCATCCTCCTCGTCGAGGCCGCGGCCCGCTGAACCCGGGCCTGGGTGCCAGGGCGGGCGGAACGATGCGCGTGCCCTGGAGATCCCCCGGGCACGGGCCAGGCCGGCGGGACCCTGCCCGAGAACGCGCCGCAGATGGAGAAAGCCCCAAGTCAATCCGCTGTACCGGCCTCCCTCTCGCGGCGGGTCCCGGCTAGTATGGCGTACTTCTGACAGTTCAAGAGGACCCGACGCCGGCGCGAGGCCGGCACTTGACCCGAAGGGACACAGCATGACCACGCACGAGACGTCGGACGCTCCCGAGTCCGCCCGCATCCTGGCCCTGCTGGCCACCGGTGACGACCAGCTGGAGGATTAGCGGGCCGCTGGGGGCGCCCCTGCGGAGGTCGGCGACGGCGTCGTCCCGGCCATCGCCCTCGGCTCGGGGCCGGACCGCCAGGGCTTCCGGTGCCGCGCGGACCGAGAAGATGTCCACGATCTCCCTGGTGCCGAGCGTGCGGACGGACAACAATCCCCGGGGCCGTCGCGCCGCCGGGTCGACGGTCGGGCCGATCAGCACGTACGCGCAGCACAGCTCCGGATGGCCCGCTATGGCGTCCACGACGACCTGGCAGCCCATGGAGTGGCCGATGACGACGGGGGACGCGACTCCCAGCGCACCGATCGTCCCGGCAACGACCTCCGCCACTTCCGGCACGGTCAGCGGGCGTGCCGGCTTGGGCGGGGTGCTGTGGGACGTCGAGCCTCCTCGGACGGTGATGGGACGACAGTATCCGCTCACCGTGGGCGCTCCTCGGTAAGCATCCCGTAGACCAGGGTGTCCGTCCATTCGCCCCTGATCAGCCAGTCCCGCCGCAGCAGCCCCTCGCGGCGGAAGCCCAGGCGCTCGCAGAGGCGGGCAGAGGCGGCGTTGCGGGCGTCCATCCGCACGCGCACCCGGTGCATGCCGTAGTGGCCGAAGGCCAGGTCCAGCACCGCCCGGGCGGCCTCCGTGGCCAGGCCGCGGCCGCCGGCATCCGGGTCGAACACCCAGCTCATCTCCCCCAGGGACAGGGAGTCGTCCACGGCCCACAACGTGATGTCCCCGACGACGGCGCCGCCGCCTTCCCCGGCCGGCTCGCCCGGCGACGTGCCTCCGCGCCGGCCGCCGTCCTCACCGGCCGCACGGGTTGGGCCCGGCTCCTCGACCACCAGGCACACGGCGAAGCCGGCAGCGGTGATGTGCAGCCGGCCCGCGCGCCGAGCGACTTCGTGCCGGGCCCTGGCCGCATCCCACGGCCCGTCCAGCAGGTAGCGGGTGGTGTCCTGGCGACCGTAGTAGCGCAGCAGCTCACCGGCGTCGGAACCGCGGAAGTACCGCAGGGACAAGCGCTCGGTGCGCAGGGGCACCGGGGGTGCCGGGACCGGCGTCGGGCGGGTCATGGCAGGCGGCTCCGGAGGGAAGGGGCTGGGACCACGGTCCGGGAGGGGTTGGCCCTCCGGCAGGAGGATCCGGCCGGCGGGAGCTCGCGTGCCGGCGAGGCCCCGGGGGGTCAACGGCCCGTGACGGCCCGCTCGGCGCTGACGGCGCGGGTGAGGTCCACGAGGCGGCGCAGGACCTTGTCCAGGGATCGGTCGTGGTGGTCGGTCAGGGCGAGCTCGCCACCGGGGAAGTCCATCCGGCGCACCAGGTTCACGGAGTCGCCCACCACGTGCATGTTGTACGCGGCGGTGGTGATCCGCCAGGCCTCGTTGGCCCGCACCCCGCCGAGCCCGCCGTAGGCCACGATCGCCAGGGTCTTGTCCATCCACTGCCGGGAGAGCAGGTCGTAGGCGTTCTTGAACGCCCCGGGGATGTTCCGGTTGTACTCGGGGCTGACGAAGACGAAGCCGTCGCACGCAGCCACGGCGTCCCGCCACCGGTGCACCTCGGCCGGGCCGTCCGCGGCCTGCGCCCAGTTCTCGTCGGTCATCACCGGCAGGCGGAAGTCCTTGAGGTCCAGGACCTGCCACTCCACCCCTCCGGGCACCGCCGAGGTGTCCAGGGCCCGGGCGCGGTCGGCCACCCACGCCCCCACGGACGTGCCGAGACGTCCCTCGCGTACCGAGCCGATGACGATGCCGATCCTCATGCCGGGTCCTCCTGGTTGGCTGGGCGGAATGTGCTGGCGGTGCCGTTCTCCAGTGCCCACACTAGGGGGTGCGGGTCCGGCACGCGGTCCGGCCCGTCATCCCACGTCGAAAGGCTCCCCATGAAGATCACCCAGGCGTTCCTGCTCGTGGACGACCAGGACGCGGCGAAGGCGTTCTACACCGAGGTGCTCGGCTTCGAGGTGGAGACGGACTTCGACTCCGGGGACTTCCGCTGGCTGTCGCTGCGCGCCCCGGGGCCCGACGGCGGTGCGTCCCTGGTGCTCGACGCCGCCCGGGGTGCGGCGAAGGCCTACCAGGACGAGGTCCGCCAGTCCGGGATGCCGGCGTTCGCCATGACGCTGACCGGTGGCACCGAGGAGTTCGAGCAGATCCGGGCCCGGGGTGCCGCGGTCATCATGGAGCCCACCAAGCAGCAGTACGGAGGCACCGATGCGCTGATCGATGACACGGTCGGCAACATCATCTGCCTGCACCAGGACTGATCGCGGTGGCCGTGGTCTCCGGAACCGAGCGGACCGCGCGGCGCGCACCGGCGTGGTGGGCCGACGTCGGACGGGTGGTGTACATCCTCGCCGCGCTGCTGTCCTTCACCGGCAACGGGCTGAGCTTCTACATCGGGTCCTGGAAGGCCTCCAGCCTGCCGGTGGACGCCGGCTTCGCGGGCGGGTTCGCCGCCGGCTGGGACCACATGGTGAACCAGCCGACGTACTTCACCTTCCTGTCGAATTTCCTGGTGGGCCTCACCTCGCTGCTGCTGGCCATCCGGCCGCGCCGCAGCTCGGAGCTCTTCCACGCGGCACGGATCGCCGGGGTGGCGTGCATCGTCATCACCGGGGTGGTGTTCAACGTGCTGTTGCGGGACGCTGATCCGATGACCCGCGTGGAGCAGGTCAACGACACCATCCAGCACGTCATCACCCCCCTCGTGACCCCGTTGGTCTGGCTGCTCTTCGACCGCAAGGGGGAGGTGACGTGGCGGCGGATCGGCCTGGCGGCGGTGATCCCGCTGGCCTGGCTGGCGTTCACCCTGCTGCGCGGACCGTGGCTGGACTGGTACCCGTACAGCATCATGGACGTTCCCCGCATGGGATACGCCGGGGTGTCCGTCTACCTGGCGGCCATCCTGGCGTTCTTCTTCGCGGTGGCGGCCGTGATGTGGGTACTCGACCGGCTGCTGCTCGCCGGGAGACGGAGGTAGGCCGCGCTCAGCCCTGCAGCTGGCGCACCTCGACCCGCTGGCCGCACGCCGCCGAGGCGCGCGCCGCGAGCTCGTGGGCCTGGTCCGGTACGTTGACCTCCACGACCCACAGCCCGCCCAGGTGCGCCGAGGCCTCGGCATAGGGGCCCTTCGTGACCGTGGGCTCGCCCCCGTTGGTCCCGTCCACCACGGAGGACTCCTCGGGCGCGGTCAGGCCGCAGGCGAAGACCCACGCCCCCTCGGCCTGGAGCGACTCGTTGAACTCGCTGACCGCCTGAAATGCCGCGTGCATGGCCTCCTCGGAGTCATAGGGGCCCAGGGCCCGCTGCTGGGTTCCTGGGGCGTGCCAGACGGAGATCATGAACTGGGGCATGGTGTGCTCCTGGGTCGGGGTGGACACTGCGTCGCGGGACGTGGACGGGACCGCCCCTTCAGGATGTCACCGGCGCATGCGCGCTGTCTGCCCCCGGGAGGCCTGCGTACCGCGGGCGGGGGCTGCCGTCAGGCCCGGGCGAAGACGGCGGCGACGGGCTCCTCGCCGTCCACGAACTCGTACTGCTTGCCGATGGAGTTCCCGGAGGCCAGGGCCGCGCGGATGGCCTCCGCCACGTTGCCGCGGGAGGTGTCCCGCAGCTCCCCGACGGTGGCGGCGGTGGCCAGCCGGATGCGCCCGCTCGGATCCTCCGTGGTGAGGGCGCCCGGGCCGAGGATGGTCCAGTCCAGGCTGGACGTGCGCAGGTGGTCGTCGGCGGCGGCCTTGGCCGTGGCGTAGGGGTGGAAGGAGTCGTCCTCCGGGACACCGTGCGCCGGGCGGGCGCCCAAGTAGGAGACCATGAGGTAGCGCTTCACGCCGGCCTGCTCGGCGGCGTCCATGGAGCGGATGGCCGCGTCCCGGTCCACAGCGTAGGTTCGCTCCGGGTTGCCGCCACCGGCCCCGGCGGACCAGATGATCGCGTCCTGCCCGGCGAAGGCCTGGGCGAGCTCATCCTGTGAGGCGGTCTCGACGTCGAGCACCAGGGGCGTGGCGCCCGCCGCCTCGACGTCAGCGGCGTGATCGGGGTTGCGGATGACCGAGGTGACCTCGTGGCCGTCCTGTGCCAGCAGGGGGGCGGTGCGCAGGGCCACCTTGCCGTGTCCGCCGATGATCAGGTACTTCGCCATGGTGTTCTCCTTCTCTCACGGGCGTGCGTGCCGTGCCGCCCACTGTTCCATCAGTCACGGGAGGCGCCAAAGGATTCATCCGGGGGCAGAATGGAGGGCATGTTCCCCGCCGCTCCTCAGATCCGCACCGCCTCCCGTGTCCTGACCGCCGCCGCGGCCCTGCTGCTCGTGGCGGGATGCTCCGCCCCCGGCGCGGGCTCGGGGACCACGTCCTCGGCCGCCGTGCCGGGCGTGGCGACCGACGCGGCCGACGTCGAGGCCCTGCTGGGGGAGTACGGCTTCGAGGGCGGGTCCGCGGAGGAGGTCGTGGAGGCGCTGGACTCCACGCATGAGGACCGGGAGAAGGGGCTCGCGGCCTCGGTCACCGCCGATCAGGTGGTGCTGGCCGACCAGGACCGGCAGGTCGGCCTGGACGTGCCGGAGGGCCGGTTCTACCTGGCGGTCGCCCCCTACGAGACCACCACCCACGACTGCTTCCACCACAGCCTGTCCGGCTGCCAGGGCGAACTCGTGGACATCCCCGTGCACGTGACCGTCACCGCCGCGGACGGAACCGTCCTGCTGGACGAGGACCGCACCACCTACGCCAATGGCTTCGTCGGCCTCTGGCTGCCGGCGGACATCGAGGGAACCATCGAGGTCCGGGCGCAGGGCAAGAGCGCGACGGCGGACATCGCCACCGGCGCGGAGGACCCGACCTGCCTGACCTCGATGCGCCTCACCTGAGCGAGGCGCCGGAGGACGTGACCGGCCCCCTGGGCGGGCCCGTGACGCGGTTCAACCGGACGAGGTGTGGCCCTCGTAGAGACCGATCTCGTTCCCGTCGAGGTCCCGGAAGACCGCCCACCAGCTGGTCTGGTCGATGGCGGTCTTCGGCGCGAGGACCTCGCCGCCGAGCTCGGTGACCTTGGCGAGGGTGTCGTCGATCGAGTCGACCTCCACCGTGGACCGGGGCTGGGTGAAGCCCTCGCTGCGCGGGGCGAGCCCCCCGCCGCTGACCTGGTTGGGCGCCCGCCACATGGGATAGCCCTCGAAGCCGGGGTACTCATTGATGTCCCAGCCGAACACGTTGCCGTAGAACTCGGTGGCGCGCCCGACGTCCGCCACCGGGATGTCGATGTGGGTGATGTCTCCATGAGCCATGGCAGACAGTGTGCCCGGGGGCCGTCCCGCTGTGAACGGCTGGCGGACGGGGTGGTGGACGGGGCGGCGGTCCACGGGCCGGGGTCTCACCGGAGCGGGTTCACCGTCGGGTCAGTGCGTGCCACTCCCGGGCCAGGAGCCCCATGACGTGGCAGTCGACCCAGTGGCCGTCGAACCGCAGGGCCTCGCGCATCGTGCCCTCCAGGACGAAGCCGGCCTTCTCGTAGACGTGGCGGGCCCGCGGGTTGAAGTCGTAGACCTCCAGTCCCACCCGGTGCAGGTGCTGGTCCTCGAAGGCGTGCCGGATTGTCAGCTCCACCGCCTCGGTGCCCAGTCCGCGGTCCCGGGCCCCGGAGATCCAGATCCGGAAGCCGCAGGCAAGGTTGTCCTCGTCCAGCTCATGGAGCACCGACTCGCCGACGAGCTCCCCGGAGGAACGCTCCTCGATGACCCAGACAAGGCGGTCATCCGCGCGGGACCAGCGTTCGTAGATCTCCTCCAGCTGCACCACGCTCCAGGGCATCGCCGGCGCAGCGCCGGCAGGGCCGGCGTCGGAGGTGTGCACCGAGCCGGTGAGCCGTCCGACCTCCGGGTCCGCCAGCAGCCCGTGCAGGGTGGCGGCGTGCTCACGGGTGGCGGGGACCAGGCGGACGAGGTCACCGGCCAGGGACGTCTTGACGGTGAAGTCGGGCGCGGGGGGCGGTTCCGTGGGGACCGTCGACTCCATCAGATGTTGGACCCGTCCGGCGGCAGGTCCACCGGTGGCACGGGGGAGCCGTCCCCGTCCGGCGACGCCGGGCAGTCCAGTCCCAGCGTGTACGCCGTCATGGACAGCGAGCCGTAGGAATAGCCGTCTACAAGCACGTCCATCCCCGGCTGGCCGGAAGTCCCGGTGCCTGCGGCACTCCCCGAGCTGCCCGCGGCACCGGCCAGACCGGCCAGGTACAGGGACGGGATGAAGTGGTCCGGGGTGGGCACGGCGTGGTGCCAGTCCGCGTGGGCGTCCAGGGTGGGCATCTCGGTGGGATCGGTGAGCAGGCGTTCCTTGGCGTCCTCGTTGAAGCGGTGCGCCCAGTCGAAGCCGTCGTCGGTGCGCTTCCAGTCCATGCTGCGCAGGTTGTGCACGATGTTCCCGCTGGTCACGATCAGGATGCCCTGCTCGCGCAGCGGGGCCAGGTCCGCACCGAGCTTGAGGTGGTAGTCCAGCGGCTTGTCCGCGTTGATGCTCATCTGCACCACGGGGATGGAGGCGTCCGGGAAGGCATGGGTGAGCACGGACCAGGTGCCGTGGTCGATGCCCCAGCTGTCCACGTCGGCGCCGACCCACGTGGGGTGGACGGTGTCGCTGATCTCCTCGACGAGCCCCGGCAGGCCGGGGGCCGGATACTGGAGGTCGAACAGCTCCTGCGGGAAGCCGTAGAAGTCGTGGATGGTGCGCGGGTCCGGCATGGCGGTGACCGCGGTGGCGTTGATGTACCAGTGGGCGCTGACGACGAGGATGGCCCGCGGTGTCGGCACGGCCTCGCCGAAGGCCTTCCATGCGGAGGTGTAGCGGTTGGTCTCCAGGGCGTTCATCGGGTTGCCGTGGCCGAAGAAGGCGGCGGGCATGACCATGGGGGTGGCTGAGTCGATGGTGGGCTGGCTCATGGTGCCTCCAGGGGTCAGTGCTGACGTGCCGGTGATGCGCGATCTGGCGCTGTGGTCATCGTCCCCTGTGGCGCCGTGCCGAGCAAGGCCGATGACGGTCCCGGCGGGTCGGCCCGGGGTGGCAGGATGCCCGGGCATGGAATGATCGGGGCAGGCTGCAGCGGACTGGACAGGACGGCACTGGATGGTCACCACTGAGGAACGGGCACGCATGGGCCTCGCTCAACGCGAACTCCACCTGAACGGCAGGTGGATCCACTATCTCGTCGCCGGCTCCGGCCGCCCGCTGTTGCTGTTGCACGGGGTGGGAGAGAGCTCGGCGTACTGGCGCGGGGTGCTGTCCCGGCTTGCGGACCGGTACACCGTCTACGCCCCGGACCTGCCGGGCTACGGAGACAGCGCGCCCCTCGGGCCGGAACCGGAGGACGCATCCAGGACCTCGTGCAGGACCTGACCGGCTGAGACTGCCCCGCTGCCCCTGCGGGGCCAACACGAACGCTCAACGGGACCGGGCCTCCAACTCCTGCACGGCGCCCACGGCCTCGAACCGGGACGGGCAGTGGTGGTACGCGACCGTGCGGGGAACGTCCCAGGCGCCACCCCGGCCCATCCTGCGAACCTCGTCATAGAACGACGACAGCCAGAACTCGTGCGTCCGGCTGGCAGGGTTGTAGTCGCCCTCACCATCGTCCATGGCGGTTCCGCACACCTGGCTGCGCAGCTGGAAGGTGTCCGTCTCCGCCAGGTCCACGCCGAGGGCTTCCAGGTCCGCCTCCCAGTCCCGGGTGAAGTCCATGCCGCTCGAGCGTATTGCGGTCAGGAAGTCCCACTCAGGGTTCACGCTCCGCGTCCATTCGGGGACGGAGGCCGCGGCGGTCACCGTGACTGTCGGGTCCGGCGGGGTGGTGGGACCGCCAGCGCATCCGGTGGCGGCCAGCACGGTGAATCCGAGGGCGAGGGCCGTCACGGTGCGGGTACGGAGCTTCACGGACGCAGTCTCCTCTCTCTAGCGGTACGGTGCCTGGTGCTCCGGCAGCACGATGATGCCCCGTGCCGACGGACCGGAACACCGCGTGCGCGATGGACACGATCGAAGACATGCGCAGACATCCCCCGTGACCCGGGCGTCGGCGACGTGCCGGGCAGCACGGCACACCCCCGCCTCCCACGATATGGACGGTCGGGACGCCGTGGCATGCGTGCCGGATACCTGTCCGGCACGGGCACCTGCCCCCTGGACGGCACGGTCGACGCCGTCCCGCCGGCTCCGGTCGCACTGCCGGGGGCCACGCCTTGACACTGGGACTGCCGCCGTCAGATGGTGTGCTCGTCGTGGCGGTGACGACGGGGGACGCCGTCGCTCCGCCTTGCGATTGGAGCACGTCATGGTCATCCTCCACACGGTGATCGCCATCGCAGTGATCGTCGTGCTGATCATCCGGTTGAAGGTCGACCCGGTGATCTCGCTGGTCATCGGCTCCCTCTACCTCGGCCTGGCCACCGGTGTGGGGTTCACGGCCACGATCGAGGCGATCGCCACCGGCTTCGGCGAGATCATGGCCGAGGTCGGCCTGCTGATCGGCTTCGGAGTGCTCATCGGCGCGCTGTTGCACGCGATGGGTGCCTTCCAGAAGATGGTGACCCTGCTGGTCAACGGTGTCGGTGCGCGCCGGCTCCCGTACGCGCTGACGGCGGCGATGTCGACGATCTTCCCCTCGATCTACGTGGACGTGCAGGTGGTGCTGGCCGCGCCCGTGGCGCGGTCGACCGGGCCCTACGTCGGTCCCGCGGGCCTGCCGCTCATGTCCGGCGCGCTGGGCACCGGCATCTTCGCCGGCTACGTCTTCGTCGTCCCGGGCCTGGCCGCGGTATCCATCGCGGGACTCATGGGGATTCCGCTCGGCACCTGGCTGCTCTACGGCTTCGTGCTCGGCCCGCTGACCGCGATCGTGACGACCCTGGTGTTCCGCCAGCTGCTCCGCGGACGCTACTGGAAACCGCCCAGGGACGAGCGGGTCGACGAGGCGATGATCGAGCTGGAGACCACTGAGCTCGTCACGCAGGACACCCGCACGCCCCCGCTGTTCGTCTCCCTGCTGCCCATCCTCGTGCCGCTGGTGATGATCGCGTTCGGGGCCTTCGCCGAGTTGTTCGGGTTCTCGAACGACGTCATCGCCTTTCTCGGCAACGCCAACCTCGCGCTCTTCGCGGGCCTGCTCGGTGCCTACCTGCTCTGCCGACGCGCCCTGGGGGCGGACGGCACGGGGACGGCGATGAGCGAGGGGTTCCACACCACCGGGGAGATCCTGCTCATCACCGGCATCGGCGGGTCCCTTGGCGCCGTCATCGGGGAGACCGGCCTGGACACGATCATGGCCGGGCTCTTCACCGCCGAGGCCGGGGCACCGGCCATCCTCAGCATCCTGCTGGCCTGGTGCATCGCCGCGGCGCTGCACCTGGCGATCGGCTCGGTGTCGGTCGCCGCGATCACCGCCGCCGGGATCATCGGGCCGATCCTCGGGTCGATCGATGTCTCGCCGATCGTCATCGGCCTAGCCATCGCCTCGGGCGCGATGTTCGCCCTCCAGGTCAACAGCAACTTCTTCTGGATGTTCAAGGCACTGCTCGGACTGTCCACCCAGGGCACCTTCAAGACGCTGACGATGGTCACCTCGATCGCCTCGATCGTCTCCCTGCCCATGGTGATGGTGGTGGCGCTGTTCGCCTGAGCCCTCAGCCCTCCAGCCGGTCGGCCGGCGTCCGCGGCAGCACCACCGGGTGCCCCAGCAGCGGATCGGGAACGACGTCGGCGTCCAGCCCGTAGACCTCCTCCAGGAGCGCGGGGGTCATCACCTGGCCCGGTGGACCCGCCGCCACGACCTGGCCGCCGGCCATGGCCACGATGTGGTCGGCGCTGCGGGCGGCGAGGTTCAGCTCGTGCAGCACTGCCACCACGGTGGCCCGCCTCCCGGCCGCCGTGGAGTCCGGCAGCGAGCGCACCAGGTCCATGAGCTCGACCTGGTGGGACAGGTCCAGGTAGCTCGTCGGTTCGTCGAGCAGCACCACGGGGGTCTGCTGGGCCAGTACCAGGGCCAGCCAGGCGCGCTGGCGCTGGCCGCCGGAGAGCTCGGAGACGTCGGTGCCGGCCAGGTCCACGAGGTCCGTCAATTCCAGGGCCCGGGCGATGGCCTCGGTGTCGGCGGCCGTCCGGGCGCCGAACCAGCCGCGGTGCGGGTGCCTCCCGCGGTCCACCAGTTGTTCCACGGTCATCCCGTCCGGGGCCACGGGCGACTGGGGCAGCAGGGCCACGGTGCGGGCATAGCTACGGGCGGGCCAGCGGTCCACGGACCGGCCGAGCACCTCGAGGGTGCCGGTCAGCAACGGCAACTGGCGGGTCAGTCCGCGCAGCAGGGTCGACTTGCCGCAACCGTTGGCCCCGATGATCGCCGTGGTCCGGCCGGCGGGCAGGTCCAGGTCCAGGGGCTCGCCCGGGCCGACCACCACGCGGTCGCCGTAGCCCAGCGTCACCCCGCGCAGGCGGATCGCCGGCGCGGGGCCCTCGGCCGCCACCGGGCCCGTCCCGGTCCGGTCGGCGGTGCCGGCCCCGGGATGCTCTCCAGATTCCGTGTTCATTCAGCTCCTCCGTCCGGACCGCACCAGCAGCCACAGCATCAACGGCGCGCCGGCCGCTCCGGTCAGTACGCCCGTCGGCAACCGAGCCCCGCCGAACGCCTCGGCGGCCAGGAAGTCCGCCACCACCACGATCACCGCGCCGCACAGGGCGGCGACCGGCAGGGAGGGGCGTCCGCCGGTCAGCCCGCGGGCCACCGGCGTGGACAGCAGGGCCACGAAGGCCAGCGGCCCGGTGGCGGCGGTGGCCGCCGCGGCCAGCAGCGCGCCGACGGCCAGCGCCCCCAGCCCGGTGCGGCCCGGCCGGGACCCCAGGCCGTGGGCCAGTTCCCCGCCCAGGTCGGCCGGGGCCAGATGCGCGTGCAGCGTCCCGCCGGCCGGCAGCAGCACCACCAGCAGGACGGCCAGCACCGCGATCCGCTCCCACGTCACCGCATTGAGCGATCCCGCCGTCCAGATCGCCGCGGACTGCAGGTCGTGCTGGTTCAGGGAGAGCATCGCCCCGGACAGCACGGCCTGGCACAGGGTGGCCACGGCGATGCCCGCCACGATGAACGCCGTACCGCCCAGGGCGCCGGCCAGCCCGCCGGACCCGCCCGGGGTGCCGGCGCCCAGGCGTCCACCGGACCGCCCCGCCGTGGAGAAGCCGAGCACCACCGCGGTCGCCGCCAGGCCGCCGGCCAGGGCGGCCGCCGCCATGACTGCCCCGCCGCCGGCCCCCGCATCGAGGACCAGCATCCCGACGGCGGCCACCGCGGCTCCCTGGGTCACGCCCAGGATGTCCGGGCTCGCCAGCGGGTTGCGCAGGGTCCGCCGGAACAGCGCCCCCGCGGCGCCGAACCCGGCACCGGCCAGGGCACCGGCCACGGCCCGAGGCAGCTTCTCCTGCAGCACGATGAACGAGGCCCCGGGAATGGTCTCACCGCCCAGGATCGCCACGAAGTCGGGGATGGTGACGGTGTATGCGCCCAGCAGCACGCGCACCCCCATCGCCAGCACCAGGGCCACGGCGAGGCTGCAGGTGACGGCGAGCAGCCGGCGTCGGGACCCGGACTGCAGGGAACGGACGGCGGCCACCGCCACGGGCGCCGCAGCGGGCAGGTCGGCCGGGGCGGGGGCGGCCGGACGAGCCGGCGCGCTCACAGGGACACCGCCTTGCGCCGGAGCAGCACCAGCAGCACGGGCACGCCGATCAGCACGGTGGTGACGCCCACGTGGATCTCCTGCGGGGCGATCACCAGCCGGCCGGCCAGGTCGGCGGCCACCAGCAGCACCGCGCCCCACAGGGCGCAGCCGAGCACGAGCACGCGGGTGGACGCCGGCCGGAACCGGCGCAGGGCATGGGGGACGAGCAGGCCGACGAACACCACGGGCCCGGCCAGGGCGGTGGCCGCGGCGGTCAGCAGCACGGTGGCGCCCAGCAGCGTCAGCCGTAGCCGCTCGGGGCGGGACCCCAGGCCGTGGGCGAGCTCATCGCCGAGGGCCAGGGCGTCCAGGCCGGGGGCGGCCGCCAGCACCAGGAGGATGCCGGCGGCGATGACCGGCGCCAGCCAGGCGGCGTCCTCCAGGGAGGTGCGCGCCACCGAGCCGACCGTCCAGAACCGGAAGCGCTCGAGCACTGCGGGGGAGAGGATCAGCAGGGCGCTCGTGGCCGCGGTGCAGCCGGCCGTGACGGCGGCGCCGGCCAGCACCAGGGACAGCGGGCCGGGGGCGGAGTCGGTGCCGGCGCCCAGCCGGGAGGCGGTCGCGGCCACCGCATAGACCACGACGGCGGCCAGCACCGTGCCGAGGATCGCCAGCACCACGGCGGTCGCCAGCCCGGAGGGCAACCCCACGCCGAGCCCGACGGCCACGGCCAGCGAGGCCCCGGCGGTCAGGCCCAGCAGGCCGGAGTCGCCCAGCGGGTTGCGGGTGGCGCCCTGCAGGGCCACCCCGGACACCGCCAGCGCCGCGCCGACCAGCACCGCGGTCACGGTGCGGGGAATGCGGGAGAGCACCGCGGCGGCGTCGATGTCCCCGGGGGCGGCACCGGCGCCGGTGAGGAACGCGCCCAGGGTGTCCAGTGTGGTGGCGGGGGCCACGGACCGGGCCCCGAGGGCCAGGGCCGCCACGCACGCCAGCGCCAGCACGAAGGCGGGGACCACCAGGAAGGTGACCGGCCGCCGCCGTGCCGTCCGGGGTGCCGGGACGCGCGGCACCCGGGCCGGGGCGAGGCTCACGCCGCACCCCGCCGGGACTCCAGGTGACTACTCAGCGGAGCCGCCCGCCTTCTGCGCCGCCTCGGAGATCTTCGGCAGGGCGTTCTCCAGGGCCCACGGGATGGACAGCGGGGAGGCCGCCGAGATGGACAGCACCTCCTGCTCGTCGGTCTGCAGGACCAGGGTCCCGTCCTGCACCGCCGGGATGGAGCCCAGCAGCGGGTCGGCCTTGATGGCCTCGCCCACGGACGCGTCCGTGGCGGAGGAGACGAAGATGTCCGAGTCGAGCTCGTCGGCGCGCTCCGGGGACCAGGTCAGGAAGAAGGCGTCCTCGGCGTCCTCGTTCTCGGCGACCACGGGGGCCAGTTCCATGCCGAGGGCGGAGAGGAACTTCGGGCGGTTGTCCGTGGCGGTGAACAGGTAGACCTGGTCCGCCGCGGCCGGGTCCACGGTCCCGTAGAGGAAGGTGGTGCCGGCCAGTTCGGGGTGGGCCTCGGCGGCCTCGGCCATCTGCGCCTCGACGTCGGCCACGACCTGTTCGGCCGCGTCCTCCTTGCCGAGGGCCTCGCCGATGATCCGGGTGGAGTCCTGCCAGGGGGTGCCGAAGGGCGCGGTGCCCTCGGGGTAGGCCACGACCGGGGCGATCTCGGAGAGCTTGTCATACTGCTCCTGGTCGATGCCGGAGTAGGTCGCCAGGATCACGTCGGGCTCGGTCGCGGCGATGGCCTCGAAGTCGATCCCGTCCGACTCCGAGTACTGTTCGGGGGCCTCCGCGCCCTGCTCCTCCAGGGCGGCGTCGAACCAGTCCGTGGACTGGTTCTCGTTCCCGCCGTACTCCGTGGCCGCCACGCCGACCGGGGCCACGCCCAGGGCCAGCGCGATGTCCTGGTTCACCCAGGAGACGGTGGCCACGCGCTCGGGCTGCTCCGGAATCTCGGTGGTGCCGAAGGCGTGCTCGATGGTGCGCGGGAAGCTCGCCGCGGCCCCGCTGGCATCGGAGGCGGAGGCGGCGGGTGAGCTCCCCTCGCCCGAGCCGCCGGCCGGGCCGGTGGAGCAGCCGGCCAGCAGCATGGCTCCGAGGGCGACCGAGCCGAGCGTCAGCGCCCGACGACGAGTGGGTCCGGCGTGCCGGGGAACGGGCAAGGGGGAGGAAGAGGTCACTTCAGGTGGCCTTTCGGAAGTCACAGGCGGGCCTGCGGACGGACCGGCAACGAGGTGTGGAACCGGTGGGCGACGATGGTGCCGGAGACCCGACCGGATCATTTGCCAACATCGCTATTGCCTAATTTCGGGAGGTTAGCCTAGCCTTACCTGGTGGCGCAAGGAGCCGTGCGGGGCTTCGCCACGTGGTTGGGTCCATGGTGGACACGCCAGTGACCACGCCGGTCGCCTTCCTCTTCCGGGGCCGGCGTGGCACTGGGTACCCGTGCGTCGGCCTGCGGTGCGGCCGGGACGCGGGACGCCTGTCCGCGGCGGAGCGACTAGCGTGGGGCGGGTGAACACCCAGCATCCCGCCCCTGACGACCACGGCGCCCAGGTCTCCTCCATGTTCGACGGCATCGCCGGCCGCTATGACCTGATGAACCTCGTCATGACGTGGGGGCAGGAGCCCCGGTTCGTGCGGCGGACGGTGGAACGGGCGGAGCTTCCGGACGCCCCGGTCGTGCTGGACCTGGCCACCGGCACGGGGGACATCGCGCTTCAGGTGCTGCGCTCCCACTACGGGGCCAGGATCACCGGGGCGGACTTCGCCCCCGAGATGATGGAGGTCGGCAGGGCACGGCCCGGCGGCGACCAGATCACCTGGGTCGAGGCGGACGCCATGGACCTGCCCTTCGCGGACGAGACCTTCGACGCCGTCACCCACGGCTACCTGCTGCGCAACGTGGCGGACATCCCCACCACCCTGGCCGAGCAGTTCAGGGTGCTGAAGCCCGGCGGCCGGATGGTGGCGCTGGAGACGTCCCCGGCCCCGGAGAACATCATCAAGCCCTTCTCCACCGCCTACATCAAGCACGTGGTGCCCCGGCTGTCCCGGATGATCACCGGTGACTCCGCCGCCTACGAATACCTCTCGGCCACCAGCCGGGGCTTCAAGACCCCGGCACAGATCCAGGAGCTGCTCGAGGACGCCGGGTTCGTGGACGTGGGCCACGAGACGCACCTGTTCGGCACCCTGGCGATCCACTGGGCGACCAAGCCGGCCGGCTCCGCGCCACGCGCCTGATCAGCCGCTGCCCGCCCCTACCCGGCTGCGGACCGGGCGTCCTACGCTGACCGTGGACAGTCGTCGGGCGGCGCGCGGCTGCCGGTCCGTCCAGGATCCCGGCCGCGTAGCGCCACCGCGGGAAAGGTCAGGAGCCATGGCGGAGTCCCTGGACAGGGTGGGTGCGGGCCGGGACGTGCTGATCCCCGCGGAGCCCGCAGGGCTCGAGGGCCACTTCCACCTGCCGGCGTCGAGCGTGCCGGTGGTCGTCTTCGCCCACGGCAGCGGCAGCAGCCGGCACAGCACGCGCAACCGGTATGTCGCCTCGGTGCTTCAGGAGGCCGGCCTGGGCACGCTGCTCCTGGACCTGCTCACGGAGGAGGAGGCGGACGACCGCGGGAACGTCTTCGACATCCCGCTGCTCGCCCAGCGGCTGACCCTCGCCGAGGCCTGGGTGCACCAGCAACCGGAGACCATGTCCTCTTCCGTCGGCTTCTTCGGGGCCAGCACCGGCGCAGGCGCCGCGCTCTGGGCGGCGGCCGAGCCCGGGGCGCGGGTGGCCGCCGTCGTCTCCCGGGGAGGGCGGCCGGACCTGGCGGCGCCGAGGCTGCACCTGGTCCGGGCCCCCACGCTGTTGATCGTGGGCGGGCGGGACCACCAGGTGCTGGAGCTCAACGCCCGTGCGCGGACGCAACTGCACTGTGAGCACCGGCTGGAGGTCGTGGAGGGGGCCACCCACCTGTTCCCGGAACGCGGCACCCTCGAGGAGGCTGCCCGGCTGGCCCGCGACTGGTTCGTGCGGTACCTGGTGCCCCGACCACCCGGCGCTGACGGCGGGGAATCGGAGTGAAATCCGGGGCGGACCGGCCGCCCGGCCTCGGCGTGCGCCGGCTCAGTGTCCGGGCTTCTTCACGCCGAACATGAACAGTCGCCGCTTGATGTCGTAGAACACCGTCTTGTTGGCGACGAACAGCTCCTGGAGGACGTCGGCGTCCTCGGCGGTCACCGTGATGATCTCCTCCCAGGCACCCTCGTCGAGCACCAACTGAAGGGTCCACATCCCGTCGTTGTTCTGGTCCCCGGCGCGGAAACTGAACTGGTAGTGGTTGAGTTGGCGAACCTGCACGCTGTCATCGGTCACCCTCGTTTGGTCTGCCATGGTCCTCATCTCCCGTGAGTACTGGACTTCCTTGGCCTGCAGAGTGCTGTCGATCCTAAGCAGACCCCAGGTTCACGGACAAGGGGCGCGGGGCCGCAGACATTGCCACCCGCACGCCACTCCGGAAGCCTTGTGTCCACACCGCAGACGTGGTCGGCCCGGTGCGGATCATGGCCCTCCGTGCAGTGGGCATGGGCCCGCCGCAGCGGGAGACCCCGATGAGGAGAGCGTCATGAGTGAGCAGATTCCTTCCGGCTCCACGGCCACCGAGGCCGGCCCCGACCGGGCCGTCTGAGCCCTCTCAAGCCATGGCCGAGTCCCTCGTCTTCGGCGTCATCGCCTCCAGCGCCCTCGTCATCGGCGCCCTGATCGGCGTGCGTTTCGAGTTGCCCAAGCGCCTCCTGGCCATCCTGCTCTCCTTCGCTGCCGGGGCCCTGATCACTGCACTGACCTTCGAGCTGTTCGAGGACTCCTACGAGCGCGGCGGCCTCTGGCGGGCCGTGATCGGCCTGTTCGTGGGTGCCGTGGTGTTCACGGTCCTGAGCGCGCTGCTCGACCGCTGGGCGCAGCCCGGCTCCTCGTCCGAGGAGGCCGAGCTGCAGCAGGGCAGCGCGAAACTGGACACCGATGCCGCAGCACACGGCCAGGCGCCCCAGGCCTCATCCTCCAGTGGCGCGGCCGGCCTGGCCCTGCTGGCCGCCGTGACCCTCGACGGCGTGCCGGAGAACGTGGCCCTGGGCGTCTCGCTCTCGGAGGGCACGGGTGGCCTGGCCCTGCTCGCGGCCATCTTCGTGTCCAATCTGCCGGAATCCCTGGTGGGTGCGGCATCGATGCGCGAGCGGGGCATGTCCCGGGTGAAGGCCGTCCTGCTCTGGACGGTCTGCGCCGTGCTGCTGGTGGTGGCCGTGGTGGTCGGCGCGGGCCCGCTGGCCCGTACCGACCCCGAGACGATCTCCCTGCCACTGGCCTTCGCCGCCGGTGCCGTCATCGCCTCACTGGCCGACACCCTGATGCCGGAGGCCTACGAACACGGCGGCCCGGCCGTGGCCGTGAGCACCACGGCCGGCTTCGCCCTGTCCTTCGCGCTGTCGCTGGCCTGAGGCGTGGCCGCGCCGCAACGCCGCCTGTCCTGAGCGCCGCGGCCGGCCCACGGTCGCCAGCCGTTCACCTTCCCCCATGCCGAATCTAGACTGGAGGTGCGGCCGTTGCGTCGCAACGGCAGTCCTCTGGGAGGCATGTCATGCACGAGTACGAGAAGAGCCATCCCCTGGTCAAGGACAACACGGGCCTGTCGCTGGGGTACCGGATCCTGTGGCGGATCCGCTTCGCAGCCAACGACGTGTACGGACCGGCCAGCCGCCAGCCCGGCCTGAACCCCCGCGAGCAGCTCCGGGTGGAACGGGCCCAGCGAGTGGCCACGGCGTACCGGACGCAGGGCAAGGAGCCGCCGGCCAGCGTCCGGCGGGCAGCCGGCGAGGACGTCGAGGGTGATGAGGACGTCATCCAGCGCCATACCAGCCCGCCCAAGCCCTTCCAGGAGGGCTACCGGTACGTCATGGTCGAGGACGACCAGGCGACCGAGCCGGACCAGCCGGGCAAGGAGGGCTGACCGGCCGCAGTACCATCGAAGGAGCGCCGGGCGCTTGGTGCGCCGGCGCGGGTCGCCGTGCCCGTCCCCGTGACGGGCTGACCGACCAAGCGGAGGACTGGACGGTCGCTGGCCGGAGAGGGGTGGGGGTGACCGAGACGCGCCCCGTACCCCGGATCACCGGTTTCCTCGCCGCGCTCATCGCGTTCGCCGCTGTCAACGCCCCCACCGTGCTGTACGCCGCCTGGCGCGAGCAGATGGGCTTCCCCGCCACCGTCCAGACCCTCGTCTACGCGGTCTACGTCGCCGGGCTCATCCCGGGGCTCATCCTGACGGGTCGCTGGTTGCTGCGGTTTCCTCCGAGGACGCTCATGGTCTGGGCCGTGGCCGTGTCCGTGCTGGCCGCCCTGGCCCTCGCGGTGGCCGCCGGCCCGGTGACACTGATCGGGGCCCGCGCCGTGCAGGGCCTGGCCCTCGGCGTCGTCATGACCGCCAGCAGCGCCGCCCTGTACCAGGCCGTCCCCCCGCGGCCACGCACCTACACCGCCCTGCTCGTCACGCTGACGGCGATCCTCGGCGCCTGCCTGGGCCCGCTGGTCGCGGGCGTGCTGGCGGATGCCTCGGGGGGGACCACAGCCCCCATGATCGGTGTGGCGCTGGCGCTCGTGGCCGTGCTGGTCCTGCTGATCGTGCACGGGGCCGTGCCGGCAGCGCCCGGGGCGCTCGCGTCCGGGAACGCGGGCGGGAGCACGGACACGGACGGGGGCACGGACACGGGCGCGGGCACGGACACGGGCGCGGGCACGGATGGTGCCACCGCGGCGGAGGGCCGGACTCCGGTGGCCGACGGCATGGCGGAGCCAGCGGCAGGAGGACCACCGGCCGCAGTCGTTCAGCCGCGCAGCCACCTGATGATCAGCCTGACGGCCGCGACCAGCTGGTCGATGATCGGGCTGTACCAGTCCGTGGGGCCGGGACTGATCGGCGCCGCACTGGAGGTGGACAGCCTCACTGCACTGGGTGGGATCGTGGCCATCGTCCTCGGCGTGGCCGGCCTCGTCCAGGTCCTGTCCCGCGATGTCGCCTACCCCGTGGCCCGGCGCCTCGGCTTCGCGTTCGTCATCCTGGGGATCGCCGGCTTCGCCGCGATGCTGCTGACCGGGCAGGTGTGGCTGGCGCTGGTCGCCTCGGTGGGGGCCGGCGTCGGGCATGGCTTCACGTACTTGAGCGCCACCCAGGAGATGGGCGAGCTCGTGCGCCGCCACCCGGCGCGGGCCGGCTCCCTGATGAGCCGGTACTTCGCGATCGCCTATCTGTGCATGGGCGGGTTTTGCGTGGGGTTGGGTGTCGTGGGCGACCTCTGGGCGCTCGTGCCGGCGGCACTGACCCTGCTCACGGCCCTGGCGGCCGGCTGCGTGGGGATGCTGTTCTCCCGGAACCGCTGAGGAGCGCTCCCAGGATGGCCCAGTCCCCCGGGCAGGGCATGGGAACCGGCCCGGACTCCTGGCGCGCTCAGGTCGCGGGACTGCCGGACGGATTCGTCGGCCATGCTCCCCGGATCGCCGGGCTGTCGGACGGCGATGGTGAGTTCAGCGTCGGCCGCGCGGTGGACGAGGTCGTGGCCGGACTGGACCGACTCGGCGTCGACCGGGCTCACGTGTGCGAACTGTCCCTCGGGGCGATGCTGGCCACCCAGCTGGCCATCACCCACCCGGCCCGCGTGGCCTCCCACGTGATCTCCGGTGGCCAGGTCCACCCGCCCCGGGTGCTGATGGCGCTGCAGGCCGGCCTGACCCGGATCCTGCCCCGCCGGGTCATCGCGCCGGACGGCACCAGCCGCCAGCGCATCCTGCGCAGTGCAGCGAGCCCTGGCCGCTGGCATACCCGGAGCCCGGCTGACGGTGGTCGACGGTGCGGGGCACGAGATCAACACTGAGCGGCCCGAGGCGTTCACCGAGGCCCTCGCCGGATTCCTGCCGACGGTGGCGTGAGCGGTACTGAATCGCCCTGGGTTTGATGGAGACTCGTTCTATTGGATTCCGACCAAGGTCTGGTCGGTCCGGTTTGTAGCGTAGAACGTTTCCTCGAACTCTGCTGGGGGCACGTCATCCAGATAGCCGTGCAGGCGGGTGCTGTTGTGCCAGTGGACCCAGCCGAGGGTGGCGAGCTCGACGTCCTCGACGGTCCTCCACGGTCGGCCCTCACGGGCCGGACCTCGGATCAGCTCGGCCTTGTAGTAGCCATTCACCGTTTCCGCCAGGGCATTGTCATAGCTATCACCCACGGTGCCGATCGAGGGCACCGCCCCAATCTCGGCCAGCCGCTCCCCATATCGAATGGACGTAAACTGCGAGCCTGCATCGCTGTGGCAACGCAAGCCCTCCAGTCTGGTGCCACGGGACCAGCGGGCCATCTCGATCGCATCCAACACCATCGAGGTCCGCATGTGTGAGGCGACGCGCCATCCCACGATCATGCGCGAGTAGGCATCGATGATGAAGCACACGTAGGCAACTCCGGCCCAGGTCGGCACGTACGTCAGGTCGGTGACCCACAACTGGTTCGGCGCCCCGGCGGTGAACTGTCGGACCACCAGGTCAGGATGACGGGCCACCTCGGGATCTGGCCGGGTCGTGCGGACCCTCTTGGTGCGGCGCACTCCTTCGATGCCTTCGACTCGCATGAGGCGGGCGACTTGGTCCCGTCCGATCTGGTGGCCCTCACGCAGTGCGGCCTTCCAGATCTTCCTGGCCCCGTAGACCCGGTAGTTCTCCTCCCACAATTGCCGCACCACTTGGATCATCACCGCATCCCGCTGCGCCCGGACTGAAGGCCGGCGGGACTTCGCGGCGTAGTACGTGCTCGGGGCCACCGGCACTCCTGCCTGGCGCAGGACGGTGCAGATGGGCTCGACCCCGAGCTGGCGCCCATCGACGACCTCGTGCCGATGGGCGTGGATGAACGCAACTACCTCTTGTGTTGGCGGTCGAGCTCCGCCCCGAAGAAAGACGCAGCCCGCTTGAGAATTTCATTGGCACGACGCAGTTCACGGTTCTCCTGCTCCAGCGCACGGATCCGTGCTGCCTCATCGGTGGTGACGCCCGGAGCGTGACCCTCATCGATATCGGCCTGCTTGACCCAGGTCCGCACCGATTCGGTGCCGTAACCGAGCTGTTCGGCAACGCGCTTCACGGTGCCCTGAGTGGTCCCCAGCTCGGCGCGCAGGGTGCGCACCATCCTGACGGCTGCGGCCTTCTCTTCCGCGCTGTACCGACGCGTGGTCGGCTGATCCTGCGAGATGTCCTTCGGCATGACTCCATCCTCGTTTCCAAGGTCAGGAGCCTCCAAGAAACCCAGGGCGATTCAGTACCGAAGCCGCGCTGCACCGCAGGCGGCTTCCGGGGGAGAAAAGGTCACAGCCTGGGCACAGGTCTGGCTGATCCTCCTGACAGGATGGGAGTCTGGACTGGACATGGCGTCCTCGCCCTAAAACCCGCCCGTCTCTAGGAGCGAACCGTGACCTCCTCATTTTCCGGCCCGCTGTCCGGCTCCCCCGCCTCCGGTCCGCCCGCCGCGAACGGTTCGCCCACGTCCCTGGCGGCGTTGCACGAGATCCTGCCCAAGCTCTCCCACCCGGACGGCAGCCGCCTGCGCGCGCTCGTGGTGGACGACGAACCGATGCTGGCGGACCTGGTCTCCATGGGCCTGTCCCTCTGCGGCTGGGAGGTGCACGTCGCGCACGCCGGACGCGCCGCGGTCGAGACCGCCCGGAACGCCCAGCCGGACGTGCTGGTTCTGGACTGGATGCTGCCGGAGCTGGACGGGCTCCAGGTGCTGGAGCGGATCCGTGCCTTCCGCCCGGACGTGCCGGCGCTGTTCCTCACCGCCCGGGACTCGGTGGACGACCGCATCCGGGGCCTGGCGGCCGGCGGGGACGACTACGTCACCAAGCCGTTCTCGCTGGAGGAGGTGCTGATCCGCCTGCACCGGCTGGTCCAGCGCTCCGGGGTGGCCGCGCAGGACGCGGACGAGCTGGTGGTGGGGGACCTGGTGCTCAACATCCGCACCCACGAGGTCACGCGCGCCGGCGAGCCGGTGGACCTCACCGCGACCCAGTTCAACCTCCTGCGCTACCTCATGGAGAATCCCCGGGCCGTGTTGTCCAAGGCGCAGATCCTGGACCACGTCTGGCAGTACGACTTCGGCGGGCAGGCCAACATCGTCGAGCTGTACATCTCCTACCTGCGCAAGAAGATCGACGCCGGCCGGGAACCGATGATCCATACCGTCCGGGGCGCCGGGTACGTCCTGCGACCGTCCCCCTGAGGCGGTGACGATGAGCTCGTCGGCCCGTGCGGCCGCCCGCCCCCGACGGCGGGTGAGCCTGGCCGTGAGGACCGCCGCCGGCGTCGTGGTCCTGCTGGCCGTGGTGCTGAGCGTCTTCACGCTGACCTCCCTGGCCTTCACCGGGCGTACCGTGGACGCCCAGCTGGAGCAGAGCGTGGAGCAGGCGTGGGACCGCACCTATGGCTTCCTCTGGCGCGGCAGGGTCGACCACCCTGACTTCGCCGGCCGGAATCCGCTGGGCGCGTCCGGCCAGCCGGAGGGGTTGCTGGTGCTGGTCACGGCCGGCGGCCAGGTGTTCCAGGCCTCGCGGCTGGACGCGGACGAGGACGCCGTGGATCTCGCCGCGCAGGACGTGCAGACGCTGGCCGCGCTGGCCGAGGAGACCGTCCGGCAGCAGGAGGCGCAGGACGCCAGGCTGGCCGAGCTGCCGGAGGAGGAGGCGGAGGCCGTCGACGACGTCCGGCTGATCCGCACCCTGGGCCTCCAGGAGGGCCGGTTCCTCGTGCTGTCGGAGACCGTCGACGACGATGACGGCGTGGCGGTCGTCGGCCTCCCCACGAAGCCGGTGGACACGACGAAGGCGCAGCTGGCCCGGGTGCAGGTCCTCGGCTCGCTGGCCGCACTGGTGCTGGCGGGGCTGCTGGGCTGGTGGTGGATCCGCCGTTCACTGCGTCCCCTGGGGGAGGTGTCCCAGGCCGCGGCGCGCGTGGCGGACGTGCCCATGGGCTCCGGGGAGGTCTCGCTGGAGAGGTACCGCGTCCGCCGTGAGCTGGCCCAGCCCGTGAACGAGGTCGGGGACGTGGGCTTCGCCCTGAACCGGCTGATCGACTCCGTGGACGGGGCCATCGAGCAGCGCAACCGCTCCGAGCAGCGGCTGCGCACCTTCGTGGCGGACGCCTCCCACGAACTGCGCACGCCGCTGGCCTCGGTGCGCGGATACGCCGAGATGGTCCGGCTGACCGAGCCCCTGACCGATCGCGGCCAGGACGCGCTGGGACGGGTGCTGCAGCAGTCGGACCGGATGGGCTCACTGGTCGAGGACCTGCTGCTGCTGGCCCGGCTCGACGCCGGGCGGGAGCACCGGCGCGGGGAGGTGGACCTGGGTGAGGTGGTGGTGGATGCCGTCATGGACGCCACCGCGGCCGGCCAGGACCACAACTGGACGGTGGACGTGCCCGAGGAGCCCGTGACGGTGCTCGGCGACCGGCAGCAGCTGGCCCAGCTGGTGGCCAACCTCCTCTCCAACGCCCGCAAGCACACCCCGGACGGGACCACCGTGCAGGTGCGCCTGGAGGAGGAGTCCCCGGCCGGTGCCGGGACCGTGCGCCTCACCGTGCTGGACGACGGGCCGGGGATCGAGCCGCGGCTGGTGTCCGGACTGTTCGACCGCTTCGTGCGCGGGGACACCGCCCGTACCACGCGCGAGGGCTCCACGGGACTGGGACTGTCGATCGTGCGCTCGGTGGCCCGCGCCCACGGCGGGGACGCCACCGTGGAATCCGGCCCCGGACGGACCGTGTTCGCCGTGGACCTGCCCGCCTCTGGAGCCCCGGGTGGCACCGGACAGGCGTGAGCGCGCGGTGAGCCCCGGGCCCGGTCACCGGGCCGCGGCCGCCGGACGCGCAGACACAGCTTGGGCACAGGAATGGCAAAGGGCGGACCGAGGGTGGGGTGGTGGTCTGGTCGTAGAACCCGCCGGGTGGATGACCAGACGAGAGGCAGACCCGATGACGACCCGAGGCTCCGACCGCGCAGATCAGTCCTGGGCAGGTCCTTTCCGGCGCGCCGTCCGCGCTGCCGCCCACGGCCACGGCGGAGCGGCAGACTGTCCTCGGGGACCCCGCGGGACGGCCGGTGGCGCGGCTGCGCTGCACAGATCCTCGTCAGCGGGGCAGGACGATGAGACGGGTTAGGGAGATGGGCGCGATGCTGGAACTCACCGAGACGGTGACCCGCCACGACTGGGAACAGGTGGACGACGGCCCGGACGGGGACGGGACCCGGTTGTCGCTCAGCGCGAGTCTCGGCAGCAGGCTCCGCGGCACGGTGCGCGGCACGGTGGACCGGCCCGCCGTCTTCCACCACCGGCTGGTGATCAAGGACTGGGAGCTCATCGGCCCGCCGGACCTGCCCGAGGCCTGGGCGGACCGGGCGCGGACGGCCCTGGCCCAGCTTCGCCTGCGCGTGGCCAGTGGGCCCCACGCCGTCCCGGACCCCGGCGGACGGTGGGACGTCACGGTACGGCACCGCCTGCGCGGCACCGGGGCCGAGGAGGTGCCGTCCGGGCTGGCCCCGGACTGGGCGTTCACCCCGACCCAGCTGTTCGTGGACGCCTCCACGGGGGGCGCCGGACTGGTCTGCCTGTTCGGTGAGGGGCCGGTGGAGACGCATTCGGCCCGCTACGAGTTCGCCGTGGGCTCCGGTGGAACCGTGGCCTTCGACCAGGTGGACCCGGACGCCGAGGTCCCGGAGTGGGCCCGGGACGCGGCCCGGGACGCGGCCCGGCTGGCCTTCGAGCTGCGCCACGCGGCCGACCGGCAGCTGACCCACGTGATCACCACCGGGCAGGGCTGAACACGAACGCGGCCGGCCGCCGGCTTGTTACCCTGAGGCTGTGCGCGTGATGCGTGCACCCCACCGTGGAAGGCAGGCCCTCATGGCAGACCGCAGTCCCGAAGACGCCCGGAACGACCCCGAGGAGGCCAAGAAGGCCACGCGGGAGAGCACGGGACACAGCATCGAGGGGGACACCCCGCCGGCCGAGGGCCTCGGCGTGGGCCCCACCAATCCGGACATGGACGTCGAGAAGCCGGGGGAGGGCGCCAAGAACAAGGTCTGGCTCGTCCTGGTCCTCGTGCTGGTCGTGGTCTTCGTGGTCCTGGCGATCATCGGCCGCTTCGCCGGGTTCTTCTGATCCGGCGGCCCACGGCCCCGCCCTCCGGCACCCCATCGGCGCCTGGACACGGCCGGTCCGTGGTTTTTCAAAACTGAAGGAATGATTCCGGCACCTCCCACGTTGTGCCTGGTGTGACCGAGATTCCCCGCTCCGAGACCGAGCCGAACCGACCCGCCCAGGCGCACGCCGCCGTCGGGCCCGACGACGGACCCCAGCCCGCCGCGGGCCCCGCCGCCCACGCGGCCCCGCACCCGAATCCGAGCACCGAGCGTGCCGACTCCCTGCCGGATGGCACGGTGGAGTTCGGCCTGCACACGTTCGGGGACGTCACCCACTCGCTGGACGGCCGGGCGCTGGACCATCCCGAGGTGCTGCGCAACCTCGTGGCGGAGGGCGTCCTGGCGGACCAGGCCGGCGTGGACGTGCTCGGCATCGGCGAGCACCACCGCCCGGACTACTCCGTGTCCTCGCCGGAGATGGTGCTGTCCGTGATCGCCGGGAAGACCGAGCACCTCAAGCTGATCTCCGCCGTCACCGTGCTGTCCTCGGACGACCCGGTGCGCGTCTACCAGCGCTTCGCCACCCTCGATGCCGTCTCGGACGGCCGCGCGGAGATCTCCCTGGGCCGCGGCTCCTTCATCGAGTCCTTCCCCCTGTTCGGCTACGACCTGCAGGACTACGAGCGGCTGTTCGAGGAGAAGCTGGACCTGTTCGCGAAACTGCGAACGGAAGCGCCGGTCACCTGGCAGGGCAACACCCGGGCCGCGCTGCAGCGCCAGTCCGTGTTCCCGACGACGGCGCACGAGCACGGGCTGCCGACCTGGGTCGCGGTGGGCGGCACCCCGGCCTCGGTGGTGCGCGCCGCGAAGCACGGCATGGGCCTGGAACTGGCCATCATCGGCGGGGCGCCGGAGCGGTTCGCCCCGTTCGCACAGCTCTACCGCCGATCGATCCAGGAACTCGGCCTGGACGAGCGCCGCGTCGCGGTGCACTCCCACGGCTTCGTGGCCGAGACGGACGAGCAGGCCGCCGAGCTGTACTACCCGCACTGGGAGGCGGCCATCCGCAAGCTCGGCGCCGAACGGGGCTGGCCGGCCCCGAGCCCCATCCAGTTCCGCCAGGAGATCGAGCACGGGGCGCTGCACCTGGGCTCCCCGGAGACCGTGGCGCGGAAGATCACCCGCAGCGTGAAGGCCCTCGGGGCCAGCCGCTTCGGCATGAAGTACGGCAACGGCACCCTGCCGCACGAGTACATGATGGGCTCGATCGAGCTGTACGGCTCCAGGGTCAAGCCCCTGGTGCTGGACATGCTCGCTTAGCTCCTGAGCCGCTCGACCGACGTCCGGATCCGGCCGGTGGGAGGCCTGCTGGAGGCACCCACGGTGCCCGTCCGCCCTCCCATGTCACGGTGAGTCCAGGAGTGTGAGGAAGCCGACAGCGTGCCGGCGGCGCTCGTCCCTCCCCGCCGCACCGGCCGCCCGGCAACAGTGGAACCGGGGTGCACCTGCACCCGAATGAACGAATGAACGAAGGAGCATGACATGACTTTCCCCGTCCTCGACGGCAAGACCGCCATCGTCACCGGTGCCGCCATGGGCATGGGCGAGGCCACGGCCCGCCTCTTCGCCGAAGCCCGGGCCAACGTGGTGATCGCCGACTTCAACGAGGCGAAGGGCGAGGAGGTGGCCGAGTCCATCGGCTCGGACACCGGTGCCCAGACCCTGTTCGTGAAGGTGGACGTCTCTGACTCCGCCCAGGTCAAGGCCATGGTGGAGGCCACCGTGGAGCGCTTCGGCCGCCTGGACGTGGCGGTGAACAACGCCGCCCTGACCCCGGACAACGGGCTGGCCAGCGAGTTCGACGAGGCCTACTGGGACCGGTTGATGGCCGTGGACCTCAAGGGCGCCGCGCTGTGCCAGAAGTACGAGCTGCAGCAGATGATCGCCCAGGGTGAGGGCGGCTCCATCATCAACATCTCCTCCGTCTCAGGCTTCCGCCCGCAGCCCAACAACATCGCCTACGTGGCCGCCAAGCACGGCGTGGTCGGCATGACCAAGGTCGCGGCCATGGAGAACGGCCAGCACAACATCCGCGTGAACTCCGTGGCCCCCGGCGCCATCGACACCCCGATGCTGCGCGGTGCCCTCGAGGAGTTCGGGCTGGACGAGGAGTCCTACGCCCCGCAGCTGTCCCTGCTGAACCGCTTCGGCCAGCCGCGGGAGATCGCCGAGGCCACCCTGTGGCTCGCCTCGGACGCCTCCTCCTATGTCACCGGCACGGTCATCCACGCCGACGCCGGCTACGTGGGCCGGTAACCACGCCGGTAGTCACGAGCGCGCTGCACGGTGGGACACGCCGGGCGGATCACCGTGCAGCGCGCTCGTGACCGGTCGCCGGGCGTGAGGCGAGGGCCTCACGGACCGTCCGGGTGACCGAGAGCGCGGTCAGGCCGGAGGTCTTCGGGTTCTCCGGGCTCGGCGCGGACTCGAAGGACAGCTCGAAGCGGCCGGCGGGTCCCTCGGCGAGGATCTCGTGCCGGCTCCGCCCGACGGCGGGATCGGCGACCAGTTCCACGTGGACCCGCTCCAGCGAGCGCTGCAGGAGCGCGACGTCCTCGGCGCCTGGCGAGGCCACGGCACCTGACTCGGCGGCAGGACCGCCGGCCTCACCGGCCCGGGCCGCCGCCCTCCCGACGGCGGCCGGCCGGCCCCGCGTGCCCCAGGCCAGGCCGACCGCGACGTTGACGTTGGCCGGGAACCGCTCGATCGCCTCCACCGGCCCGCCGGAGAACACGGTCACCGGTCCGTCGCCGGGCCGCAGGGCCCGGAGCGCGTCCTGCTCGGCGCCGGACATCCACGGGCGCAGCAGGGAGCCGGGGAGCTTCGTGGTGCGGATGCGGATGCGGTCCAGCCCGCCGGCGTCCGCGGCCGCCCCCAGGACGTCGAAACCGCCGATCGCTCCGGACGTGACCCAGAGCCGGCCCGGCCCGGCCAGCAGCTGCCGGGTGATCCCCGGATCGGCGAGGGCGCCCACGCTGGTCAGGACCAGGCCGGTGCCGGCGGCGATGACCTCCGGCCCGTACTGCGCGGCGGGGGCCACGCCGGCGCACTCCACCACGAGGTCCGCCTGGGAGAGGGCGTCGGACCAGTTGAGGCAGTCCACGTCCGCGCCGGTGGTGACGAGGTCGACTCCGGCGATGGCGCGGTGCCGGCTGGCGGCCACGTCCCGCTCGGCCGCCCACAGCCGGACGGTTCCGGCCTCGCGTTCCGGCGCCAGCTGCAGGGCGACCTGGCGGCCGATGGCACCGAAGCCCAGCAGGAGCACGCGTGCGGGGGAGGGGAGGGCTGTCGGAGTCATGCGGGTCCTTCTGCTGCGGAGACCGGGGACACCAGTCCACACCACCGGGCCGGGGCCTCACGCCATGTTGCGCGCGGCCTGCTGCACGGCGTCCGTGAGCCGGTCCAGCGCCGGTGTACCGGCGGACCAGCGCTGCCAGTGCAGCGGTACCCGGACCTGCTCCAGCTCGGGGATCACCACCAGGTCCGGGTGGGTTCCCTCCAGCACCCCCTCGGGCAGCTGGCCGGCCGGGACCATGCCCCAGCCCAGTCCGGCGGCCACCGCGGCGTTGAATCCCCCGACCGTGGGGACCTGGTGCCGGGGCGGGAGGGCCTCCGTTCCCGGGCGGTCCTCGCGCCAGGCGGCCAGCCGGGAGCGCTGCAGGTTGTCCCGGCTGCCGAAGTCCTGCACCGGCACGGCCGTGAAGTCCACCGAGCCGTCCGGCAGGCGGTACCGGTCCAGCAGGGAGAGGGCGGCCACCGGGTGGTACACCATGGTGCCCAGCTCCATGGACACGCACCCGGAGACCGGCGTGGGGCTCTCGGTGACCGCGGCGATCACGGTGCCCTGCCGCAGCAGCTCGTGGGTGTGTTCCTGGTCCTCGAGGTGCAGCTGCAGGACGGCGTCGTCCCACGTGGCCGCCTGCCTGAGCACCTCGACGAACCAGGTCGCCAGCGAGTCGGCGTTGACGGCCACGGACAGCACGGCCCGCCCTCCGGTGCCCTGCCCGAGCGAGCGCCGGGCCTCCTCCTCCAGCACCGCGACCTGGCGGGCCAGACGCAGCATCCGGTCTCCCGCCGCCGTCGTGCCGACCGGGACGGTGCGTGTCAGCAGCACCTGCCCGACGTCCTTCTCGAGGGAGCGGATCCGCTGGGAGAACGCGGACCCGGAGATACGCAGGGAGGCTGCGGCCGCGTCGAAGGTCCCCTCGTCGACGGCGGCGGCCAGGGCACGCAGGTGCTCGGTGTTCATGAAGGAAACCTTAATAGCCTGAAGGATATGCAGGTGGAACGGAAAGCGCAGGTCACCCTAGCGTGGCCGGGTGATGATCTTCCTGACCGGACTGCTGACCTGCCTCGCCCTGATCGTGGCCATCGGTGCCCAGAGCCTGTTCATCATGCGCCAGGCCATCCGCCGTGATCGCCTCGTCCTCACGCTGGCCGTCTGCCTGGCCGGCGACATCGTGCTGGTCTTCTCCGGCACCGCGGGCATCGGCGTGATCACCGAGCGCGCGCCCTGGCTGCTATGGGTGCTGACCTGGGGCGGGGTGGCCTACCTGCTCTGGTTCGCCTTGACCTCGTTCCGCTCGGCGCTCTCCCGTCAGCGCACGGAGCCGTCCCTTCCCGACGCCGGCCCGGCCGAGGACACCGAGGGCCCCGCGGCGGGCGCGGGGCCCGGCGGAGACGCGGCCGGCGCCGGCGGCGTCCCCACCCGGACCGGGGCTGAGGAGGATGTGGTCGCCGCCGGTGCGCCGGGCGGCGGTCCGACCGCCGCGGTGACCGGTGGTGCCCCGGCCGTCGTGTTGGCCACGAAACCCGCGCCCGCCGTCCGGATCCCCCGGTCCCGGACCGGTCAGGAGGAGAAGGCCAGGCTCGTCCCGGGGACGCCCGGGCGCGCGCTCACCCCGGTGCATATCGTGGTGCTGACGGCGCTGTCCGTCTCGGTGCTCAACCCACACGCCATCCTGGACACGGTGGTCATGCTCGGCACGCTCGCCAACTCCTACGGGGCGGACAAGTGGGTCTTCGCCGCCGGCGCCGTGACCGGCTCCGCCCTCTGGTTCCTCACCCTCGGCCTGGGCGTCCGGGCCCTGGCCCCGCTGCTGGACACGCCGCGGACCTGGCGCATCGTGGACTGGGTGGTCGGGGTGGTGATGCTGTTCATCGCGGCCGGGCTGGCCATGGGCTGACCACGGGCGGAATGTGAACGGCAGGTCCTGCGTTGGTTGAAGTGGAAACTGAAATCGACGAAGGAGCTGCACATGAGGATCGGCATCATCGGAGCCACCGGCAAGGCCGGGCGGGACGTCTACCGCGAGGCGGTGGACCGCGGCGCGGACGCCGTGGCGCTCGTCCGGGACGCCGCCCGGGCGCAGGAGGTGCTCGGAGCCGGGGTCGACGTCGTCGAGAAGGACGCCTTCGCACTGACCGCGGAGGACCTCGCCGGCTTCGACGCCGTGGTCAACGCCTTCGGCACCGCCCCGGACGACGCCCATCTCCACCTGGACCTGTCCCGCCGCCTCGTAGAGGCGGCCCCCTCCTCTGCCGAGGACTCCCCGCGGCTCGTGTTCATCCTCGGCGCCGGGTCGCTGACCAACCCCGCCACCGGCGAGCTGGCGATCGAGGACATCCGAAAGGTGCCGGGCTCCGAGCACTGGATCAACATCCCCGCGCAGCAGCTGAAGCAGCTGGAGTACCTGCGCACCGTCGACTCCGCCGACTGGGTGGGTGTCTCCCCGCAGATGATGTTCGCCCCGGGCGAGGCCACGGCACCGAAGCTCGGGCGCGACGAGATCATGACCGCCGCTGACGGTGAGTCACGCACCAGCACCGGCACCATGGCCGTGGCCATCCTGGACGAGGTGCAGTCCCCGGCGCACCGCAACACCCGGTTCACCGTCTCGGACGCCTGAGCCGGCGCTGCCCGCCGTTCAGCGGTTCTGGGACGGCCTCTGGCCCCGGGCGTCGAAGTCGAAGGCGCCCGGGCCGGAGAACCGTTCGACCGGCACCGGGCGCCCCGCCATGGCCATGATCAGGTCCAGGGCGGTGCCCTCCACCTCGGGGCCGGCGCCGAGCCAGCGGCCCAGGTCCGTGGCCACCAGGGTCAGGCCCTTGGCACGGGCCTTGGACGGGACCGTGAAGTTCGAGGACTCGTAGAACTCGAAGAGGACCGCGAGCACCTCTGGTGGGTAGGCCCGGCCCAGGCCCAGGGGCTCGCGGATGTCCTGCCCGTGGACGACCACCTCGCCCAGCCAGGCGGCCAGGTTGTTCGTCGGCGCCGTGGTGGAGGTGATGACCCGGCGGAAGTTCACCAGCGTCCCGGCCGGGGTGGGACCGAGGTGTTCGGCCAGCCGGCGGTTGTTGTGCACCGCCGGGTTGAACCCGGCGCCGATGATGCTCTTCAGCCACGCCCACCGTCCGGTGGTGGCGGCCGCCGTCAGGTGCGCGACGACCTCCTCGACCGTCCACTCCGTGGCCAGGGTGGTGTGCTTCCACTGTTCGTCAGTCAGGGTGGCGAGGTCGTCGGCGAGGGCGGCGCGCTCAGCGTGGATCAGGGGCCAGATGTCGGTCACGGTCTCACCCTAGGGCGGCCGGTGCCGGATGGTCACGGCCCGGCCGGGTCGGCGCCCACGTCCGGGCCGGACGTGGACGCCGCAGGTCTGGCCCGGAGTGGCCGCAGGTCCGGCCCGGACTGGCCGCCGGGTCTTGCGCCGATCACCGCGCCGGGCACGCGCGCCAACACGCCAGCACCCCCTGCCTGCGACCTTTCCGCGGGGAAAGGGAGAAGATGGACCCGTGACTACTCCCGTGGGCGGTGATGACGCCGAGAACCGGATCCTGGTGTCCGCCGTGGTGCTGTACCGGCCGGACGGACAGGTCCTGACCGTGCGCAAGACCGGGACCACGATGTTCATGTTCCCCGGCGGCAAGCACCGCGAGGACGAGTCCCCGCTGCAGACTGCCGTCCGCGAGCTCGCGGAGGAGACCGGCCTGGCAGTCCCCTCGCAGGACCTCGAGTACCTGGGTGGATTCGACACCCCGGCCGCCAATGAGAACGGCCATCTGCTGCACTCCGAGGTCTTCGCCCTGCTGCGGCCGCTGGCCCGCAACGAGGTGCCGGAACCCACTGCCGAGATCGAGCAACTGGCGTGGATGGATCCGAAGGCCCCGGTGGCCCCCGCGGGCTGTGGCGTGGCGCCCCTGCTGACCGCCGTGTTCCCCGAGATCCTGCGCCGCCGTCCGTTCTGACCTGCGCGTCGAGTGAGTCCCGACCGCTGATCGCGCCCCACGTGCCACTGGCCGCGGTCCGCGTCCGGTGGCACGATGGCGTCCATGAGCGCAGAGCCCTCCACGCCCCCGCCCTCCCCCGGCGGTACCGAGGCCGACGGCGGACTGAAGGCCGTCCTCTGGTACTACCTGCGAGGGGCACGCCGTGACCTGCGCTGGAAGCTCGAGGGCCTGACCGAGCGCCAGCTACGGATGCCGATGACCCCCACGGGCACCAACCTGCTGGGCGTGCTCAAGCACGTGGCCTCGGTGGAGGCCGGGTACTTCACCGACTGCTTCGGCCGCCCCTCGGCCATCCCCATGCCTTGGTTCGACGACGGGGCCGAACCCAACGCCGACATGTACGCCACCGCTGAGGAGACGGTGCAGGACATCCTCGGACTGGCCGACCGCTGCGCCGCCGCCTCGGACGCAGCGATCGCAGACCTGGGCCTGGACGACGTCGCGACCGTGCCCTGGTGGGCCCGGCCGCAGGTGACCCTGGGCAGGCTGATGGTGCACATGGTGGAGGAGTACGGACGGCACCTGGGCCACGCGGACGTCGTCCGGGAACTGCTGGACGGCCGGGCCGGGCTGAATCCCGGCGCCCCGAACCTGCCCGGTGACGCCGAGGGCGTGGACGCCGCCTGGTGGCGGGCCTACACCGAGCGGCTCCGGGGCATCGCCGAGGCGACGCCGGGCTGAGCCGCTCAGCCGACGGCCCGGGGGGCGGCCTCCTCGGGCCGGCCCGCCGCCGTCGGGTCCGGTGCCCTACTCCCGCGACTGCTCCTCCTCGGTCATCTGGGCGATCTGGAAGGTCGCCCCGGCCGGGTCGGCCACCGTGGCGAGCCGGCCGAACGGGGTGTCCATGGGCCCGTCGAGCACGGCACCGCCCAGGCCGGTGATCGTCCGCGCGGCCTCGTCCGCGTCCTCGACGATGAAGTAGGCCCGCCAGTAGGACGGTGTCCCCTCGGGGAACCAGGACGGATTCGCCTCGCACAGCCCCGCCGTGGCCGCCTCCCCGGGACGGTTGTTCGCGTAACGAGTGCTCGGCGAGTCGGCCCCGGCGTCCATCGCCAGCAGCGTCGGATTCCAGCCCCAGACCGAGCGGTAGTACTCGGCGTCGGCGTCGAAGTCGAAGCTCATCACCTCGAACCACACCGGCGAGCCCACCGTCCGGGTCATCGTGAAGCCGCCGAACGTGCCGTTCTCCCAGATGCCGAGGGCCTCCCCGCCGGGGGTGGTGACCACGCCCATCTGGCCGAGGTCGCCCACCGGCATGGCCGGCACGAGCACGGCCCCGCCGGCCGCTGCGGTGTCCGTCAGGGACTGGGTGATGTCATTGCTCTTGAGGTAGACGGACCAGGCCGACGGCTGTCCGGCGCCGGCACCGGACTGGGACATCGCCCCACCCACGAAGGCGCCGCCGTTGGTGATCATGTGGTAGTGGCCGAACTCCTCGCCGTAGTCCTCGAAGTCCCACCCGAAGAGGGTCTCGTAGAAGGGCTTCACGGCCTCGAGGTCCGGGACGGTGAGGTCGATCCAGACGGGCGAGCCGTGACCGATGCCGATCGAGTCGGTGTTCGCGGTGGGTACGTGATCGGTCATGACGTCCTCCTGAGGAAGTGGTGGTGTTCGGGCACGAGCGCCGGCAGGGCCGACAGCAGCGGGAACTGCCACGGGGCGGCGGGTGCCAGGGTGAGCCGGACGGTGGCGGTCCCGGTGAGCGGCCGGGGGTGGATCCCGACGGCGGGACGCGGGTTGGCCAGGTGGTCCTGCGGTTCCGCGGTGGCCGGGACGGCGGTGGCCAGCAGCCAGCTGGCCGAGGCCGGCAGGGGCAGCCGGAACGAGCCCTCGCCCAGGCGCAGCACCCCGGTCACGGGCAGCCCCGTGGGCGAGGGCGTGGGGTAGAAGCCGATCCAGACCAGCGGTTCCAGCCCGGGGCCGGAGCCCAGCCCGGCCGGCAGGTGGACGGTGCCGTCCACCGTGCCCAGCAGGCCGGTGGCCGGGTCCGGCAGCCCCTCGGCCAGGTCCGCCTCGGTGACGCCGTCCGGGTAGAGGGTGAACGGGGCCGGCGTCGAGACGGACAGGACGTCCGCCAGGTGGCGCAGGGCGGACGGCGCCACCCCCACCTCCTCGCGGAACCGGCGGGTGAAGGTGCCGGGGGAGGAGAAGCCGACCTCGTGGCAGATGTCGACCACCGGGTCGTCACCGGCCAGCAGCAGTTGCTTGGCCCGGTGGAAGCGGACCCCGGCCAGGAACCGGTTCGGGGTGACGCGGACGCGGTCGGCGAACAGGCGCGTGAAGTGGAACGGGCTGTAGCCGGCGGCGTCGGCGATGTCCGCCACCGTGATCGGCTCCGCGGCCCGTTCCGTGATGAAGCTGACGGCCCGCCGGGCGGCGGCGTCGTGCTCGACGCGTTGGTCCCTCACCGCTCCAGTGTGGGCCGCGCGGTACCCGATGTCACCCCGCGGCGGACCCTGTCGCCTCAGCCGGCGGGCATCTGGTCGGACATCCACAGGATCTCCCACTGGTGTCCGTCCGGGTCGGTGAACGTCCGGCCGTACATCATCCCGGAGTCGATCATCTCCTGGGCGGGGTGGGGGTCCGGCGGCGGGACCTCGGTGGCCCCGGCGGCGAGGGCGGCGTCCACGAAGGCGTCGACGTCCCGCCGCGAGGCGGCGTCCAGGGCGACGATGGCCCCACTGGCGGTGTGCGGGTCGGCCACGGGCCGTCCGTTCAGGAACGTCGCGTAGAAGTCCCGGTCCAGCAGCATCGCCACCACGTGCTCGCTGAAGTCCAGGGAGACGGCGTGCTCGTCGGAGTAGTCCTCCGCGATGCGCACGCCCACGCTCGTCCAGAACTCCCGTGCCGCGGAGACGTCCCGGATGGGCAGGTTGAGGTACATGGTCGTTCCGATTCCCGTGCTCATGGAGCCGACCCTAGGACCGCTCAGTTCCCCGGGCCGACTCCGATCGTGCGCAGTGGCGCACCGCCCGCCGGCAGATCAGGCCATGGCGAGCCCCTGCACCGGGGACAGCCGGGCGGCCCGCCGGGACGGCGCCACGGACGCCAGCAGGCCGGCGACCACGGAGACCAGCACGATCAGTGCCAGCTCGGCCCACGGCACGGTCGGCCAGACGATCTCCTGTCCGTACCTGGCGGCGATGGGCCCGAAGACGGTGTGGGAACCCATCCCCCCGTAGAACGTGCCCAGGGCACAGCCGATCAGGGCCGCCACCCCGGAGATGAGCACGGCCTCCAGGGCGAGCATGCCACGCAGTCCGCCCCGGGTCAGCCCCAGGGCGCGCATCAGGGAGTTCTCCCGGGTCCGCTCGATCGTCGAGAGCGAGAGGGTGTTCGCCACGCCGATGACGGCGATGAGCACGGACACCATCAGCAGCGCCGTCACGATCATGAGCATGGCGTCGACGATCACGGAGAAGAGCAGACGCTCTGCCAGCGTTCCCCCGACCTTGTCCTGGCTGACACCCGTCGCCCGGGCCACCTCGGTGTTCAACGCCTGAAGGGTCTCGAGCGTCTGGTCGCCGGAGGCCTTGAGCCACAGCATGGAGGGAGCCGTCGCCTCGGCCTCGGCGTCCCATCCCAGGGCACGGGCATCATCGAGGGTGATGACCGGGGAGATGTTGGACGCCGAACTGTGGACCACCTCGAACTCAGCGGAGCCCTGGGGTCCTTTCACCACCAGGGTGTCGGCGGTGACCGATGCGGGGACGAGGACGGTGCCGGGCCGGCCGAGGCGATCGGCTGGCTGATCGGCGGGCAGGGCCGAGACGATGGACCGCAGTTCGGTGGGGTCGGCGGCATAGGCGGTGCTGGCGTCATCGCCCGTGCCCGCCGTGCCGACGTAGCTCAGGAGGGCAGCGGCCTCGATGCCGTCCACGTCCGCGGCAGCATCACGTGCCGTCGCGGCCGCCCCGGCATCGAGGTAGCCCGACGCCTTGTTCCCCTCGGACGTTCCGGCTCCCGCCGGCGCAGGAGTACCGGCGCCACCCTCCGGGTCCTCCCCGCCCTCCGCCGCTCCGGGGAACGACTGCAGTCCCGACGCGCCGGCATCGAGGCTCACGTTCACGTCCACCGGGTACTCGGCGCTGAAGATGGCGTCCATCTGGACCTGCGCGGTGCGCCCGCCGGTGAGCATCATGGCCACCAGGGTGGTGCCGATCAGCAGCGCGGACGCCGTGGCGGCGGTCCGGCCCGGATTGCGCCGGGCGTTCAGCTGGGCCATCCGGCCCGGCACGCCGAAGAGCCTCGCTGCCAAGCCGACGACGAAGACGAGGGCGGGGACGACGAGGACCGTCAGCGCCAGGATGCCCACGAAGGACAGGGCACCCCCGGCGACGGCGACGGCAAGGTCACCGTCCCTGGCACCCCAGAACAGCGCGGCAAGTCCCGCCAGCAACAGCAGGGCACCGACCACCAGACGCACGACGCCGGCCCGGTTGCCGACGGCGGCATCCTGGCGGGGGCGCATGGCCTCCAACGGGGAGACCCGGGTGGCGGCGACGGCGGCCGAGGAGGAGGCGAGCACGGTCAGCAGCACGCCGACGGCCACCGAGACGATGAGGTCCCGCGGCGCGGCCTCGAAGGTCAGGAAGCCGAATCCGTCGAGCGAGGCCCCCCATGTTACGAGGAGGTAGACCGATCCCATGCCGCCCGCGATGCCGAGGAGGGAACCGGCCAGGCCCACCAGGACGGCCTCGGCCAGCACGGACCCACGGACCTGGCGCCGGGAGGCACCCAGGGCCCGCTGCAGGGCCAGGTCCCGGGAGCGCTGGGCCACCAGCACCGAGAAGGTGTTGGCGATGACCAGCGCCGTCACCAGCAGGGCGATGGCCGCAAAGGCCATGAGGACCCACAGGAAGACATTGGAGCCGGCCATGGCGGCCACCTGACCCTGTGACTGCTCGTCCGGGTCAGCCACGGTCGCCTCGACGCCGGACTCCTGCAGCAGGGCCTGGATGTGGGAGGCGACAAGCTCTGGATCCGCTCCCGGTTCGAGACGCACCAGGACGTGGGTGGCCTGCCGGACGCTCAGCTTCTCGACGAGGTCGTTCGACGCCGCGGCCTGCTCTTCCGCCTCATCCTGCGCTGCACGGGCCTCTTCGCCGGCTTCCTCGGCCCGGGGATCGCCCGCTCCGGCGGCGGCGTCGGCGGTGGAGGCGGCCTTGCCGGCCTCGGCGGCCGCGTCACCGGCCGCATCCGCCGCGGCCCGTGCGGTCGCCACGGCGCCGGAACGCATGGTCTCGGCCAGTTCCTCGCTGGCGCGGATCTGGATGGCCATCACGGAGGCGAGGTCTTGGGAACGCTCCGTCAGGCCGGTGACGGTGACCTCACGGCCCTCGTCCCCGGCTTCCGTGCTGGTGACGAGCCGGGTGGCCGAGCCCACCTCCAGGCCGAAGTGCGACGCCGTCTGAGCATCCACCGTGATCTCGGTGGTGGATCCCGGTTCCGGGAACTCACCGGCCAGCAGCCGCTCCGGGACCAGGGAGGGATCCTGCGGCATGGTGCTCACGATGGCGAAATCGGATTGATCGCTCCATGTCCCTTCACCCTCCATGGACTCCGGACGCAGCAACCCGACGGTGGCGGCCACGTGGGGATAGGCATAGGCGACACCCTCCACGTCCTGGAGCGGGCCCGGCTCGGCGGTCGTGCCGGCGGCATCGGCGAGGCCGACCATGGCGTCATAGCCTCGGGTGCTGAGGGGGCCACCCGCTGTGGGGGCGATGACGAGGTCGGCGCGGGAGTAGGTGGCGCCGAGGGAGTTGCGCAGGCTGGCGGTGGAGGAGGAGCCAACCAGTAGGGCGGAGGCCAGGAAGGTGACGCCGATGACGATGGCCAGCAGCACCGAGACGTATCGGCGTGGCTGGTCCCTCAGTTGTGAGAGTGCGAGCTTGAGCATGGCTCAGCCCACCCCCAGCTTCGTCAGGGAGGCCAGCACGTTCTGCGGGGTCGGCTCGTTGATCTCCCCGGCCAGGCGGCCGTCGGCGAGCAGCACGACGCGGTCGGCGTAGGAGGCGGCCACCGGGTCGTGGGTGACCATGATGATGGTCTGGCCCATCTGCCGGGCCGAGCGGCGCAGCAGGGCGAGGACCTCGGCCCCGGTGGCGGAGTCCAGGTTGCCGGTCGGCTCGTCACCGAACACCACCTCGGGGCGGGTGAGCAGGGCCCGGGCCACGGCCACGCGCTGCTGCTGGCCGCCGGAGAGCTCGTGCGGCTTGTGCTTGAGCCGGTCGGCCAGGCCCAGGATCCCGACGACCTCGGCCAGCCAGGTCCGGTCCACCGGTGTGCCGGCCAGGTCCAGGGGCAGCAGGATGTTCTGCTCCGCGGTCAGGGTGGGGACGAGGTTGAAGGCCTGGAAGACGAAGCCGATCCGGTCCCGGCGCAGCCGGGTCAGGGCGGCGTCGTTCAGGCCGGTGATGTCCTGGCCGCCCAGGGTGATCCGGCCGGCGTCGGCGGTGTCCAGTCCGGCCAGGCAGTGCATCAGGGTGGACTTGCCGGAGCCGGAGGGGCCCATGATCGCGGTGAAGGCCCCGGCGGCGAAGTCCACGTCCACCCCGGCCAGCGCGCGCACCGCGGCCTCGCCGCGGCCGTAGGTCTTCACCAGCCCCCGAGCCGAGACCGCCGGGGCCGGAGTGGTGGCCCGGCGCTGCGCGGGCAGAGTGGACCGACCCGGCGTTGACGGTTGCTCCGAGGGCGAGGCGGCCCCCTGGGCGTTCGGACGGGCGAAGGATCCGGGAGCGGCGTCAGTGATCTCCATGGCTCCACTATTGCCTGTGTGGCGCCTCTTCCCGGAAACCATGACGGGGCAGGGACGTCCCGGACCGCCATCATCCCGCCCGGGACGTGGTGGCCCCGGGACGTGGTGGCCCCGGGACGAGGAGGGAGGACCCACCATGGACGCATGGTGCATCCGCGGTGAGCCCTCCCCCTTGATGCGGCCACGGTCAGGCCATGGCGAGCCCCTGCACCGGGGACAGCCGGGCCGCCCGCTGGGACGGCGCCACGGAGGCGAGCAGCCCGGCGACCACGGAGACCAGCACGATCAGCGCCAGTTCGGGCCACGGCACGGCCGGCCAGACGATCGACTGGCCGATGCCGGCGGCCATGGGCCCGAAGACCGTGTGGGCGCCCAGGCCACCGTAGACGGTGCCCAGGGCGCTGCCGATGAGGGCCGCCACCCCGGAGATGAGCACGGCCTCCAGGGCGAGCATGCCGCGCAGCCCGCCGCGCGTGAGTCCGAGGGCACGCATCAGGGAGTTCTCCCGGGTGCGCTCGATGGCGGACAGGGACAGGGTGTTCGCCACGCCGATCAGGGCGATGAGCACCGAGACGGCCAGCAGGGCCGTGACCACCATGAGCATCCCGTCGATGATCATCGAGTACAGCAGCCGCAGGGCCAGTTCGCCGCTGACCTGTTCCTGGGAGACCCCGGCGGCCTGCGCCACCGCGGTGTTCAGTTCCTGCAGCCCGTCCAGGGTGATCCCGTCCCCGGCCTGCAGCCACAGCTGCGGGGTGGCCTCGGCGGTTCCGGATCCGGCGCCCGGCCCGGCACCCGCCGCGGCGTCCAGGCCCAGGGCCCGGGCGTCCTCCAGGGAGATCACCGGCAGCAGGGCGGAGGAGGCGCTCAGGACGGTGTCGAACTCGCGGGATCCCTCCGGTCCGGTGACCGTCAGGGTCCCGGACTCCACGGTGTTCGGCACCAGGACGGTGCCGGGATCACCCAGGCGTTCGGCCGCGCCGGCCGGCAGCCCGGCCACCACCTCGCGCAACTGGGCGGGATCGGCGGCGTACACGGCGGTGGAGCCCCCGTCGACCGCCGCGGTGCCGGCCGGCAGCAGCAGGGCCGCGGCGTCCACGCCGTCCAGCGCGGCGACCTTCTCGCGTTCGGTGGCACCGCCGTCGGCGGCGAGCACGACCTGCAGGTCGACGGGGAACTCGGCGCTGAAGATGGTGTCCATCTGGACCTGGGCGGTGCGCCCGCCGGTGAGCATCATGGCGACCAGGGTGGTGCCGATCAGCAGCGCGGACGCCGTGGCGGCGGTCCGGCCCGGATTGCGCACCGCGTTGACCCGGGCCATCCGCCCGGGCACCCCGGCCGGCCGGGCCGCCTGGCCCGCCACCGACACGACGGCCGGCACGAACAGCACCGCCAGCATCAGCACGCCCACGAAGGAGACGGCCCCGCCGGCGACGGCGACGCCCAGGTTGGCGCTTGCGGCGCCCCAGACCAGCCCCGCGGCGCCGGCCACGAGCAGCAGGGCGCCGGCCACCAGCCGGACGACGCCGGCCCGGTTGCCCAGGGCCGCGTCCTCCTTCGGGCGCATGGCCTCCAGCGGGGAGACCCGGGTGGCGGCGACGGCGGCCGATGAGGAGGCGAGCATGGTCAGCAGCACGCCGACGGCCACCGAGACGACCAGGTCACGCGGGGCCGCCTCGAAGGTGAGGAAACCGAAGCCATCGTTGGTGGCGCCCCAGGCGACGAGCACGGCGACCAGCCCGCAGGCCAGCCCTATGCCAATCGCGGCGCCGACCAACCCGACCACCCCGGCCTCGGCCAGCACGGACCCGCGGACCTGCCGCCGCGAGGCGCCCAGCGCGCGCTGCAGGGCCAGGTCCCGGGACCGCTGGGCCACCAGGACGGAGAAGGTGTTGGCGATGACCAGGGCGGTCACCAGCAGGGCGATGGCGGCGAAGGCCCCCAGGACCCAGACGAAGACGTTCGAGCCGGCCATCTGCGCCATCTGCTGCTGCGCCTGCACGTCCGGTGTGGCGACCGTGACGGCCAGCCCCTCGGCGTCGGTGGCGTCCTGCAGGGCGGCCGCGACCGCGTCGCGGTCGGCTCCGGGCTCGAGTCGGACCAGCACGTACTCGGCGTAGGCGGCGGTCATGACCTCCGCCATCTCGGCCTGGGCGGCCTCCTCCCCGGCGCTGGGCTCACCGGCGGCAGCGCCGGCACCGGGCTGGAACGCGGCGGCGGCATCAGCCCTGAGCTGGGCGGTGAGGGCCTGGTCGGCGCGGACCTGGATGGCGCCGATGGCGTTCGGGTCCTGGGAGACCTCGGAGAGCCCGACCACGGTGACCTTGCGTCCGGCGGCGTCGGCCGCCATCCCGGACATCAGGAAGGTGCCGGAGCCGACGTCGAGCCCGAAGTCCCGGGCGGCGCGCTCGTCCAGGACGATCTCGGAGGCCGAACCGGCGGCCGGGTACCGGCCGTCCACGAGTTCCTCGGGGACCAGCGAGGGATCCTGCGGCATGGTGGCGACCAGGGCGTAGTCCGACGTCGGGCCCCACGTGCCCGTGCCCTCCCGGTCCGCCGGGCGCTTGACGCCCACGGGCGTGACGACGTGGGCGTAGGCCTCCCGGACACCCTCCACGTCCTGGAGCGGGCCCGGCTCGGCCGACGTGCCGGCCGCGGCCGCCAGTCCCGTCAGGGTGTCGAAGGCGGCGTCGGGGGCGGGGGCGATGACGAGGTCGGCGCGGGAGTAGGTGGCGCCGAGGGAGTTGCGCAGGCTGGCGGTGGAGGAGGAGCCAACCAGTAGGGCGGAGGCCAGGAAGGTGACGCCGATGACGATGGCCAGCAGCACCGAGACGTATCGGCGTGGCTGGTCCCTCAGTTGTGAGAGTGCGAGCTTGAGCATGGCTCAGCCCACCCCCAGCTTCGTCAGGGAGGCCAGCACGTTCTGCGGGGTCGGCTCGTTGATCTCCCCGGCCAGGCGGCCGTCGGCGAGCAGCACGACGCGGTCGGCGTAGGAGGCGGCCACCGGGTCGTGGGTGACCATGATGATGGTCTGGCCCATCTGCCGGGCCGAGCGGCGCAGCAGGGCGAGGACCTCGGCCCCGGTGGCGGAGTCCAGGTTGCCGGTCGGCTCGTCACCGAACACCACCTCGGGGCGGGTGAGCAGGGCCCGGGCCACGGCCACGCGCTGCTGCTGGCCGCCGGAGAGCTCGTGCGGCTTGTGCTTGAGCCGGTCGGCCAGGCCCAGGATCCCGACGACCTCGGCCAGCCAGGTCCGGTCCACCGGTGTGCCGGCCAGGTCCAGGGGCAGCAGGATGTTCTGCTCCGCGGTCAGGGTGGGGACGAGGTTGAAGGCCTGGAAGACGAAGCCGATCCGGTCCCGGCGCAGCCGGGTCAGGGCGGCGTCGTTCAGGCCGGTGATGTCCTGGCCGCCCAGGGTGATCCGGCCGGCGTCGGCGGTGTCCAGTCCGGCCAGGCAGTGCATCAGGGTGGACTTGCCGGAGCCGGAGGGGCCCATGATCGCGGTGAAGGCCCCGGCGGCGAAGTCCACGTCCACCCCGGCCAGCGCGCGCACCGCGGCCTCGCCGCGGCCGTAGGTCTTCACCAGCCCCCGAGCCGAGACCGCCGGAACAGAGGAGGCGACCGACTGCGCGGATGGGTCCGGGGAGGTGGTGGTGGACGCGCTGGCCGAGGCGTGCTCGGCGGCGGTGAGGTCAGTGGTGGGATTCATGGTGTCCACTCTCGCCGCCGGAGGCCCCGCACGGATCGGCCTGGAGGCCCGTTCCGTGGTGAATCCGGGTCATCCTCCGGGATGACTCGGGGGCATCCCGGACTCCGGGGGGACTACGGGACACCCGGAGGCAGGAGACCTCGTGTGACCGGGGGCGGCCGGGTGCGGAAGGGGCGCCGGTGAGGGCCGGTAGCATTCGCGGGGGCGGCGGCGCACGGATCGTCCGCGAGGAACAGGCACCTGCGACGGCGGCAGGACGGGACGGAGGCTGCGGTGGACGTGCTCGTGGCGGCGCTGCCCATCGTGCTGACCCTGGCCCTGCTGGTGGTGCCGGCCCCCGCCTGGGTGCCCCCGGGCGCAGGCCTGGTGGCCGCGCTGCTGGCCGGCCTGCTGTGGTTCCGCACGGCCCCGGCCGAGCTGGCCGGTGCGTTCGGCGCGGGGATGGGCACGCTGGTGGAGGTGCTCGGCATCATCGCCGGTGGCATCCTGCTCTCTCGCGTCATGGACCGCAGCGGGGCGCAGCGGCGGATCGCTGGCTGGCTGTCGGCCGGCGGCGGTCCCACGGTGGCCTCGGCCCTGCTGATGGTGTCCGGCGTGGTGCCGTTCCTGGAATCGGTGACCGGGTTCGGGGTGTCCGTCATGATCGGCCTGCCCCTGTTGCTCTCGCTCGGCTTCACCCCAATCCGTGCTGCCACGCTGGCCCTGCTCGGACTGGCCGTCGCCCCGTGGGGCTCCATGGCCCCCGGTACCCTGCTCGGGGCGGGGATCGCCGGGGTCCCGCTGCTGGACCTCGGCCTGGCTTCCGGGGTGTTCAACGTCCTGGCCTTCGCCGGCTCCGGCGCCGTGGCCGCCGTCGTCGCCGGCCGGGGCGCCGCCGAGGCGGCCCGGACGGGAGCCGGGAGCGCCGCAGGGGAGCACGAAGGCGAGGGGCCCGGGAGGGCACGCCCGCCCCGGTCCGCCTACGCCGTCTGGATCGCCACCGGACTGGCCTCCGGGCTGGCCCTCGCCGCCCTCGTGCTCGGCGCGAACCTGCTGCTGGGCACCGCCGTGGCGGGCGCCGTCGGGTCCCTGCTGATGGCCGCCACCTGGGCGCTGGTCATCAGCCGCGGACGGCTGGGTCCCACGCCGTGGCGGGCCCTGACGCCCTACCTGGTGCTGCTAGCCGGCACCATCGCGGGCCAGATGGTCGAGCGGTTCCTGCTGCCGGGCGGTCTCGGGGCGGTCCTCGGCTCCCCGGCCGTGTGGTCCACGATCGGTGCCCTCAGTGGCATCGTGGTGCTGGCCCTGGACCGTGACCACCGGTGGCGGCTGCCCCGGGAGACCTGGCGGATGTGGCTGGGCACCGCCGTGCCCACCGGGCTGTACCTGCTGCTGGGCTACGCGGTGTCCGGCGGCGGGCTGGCCCAGTCTCTGGCCGGGGCCCTGACCTCCCTGGGTGCCGGCTACCTGTTCCTGGTGCCGTGGATCGGCGGACTGGGCGGCTACATCACCGCCTCGAACACGGGCGCGAACTCGATGTTCGGTGGCACCCAGACGGCCTCCGCCCACGCGCTCGGGGTGGATCCGCTGTGGGTGATGGCCTCCCAGAACGCCGGGGCGGGCCTGGGCACGCTGACCAGTCCGGCGCGCATCGAACTGGCCTACCGGCTGGCCGCTCCGCACCAGCGCGCGGACACGCCGGGACCGGCCGTGACGCGGGGCAACATGCTCCGCGTGACCATGCCGTACGTGCTGGGCTGCATCCTGCTGTGGGCCGTCGCCACCATGCTCTGGATTCCGGCCGCAGGCTAGCGCGGGTTCATCGGTCAGCTCGCTGTGCCAGGTCGCCGGCACCAGGGCCCGCCTCCCGGCACGCCGGCCTAGGGGTGCGCCACGCCCGTCCGGTAGGCGGTGACCACGGCCTGCACCCGGTCCCGTGCCCCGAGCTTGGCCAGGACGCGTCCCACGTGGGTCTTGACCGTGGCCTCGGACAGGAACAGCCCGGCGGCGATCTCCTGGTTCGACTCGCCGCGGGCCATCAGCTCCAGCACCTCCCGCTCACGGCGGGTCAGGGACTCCACCGCGGCGGCCTCCTGTTGCCGCCGCCGGTCCCTGGCATGGTCCCGGCGCAGGGTGGGAGCCATGTGGTCGAGCAGCCGGCGGGTCGTCGAGGGGGCGATGACCGCATCCCCCCGGTGCACGGTGCGGATGGCCGCCAGCAGCTCCTCGGGCGGGGCGTCCTTGAGCAGGAACCCGGAGGCTCCGGCCTCGATCGCCTCCAGCGCGTACTCGTCCAGGTCGAAGGTCGTCAGGACCACCACGCGCGGGCCGGTCACTGCGCCCGTCCCGTCCCGGTGGTCCGGTGTCCGGCCGGCAGCGGCCCCGGGTTCCGCGGCCCCCGGTTCCGCGGCCCCGGTTTCCGCGGCCCCGGGCGCCGCGCGGTCCGGACCCGGTGCCCGGCCGCCGTCGGGGACCTCGCCGAGCAGGGCGCGCGTGGCGGCGATGCCGTCCATCTGCGGCATGCGGACGTCCATCAGGATGACGTCCGCGCCGCGCACCGAGGGGGAGGCCACGGCCTCCCGGCCGGTCGAGGCCTCACCGACCACGTCCAGATCCGGCTGGGAGTTGATGAGCATGCCCAGTCCGGAGCGGACCAGCTGCTGGTCGTCCACGAGGGCGACGCGGATCGGGGCGGGGTCTACGGTCACCATCCCATCATCGGGCATTCCGTCCGCGTCGAGAGGACGTGTCCCCCTGGCCTCCCGCACGGACGTGTCCTCCGGGAGCGGACGGATGTCACCGGCGGTCGTCCCGGTCGAACGGTCCCGGACGGCGTCCGGGCGCGATCAGATCTCCTGGTACGGCACCGTGGCGTGCACGCTCAAGCCGCCGCCCTGACGCGGGGCCGCCGTGACCGAGCCGCCGAACAGGCCGATGCGCTCGCGCAGTCCCGTGAGGCCCTGGCCCGAGCCGCGGGTCTCCTCGGACGCGGCGGCACCCCGGCCGTCGTCGTCCACGGAGATCTCCAGTCCCCGGGCCGTCCAGCGCAGCCGGGCCATGGCCCGCGCGTTCGGCCCCCCGTGGCGGACCGTATTGGTCAGGGACTCCTGGAGAGCCCGGTACGCGGCGAGCTCCCCGCCGGCCGGCAGCTCGCGGCGCGGCGTCCCCTCGACCGTGAACTCCACCTCGAGCCCGGTCAGCCGGATCGTCTCCACCAGGGCGCCCACGTCCGCCAGCCCCGGCTGCGGGTGGAACTCGACCGCCTCCGGGCCGCGGAGCACCCCCAGCAACCGGCGCATCTCGCCCAGGGCGCGGCGGCCGGTGTCCGAGATGGTGTGTAGGGTGCCGACGGCGACCGCCGGGTCCTGTGCGCCGGCGTACCGGCCGCCGTCGGCCTGGGTGATGATCACCTGGAGGGAGTGGGCGACGATGTCGTGCATCTCCCGGGCGATGTGGTTGCGCTCGTCGGCGGCGGCCAGCTCCCGCTCCTGGGCGGCCTCGACCTCGAGCTGCCGGGCCCGGTCCCGCAACTGCTCCATGGCCAGCCGGCGGGTGCGGGCCAGGTCCCCGAACGCCCAGGCGGACAGCACGATGGCGGACGCGCCCACGGCGAAGGAGCTGCAGATGATGACCTGCTGGATCGGGTCGGCGTGCGTGAAGCCGGTGCCGGACGTCAGTGCATCGCCGGGATCGAGGAAGGACGGCGGGGCGTAGGCGATCTTGAGCCCGTTGAGCACGGCCCCGGCGAGCGCCGCGCCGATCCCCGCCAGTGAGGCCCACCGGGGGCCGTTGACGGCGAGATTGTGCACCATCATGGGCACGGCGATGATCGAGGGCAGCAGGTCCGGGCCGATGGCCAGCTGCAGGAGGCAGAAGGACACCGTGATCCCGGCGGCCAGCACCGGCCTCCACCGGCGGATGGCCCAGGGGGCGAGCTGGCCGACCGCGATGAAGAAGGACAGCAGCATCCACGGCAACTCGGACCCGCGTGGGGAACCCATCGGTGCGGCGGCGCCGACGGACAGGCCGGAGACGGTGAACACCAGCAGGCATGCCACCAGCACGTCCGTGAGGATCGGGTGGTCGCGGAACCAGGTGTCGAAGCGGCGCAGGGGGTTCACGGTGTCCCACCCTAGGCCGGTGCCGGGAACCTCCGCGTCATCCCCGGGTCTGGTCTTCGCCGCCCTGCGCGCTCCACCAGCCTGCGCGCTCCACCAGCCTGCGCGCTCCGCCGCGCTCTCGGGTCACGAACCGTGGGTGGGGGGCGCCCAGGACCCATGGTCTGCGACCCGGGAACCGGTGCCGCCGGACAGGGTTCCGCAGGAACGGCCCCGCGGCTCAGGGCGTCAGGCTCCGGGCGTCAGGCTCAGGGCGTCAGGCTCCGCACGATCTCCGCGGCCGGGGCGGAGCGCACGCAGGCGGCCCCGACGCCGGCCCACAGGCTCACCGACTCCGCGTCACCGGCCGCGGTGGCGGCCTTGCGCAGCGGCCCGGTGAGGGTGTTGACCTCCGGATAGGCGGCCGGGGCGTCCGCGTGCTCGCGCATGAACCGGTTCGCCAGACCGCGGGCCCAGCGGCCGGAGTAGGCGCGGGTGAGCGCGGTCATCGCGGAGCCGTCGTCGTGCACGAACCCCGTCCCGGACGCCGCCTGCTCCAGCGCGGCCCGCTGCAGCGGCGAGGTCCCGGCCTCCTCGGCCAGCAGGAAGGCGGTGCCGCACTGCGCCGCCGTCGCGCCCGCCTCCAGGACCCGGCGCACGCCGGCGGCGTCCATGATGCCGCCGGCCGCCAGCAGCGGGACGTCGGGGCCGGCGCCGGTCCCGACGGCGGCCCGCACCTCGGCGAGCAGGGACAGCAGGGGCGTGGTGCCGGGATCGGCGGCGGGGTCGTGCACCGAGCGGTGGCCGCCGGACTCCGGGCCCTGGACGCAGAGCAGGTCCGCCCCGTGGTCCAGGGCGCGGGCCGCTTCCGCCGCGCTGGTCACGGTCACCCCGAGCACCGAGCCGGCGGCGTGCAAGCGGTCGAACACGGACGGTGCGGGCAGCCCGAAGGTGAAGGTCACCAGGGGCCAGGCCCCGGCCTCGGACGCCTCGCACTTGGCCTCCCAGTCGTCCATGGCGTCCGGGTCCAGGGCGTCCTCGCCCGGCAGCTCCACGCCCAGGCGCTCGGCCTCGGGGAGCAGGCTGGCACGGTACTGCCGCACGGACTCGGCGCGGCGCCGGCGGGCCTCGGAGCCGGGGGCCTTGCGGTCCGCGGGGACGGCGGTGTTCGCCGGCTCGGGGACGAAGAGGTTGACCCCGAAGACCGGATCGTCCATCCCCTCCAGAGCGCTGCGCGTGCGGGCCACGTCCTGCACGAGCTGCTGTACCGGGCGCATCCCCGCCGCCAGGAAGCCGGTCCCGCCCGCCCGGGTCACGGCCGCGGCGAGCTGCCAGGTGGACGGTCCGCCGGCCATCGGTGCGGCGGCCACGGGGACCCGGGATGTCAGGACGCGCGAGACGGTGCTCATGGCTGGATTCTGGCACGCGGGGCCCGGCGGTGGGGACGGGCGGGACCCGTGCCTCCACCGAGCGCGGTCAGAGGATGCCGAGGCGGTTGGCGTCGGGGGAGATGCAGGCCATCGGGTCCACCGAGGCGGTCAGGGAGGGGTGCCGGTTCAGCAGCGGCACGGTCCACTTCTCGCCCGGGTGCATGGTCTTCTCCCGGCCCTCCACGTTGAGGTGGATCGGCCGGGCCGAGCCCTCCAGCAGCTCCAGCGTGATGCAGTACTGGGTGATGCGCACGCTCAGCGGCTGCTTGCGGTAGCGGATGGTGAACTGCACGCCCGAGGCCTCCAGCGGCAGCAGCGGGTGCAGCCAGAGGGTGTCCGATCGGGTCTCCACCCCGGCATAGCAGCGGATGACCATGTCCACCGTGCCCGCCATCGCGCCCAGGTGGATGCCCTCCCGGGTGGTGCCGCCCTGGGTGTCGGACAGGTCCGCCTCCAGGGCCTCCTCGAACAGGCGCCAGGAGCTGGAGCGGTCCGTGCGGGCCGCCACCCAGCCGTGCACCAGCCGGGACAGCGTGGAGCCGTGCGAGGTGCGGGCCAGGTAGTACTCCACCGTGGCGGAGAAGTCCTCCGAGGTGAAGTGGTAGCCCATCCGGTTGAGGATGTCCTGGAGCTCCTCGGAGGAGAACAGGTAGGCGAGCATGAGCACGTCGGCCTGCTTGGAGAGCTTGTACCGGTTGGTCGAGTCGCCCTCCGCCTGCAGGATCAGGTCCAGCCGGCCGATGTTGCCGTACTTCCCCCGGTAGTGGTCCCAGTCGAACTCCTCGAGGTCCTCGTAGCCGTCGAACTGGCTCATCACCCCGCCGGACTGGAAGGGCACCCGGAGCTTCAGGCTCATCTCCTCCCACAGGTCCAGCTCGTCCTCGAACACGTCCAGCCACTCGGTCAGCGGGTCGTCGAGTCCGTCGAGCCACCGGACCAGGCGGACCGTCTCGGACAGCACCCAGGACAGCAGCACGTTGGTGTAGGCGTTGTTGCGCAGCCCGGACCCGGGGGTGTCCGGGTAGCCGTCGTGGTACTCGTCCGGGCCCATCACGCCGTGGATCTCGTACCGGTCCCGTTGCGGGTTGTAATGGGCCATGGAGACGAAGAACCGGCTGATCTCCACCAGCATCTCCGCCCCGTAGTCGGAGATGAAGGTGTGGTCCCGCGTGGCCTCGATGTAGCGCAGGACCGAGTACGCCACGGCCAGGGAGACGTGGCGCTGGTTGTGCGAGTTGTCCGGCATCCACATCCGGGACCGCGGGTTCCACAGCTCCCGGGGCGTCTCCTCGCGGCCGTCCGACCCGGACTGCCACGGGAACATCGCCCCCCGGTAGCCCTCGGCGCGGGCGTTGGCCCGGGCCTCGCCCAGGCGCCGGTAGCGGTACATCAGCAGCCCGCGGGTCAGCTCGGGACGGCGCAGGGTGAGCATCGGGTAGACGAAGATCTCGTCCCAGAAGATGTGGCCGCGGTAGCCCTCGCCGTGCAGGCCCCGGGCGCCCAGCCCGGCGTCGAGGTCCCGGCGGGAGCCGAAGGAGGTCTGCAGCACGTGGAAGGTGTGCAGGTTCAGGGCCAGTTGGTGGCGCTGGTTGGCGCCCACGAAGCCGTACATCCCGCTGAAGGCCTCCGGCATCAGCTCGGGCTGTTCCTGGATCGGCTCCAGCTTCACGGCGAAGCGGCTCCAGTTGACGCCCCACATCTCCTCGTGGTAGGTCAGCAGCTGGCGGAAGGACCCGGTCCGCTCGATCCGCTTGGCCGCGTTGTGCCACACGGTGGAGACGGCGTGGTCGTGGGTGTTGGCCGCCGCCACGATCTTCTCGAGCATCACGGGCACGCCCGCGGCCAGCTCGACCTCGATGTCGTGGCCGGCCACCATCCCGCTCAGCTGCACCGGGGTCCGCACCGGCTCCTCGGCGTCCGCGGGGGACTGGAAGCGGGTGCGGGCGGCCATGGCCACGTGGATTCGGGACTGGCTGGTCACGGTCTCCAGCAGCACGGTCTCGCCGTCCAGCTCGCGGGACTGGACCGGATCCCAGTGGTGGGAGGCCAGCTCGCGGTCATCGGCCACGTTCTGGTTGGCCACCCGCCCGTCGATCATGGACCGGACCGTGGCGTGGCCCGACCAGTCCTCGGCCTCCACGGTCAGCTCCATGGCGGCCAGGTGGTGGCCGGCGAAGGACTGGAACTGGCGGGTCATCACGCGGGTGGTCCGGCCGTGCCGGTCCCGGAACCGTGCGGTACGGGTCAGCAGGCCCCGGCGCAGGTCCAGCTCCTGGCGGTAGGAGATCATGTCCGGGTTGCCCGGCAGCAACTGGTCCCCACCGGGCAGCGTGACCCGCATGTACGTCCAGTCCGGGCAGTTGACCATGTGCTCGGTCTCCACCGTGCGTCCCTGCACCGTGGACTCCAGGCGGTTGAAGATGCCCGCCAGGTAGGTGCCCGGGTAGTGGACGGGGCCGGCGGTGGTCCCGGGAACGGACCCACGGGTGCCCCAGTAGCCGTTCGCCAGGGTGCACAGGGCCTCCCGGGTGCCCTCCTCGGCCGGGTCGAAGTCGTCGTAGGCGAGCACCCAGGCCGGGTCGAAGGGCCGCGTGGTGCGCTGGGCGAGCTGCAGCTCGGTGTAGTCCTCCACCACCACGTCCGCCCCGGCCCGCTTCAGGCGCAGCGGGTCCTTCGCCCGGTCGACGCCGACCACCAGCCCGAAGCCGCCGTCGCGGGCGGCCCGCACGCCCGAGGCGGCGTCCTCGAGCACGATCGCGTCGGCCGGCTCCACGCCGAGCTCCTGGGCCGCGACGAGGAACATGGCCGGGTCGGGCTTGCCGGGCAGGCCGCGCTCGATCGCGGTGTTGCCGTCCACCACCACGTCGAACATCCGCTGCACGTGCCCGGCGCTGAGCACGGCCAGGGAATTGCGCGAGGAGGTCACCAGGGCGGTGGGCACCGCCTCGTGGCGCAGCTTGGTCAGCAGCTCCAGTGCCTCCGGGAACACGGTGACGCCGTCCCGGGCCAGCACGTCCTCGAAGAAGCCCTGCTTCCTCGCCGCCAGCGCCTGCACGGTGAGCCGGCCGTTCGTCCCGGGCGACGCCGTCGGCTCTCCCAGGGGCGCCACGGGGACCGGTTCGGCGGCCGGGGCGCCGGGGTGCTCGGCGATCTCCACGGCCTCGGCGGCCTCCGGGACGAGGAGGCCCCGCGAGGCGAAGAACGAGCGCACGCCGTCCTCGCGCGGCTTGCCGTCCACGTAGGCGAGGTAGTCGGACACCGCGTCGAAGGGGCGCAGGCGGTCCGGGTCGGCCTGCACCGCGGCGGCATTCTGCGGCAGCGCCCCGACCGCCCCGATCGACGCGTCGAACAGGTCCTTCCACGCCTGGGCATGCACTCCGGCGGTGTCCGTGACCACGCCGTCCATGTCGAAGATCACGGCACGGAAGTGACGGAGCGTGTGGCGTCGGGCAGGCCCGGTCAGTCTGACGGGCTTGGTCAGGGGGTGCATGCAGCCTTCCTGTTCCTCGGATGGTCCTTGGACAGTCGTGTTCTGGATGGGCGGCCCGGGCGGGCCCCGGGGGTCATGCTAGCCACGGCACCTTGCGGCTTCATGGACGGCCGGTGACCTCAGCGGCGGCGGGATCACCGGGGCTCCGGGGCGCGGTCAGTCCCGCCGCCGCAACTGCACGAGCACCTCGTAGTGGCCCGTCTGCGGGAACATGTCCAGCAGCCGGGCCCGGACGGGGGCATAGCCGGGCATCCGCGCCAGGTCCTTCGCCAGCGTGGTCGCGTTGCAGCTGGAGTACAGCACGTGGGGGATCCCGGAGCCCTCCAGCCAGTCGGCCAGGTCCGCGCCGATGCCCCGCCGCGGCGGATTGACCACGACGGCGTCCGGCAGCTCCGGCGGCCGGTGCGCCGGGTCCGTGGCGTCCCCGACGGCGAAGCGCACCCGGTCCTGCACCCCCAGCTCCCCGGCGGTCACCCGGGCCGCGGCGACGGCGTCCGCGCTGGTCTCCAGGCCCCACACCTGCCGCGGGGCGCCCACGGGCCGAGGGCCGCCGTCGTGCCGGACCCCGGCGAGCTGGAAGGCGAAGCCGCCGACTCCGCAGTACAGGTCCCAGACGCCGGCGGCGTCCGTGGCGTCCAGCCACGCGGAGGCCTCGGCGTAGAGCCGGGCGGCGACGGCCGTGTTGGTCTGGAAGAAGCCCTGGGGGCGCAGGTGCAGCGGGATGCCGTTCAGGCGCATGGCCAGGGTCTGGTCCCCGGCCAGGTGGATCTCCTCCTCGCCCTCGAGCAGCGCCTGGTGCTGCGGGAGGATGTTCGCGGTGACCACCTCGGCGTGCGGCAGGGCCGCCAGCAGCGCGGGCACGGCACGGCGCAGGGCCGGCAGCTGGTCCGTGGAACGCAGCACGAAGCGGATCATCAGCCCGCCGTCGGGGGAGAGGGTGATGATGACGTGCTTGAGCTCACCGCTGCGGGAACCGACGTCGTAGGGGGTGAGCCCGGCGGCGGTGATGACATCGGCCAGGTGCGGGAAGGCGGCGCCGAGGGCGGGTTCGTAGAGGCCGCAGTCGCGCAGGTCCACCCCGCGGCCGTCGTGGTGCCTGGGGTGCTGGCGGGGGTCCAGGATGCCCAGCCTCGGGTGGGCCGCGGTACCAGTGACGACCATCTTGGCCTTGTTGCGGAATCCGGACTCCGCCGAGGGGACCGGGTCCAGCCAGAGGTCCGTGCCGTCCGGCGCCGTGGTCCCCGCCACCGGGTCCAGCAGGACCCGCACACCGGCCTGCTTGTCCGCCAGTTGCCGGGCGTAGGGGACGCCCATCAGCGGACAGGAACGGCACTCGCCGGCGTCGAAGTGGGGGCACTGCATGATGCTTAAAGAGTAGTGGTTCCGGTGCGCGTGGAGGTTCTTAGAATTGCCTCCAGCAGGTGTTCCCGGTGGCCCGTCCGGGTACCGGCGGGTCCAGGTCCGGAGCACCGCCCGGCAGAGGAGAGACTGCCATGACCAGGCGTCCTCAGGCGAGCCCCGCCCGGGGCTGGCCCTTCGCCGTGTCCGGGGCCATAGCGGCCGCGGTCCTGTTCGGCGTGGCGGAGATCTCCTCGGTGCTGTTCTCCCCGGTGTCCTCGCCCCTGGTGGCGGTGGGGGCGGCGTTCATCGACGTCACTCCCGCCTGGCTGAAGGACGTCGCCATCGACGCCTTCGGCACGGCCGACAAGCCGGTGCTGGTCGTCTCGATGGCCGTGGTGGCGCTGGCGGTGGCTGCCGCACTGGGCCTGGTGGCACGGCGCCGGCTGGCCCTGGCGTGCGTGCTCTGCGCGGTCCTCGCCCTGCTCCTGGGCGCGGCGGTGCTGTCCCGCCCCGGCACCACGTGGGGCGATGCGCTGCCCACCGCTGCCGGTGCGGTGGTGGGCATCGCGGTGCTGCGGTGGCTGGTGGGGCTGGCCCACCGGATGGCTCCGAGGGCCGGCGAGGCCACGGCGGGATCCGGGAGCGCCCGGCGCGCCTTCCTGTTCGCCGCCGGACTGACCACCGCGGCCGCCGTGGTCGCGGCCGCCGGCGGCCGGGCCCTCACCGCGGCGGGCCGCGCCGCCGTCGCCAGCCGCGAGGCGCTCCGGTTGCCCGGGGCCCGCCGAGCCGCCGCGGCCCTGCCCGCAGGAGTCGGCGCCGACGTGCCCGGAATGCCCCCCTTCATCACCCCGAACGCGCAGTTCTACCGCATCGACACGGCCCTGGCCGTCCCGAAGATCGACCCCTCCGACTGGGAACTGCGGGTCCACGGAATGGTGGAGGAGGAGTTCACGGTCGGTTTCGCCGAACTGCTGGACCTGGACCTGCAGGAATGCTGGGTGACCCTGACGTGCGTGTCCAACCCGGTGGGAGGGGACCTGGCCGGCAACGCCAAGTGGCTGGGGTACCCGGTGCGGGAGCTGCTGCGGCGGGCCCGGCCCCTGGCCGGTGCCGACATGGTGCTCTCGACCTCGGCCGACGGCTTCACCGCCTCCACGCCGCTGGAGGCCCTGACCGACGGGCGCGATGCCCTGCTCGCGGTCGGCATGAACGGCGAGCCGCTGCCGCTGGAGCACGGCTTCCCCGTGCGGATGGTGGTGCCCGGGCTGTACGGCTACGTCTCGGCCACCAAGTGGGTGGTGGAGCTGGAGGTCACCCGGTTCGCGGACCGGGCCGCCTACTGGACCGAACGTGGCTGGTCCGAACGCGGGCTGATCAAGCTGGCCTCGAGGATCGACGTTCCCCGGAGCGCCGCGACGGTGCCGGCCGGTGCCACCGTGCTGGGCGGAACCGCCTGGGCCCAGGGCATCGGCATCGACCGGGTCCAGGTGCAGGTCGATGACGGGGCGTGGCAGGACGCCACGCTGGCGGCCGAGGCCACGGTGGACACCTGGCGGCAATGGTCCCTGGCCTGGGAGGGGGCGCCGGGGAACCACACGGCGCGGGTCCGGGCGGTCAGCCGCACCGGGGAGGTGCAGACCTCAGGGCGCGCGGCCCCCGCGCCGGACGGGGCGACCGGTTGGCACGAGGTGCGGTTCCGGGTCGAGTAGGGGATGCTGCGCGCCGCCGCGGTCAGCCAGTCCCGGGAACAGGGCGGGCACGGCTGGTCCCGGGAGCAGGGCGGGCACGGCCCGTCCCGGCGATGCCCGGATCAGTACTCGGGGTCGGCGCGCAGGTCCGGGCGGGCATGCCGATGCGCCAGCCGGCCCAGGGCCTCCTCGGCGGCCGAGGCCAGCACGGAGTCGGGGTCCATGAGCAGCCCCCGCAGGGGGCCCGCGGCGTGTTCGCCCCCCACCTCGCCGAGCGCCAGGGCCGCTGCGCTGCGCACCCGGGGTTCCGGGTCGGCCAGCAACTGCTCGACCGTGCGGGCCGCGGCGTCGAAGGCCGGGGAGCCCTGCACGGCCACGATCCGGCAGCACAGCTGCCGCACGGCCGCGCTGTCATCGGCGAGGCCGTCCCGCACGGCGTCGGCGGCCCGGGGATGCCAGTGGTGCACCAGCACGCGGGCACCGAGCCACCGGGACAGGTGTGGGTCCAGGGCGAGCTCAGGGTCCAGGGCGGCCGCCTCCCCGCGGATCAGGGCGATGTCCGGGTCGCCGTCGTCGCCGGGACGAGCCCGTCCTGTCAGCAGCCGCACGGCCCAGTCGGCCAGTCGGTTGCCGCCCAGCTGCTCGAGGGCCGCCGCCACCAGCCCGGCCTCGCCGTCGTCGGCGGTGGCCGGCAGGCGCACGTCCCAGAAGCTCCGGTTGCCCTCGTCCATCAGTGTTCCTCCAGCAGGTGGTTGGGCAGGCGGTTGCCCTGGGCCCGCCCGCGGATGATGAGCAGGTCGCGGGCGTGCTGCCACAGCCGGCGGTCCTCCTCGGTGACGGGCACCCAGGGCTCGACGGGAACGGAGGTGCCTTCGTCGTCGCGGGCCACCATGACGGTGATGCAGTTGGTGGTCAGCTGCAGCCGGTCCCCCTTCGGGTCCCCGGAGCGGACCTCCACGGCCACGTGCATGCCCTTGTTCCCGGTGTAGATCAGCCGGGCCTCCACCTCCACCAGGTCCCCGATGTGCAGGGGCTGCAGGAAGCGGATCCCGCCGGAGAACACGGCCACGGTGTCCCGCCCGCAGTAGCGCGAGGAGCACAGGTAGGCGGCCTGGTCGATCCACTCCATGACGATCCCGCCGTGCACCTTGCCGCCCCAGTTGACGTCCGTGGGCGCGGCCAGGAAGCGCAGGACCACCTTCTCGGCCGTCCCGGCGTCCGTGTACTGCTGCTTCTTCAGCTCCGCGCCGATCTCCTCCCGGACCGGGATGCGGGAGACGGCGTAGTCCCGGGCGAGCTGCTGCTCCAGGGTCCGCGGCACGAACTCCGGGACCGCGGTGGAGTGGCCCGCGGCGTCCACGGCCACGAAGATCACCAGGCAGCGGGCCCGTTCCTCCAGGTGCCCGGTCTTCGGGTCGCCGGAGCGCACCATGGTGTTGATGTGCATCGAGGACCGGCCGGTGTACAGCACGGTGGCGGTGACCTCCACCATCTCCCCGACCTGTACCGGGTCGTGGAAGTGGATGTTGCCCACGTAGGCGGTCACGCAGTAGGACCCGGACCAGGCGGTGGCCGCGGCGAAGGCGGCCTTGTCGATCCACTCCAGCACCCTGCCGGCGTCCACCGTCCCGGCGTGGCCTCGGTCCATGGGGGCGGCCAGGAAGCGCAGGGTCACCTCGTGCCGGCGCTCGCGGGCGGGCTCGGCCGCGGTGGGCTGCGGTGCGGTCTCCATGGAGCCCATTCTGCCGGATGGGGTGGCACGCGCCCCGAACCTGTACGCCACCCGGGCAGTTCCTCCACGTCAGCACAGAGATTCCGCTGGGTGAGAATGGCGTCCACGTGGCGTGGGTCACTGATGCTAGTTTCGACTCATGCCCCGTAGTTCCGTCGCCCTCCAGTTCCGTGCCGAGGCCTATGACCACCCGGACCGCGCCGTCGACGCCGGGACCGTGATGACGTGGATCGACAAGACGGCCTATGCTGCCGCCGCCAGCTGGTCGGGCAGGGACGTGGTGGGCTCCTACGTGGGGAACATGCACTTCGCCAACCCGGTGCCCGTGGAGACGCGCGTGATCGCCGAGGCCCGCGTGGTCCACACGGGCCGGACCTCGGTCCACGTGCAGACCCGGGTGGTCCTGCCGGACACCCGGGACGAGAACGGCAAGGCCGTGGTGTGCACGGAGTGCGTCATGGTCTACGTGGCCGTGGACTCCACCGGCTCGCCGGTTCCCGTCCGCCCCTGGGAGCCCGGCACGCCGGAGGAGCTGGAACGGGAGCGCCTGGCCAAGGTCCGCGGGACCATCCGCCGTGAGGTGGAGGAGGCCATGATCTCCGCGCCGGCGCCGGAGGGGGAGATGACCGCCGAGACCGTGGTGCTGCGCTTCATCGCCAACACCCGCGAGGTCTACCCCGGGGAGAAGGTCCAGGCCGGTGCCGTGATGCGCTGGATCGACGAGGCCGCCGACGTCTGCGCCTCCCGCTGGTCCGGGCTGCCCGTGGTGGCGGTGTTCGCCGGCGGAGTGCGGTTCTACCAGCCGGTGCACGTGGGCGACCTGATGGAGATCGAGGCCCGCCTGGTCCACACCTCCCCGCGGTCCATGCACGTCTCCGTCCGGGCGCGGGCCGGGGACCGCCGCGAGCGTGAGCCCAGGCTGATCGCCCACGGGCTCACCGTGATGGTCTCCACCGGTGCCGACGGCAAGGCGGTGCCGGTCAAGCAGTGGCGGGCCCTGACCGAACAGGACCAGGCACTGGAACGCCGCGCGCTCGAGCTGGTGGGCCTGCGCAACAAGGCCTCCCACGAGTGGGCCGGCAGCTAGCAGCCCAGGGGCCTGTCCCGCGCCGGAGCGGGACGCCTACACTGCACTGACCATGGACACCCAGCCACTGCCTGCCCAGCCATGGGACCGGACCGCCCTGTGCGCCACCTGCGGGGTGGAACACGAGGCGGACGCCCTGCCGGAGACCTGCGCCATCTGCGCCGACGACCGCCAGTGGGTCCCCGCCGACGGCCAGCACTGGATCACCGTCGGCGCCCTGCGCGCCGGCGGCGCCTCGGTCCGGCCGGCCCTGCTGGAACCGGGCCTGTGGGCACTGGCGGTGAGCGGCGGCGCCGGGATCGGCCAGCACGCCAAGCTGCTGACGACGCCGGCCGGGAACCTGATGGTGGACGTCCCCGCCCACATCGACCGGGCGGCCGTGGAGACGGTGGCCGGACTGGGCGGCCTGGCCGGGATCATCGCCTCCCATCCGCACATGTACGGGGTGCAGTCGGACTGGTCCGAGGCCTTCGGCGGTGCCCCGGTGTACGTCTCCGAGCCCGACGCCGGCTGGCTGGCCCGGCGGCCGGAGAACCTGCGGCTGTGGTCCGGGACCATCGAGCCCCTGCCCGGGGTCACGGCCTCCCAGCCCGGCGGGCACTTCCGGGGCAGTGTGGTGGTGCACCACACCGGTGAGGACGGGCGCGGGGTGCTGCTGGCCGGGGACACCGTGGGCGTGGCGCGGGACCGGGCCTGGGCCACGTTCATGCGGTCCTTCCCCAACTACCTGCCGCTGTCCGGGAGGGTGGCGCTGAGGATCGCTGACCACCTGGACCGGTACGACTACGACCGGCTCTACGACAATTTCACCGGCTGCATCACCGCCGATGCCCGCGCCGTGGTGCACCGCTCCGCGCAGCGCCACGCGGACTGGGCCGAGGGCCGCTGCGACCACCTGACCTGACCGGGCGCCGTCGACGCCGTCCGGCGCGGCGGGACCCCCGGGGGGTCATCCTCGGCGCGAACAGGACCAGCACCACCCGTGCCGCAGCCGGACAGGGCAAGGAACGCTGCCAGAACCACCACGCGTGCCCAAGCCACCCTTCTCACCTGCGCCTGCATCCGGTCTCCGTCCCGTCCGCGCCGGTACGCCTCCAGCAATCCGAGCTTGGCAGAGAACGTACAAGGAACACAGGGCCTCGGGGACGCAGGCCCGCAAGCCGGCCTCTGCTGTGGTGGAGGGTGCTGGGACTTCAGGCGTCCCAGCGCTCCCTCGGTCCGAACAGAACGGCAGCCCAACACACTTCCCGCGCATTCTTGTGGATTACGCCCGTTGTGTCGATGCAGGGCTCGGTGTCAGCATGCTGCTGCGGGATGCCGCCACACGGGCACCGCCGCTGCGTATCAAGTCTCGAAGGCACGACACCAGACGACAGGGTCGATGGAGTCCGCGGCCAGCCCTCCTGTGGCCCTGATCAGTGTCTTCGGCACCAAGAAAGCACAGCTGGCCCGCATTTTCAGGACCCATCATGTCAAGCACACGAAAGAACAATCGGGCACGCCTTGCTGCGATAGGGGCCGTGCCGCTGCTGGTCACAGCATTCTTCGCACCCCTGGCCGTTGCGCCGGCCCAGGCATCAACAACGCTACGTGGTTGCACGGTCACCCCGTTGCGCCCGTCGGTGAACCTTAATGCCGGAACTGTGGTTTTCCGGTTCGAAGCGACGTGCAGCGCAGGTCGTACCATCCGCGTCCAAGGCCAAGGCTGGGAAGAGGACCGGGGTGCCGATCAAAAGCTCACCAACCGTCATACCTTCCCCAATAGGAACTACAAGAAGTACGAGACCCATACCTTCAGGTTGAGGACCGGCATTCCCAATACGGAAGCCGGGGATGAGGAGGTCTACAGCCAGGTGCGTTTCCGTGTCTACAGGGGAGACACCTGGTCCAACTGGACCGATTGGGAGTCGAGCCCCGTTCGCGTGATCGATCAGCGTTAATCGACCATCATCTGCGGGAATGCTCGGCAGGATCACCTGCCGAGCATTCCCTTCCTGGGAACCTCCCTTGAGCGAGCGCTCTCAGGCGGGGACCGGCACGATGTTGTGGTTGAGGCGGAAGAGGTTGTCGGGGTCGTAGCGGTTCTTGAGCTCGACCAGGCGCTGGTGCTTGTCCGGCCCATAGGCCAGGCGGGCGGTCTCCGCGGTCACGGGTCCGTGCTCGGCGCCCAGGAAGTTGACGTACTGTCCGGTCTCGGCGAAGGGCTCCATGGCGGCGTGGGCCCGGCGGGCGAACGCGGTCAGCCGCGCGTCCTCGGCGGGATCACGCCAGAAGCCGTAGATGTTCAGCCAGTAACGCGAGGACCGGTTGGGGAAGGCGGTGGCCTCCTCCGGTACCCGCCCGAAGGCGCCGGCCATGTGATGGATGTCGATACCGGTTCCGTACCAGGTCACTTCGGAGGCGAAGCCCAGCAGGGCCTGGATCACCTCCTCGTCCAGGCGGGAGAAGGAGGCATTCTTCCAGTACCCGCGTGAGCCCTTGGGGAACAGGGCGTCCATGGCGGACTGCCACCCGGTCCACACCACTGGGCCGACCTCTTCCAGGTCCGGGGGCGCCTCCGCCCGCAGCCGATCGACCAGCGCGGTGCCGGCGTCGTGATCGGGGGAGACCCAGCTGAAACCGATGACCAGGACGGGATCATCGCCCACCTCGAACTCCGGGGGCAGGCGCAGGATCGAGACGATGGGGTTCATCTCCTCGGGCAGGTCCTGGGTCCACCGGGCGAACGCGTTCAACGCAGTGGACCAGTTCTGTGGCCGGTAGATCAGGTTGCCGCCCAGCACCGGGGCCGGCAGCTTGCGGGCGCGGAAGGTGAAGGAGGAGACGACCCCGAAGTTGCCCCCGCCCCCGCGCAGACCCCAGAACAGCGCCGGGTTCTCCGCCGCGCTGGCGTGCAGGTGTTCGCCCGTGGCGGTGACGACGTCGGCGGCCTCGAGGTTGTCGGCGGTCAACCCGTCGCTGCGGGTCAGCCAGCCCACGCCCCCGCCCAGGGCCAGCCCGGCGACCCCGGTCTGGCTGATCACCCCGAGGGGAACGGCCAGCCCATACGGCTCGGTGGCGCGGTCCACGTCGGCCAGCGTCGCCCCCGGCTCCACGCGGACCAGTTGGTTCTCCTCGTCCACCACGACGCCGCGCAGTTCTCCGAGGTCCAGGACCAGCCCATCGTCCACGGTGCCGTGGCCGGCGATGCTGTGCCCGCCGCCCCGAACGGCCAGCGGCAGGCCAGCGCGCCGTGCCGTGGCCAGCACCGCGTCGATGTCCTGGACCGATCCCGCGCGGACGACGGCCCCGACGGTGCCTGACGGGCAGCGGTTCCAGACCGGAACACCACGCCACGATCGTGTGCGGAAGTCTAGGTGCGGGCACCTGACCGGACAATGGCCGAGGTGCGTCACGCCGGGCGGTCAGTCCTGTTCAGGCGGTGACGGATGACGGCCTGAAGCCCTTGGCAATGAGGTAGATACCGACCCAGAGCTCCCACACGAAGATCAGCGCGCCGCCGGGGGCGAACCACACCGAGCCCTGCTCGGTGAACCCGAGCACCGTGGCCAGGCTGGCCAGCAGCAGTAAGGGAGCGGCGATCAGGCCCAGGGTGGGGATGATGCGCGGGACCAGGCGGGACCGGAACAGCAGCGTGCCGAACAGCAGGGCATTCAGGGCGGCACTGATGTTGGGGCCGAACTGGAAGGTGTAGTCGCGCACGGCGACCAGTGCCTGCCCGGTGGTCAGGAGGGAGGCCTCGTCGGCCCCGGTGGCGGCGGCCTGCTGCCGCAGGGTCACCACGGCGAGCAGGCTCACGACCCCGATCATGATGACGGCGGCTTCGAACATGCGCGTGGTGACGAAGCCCAGGGCCATCGACTCCCCGAACCGGCGCACCACCGGGTACACCGCGACGGCGGTGCCGATGCAGGCCAGGGCGTTGACCGCGTCCAGCAGGCAGCCGATGACCACGCGGGTGTCGGCGCCGGGACCGAGGACGTAGCCGGGGTCGGTCAGCACGGGGGTGAGGAAGTAGAAGGCGGCCGGGATCGAGGCGGCAAAGGTGATCAGGTAGAAGATCCCGCCCGCCAGGGCGTGTTTTCGGGTCCAGTCGGCAGGGGCGCGGCGAGAGGGAATCACGTCAGTGGTAGGGGTGGTCATGTCAGCCTCCTGGAGTGGTGGGATGTGCGTGCCGGGGCACGGCAGTGGCCACGGCGGTGCCTTTCGTGGCGGATGACCGCGGCCAGGCCGCAGGAAGGGGTGCCCGGGACGTGTGGCCGTGTGCGTGCACGGCCACCCCAGGGAGTGGATGTGGACTGGATGTGGTGGTCCCCGGCGGCCATGCGAGGTTGCATCGGACGTCGGCGCCAGGGCGGGGGCTGCTCTGAACTCCGATTGTCCGTCCTGAGCGCGGCGAGGAAAAGAGCTGAGCTCCTTGCCAGACCGCCATTCCGCCGGATCCTCGCCCTGGGCACCGACCTGCCATCCGGGCCCCTTCGCCGGACGGGGCGGCCGGTCGACGCGTTCGGGGTCCCGAGGCGAGGACCAGGAGCCGGGCAGCTAGCCGATGCTGCCGCGGCACCAGGCCGTGGACGAGCATCGGGCCGCGACGGCGGTGAGCACGAGGGAATGCCGGACACGCTAGCCTCCAGGCGTGGATATCAGTCGTTCCGAGCAGGCCACGGCCGCCGGGCTCGTCCGCCTTCAGGACCCCCATGGACGGGGTTTGCCGGGGAGAGCGCTTGACCCTGACGCGACGTGAGGCGGTGCACTGGTGGACATGACTGAAGGACGAGGCCGCGAACGGCGGCCGGGAAACAGTGGAACCCACCCCGAGGCAGGCCCGACCACGGGCGTCGACGGTACCGCCTCGGCCGGCAGCCGCACCCATCCGGAGGTCGAGCTGATGACCGTGGGGGAGACCGCCTCCGCCACCGGGGTCACCGTGCGCACCCTGCACCACTACGACCGGATCGGGCTGGTCACCCCCGCCGCCCGCTCTGCGGCGGGCTACCGGCTCTACTCCCGGGCCGACGTCGACCGGCTCCAGCAGGTGGTCGCCTACCGGCGCCTGGGGCTGGGCCTGGAGGACATCGCCGCCGCGCTCGCCGAGGAGGAGGCCCCGGGCGGGTCGGGGGCGAACGGCTCGGCGGACCCGGGCGGGCGGCGGCGGGCCCCCGACGGCGGCGCGCCGGGCGGTGCCCGGGCGCCGGGCTGGCGTCGGGAACGGAGCCGGCGTCGGGCCCTGGAACGCCAGCGGGAGCTGGTGGAGGAGAAGATCACCGAACTCACGCGGCTGCTGGCCGCGCTGGACACGGCACTGGAGAAGGACATCGACCTGACCGAGGACGAGCTGCGCGAACTCTTCGGTGACCACTACGCGGAGAACGCCGCCGAGTACCAGGAGGAAGCGCAGCAGCGTTGGGGCGAGACGGACGCCTGGGCCGAGTCCCGGCGCCGGACGAAGCGCTATACCAAGGCCGACTGGGAGCGGATCACGGCGGAGGCGGAGGAGGCCAACCGGCTGATCATCGCCGCCCTGGACGCGGGCCTGCCCGCCGGTTCCGAGCAGGCCATGGACGCCGCGGAGGCCGCCCGGGCGCACATCGACCGCTGGTTCTATCCCCTCGACGGCCGGTTCCACCGGAGCCTGGCGGACATGTACGTCCAGGACCCGCGGTTCGCGGCCACCTACGAACGGCTCCGGCCGGGCCTGGCGCAGTACCTGCGGGACGCGATCCACGCCAACGCGGACCGTCGACAGGGGTGAGCAGTTCCGATCCTGCGCGATGCCCTCTCCCTGGTCGGGAGGGGCCCCGGCGGCGAGCGGGGTAGGGCATGATGGATCCCGGACCGTCCGGGCCCCGGCCTCCCGTCAGGCACCGCCGGCGCGCCGTCGCGGCGTACCGCCCGGTCCCACCGCCACCCCCGGTCCCACCGCACCCCCATCCGCGCAGCAGCCCCTTCGCGGTCCCCCCACGACCCGGAAGCGACACCCATGCTCTGGAAACTCGTCAGGCACTACGGCAGGCCCTACTGGCGCCTCGTCGGAGCCGTCCTGGTGCTCCAGCTGGCCGCCACCCTGGCCACGCTCTACCTGCCCAGTCTCAACGCTGACATCATCGACTTCGGCATCGCCCGGGGCGATACCGACTACATCTGGCGGACCGGTGCGGTGATGCTCGGGGTCGCCCTCGTCCAGCTCGCCACGGCCATCGCCGCCGTCTGGTTCGGTGCCCGCGTGGCCATGGCCATCGGCCGCGACGTCCGCAAGGCCGTGTACTCCCAGGTGGACGGATTCTCCGCCGAGGAGGTCGGACGATTCGGCGCCCCGACCCTCATCACCCGTGGCACGAACGACGTGCAGCAGGTGCAGATGGTGGTGCTGATGACCCTGAACTTCATGGTCATGGTCCCGATCATGTCGATCGGCGGGATCATCATGGCGATCCAGGAGGACCCCGGGCTGTCCTGGCTCGTGTGGGTCTCGGTCCCCCTGCTGCTGGTCATCGTCGGCCTGCTGGTGCGCACCCTGATGCCGCTGTTCGGGCGGATGCAGGACAACATCGACGACGTGAACGGCGTGATGCGTGAACAGGTCATGGGCATCCGCGTGGTCCGTGCCTTCGTGCGGGAGCGCCACGAGACCCAGCGGTTCACCGACGCCAACGCCGCCCTGACGGACACCTCGGTCCGGATCGGACGGCTGTTCGTCCTGATGGGCCCGGTCATCACGATGGTCCTGCACCTGGCCACCGCCGCCGTGCTCTGGTTCGGCGGCATCCGCGTGGACGAGGGACTCGTGGAGGTCGGCGCCCTGACCGCCTTCATGCAGTACCTGCTCCAGATCCTCATGGCCGTCATGATGGGCACCTTCATGTTCATGATGCTCCCGCGGGCCGTCGTCTGCGCCCGCCGCATCGGCGAGGTGCTGTCCACCTCCGGGTCCGTGATGGAACCGGCCGCCCCGAGGACGCCGGAGAGCCGGGAGGGCAGGGTGGAACTGCGCGATGTCAGCTTCGCCTACCCGGGCGCGGACTCGCCCGTGCTGGACGGCATCTCCTTCACCGCCGAGCCGGGCCGTACGACGGCGATCATCGGCTCCACCGGGTCGGGCAAGACCACGCTCGTGAACCTCATCCCCCGGCTCTATGACGCCACCGGTGGCGACGTCCTCATCGACGGGGTGCCGGTGACCGAGCAGTCCCGGGCCTCCCTCACGGGGACCGTGGGGCTGGTGCCGCAGAAGCCCTACCTGTTCTCCGGGTCCGTGGCGGACAACCTCCGCTTCGGCAACCCCGAGGCCACGGACGCCGAGCTGTGGGCAGCGCTGGACACGGCCCAGGCCACCGAGTTCGTGCGGGACCGCACCACGGGGGAGGGGGACGCCGCCCGGACCGGACTGGACTCCATGATCTCCCAGGGTGGCACCAACGTCTCCGGAGGCCAGCGCCAGCGCCTGTGCATCGCCCGGGCGCTCGTGGCCCGGCCCCGGGTGTACCTGTTCGACGATTCCTTCTCGGCGCTCGACGTGACGACCGACGCCCGGCTGCGGGAGGCCCTGACCGGTTACACCCAGGGGGCCACCACGATCATCGTGGCCCAGCGCGTCTCCACCATCACCGAGGCGGACCAGATCCTCGTGCTGGACGAGGGCCGGATCGTCGGCCGAGGCACCCACGGGGAACTGCTCGAGACGTCGGAGACCTACCGGGAGATCGTTGACTCCCAGATCAGTGCGGAGGAGATGGCGTGAGCGCGGACGGCTCGAACCGGAAGAGAGGGCGGAGGGCCCTGCGCGCGGCGGACCGCCGGGCCGAACCCGCGGGCGACGCCGCCGTGATGACGGACGAGGAGATCGCCGAGCTGCAGGACAGCGTGGGACCGGACGAGTGGGGCGGCAACTCCGCGCCCCGCAAGGCCAAGGCGTTCTGGCCCTCAGCCAAGCGCCTGTTCGCCACCTTCGGGCCCGAGAAGGTGGGCATGACGGTGGTGGTGCTCCTTGTCGTCGTGGCCGTGGTCTTCAACGTCTGGGCCCCGGCGATCCTCGGTGACGCCATGAACGTGATCTTCGGTGGCCTGGTCTCCGCCCAGATGCCGGCCGGCATGACCGCGGAGCAGGTCATCGAGGGGCTGCGCGCCGCGGGCCAGGCCCAGGCGGCGGACATGCTGTCCGGGATGGAGTTCGTGCCCGGCCAGGGCATCGACTTCGCGGAACTGTCCCGGCTCATCCTCATCGTGCTGGGCATGTACGTGGTGGCCCAGCTGTTCATGTGGCTGCAGGGCCGGCTCCTGAACGACATCGTCATGCGCGTGGTCTACCGGCTGCGCCAGGACATCGAGGCCAAGGTCAACCGGCTGCCGCTGAGCTACTTCGACACCCGGCAGCGCGGTGACCTGCTGTCCCGGACCACGAATGACGTGGACAACGTGCAGCAGGCCATGCAGCAGGCCTTCGCCACCCTGGTCTACTCGGTGCTGACGATCATCGGCATCATCGTGATGATGTTCTGGCTGTCCTGGCAGCTGGCGCTCATCGCGCTCATCGCCCTCCCGCTGTCCGGCGTGGTGGTGGGGATCATCGGCTCGAAGTCGCAGAAGCTGTTCACGGCCCAGTGGAAGAACACCGGCCGGCTCAACGGGCACATCGAGGAGTCCTTCACCGGCCACGAGCTGGTGACGGCGTTCGGCCGCCAGGAGGACATGGGCGCCCGGTTCGACGAGCGGAACGAGGAGCTCTACGAGGCCTCGTTCCGGGCGCAGTTCTACTCCGGGATGATCATGCCCATCATGCAGTGGGTGAACTACCTCGGATACGTGGGCATCGCCGTCGTGGGCGGCCTCCGGGTGGCCACCGGCCAGATGACCCTCGGCGCCGTCACGGCCTTCATCCAGTACTCGCGGGAGTTCAACGCGCCGCTGGGCCAGGTGGCGGGCATGTCCAACATGCTCATCTCCGGGGTGGCCTCGGCCGAGCGGATCTTCGAGCTGCTCGACGCCGAGGAACAGGAGCCGGACCTGAGCGAGCAGGCACGCGAGGGCACTCTGGACCCGGCCGGCCGCCAGCCGGCCGAACTGGCCCAGCCGGTGCGTGGCCGGATCGAGTTCGACCACGTGGCCTTCTCCTACACCCCGGAGAAGCCGCTCATCACGGACCTGTCCCTGACCGCCGAGCCCGGGCAGACCATCGCGATCGTCGGGCCCACCGGCGCCGGCAAGACCACCCTGGTGAACCTCATCATGCGGTTCTACGAGATCGACGCCGGCCGGATCCGCCTCGACGGCGTGGACATCCGGTCCCTGGACCGGGGCGTGCTGCGCGGCCAGGTGGGCATGGTGCTGCAGGACGCCGTGCTGTTCGGCGGCAGCATCCGGGACAACATCCGGTACGGCCGGCTGGACGCCACGGACGAGGAGGTCGTGGCCGCGGCGAAGGCCACCTTCGTGGACCGCTTCGTGCACACCCTGCCGGACGGCTATGACACGGTCATCGAGGACGAGGGCGCCAACATCTCCGCCGGTGAGCGCCAGCTCATCACGATCGCCCGGGCCTTCCTGGCGGACCCCGCGCTGCTGATCCTGGACGAGGCCACCTCTTCCGTGGACACCCGCACCGAGGTGCTGGTCCAGCAGGCCATGGCGGCGCTGCGGACCGACCGGACCTCGTTCGTCATCGCCCACCGGCTGTCCACCATCCGTGACGCCGACGTGATCCTGGTGATGGAGCACGGGGACATCGTGGAGCAGGGCGGACACGACGAGTTGCTGGCGGCCGAGGGCGCCTACTACCGGCTCTACATGTCCCAGTTCACCGCCGGCGTGGACCTCGACGCCGAGGCGGCGGCCCTGGCGCCGGGCACCGGGGCCCTCCCGGCCGTCGACGGGGACACGGTGCCGCCCGGCACGGCGCCGGTCCCCGTGGTGACGGGTCCCGTGCCGCTGGTGGCGGACCCGGCCGAGGGCGTCGGCCCGCCCGACGGCGACGGGCGGCGCTGACGGGCGGCGCTGAGGGGCGGCGGGGACGAGCCGGGCACGGGTGCGGAACCGGGCCCGCCGATAGCATGGCCTCATGATCCAGGACCCGCGGCAGGCACCGCAGTACCCGCATTCCGCCCCGCCGCCGGGCCAGCAGCCAGCTCCGCAGGACATCCCGCCCGGGTGGCCCAAGCGGGGCCAGCGGTACGGTCACCCGGCCCCCCAGGCCGCCGGCATCCCGCCGGGCTGGCCGGGCCGGGCGCAGCGGGAGCGCATCGTGATGGACCCGGGGTCCTTCACCTGGATGGACCTGGCCACGGTCCTGGCGTACGTGCTGATCTTCATGCTGGGCGGGGCGGCGGTCGTGGCCCTCATCCCGGGTTTCATGGACCGGTTCACGGATGCCGACGGCACCGTCAACGCGGGCTCGTTCACCTTCGCGGTGAACCTCATCTCCTACGCGGTCCTCACGGCGCTGGTGCTCATCGCCTGCTGGCGGCCGTTCGTGCGCTCCTTCCGCACCTTCCGGGACCGGGGGTGGCTGAAGGGCGGGCTCATCCCGGTGGTCTGGTTCGCCTGCATCATGGTCAACGCCCTCGTGGTGTTCGCGGCCGGCGAGCCGATCAAGAGCGCCAACCAGCTGGCCATCGAGGAGATGACCACCCAGGTCGACTTCCTGCCCATGGTGCTGGTGACCGTGCTGATGGCCCCCTTCGTGGAGGAGTACGTCTTCCGGCACCTGATGATCGGCAAGCTCTCCCGGTACATCAACGTCTGGGTGTGCGTGGTGCTCTCCATGGTGCTCTTCGCGATGATCCACTTCATCAGCACCGGCTTCCGGTTCAACCCGGTGGAGCTCATCCCGTACCTGACCCTGGCCGCGGCCATCTGCGTGGCCTACGTCCTGACCGGCAAGTCACTGGCCTACGTGGTGATCCTGCACGTGTTCAACAACCTCGTCTCGATCGTGGTGGCCTACACGCTGCTGCCACTGGTCAGCTGAGTGCCCGTGACCACCCGGGACACTGAGCACCACGCTGCCCCGCGGGACACCCGGCCGGTCTCCCGGCAGATCCTGGCCCTGGCGGTCCCGGCCTTCGGGGCCCTGCTGGCCGAGCCCCTGTTCCTGCTCGCCGACACCGCGATCATCGGCCACCTCGGCGTCGCCCAGCTGGCCGGCGTCGGGGTGGGGACCACGATCCTGCACACCGTGACCGGGCTGATGATCTTCCTGGCGTACTCCACCACGCCGGCCGTCTCACGCTTCATGGGCGCCGGCAACCTGCGGGCGGCCATGGACCGCGGGCGCGACGGCGTCTGGCTGGCCCTGCTGCTCGGGACCGGCCTGGCGGTGGCCGGCTGGCTCACCGCCCCGGGGCTGGCCGGGCTGATCGGCGCGGACGGGGCGGTCCAGGAGCACGCGGTGGCCTACCTGCAGTGGTCCATGCCGGGCATCCCTGCCATGCTCGGCGTGCTGGCGGCCACCGGCATCCTGCGCGGGCTGCTGGACACCAGGACGCCCCTGATCGTGGCCGGGGTGGGCTTCGGCCTCAACATCGGGCTGAACGTCCTCATGGTCTACGGGCTCGGCCTGGGCGTGGCCGGCTCCGCGGCGGGCACCTCGATCGTGCAGTGGGGGATGTTCGCCGTCTACCTGGCCGTGCTGCTGCCCAGGTTCCGCGCGGCCGGGACCCGGCTGGCGCCGTCGTGGGCTGGGATGCGCGCCACCGCGCAGGTGGGATCCTGGCTGCTGTTGCGTACCGCGAGCCTCCGGGCGGCCATCCTGGTCACCGTCATGGCCGCCACGGGACTCGGGGTGGCCACGCTGGCGGCGCACCAGCTCGTGTTCACCGTCTACTCCACGCTCGCCTTCGCCCTCGACGCCCTCGCCATCGCCGCCCAGGCGCTCATCGGGCGGGAGCTGGGCGCGGGACGCAGGCACGAGGCCCGCGCCCTGACCGGCACCATGGTCCGGTGGAGCCTGTGGTTCGGGCTGGTCACCGGCGCGCTGCTGGCCGTGCTGGCCTGGGTGCTGCCGCCGCTGTTCACGCCGGATCCTGCCGTGCAGGCCGCCGCCACCGCGGGGCTGCTCGTGCTCGCGGCCTCGCAGCCGGTCAGCGGGTTCGTGTTCGTCCTGGACGGAGTGCTCATCGGGGCCGGCGATGCCCGCTACCTCGCCGTGGCCGGCGTCGTGAACCTGGCGGTGTACCTGCCGGCGCTCGCCGGACTGGCGTGGCTCGCCTCGGGCGCGGCATCCGGTGGCCAGGCGCCCGACGGCGGCGTGCAGCTCGCACTGCTGTGGGCCGGTTTCGCGGGGGTCTTCATGGGCGCCCGCGCCGTGACCCTGGGACTGCGGGCCCGCTCCGACGCGTGGATGCGCACGGGCGAGCGCTGAGACCCCGGCTGTTCGCGGGCGGACGGCTTGCCGCGCACCTCATCGCCGCGCACCACGTCGTCGCTGAATCCGGCGTGTCGGGTCCGGACGGGGCCCAACACGCCGGATTCACTGACGATCGGCGATCTACCGGCCGCGGCGGACCCATCCCGGGCCCGGCCTAGAATGGACGGGTGCCTGCAGCAAAAGCCCCCGTCGAGACCGCCGCGATCATGTGGAAGCCCATCCTCGTGCGCGCCCTCATCGCCGCGATCTTCGGCCTGACCACCGTCTTCCTGCAGGAGCCGGGACTGGGCGTGCTGAAGTACGGCCTGGCCGCGTACTTCGTGTTCTCCGGATCGGGCCTGTGGGAGTACCTGCGCCGCGATCCGGTGCCCGAGGGGATGCGCGGCCCGCTGTCCATCGCCGCCGCCGTCTTCATGCTCGGCGCGATCGCCCTGCTCTTCGCCGGGACGCCGTTCGTCGCCGGGCTGATCGCCGGGATCGCCCTGATCGGGTCCGGTCTGGCCGAGGTGGTGGCCTGGGCGCGGTACCGCCGGGACTTCGTGCCCGCCCGGGACCAGCTCTACACGGGCGCGGTCGGCATCCTGTCCGGCGTCGGCCTGCTGGTCTTCCTCCACCTGGACCCGCACGGCATGCTGGGCATCGCCGGCGGTGGGGCGATCATCATCGCCGTGCTGCTGGCCATCTCCGGGTTCGGCTTCCGGCACGACGCCGGCCCGGCCGCCCGCGAGGCCGCCGAACCCCGCGCTCCGCGCTCGTAGCTCGGGCTCGTAGCTCGGGCTCCGCGCACGTAGCACGCACTTCGCGCTCGTTGCACGCGCTCGGTGCACGTAACAGGGATCTGGATGCACCGACGGTCGGGCCCCGGCCGAACGAGAGCGCAGAAGTGGCATGCATCAGCGCTGATCAGTGCATCGACTGCATACTCGTCGGCCGAGATCTGCAACCTCGTTCCAGGGTTTCTCTACGACCCGTAGAATGGACGGGTGCATCGCGGCCTCAGCGGCCGACGCACCAGCACCCGTAGACCAGGAGAACAGTTCGTGAGCACGCCCAGCACCGGCCCGCAGTCCCAGGACCCCCGTCAGTCCGGGGCCCGTAGGGACGGCGAGGGCAAGCCCGGGTTCCTGGCCTCCATCAAGGGCCCGCTGATCTTCTCCTTCGCGCTGGCCGTCATCGGTGGAGTGGTGGCCATGCTGACCGCATCCGGGGGCTCGGACAACCCGATGCGCGTGGACATCGGGCTGATCGCCTTCGGCGTATTCTTCATCGTGTCCCTCGTGGTGGTCGCCATGCTGCAACTGGCAGCCAAGGACAACCCCGATCACCTGTCCCAGGGCTCCGGCGTGCACCGCTCATCGGAGGAACTGCACCAGCAGGCGGTGGCCCGGCGGAAGGCCGAGGCACGGCGCAAGCGCGAGGAGGCCGCCCGCGGCACCTCCTCCGACGAGACGCCCGAGGCCAGCTAGCCTCAGCCTCCTCACCCGCGCCCGGCATCGCGGCCGAGTGCCCTGCCACCCACGTGCCGTGACAACCGTCCTGGGCCACGGTGTCCTACTTCTTCTTGTCCTTCTTCGACTTCTTCCTGCCCTTGTCCTTCTTCGCCGAGGGCTTGTCGGCCTTCCTGGCAGACTTCTTCTCGTCCTTGCTCGCGTCCTTGTCCCCGCTCCTGTCCCCGGCGCTCTCCCGGGCCGGGGCCGGCTCCGTGTCCTGGGCCGCCGGCCTGGCCGCCGCCTCGTCGCGGGCCTCGTCGCCCTCCGTCTCCGCCGCCCGCCGCGCCCGGTAGGCACGGACGTGGGCGCGGTTGGCGCAGTTGGCCTCGTCGCAGAACTGCTTGGAGCGGTTGCGCGTCAGGTCCACGAAGGCGTTCTCGCAGGCCTCCCCGGAGCAGGTCCGTAGCCGGGTGAGCTCACCGGCCAGGGCCACGTCGGTCAGCGCCAGCGCGAAGGCGGTGGACAGCTCCCTGTCCGCGGCGTCGTCCTCGCGCCCGGCGTCCAGCACGGCAGGGGTCCGGGCCGTGGTGCCCGACGCCGGACCGTCCGCCGCGTGACGCGCCGTCGCCGGGGTGCCCCCTGCGCCGCCGTCGGGCTCTCCGGGCAGGGAGAGGCGGACCGGACCGGCCGCGGACAGCAGGTGGTTGATGCCCGTCAGGGCGGCCCCGGTGTCCTCGGCGGCGGCATCGTGCCAGATGCCGGCGATGGCGGCGCGCAATTTCTTCACCGCCCGCAGGGTAGCGCCGGACGGCAACTCATCGCCGGTGGCTGCCCGGTCAGCGCCGGGGCGACCGGCCGCCGCTGCGAGGATTCCGGCCAGGTGTTCCTCGTCGAGCCGGTCGGGAATGGCCTGGCCGCCGTGGTTCCCTGCGGCGGTGTTGGCCAGTGCTGCGGCCTGGGTGAGACGGAGGGTGGTGGTGGGGGAGAACATTTCAGCACTGTACTTCCGGTTGATCCTGTAGGACAGAATTCGCGTCCTCCCGCGGCCCACAGCATCCCCCGGAGATCATCAGTGCACTGATGACATATGCCGCCACAGGTGAAGGAGCGCCCCGCGCGCTGGGGTATCTTTGCTCGGAGTCCACCCCGGCGCCGCCCGTGGGCCAGCCCGGGTAGCGGTTCGGCAGCGCCGCCGCCACCGCACACAGTCCAAGGAGCCTAGATGAGCACTGAGCAGAACACGTCCCACACCAAGTCCGCTGGCCACGTCATCGTGGACACGCTGGAGGCCCATGGCGTGAAGCGCGTCTATTCGGTGCCCGGGGAGAGCTACCTGGACGTGCTGGATGGCCTGCACAACTCCTCGATCGAGAACGTGATCTGCCGCCACGAGGGCGGCGCCGCCTACATGGCCGAGGCCGACGGCAAGATGAACCCGGTGCCGGGCATCGCCATGGTCACCCGCGGACCGGGTGCCGCCAACGCCCACGTGGGCCTGCATACCGCCTGGCAGGACTCCACCGCCATGGTCCTGTTCGTGGGCCTGATCCCCTTCGAGCACCGCGGCAAGGAGGCCTTCCAGGAGTTCGACCCGCAGCTGTGGTTCGAGTCCGGCGCCAAGCGCGTGATGACCCTGGACCACGCGAGCCGCGCCTCCGAGATCGTGGCCGAGGCCATGTTCGCCGCCAGCTCCGGCCGTCCCGGCCCGGTCATCGTCGGCCTGCACGAGGACGTCATCAAGGAACAGATCGACCCCACGCTGCACCCGTGCATCCCCGTGGCCCCCGGCGGCATGACCGTGGAGGACTGGAAGTCGCTCAATGAGGCGCTGCAGGAGTCGGACAAGCCGCTGTTCATCACGGGCGGCAACGACTGGACCACCGAGGGCGCCGAGACGCTGACGACGTGGCTGGAGGAGCACAACATCCCGGCCGCCGCCGAGTGGCGCACCGAGGGCACCGTCCCCTTCAACTCCCCGTCCTACGTGGGCCCCATCGGCTACGGCCGCCCGAAGCCGACCTACGACCTGCTCGAGGAGACCGACCTCATCGTCTTCGTCGGCACCGTCCCGGGTGACGTCGTCACGGACGGCTTCACCATCCGCCAGAACTGGGACAAGAAGAACTTCCTGGTGACGATCGATCCCTCCCTGCGCGGCCGCTCGGGCCCGGTCTCCCACCAGATCGTGGCCAAGCCGGACGTGTTCGTGCGCGACCTGGTCCGCATGGACCTGAAGGTCAAGGACTCCTGGAAGGAGTGGACCACCCGGATGCGCTGTGAGCAGGAGAAGTTCGCCGCCCTGCCGCCGGCCGAGCCCTCCGAGGGCCAGGCCCGGATGGACACCCTGATGGCCAACCTGGTGCAGTCCCTGCCCGAGGACGCCATGATCACCCTGGGTGCCGGCGAGCACACCAACTGGGCGCACCGCTACTTCCCCACCAACTCCTACGCCGCCATGATCTCGGCCCGCAACGGTTCGATGGGCTACTCGGTGCCGTCTGCCGTGGCCGCGTCCCTGAACTACCCGGGCCGCCGCGTGGTGACCATCGCCGGTGACGGCGAGTTCCTGATGAACGGCCAGGAGATGGCCACCGCCGCCCAGTACGGGGCGACTCCGCTGATCATCGTCATGGACAACCAGGAGTACGGTACGATCCGCACCCACCAGGAACGGGACTACCCGGGCCGCGTCTCCGGCACCCAGCTGAGGAACCCGGACTTCGCCAAGGCCGCGGAGGCCTTCGGCGGCTTCGGCGTGCGGGTGGAGAAGGACTCCGAGATCCCCGGCGCCCTCGAGGCCGCCCTGAAGGCGATCGACGAGGAGGGCAGGTTCGCGCTGATCCACCTGATCGTGGAGCAGCGCGTCAAGGCCTACTGACGGCCAGGCCGGATCCGCGTGGTCCGGTGAACGACGGTGGAGCGGTACGGTGATCCCGTCCGCTCCACCGCCTGTTTAACGAAGAGGTCGTCCCGATGAAACCGCTGTCCGTCGTCGTGCTCGTCAACGCCCCCGCTGCCGCCGTGTGGGAGGTGCTGACCGACCTGGAGGGCACCGCCGAGGTGCTCCACGGCGTGCGTGGGGTGCAGCGGCTCTCAGCGGACACCGGCTACCGGGTCGGCACCAGTTGGCGCGAGACCCGGGTGATGTTCGGCCAGGAGGCCTCCGAGGACATGAGGGTCACGGCCGTGGAGCCGGAGCGCCGCACCGAGGTGGAGGCCGAGTCCCATGGCATGCGCTACCGCACCGAGTTCGAGCTGCTCCCGGTCACCGGAGGCCCTGAGGGGTCCCAGAGGACCCAGCTGGTGATGCGCTTCCAGGGCGAGTACGCGCAGGGCGGCTTCGGGAAGAGGCTCCTGGGCGCGATCACCGCCCCACTGGGCGTGGCCGCCTCGAAGAGGGCGATGCGCCAGGACCTGCAGGACATCGCCGCCGCGGCCGAGCACCGCACCGTGGGCCGCAGTTCCTGAGGGCGTCCCGTAGCTGCCGCGCTCGCCGGCAGGTGCTGTTCTGTGACCCGACGCCGGCCGGTCACCCCGTGCGGGGTGGGCCGGCCCGCCTTGTTGACGGCCCGCGGCGCTGACGGGCGGCGGTGCTGACGGGCGGCGTTTTCGGGCGGCGTTGTCGGTCGTTAACGGGCTACGTTGTCGGTGGTTGACGGGCCACAGGGCCGGACCGAGTGCCAAAACGTGACGCAGGTCACGTTAAGGACTACGGTGAGGGGACCGCCAACTCCCCCAGGAGGTCCCGATGACGTCCGCGTCCCCGGAGTCGCCGAGCGGAGCCGACCACGCCTCGGTTCTCGATGCCCGTCCTCAGGTGCCCGGTGAGCAGGTCTCACGCGTCGGCATGACCCGGTCCGCCCTGGAGCTGGTGCAGAGGCTCCAGCAGGTCCACGGGCCGCTGATGTTCCACCAGTCCGGCGGCTGCTGCGACGGCTCCTCGCCGATGTGCTTTCCGGACGGTGACTTCCGGACCGGCGACGCCGACGTCCTGCTGGGCACCTTCGACCTGCCCGACGGCACCGGACTGCCGTTCTGGATGAGCCGCGAGCAGTTCGAGTACTGGAAGCACACCCACCTGACCCTGGACGTGGTGGACGGCCGCGGCTCCGGGTTCTCGGTAGAGGCCCCCGAGGGCAAGCGCTTCCTGATCAGGTCCCGGCTGATGCCCACGGCCTGACCTCCTCACCCCACCCCTCACCATCCCTAGCCCTGACCCAGGAGAGATCATGACGGTCTACGCAGAAACTGACACCACGGTCTACGCCCAGCCCGGCACCGAGGGGGCGAAGGTCTTGTCAACGACGGTCGAAATCTGACCCCTTAGCGACGGTTGAAATTTGACCCCCTCTGGGTTGGTTGTGTTCTTAGGTGGTGGTGTCGGTGATGAGTTCTCGGCGGGCTCGTGTCCGGTAGGAGTCCCCGTCGAGGGTGAGGACCTCGGCGTGGTGAACCAGCCGGTCGATCATGGCCGCGGCGATGACCTCGTCGCCCAGGACCTCGCCCCAGCGCCCGAACGGCAGGTTCGAGGTGATCAACACCGAGCCCTGCTCGTAGCGGGTGGTGATCAGCTGGAAGAACAGGTTCGCGGTGGCCGGGTCGAAGGGCAGGTAGCCGAGTTCGTCGATGATCAGCAGCCGGTAACGCTTCAGCCGCTTGAGTTCCTTCTGCAGCCCGCCGGGGCTGTCATGGGCGGCGCGCAGCGTGTTGGCCCACCCGGTGGCGGTGTCGAACCGGACGGGGTATCCGGCGTGGCAGGCCTTGATGCCCAGCCCGATGCCCAGGTGGGTCTTGCCGGTGCCGGGCGGGCCGAGCAGGATGACGTTCTCGGCCTTGGGCACGAACGTGGTGGTGGCCAGGTGGGCCAGCACGTCCCGGCGCAGGGCAGGCTGGTAGTCGGTGTTGAAGTCCTCCAGGGTCTTCACCACCGGGAAGTGGGCGCCGCTGATCCGCAGCGCGGTGCCGTTGGCCTCGCGGTCACAGACCTGCCGGTCCAGCACCGCGGCCAGGTACTGCTCGTGGCTCCAGCCCTGGTCCCGGGCCGTGACCGCGAGCTGTTCGAAGACCCGCCCGATCGTGGGGGTCTTCATCGCCCTGGCCAGGTGCAGGATGGTCGATTCCACGTTCTCTGCCCGCCCGTTCAAAGGGTTGGGCGCGTCGGTCTGGGTCATGCCACGTCCTCCTGGTCCTGCTCGGTGGCCAGAACCTGCTGGTCGGCGGAAGCGGTGAAGTCGATGCCGAACAGCACGTCGTAGTCGCTGAGCGCTCTCATCGGCACTGTTCCCCCCGGATCGGGCAGGCGGGGGCGGAGCCGGGCCGTGGTGTACTCCCTGCGCAACCGGCGGGCGGTTTCCACGTGGGCCGAGTCGGTGATGACCTGCCGGTCGGCCCAGCACCGCGGATGGTCGGCGACGATGGTGCCGGCGCAGACCACGATCACCCGGTGCAGGTCCACGCTGACGTCCACGAACCGGCCGATCGCCTGAGGGTCCACGGAGTAGTCGTTGGAGTCGATGCGCACGTAGTAGTCCCTGGGCAGCCGGGTCCGCCACCGCAGCCCGGTGGCCGGCGGGGTCGGCGGCAACTCGGTCATCGCCTCCCGGTCCCGGGCCAGCGCCGCCACCGGTGTCCCGCCCAGGGAGCGGACGGTGCGCCGGTTCGCGATGGTCCCGGTCCACTCATCGAGCTGGGCGTTGAAATCCGCCGGGTCGGTGAACGCCCTGCCGGGCAGGAAGGAGGTCTCCAGGTACTGGTTGTTTCGCTCGGTCATGCCCTTGAACTCCGGGTCCCTGGGCGGGGCGATCACCATCCGAGTGGCGATGGTCCCGGCGAACGCGGCCACCGGGGCCAACGGCTTGCCCTTCGGGGCGATCGCGGCCTCCCGGTCCCAGACGAGCGTCTTGGGCACCGCACCGACGCCGTGGATCAGCTGCCACATCCCGGCCAGCAGGTCCCCGGACTTGCGCGAGGGCAACAGCACCGCGGACAGGGCCCTGGAATACGTCAGCGTCATCACCAGCACCGGCAACACCTGCTCCTGCCCGTGCCCGACGGGGATCTTGGTCGGCGGGAACCACAGGTCCATCTGCGCTGCCTGGCCCGGTTCATGGACCAACCGGTCGGCCGGATCCACGCCCAGGTAATCCGGACGAATCGCCCGGAGCCGATCCTTCAACACGGTCATCGAGTTGGTCCAGCCGATCCGCTGGGCGATCACCGTGGCCGGCAGCCGCGGATACTCCACCAACAGCTTGCGGATCTCCGGCTCGAACGCGTCCACGATCGAGCCCTTGCCCGGTCGTCGGTAGGCCGGCGGCTCATCCGAGGCCAACGCCTTGCGCACGGTGTTCCGCGCCTTGCCCGTCCGCCGGACGATCTCCTTGATCGGCAACCCCTCGGCGCGGTGCAACCGCCGAATCTCGGCCCAGTCCTCCACAGTGATCATGCCTCCTAGCATCATGCGAGGGGGTCAAGATTCACCCGCCGCTAAGGGGTCATCTTTCACGCGTCGTCGACAGGCCCCGGCCTTCGACCTTGACCCGCGCCATCCCGAGTGCTGGACGACGAGCCCGGCACCCGGGATGCCCCCCGCGGTGGACCCGGCACTGACGGCACCGTGCGCTACATCGGCCAGACCGCCGTGGCGTGCCTCGTGAGCGTGAGGCGCGGATGCAGCAATCGCCCGTTAGCCCGTGACCGGCGGAGATACACTGGATGGCTCGCCGTCTCACGCGCAGGGAACCCACGTCATGAGGCCTTTTCCGCGGGCACGTCTACGAAAGAACAGTCTTCATGGATTTCATCCGTCCTTTCTCCGTGGTATCAGGAGTTCTCGCTGTCACCCTGATCGCCACGGGGTGCACCCCGAGCGGGGACCACGCCGCGACGACACCCACGCCGGTCAGTGCGACGGCCACGGCAGGTGCGGCCGAGCCCGCAGAGTCCTCGAGCAGTCGTGCCACGTCGACCGAGCCCCTCACCAGCGTCCCGCACGCACCGGCCACGACGGCTCCGTCCACCGAACCCGGCACGCCGGCACCGACCAGCGAGTCAGGGCTCCCCGGCTCCGAACAGGCGCCGGCAGGAACAGCACTGGCTGCCCTGGAAGCCTTGCCGGTGAAGGGCCGGGCACCGAAGACCGGCTATGACCGCAGCCAGTTCGGCCCGGCATGGTCGGACACCGACCACAACGGCTGCGACACCCGCAACGACATGCTGGCCCGCGACCTCACCGGCGAGACCTTCCGGTCCGGCACTAACGACTGCGTGGTGACCAGCGGGGTGCTCGACGACCCCTACACGGCCATGGAGATCCACTTCCGCCGCGGCCAGGACACCTCCAATGACGTGCAGATCGACCATGTGGTCGCCCTGTCCGACGCCTGGCAGAAGGGCGCCCAGCAGCTCTCCGCAGACGAGCGGATCGCGTTCGCCAACGACCCGCTGAACCTGCTGGCCGTGGACGGACCGACCAACGCCCAGAAGTCTGACTCCGACGCCGCATCCTGGCTCCCGCCGAACAAGGCCTTCCGCTGTGACTTCGTCGCCCGGCAGATCGCCGTCAAGGCAGAATACGACCTCTGGGTGACCGCCGCGGAGAAGGAAGCCATGGGCCGGGTGCTCACCAACTGTCCCGGCCAGGCCCTGCCGTCCGAACAGACCGCCGCGACCGCCTACCCGATCGCCACCCGCTCCACCCAGTCGCCCGCGCCTGCCTCGCCGTCAACGGGAACCGACGCCCCGGAGCTGACGCCCAAGAAGCTGCTGTCACCGGCTCCGAGGAAGACCTACACCCCCGCCCCGACGCGGCCGGGCACAGCGGATGTCTACTTCAAGAACTGCACCGCTGCTCGCAGCGCGGGAGCGGCACCGGTGCGCATCGGAGACCCCGGCCATGCGCGCCACCTGGACCGCGACGGCGACGGCGTCGGCTGCGAATGACCCGGCAGCGGCAGGCCCTTGACGTGTTCCACGTCACATGCTTCCATCTATGCAACCTCGTTGCAACTCGTGCAACCGAATCTTGGGTGGTTAGACATGATCCAGAACTCATCCGCCGGCGCCGCCTCGGGGCCTCTCACCGGGACCGGCGAGGCCTCCCCCGCCAACACACCGGGCGACAGCACCCCCGATTTTTCACTCAGCGGACAGCCGCGCCCTGAGGACATCCGCTCCACCCGGCGCCGGGTGGTCGCGGCCAGCTTCATCGGCAACTTCGTCGAGTGGTTCGACTACGCCGTCTACGGCTACCTCGCCGTCACCATCACCGCGGTCTTCTTCCCCGAGTCCGATCCGCAGACCGGGCTCATGCTCACCTTCGCCCTGTTCGCCATCTCCTTCCTCGTCCGGCCGCTGGGCGGGTTCGTCTGGGGACACCTGGGGGACCGCATCGGCCGGCGCACCGCGCTGTCCTGGTCGATCCTGCTGATGTCGCTGGCGACGTTCTGCATCGCCCTGATCCCGCCCTACGCGGCTATCGGCATCGGCGCGCCGATCATCCTGCTGCTGCTCCGGGTGGTCCAGGGCTTCTCCGCCTCGGGCGAGTACGCCGGCGCCTCGGCCTTCCTCGTCGAGTACGCCCCCGCGAACCGCCGCGGGCTGTTCGCCGCCGTCGTCCCGGCGTCGACGGCGACGGGGCTGCTGTTGGGGTCCCTGATCGCCGCGCTGCTGACCGGCCTGCTCGACGCCCAGCAGATGAGCGACTGGGGCTGGCGGCTGCCCTTCCTCCTGGCCGCCCCGATGGGCCTGATCGGCCGGTACATCCGCAACAAGCTGGAGGACACTCCGGTGTTCCGGGAGCTGGCCGAGGAGGACGAGGCCGTCAAGGCCCCCGTGTCCGACCTGTTCACCAAGTACTGGCGCGCCCTGCTCGTGGCCAGCGGGGCCGTGCTGCTCAACGCCGTCGGTTTCTACGTGATCCTCAGCTACATGCCGACGTACCTGTCCCAGGAGATCGGGCTCGACGAGACCCTCTCCTACATCGCGACGACCGTGGCCCTGCTGACCTACATCGGCTTCATCTTCCTCACCGGCATGCTCTCCGACCGCTTCGGCCGCAAGAAGGTGCTGATGAGCGCTTCCGTCCTGTTCATCGCCCTGACCTATCCGGCGTTCGCCCTGCTGGGCACGGGGAGCTTCGTGGTGATCGTGCTGGTCCAGATCCTGCTCGGGGCCCTGCTGACCCTCAACGACGGCACCCTGCCGAGCTTCCTGGCCGAGATGTTCCCGACCAAGGTCCGCTACTCGGGCTTCGCCGTCAGCTTCAACCTCTCCAACGCCATCTTCGGCGGCACGGCCCCGCTGGTGGCCACCTGGCTCATCGCCACCTCGGGCAGCGACCTGGCTCCGGGCTGGTACCTGATGGCCGCCGCCGCGATCTCTCTCGTCGCCGTCGCACTGGCCGCGGAGACCAGCCAGAAGCCGCTGCGGCACAGCTGACGGCGGCGGCCCCCGAACCCGCTTGGGCACGCACGAGGCTGAGGACCGGTCAGCACCCCGGGGGGTGGTGACCGGTCCTCAGCGCTCCTCCGGTCAGGACATCACTGGCCGAGCAGCTCGCGCATCGTCTCGATCTCGCGCTGCTGGGTCTCGATGATGCTCTTGGCCAGGGCCACCGCGTCCGGGTACTGGCCGTTCTGGACCTCCTGCTCGGCCATGTCGATGGCGCCCTCGTGGTGGCCGATCATCCCTTCCAGGAACAGCCTCGTCGCCTCCTCGGTGTCCGCCTGCCTCATCTCCTCGAGTTCCTGGGGGGAGAGCATGCCGCCCATCATGCCGCCGCTCCCGCCAGGGCCCATCCCCGGGCTCATCGACCCTTGGCCCATCCCCGGGCCCATCGATTCCTGGCCCATCCCCGGGCCCATCGAGCCGTCGCTGCCAGGGCCCATGCCGCCGCCCACGCCCCACTCCTCGAGCCAGGACTTCATCTTCTCGATCTCCGGGCCCTGGGCGGCCTTGATCTCCTCGGCCAGGGTGGCGACCTCCGGGTCCAGGCCCTCCTTGGCCAGGATGATGTCGGACATCTCGATGGCCTGCTGGTGGTGCGGGATCATCATTCGCGCGAACCGGTGGTCCGCCTGGTTGGCCTCGGCCGTGGCGCCGGTGGCGGTGGAGGTGCCCGATGCCTCGGGGCTGGCACCGGTGGCGGTGCCCGTCCCGGCGGTCGCGGGGGTGCTTTCGCCGGTCGTGGCGGTCGGGCTCGGGCTGGTGTCCGTGTCCCCGGTGGTGCACCCGGTGAGGACGAGGGCTGCGGCGAGCGCGGACCCCGCCAGGACGGTGGTCGGGCTGATTCGGGTGTTCATGTCGGTTCTCCTCAATGACGTCGTGTGGTGGCGCCCGGCCGGTCGGCGGGGCGCAGGCGGCGGGAGGCACACGCACGCGAACGCCGTGTGCCGGCCCATCACGTCCGGCTGATGCAGAGCACCGTGAGGGAGGGCGGGCACGGGAGGATCCGGTGCGCCAGGCCGGGAGCCGGACCGGTCCGCATCCCGTGCCCGGCCGACAGCACCCACGTCCTCGGTCGCACCACCAGGGCCACCACCAACAGTAGCGCCACCAGGCAGGTCATCGCCAAGCCGAGGTGATCCGCCGGGCAGGTGGCGCAGCCCGCGCCGCTGGCCGCGCCGCCGTCGTGCTCCTGCATCCCGACGTCGGCGCCCACTACCGCGGCCGCGGCACCATGGTGCCCCGCGGCGGAGTGCCCTGCCGGGTGGGCGATGCCCACCCCGGGCGGGGCCGCGGAGGCGTGGGACGACGGCGGGGACACCGTTCCAGCGTGGAGGTGCAGGGAGTGCATGGTCAGGACCGCCAGGGCAACCACCACGACCAGGGCGGCGGCCAGTAGCACAGACGTGGTGCCGACGGACGGTCGGCTCCCGTGCACCGCAGTGGTCCGAGTGTCCACGGGCTCAGTCTAGGACCGAGACCCCCGCATCGTCCCGGCCTAGCGGACGTGCCCGGTCGATCACCTGACATGATGGCCGCAGACACCGCATCGCCGTCCCCCGCGAGGAAGAACCCATGAAGAACCCCACGGCCCCACCCAGCTCCTTCATCCGTGCCTCCGGGTTCGTCGCCGACGAGGTGTCCGGGACCCGGGTGCGCGGCCACGCCGACTTCGGCCCCGAGCACCACACCGACCAGGGCGTGGTCCACGGCGGGGTCTACGCCACGATCGTGGAGATCGCCGGCGGGGCCGGGGCCAACGCCGCGGTGGCCGACCGGGGCCAGTTCGCCGTCGGGGTCCACAACGCCACAGACTTCCTGCGGGCCAGCACCGGCGGCCGCGCCGTGGTGGAGGCCGAGGCCCTGCACCAGGGCCGGACCCAGCAACTGTGGCAGGTCGTCATCACCGACGAGACCTCCGGCAAGGTCCTGGCCCGGGGGCAGCTCCGGGGGCAGAACCTGGACCTGCCGGCGGGCTAGGTCAGGTCCCGGCTGGGCAGTCGCCGGGCGCAGTAACCAGCGGCTAGGTCGAGGACTCGTCCCCGTCGCCCACGTCCTCCAGCAGCACCCCTGACCGGGCCGGACCGGGGGTGATGTCATGAGGCTGCGCGACAGAACAGGCGTTGAGTGCTGCTTGTGATGACGTTCAGAATGGCCATACGGTGTGCACACGCAATAGCTGTTCTCGATCTTCCTCGTGACGCCGCTCATGTCCTATCCAGACAAACCCGGTCCCGGGGTCCGTCAACTGCGCACCGACCGGGGCGTGGGGCTACCGGGCCGCCGCGGCGCTCGACCGGGCGATCCAGGGATCAGGAGGAGTGAGGCAGGCGATGGCCGACAGCGCGACCTTTGACAACTACGTCGGCGGGCGCTGGGTGAGACCGGGGGACTACGCGGAGAACGTGAATCCCTCGGACCTGTCCGACGTCATCGGCCGCTATGCCCAGGCCGGTGCGGACACCGTCGAGGAGGCCATCGACGCGGCCCGCCAGGCGTGGCCGGGCTGGGCGGCGGCGGGTCCGGTGCCCCGGTCCCGGCTGCTGTCCCGGGCGGCCGGGCAGCTGGCGTCCCGGGCGGCGGAGCTGGGAGACCTGCTGGCGCGGGAGCTCGGCAAGCCGATCGCCGAGGCGGTGGCCGAGGTCAACCGGGCCGCGCAGATCTTCGACTTCTTCGCCGGGGAGGCCCTGCGCAACACCGGAACGGTGATCGACTCCGTCCGCCCAGGACTGATCGCCGAGATGCACCATGACCCCATGGGCGTGGTCGGCGTCATCACCCCGTGGAACTTCCCCATCGCCATCCCGGCGTGGAAGATCGCCCCGGCCCTGGCGTTCGGCAACGCCGTGGTGTTCAAGCCGGCCGGCATCACCCCCGGGTCCGCCTGGGAGCTGACGAGGATCCTGGTCGAGGCCGGGGTCCCGGAGGGCGTGATGAACCTCGTCATGGGCTCCGGGTCCGTGGCCGGGACCGCGATGACCGGGTCCGCCGCGGTGGACGCCATCAGCTTCACCGGTTCCCAGGCCGTGGGACGGAAGCTGGCGGGCGCCTGCGTGGCCCGGGGCATCAAGGTCCAGTGCGAGATGGGCGGCAAGAACCCGCTCGTGGTCCTGGGCGACGCCGACCTGGACCACGCCGTGGACTGCGCCGTCAACGGGGCGTTCTTCTCCAACGGGCAGCGGTGCACCGCTTCGTCCCGGCTGATCGTCACGGCCGACGTCCACGACGAGTTCGTGGACCGGATGCGGGCGCGGGTCGGGTCGATGGTGGTCGGGGACGCCCGGGATCCCGCCTCAGCGGTCGGGCCCATCTCCAGCGCCGAGCAGTTGGAGAGCAACCTGGCCTATGTCCGCACGGCCGGCGCGGAGGGCGGGGAGGTCCACGGGGGCGAGCGGCTGCAGCTGGCCACGGAGGGGTACTACATGTCCCCGGCGCTGGTGACCGCCACGAGCAACGACATGACGATCAACCGCGAGGAGGTGTTCGGACCGGTGGCCTCCGTCATCCGGGTCGCCGACTACGACGAGGCGCTGGCCACCGCCAACGACACCGAGTTCGGGCTGTCCTCCGGGATCTGCACCAGCAGCCTGGCGCACGCCACCGACTTCAAGCGCCGGTCCCAGGCCGGCATGGTCATGGTCAACGCGCCCACGGCCGGAGTGGACCCCCACGTCTCCTTCGGAGGGCGCAAGGGCTCCAGCTATGGGCCGCGCGAACAGGGCGCCTCGGCCCGGGAGTTCTACACCCAGCACAAGACCACCTACACCGATCCGCGCTGATGCAGCCGCCCAGTGAAGATCCTGGGAGGGACACCCCACTCATGTCAGCCGCGCCCTGCCCGCATCCCCGCGGCGGCATCCACGAAAGACGCCCCGGACGCCTCGGGTGCGCCTGGACCGCCTGGCCGGCCTGGCAGGGACCGACGGCGACGCCGGCCAGGCGAGGCGGGCGCGGCTACGATGGTCGCGATGACTTCCGATGACCAGGCCCCACCCGAGCGCCTCGCCCCTGCCTGGCATGAGCCGGCACAGGTGCCGTCCTCGGGACGGCTGGAGCGGTCCATCGGCGAGCAGGTCCGCCACTTCAGGGCAGCCCTGGGGCTCACGGCCTCAGATCTGGCCGAGCGCACGGGCCTGTCCAAGGCCATGATCTCCAAGGTGGAGAGCGCCTCAACCTCCTGCTCACTCACCACGGTCGAGCGCCTGGCCGACGGCCTGGGCGTGCCGGTCACCGCGCTGTTCCGCGGGCTGGAGACGGACCGGGAGGCCTCCCACACCCGGGCCGGGGAGGGCGCGGTGGTGGTGCGCAGCGGCACCCGGCGGGGCCACGAATACAAGATCCTCGGCGTCCTCAAGCACCGCGCGGATTCCCTGGAACCCACACTGGTGACCCTGACGAGTGCCTCGGACGTCTTCCCGCTGTTCCAGCATCCCGGCACCGAGTTCATCCACATGCTCGAGGGCCACATGGTCTACAGCCACGGGCCCCACCGCTACGAGATGCTGCCCGGGGACTCGCTGCTGTTCGAGGGCGAGGCCCCCCACGGGCCGGCCGAGCTGGTGGAGCTGCCCATCCGGTTCCTGGCGATCGCCGACCCCCATCCGCGCCTCTCCTGAGGCGAGAAGGTGCGGGCCGTGCGTTCGGCGATGCCGCAGGATGGCGCGGAACGGTCATCCAGGTAAGCACCGAGCGGCCCTAACGCTCGGTGGACAGCATCCGCCGGGCTTCGTCGAGCGCCCATTGCGCGTCTTCATGCCCCGTCTGCGCCAGCGCCAGCAGGTTGGCGATGCGCTGCTCCCGGCTGAGCCGGGCCGTCTCGTCGGCGAAGTTGATCATCGCCAGGACGCGGGCGTGGGCCCGGCGGGCCCGCGCTCGGGTGCGGACGTCGTCGGCATCGGTGGCCCCCAGGACCTCCAGGGCCTCGGTCAACAGGTGCTTCATCTTCAGGGTCCCCCACCCTTCGTCATCGGAGGATCCACGGTAGTCGCTCGCGCCAAGGGTATGTTGACCGAGGTCACATTCGGTTGCATTCCGCAACGCACAGGCCGTCGCGGCCCGCGAGCGCCCACCCCAGGAAGGACCGCCAATGACCGGCAGGACCGAGGTTCCCACCCCGCCCGGACTCGACTACGTGGCCACCATCGAGGTCGAGGTCAGCCCCACGATCGACATTGGCACCACCGCGCATGGCCTCCGCCGCGTCGCACCGATCCGCGGCGGCCGCGTCACCGGACCGGGCCTGTCCGGGAAGGTGCTCGACGCCGGGGCGGACTTCCAGCGCTACCCGACGGCCGACGTCGCGCACCTGGAGGCCAACTACGTCCTCGAGCTGGAGGACGGCCACCGGATCCTGGTGGAGAACCGGGCCGTGCGCACCGGGGCGCCGGAGGACCTGCAGGCCATGATGGACGGGCGGCAGGTGGACCCGTCCCGCATCTACTTCCGCTGCGTGCCCGAACTGTCCGCCGATGAGTCCGGCCCTTACGCGTGGATGAACCGCACCCTGTTCATCGGCGTCGGGGAACGGCGCCCCGCCGGCGTGCGGATCGACGTCTTCCGCCTGCGCTGAGCCGAAGCGGGACGCTCAGCGCAGGCGCGGGGACGGCGGCACCGGACCCCGTGCCGGCCACCACGCGACCGGACACCACCCGACCAGACGGGGCACCCCGGCGCACCCCGGCGCCCACGGGACGGCCGCCGACGGGCGTCATGCCGCGGCTCCCGGGAAGGCGATCACGCCGGTCCGGCGGAACGGTTGACGGCGCCGGTGTCCTTGCGCGTGGTCAGGTACAGGCGGTGGGCGGTGATGACCACCGCCAGCCACGCGGCCCCCAGGATCCAGGCGGCCAGGACGTCGGTGAACCAGTGGTGGCCCAGGTAGACCCGGCTCAGGCCGATGGTCAGGGCGAAGACGGTGGCGACCGTGAGGGTCAGGACCCGGGCGGTGCGCGAGCGCTGGCGCAACAGCAGGAGGTAGGCCACGATCCCGGCGATCACCAGTGCGTTGAGCGAGTGCCCGGATGGGAAGGACGGGGAGTGCTCGTACGGCGGGACCGCGTGGGCCAGGGACGGGCGGGCCCGCCCGATGAGGTCCTTGCCCGCGACGGTCATCAGCAACGACCCGCCCCCGGCGGCGGCGATCAGGATGACGGGCGTCCAGGCACGACGCCGCAGCGCGAGGACGACCATGATCGTGACGGCCAGGACGGGCATCCCGATCACCCCACCCACGTTCGTGTAGGCCGTGGCCGCGAGGTCCAGCGCCGGAGAGCGCTCGTCGACCATGGCCTCCAGCAAGGGGTGATCCAGGACCGCGACCCCGTCGGCCTCCACGACGGCCTCGTAGACCTCCGAGGCCAGCCAGGTCATCAGAGCGGCCACGGCGGCCCCGAACACCAGGATGAGGATCAGCGACTGGTGCGGGCCCAGGAGCACTCCGGTCCGGCGAGCCAGGTCCGCCAGCCACCGCCCGAGGGGTGACGTCCACCGGGTGAGGTCACGGCTGCCCACATAGCGGTCCTGGCGCAGCTCGCCGTCGGAGCCGGTGCGGGCGGGGTCGCGGGGTGTCGGTTCAGGCATGCGGTTCCGTTCCGTGCGAGGAGTGCCGAAGGGCCAGATCGTACCTGCCGGCGCTGGCAGCGTGCTGGCGCGGGTACGCACCGGCCGCACCGGCACACGCCCTAAGGTGTCCGGGGGCCGCCGTAGGGTGTTCCGGGCCGCGCTCTGATGGGGCGGCCAGAGAGGGGAACCGCCCATGATGGGACCACACCACGCGGCCTGCGGGGCCGCGGCATGGGTGCTGATCGCCGCCGACGGCGGGCTGCCGCTGGGACCGCTGGCCGGCGTCGGGCTGTTCGGCACCGGCAGCGAGGCGCTGCTGACCCTGCCGGAGGCCATCCCGCTGGGCTTCGGGCTGCTGGGCGGGATCACGGACCTCGGCGTCCTGGCCGGAGCGATCGTCGCGGCCGGCGCGGCCCTGCTGCCGGACGCCGACCACCGCAGCGCGTCGATCGCCCATTCCCTGCCTCCGGTCTCGGAGTGGGTGTGCCGCGTCCTCGGCAAGGCCGCCGGCGGGCACCGCAACGGCACTCATTCGCTGCTCGGGCTCGCCGCGTTCACGCTGATGGCGTGGCTGCTCTCCCGGCTCGCGGTGCCCACCGAGGCGGGCACGTTGCAGCTCGGCGCGGGGATCGGGACCGTGCTGCTGTCCGCCTTCGCGGTCAAGGCACTGCGGTTCATGCCGGGCAGGGCCCGCAAGGTGCCCTGGCTGGTGGGGATCCTGTGCGGTGCACTGGTGACCGTGGGGCTCGGCGCGGAGAGCGCCTGGTTCGTCCTCGCCGTGGCGCTCGGCGTGGCGGTGCACATCGCCGGGGACATGCTCACCGATGGCGGCTGCAACCTGCTGTGGCCCGCCGCCCTGAGACCGCCGCGGTGGGTGTCCCGGATCCCGTTCCTCTCCTCGCTGTGGAGCAGCGGTGGTCGGATGAAGGTGCCGGTGCTGGGCCCCACCGGCTCACGCCGCGAGTGGGCGGCGGCCACCGCGGTGTCCGCCGTCGCCGTCACGGGCATGCTCGGCGCACTGATCGGGCTCACCGGGCGCGGCGCGCAGGTGCTGGGCCTGTGGTGACGGGGCGGCCCTAACCCGGCTTGACCCGGCGCTCCTTCCAGGTCCGGGCCAGTTCACGCCGCTCAACCGGGGTCGTCCCGCCGCGGATCCCGTACCGGCCATGAAGGTCCACCCCTCGTTCCTGGGACATCGCCTCGGCCAGGCACTCGCGCGCCACCGGGCAGTCCGCGCAGATCGCAAGGGCCGCCCTCTTCTCCACGGGATCCTTGGAGAAGAACAGCTCGGTGTCCCCCGGCCCGCACTCGGCGAGCATCTTCCACTCGTCCGCGGTCTTCCAGCGATCGGACGGATGGGGCGTCACCGCCAGCACCGGGGTGGCGATCGGGGCGCCCACCACGGGCTTGCCGCGGACCCGGCGCGCCACCGTGGACTCAGGACTGACGGCCCCGGGTTCAGGACGGCGCGTCGCCTTGGGTTCGGGGCGGCGCGTCCCTTCGTTTGCAGGACGACACGTCCCCTCGGTTTCAGGACGGACGGACTCCGGTGCGGGATCAGCGGGTTGGGAACGCTTCCGGTACGCATCGGCTGCGTCCCGGAGATGGATGTTCATGATGGCCATGACTGCGTCGCCTCTTCTGGTGCGGCCACCCGCGAGCGCGGAGCCTGCTGGTCTGGAGGTCTGGAGGGGCGAGCCGAGCAGGTGCCCGGGCCCGGTGACCAAGTCGGTTACATCCGGGACTACCGGGGTGGAGGCTTAAAGGTTGCACGGTTCAGTGCAGCGCTCGTTCAATGCAGCGTTCTCCGGAATGCAGGGCACTCCCGCGCAGAAACGAGAAGGCCAGGATCCTCCCGGGATCCTGGCCTTCTCGTCTCATGCTCAAGCTATCCCGACCACGGGATTGCGCTGCTCACGACGTGAACACGTGCTTGAACTGCTCCGCCCGGTCCACCACCCGGCGCCATACCCCGGGCTTGCCCTCCCGCGACGACACGGTGGTCTCGATGACCAGCACCGGGTCCCCCACCTCGACCTTGAGCGCCGAGGCCTCATCCTCGTCGGCCGGCTTGGCCCAGACGTGGTGCTCGGATCGCTGGTACGAGATCCCGTACCGCTGTTCCAGCAACTCCACCGCGGACCCTGAGGATTCCAGTTCCTCCACGGTCGGCAGGAACTCCTCCGGGCTGACGATCCAGATCCGGCTGTAGGATACCGGCTGGCCCTTCACCGACACCCGCCGGGCGAAGGACAGCACCTCCTCGTCCGGCCCCAGGCGCAGCGCCTCCCGGACCTCGGCCGGGGGCACAGCGCGCCGCAGGTCGCGCACGGTGGACTCCGGATCCAGCCCGCGTTCCGTCAGGTAGCCCACCAGTCCGCCGAACTGCACGCCGGCGGGGCGCTCCACGTTGACCCGGTCCACCGGGAACGTGCCCTTGGCGCGCTCCCGGTACACCAGTCCCTCGCTCACGAGCCCGGCGAGCGCCTGGCGGACCGGGGCCCGGCTGACATTGAACCGCTCCATGAGCGCCACCTCGGTCATCACCGGAGCCTGACCCGCACGCAGTTCCTCGGCGAGGATCTGCTGGATCTGACGGTGCAGGGGCACCCCGGAGCTCCGGTCGAGGGTTCTCATAGGCATTGAGGCTAGTCGAACGGACGTGTCCACCTCGGGGTGTCTTGGATGGGACGGGCGGGCCCCCGGCCGGTGCCGTTATGGTCGGGCGTACACGAGCCGCCGCCTGAACCCTCTGAGGACCGCCGCTCCCCCCAGTGACTCCCCTCTGGGGATTCGCCCGTCATGACCTGATGGACCGGCGACAGGTGCATTTCGGCCCGCCACGGATCAGGGAGTGGTCCCGGGACGGCGCAGGTCTTAGCCCGGCTCCCCCCAGTCTGCTGGTGACAAACAGCCGACCAGCGGGTAACATGCCGATAACTGTATACACATCGCTTGGGCAGCCACAGCGGTATCCGCACACGCGCCATTCATCTCATCGTCGACCGAAGAAGACGTGCACCATGATCCCACCCTTCTCCGCGAACGCCATCCAGCTCCCCCAGCTGACGGACTCCCGGCAGACAAGTCATGAGGTGCACTCCCACCTGCGCCAGCTCATCCTCAATGGGGTCCTGCCTCCCGGTGCGGTGCTCAAGCAGGCGGAGCTGGCCCGGCGCTTCGGGATCAGCAGAACGCCGATGCGCGAGGCCTTTAGGCGTCTTCAGGAGGAAGATCTCATCACCGCGGACCCGAACCAGCGCGCCGTCGTGCGCAGCATGGACGGGGAGGAGCTGGACCAGCTCTACAGCACCCGCATCGCCCTGGAGTCCCTCGGCGCGCGCATCACCACGGGCCGGTTGGAAGAGGAAGAGATCGAGGAGGCCCAGCAGTGCCTGCGGGACATGGATGTCCCCGTGGAACCGGAGAACCAGGCCGAGTGGATGCAGCGCCACCGCCGTTTCCACGAGATCTGCGTCGCCCGGGCGGGCCAGCCCATGCTCAAGGTCATCCAGTCCTACGCGGAGCGTAGCGAACGGTACGTGCGCCTGTACTGGATGTGGCATCCCCAGGCGCATCTCCACGCAAAGGCCGACCACCAAGCCATCCTCGAAGCAGTCCAGGGCGGGGACTCAGCCCGCGCCGGGTCGCTGATGGCCCAGCACCTGTCCCATACCGCGCTCACCGTCTTGGGTGACGTGTCTGTGGACGCTCCCGGAGTGGCCATTCAGGAGGCCTTGGCCATGGCCACCGGCAAGAAATCTGTCGCCCGTCGCTAAAAAGTCTTCTGCCGAGGGACTGTGCAAACGAACTGCACGTCGGATCGCAGACACATGTGTGGCCGCCCACCGCGATGCGGTGAACGGCCACACGACCTCGGGCCTGCACGATATCCAGGACTGACTAGTGGCTCGCGACCACGGAGGCCTCTGCGTGCCCCATGCCCGTTGCCGCCTGGTGCCAGCCCGAGGTGCCCAGTGGCCCCGGATGCAGCACCGAGGAATTGATCTCCCGGACGGTGGAGGCGCCGACGGACTTCATCGTTGCGGTGAACTCCTCCCGATAGATCCCGAAGACCTTCTCGGCGCCCTCCTGGCCGGCAGCCGCGATGGCATAGCCGAACGGCCGTCCGGCCGCGGCAGCGGTGGCGCCGAGCGCCAGGGCCCGGACGATGTCGCTACCGCGGCGGACCCCGCCGTCGACGACGATGTCGATCGAGCTGCCGATCCCCCGCACCGCCTTGACGATGTCCGGCAGGACGCTGATCGTCGACGGCTGCCCGTCGAAGTGCCGCCCACCGAGGTTGGACACGACCAAGGCGTCCGCGCCCAGGTCCACGGCCAACAGAGCGTCCTCGGGCGTGCCGATGCCCTTCACGACCAAGTTGCCGTCCCAAGAGTCCCGTAGTCGCTGCAGGGCAGACCAGTTCGGGCGGCCATATTCCCCCATGAAGGAGTACATCTGACTCATTCTGATCGGGTTGCCGTCGATGCGGTGGTCCGCGAAGGTGGTGTTCGGTCCGGTGAGCCAGCGGTACACCCATCCGGGGTGCAGCGCGAAGTCGACCAGGCCCTTGAGCGGTGGCCGGGGTGGCATGGTCGCCAGGCCGTTGTGTAGGTCTCGTTCGCGCTTGTCCGAGCCGACGGTCTCCGCGGCGATCATGAGCGTGCGAATGCCCAGGTTGGCCACTCGGCGCCGGTAGGCCTCGTTCTCCTCGGGGGTGCGCAGCGTGGTCTGGGCCCACACCCGGTCGGCGTCACCAATGGCTTTTACGGTGTCCTCGATCGTCACCCCGGAGACGAAGCTGTGCATGAAGATGCTGCCGGTCTTCCGGGCCGCCCGTGCGATGGCGGCATCCCCTTCCGGGTGGAACATCGTCAGCGTTCCCATGGGCGAGACCAGGAGCGGAAAGCTTACCGGCGTGCCCAGGACCGAGGTGCCGGTGTTGAAGTCCGTGAGGGTCGCACAGGCCTTCGGCCTGAGTTCGATCCGACGGAAGTCGCGTTCGTTGGCGTCTCGGGTGCACTCGTCAAGGACGCCGCCGTCCATGAAGTCGAACACCAGCTTGGGCAGCCGGCGGCGGGCGAGCCGGCGGAAGTCCTCGACGTTGATGGCCAATCGGAGATTCATGGGTCACTTCTCCAGGGCGGGGCCGGTGTTCAGGGGCAGCTCAGGCAGGGCGTACTCCTCCTGGCCCCACTTCTTGAGCACCTCGTCGTACGTGCCGTCCTCGACCATGCTCAGCAGGGCCTCGCGCAAGGCGTCGCGGAACTCGGTGTTCTCCTTGTTCAGTCCGATCCCGTACGGCCCGGCCACGTCCTTGTAGACCACCTTGTAGGCCTCGGGCGTGGTCTTGGCGTTGTAGAGCAACGACTGGGCGTCGCCCCAGTACGCGTCGTCCTGGCCGCTCTTGACGCCGAGCAGGGCGGCACCACCGTCACCGTAGGGCGAGACCGCGATCGCCTCCTTGCCGGCGGCCTGGCATTCAGCAGAGGCCTCCTCGATCAGACCCTGCTGGACCGTCCCGCGTCCGTAGCCGACGCGGAGCCCACACAGGTCCTGCGGGGTCATCTCGTCGGCCTCGGTGTCGGCCGGAACGAGGATGGCGCTTCCGGTCTTGAGGTAATCGATGAAGTCGACGGTGGCTTGGCGTTCCTTGAAGTCGTTGATGGACCCGATGACTTCAAACCGGTTGGATTCGATGCCCGGGATCATCCCGTCGAAGGTGCCCTTGGCCAGGTTGACGTCCAGGTCCATGACGGCGCCGGCATGGGTTAGCAGGTCCGGGACCAACCCGGCCATCTTGCCGTTCTCGTCCACGTACTTGATCGGGGCGATGTCCGGGTTGATGGACACGGTGAAGCTGCCCTTGGACCGGATCTCTTCTGGCACCATGGCCGCGATCTCCTCGTCGACAGCCACCTCGACGGCGGTGTTCCCGCCCGTCGGGGCATCGGAGTCTGTGGCGGTCCCGGCCGAGGACGGATTGGCACAGGCCGACAGGGCCGCCAGCAAGCTAAGACCGGTCACGAGTGCCAGGCCGTTGCGGAACTTCTTCATGGTTTTCTCCTTCGTGATGCGGTGGGGGTCCGCTAGGGAAGGGCCGGGGCATCATCTGCCCCGGCCCCCAGGGGGTCAGACGCTGACGGGCACCGAAGCGGTGCGCTGCTTCCAGTCGGCGAGGGCGGTGGCGTCATTGACGAGGTTCTTCATCTCTTCCACTGTGTACCCCTCGAGGTTGAGGTTGCTGGTGGTGCGTCCCTCGGCTGCGAGGTCGCGGTTCAGCAGTGCGCTGGAGGTGGTGAGCATGGCCTGGTGCATGGGTGCGGGGACGCCGGCGATCTCCGCCAGGGCGAGCACCGGCACGACGGCGGCCAGCGCGTCTTCCCAGAGGAAGCGGTGGTCCAGGGTCTTCGGTGCCGGCATCGAGGCGTACATGGCCACCCCGTGGATGGTGTCGTTGAGGTTGCCCGCCGGAGCGCCGAGTCCCTTGACCAGGTAGTCGTGAAGCGAGGTGGCCTCATATCCGAAGGCCGAGGCCACCGCCAGGCGTTCGTTGTCGATCTGTTCGATAGCAGCCGCGAGGGCCGGGGTGATCCCTTCCTGGTAGTAGAGGAAGTCACCCTCGGTGGACTCGATCCAACCGGCGTTCAGCACCATGGGAACCACGTGCAGGCTCGCGCCGGTGTTGTTGAACCCGGAGCTGAGGACGTCCCCACCCACGGCGAGTTCGAATTCGGGGACGACGGCGGCCAGCTCGGCTTCACGCCCGCGGGGCAACGTGGAGAGCTTGACGTTCTTCTTCTGGCCGGCGATCTCGACGACGGCGGGGGCATTGGCGCGGCTGCCGAAGATGGTGCCGGGGGTCTCCCCGATGAGCAGGTCACCGGTGAAGCCCGCGGCGGTCAGGCCCTTGAGGAACTCGATCGATCCGAGGGTCCCGGCGGCCATGAGGATGACCGGCTGGTCCTCGGTCAGGTGGGCGGCCAGCTGCTGGGCCAGTTCTGGGTAGGCGTCCGTGGTGGTGTTGACGAGTACTGCGGAGGAGCCCTCCAGGGCGCTGGCGAGGTCGGTCGTCACGTGCTGGATCGGGGCGAAGCCCTCGATCTTGCCCTTGGCCTCGATACCACCGCGTTCGATGATCGGGTTGAGCCAGCGCTCCACCTCGGTTGCGTCATTGCGGTTCCACAGCTTGACGGTGTAGCCCTGGAGCGAGAGGAAGGCCGCGACGGCGTGACCGCTGCTGCCGGCTCCGATGACGGTGATGGGGCGTCCCTGGTTCTGTGCCTGTTCCATGGTGTTCTGATGCCTTTCGTGCAGTGTGAGGTGGAGGGTCAGAGAATGGTGTCTTTGTACGTATTGGGGGGTGTGGTGGGCGTGCAGAAGCCACTGAACGTCGGACGGGGGGACCGACGATCTTCGCGATGACCTACGTCAGACGCCGGCGGCTGCGGCGGGCCGATGCAGATTGCCGAACCGGCCCAGACCGAAGTCCGCCAGCGATGCATCCCGCTCGCCGGTCCTGATCTGCCGGGCGACGGTCTCCGCCAGGTGGGGAGCCAGCGTGATGCCGCTGTGCGTGGCCACGGCGTAGTATCTGCGGTCCGTGTCCAGCCAGTCCGCGATGGTGATCCCGTCGTCCGGCAGGATCCGGTGGCCGACGTGGACGGTGACCACCTCGGTGGAGTCCAGGGCAGGGCAGATGCGGCGGGCCCGACGCAGCAGGTCGTCCGGGGCCGCCCACATTGTCTCTCCGGAGGGATCCCACCGGCTGGCGGTGGGATGGTCGGTGATCATCACGCCCCCGGTGGGGCTGGGCCGGAAGGACACGTCGTCCGTCTGGACCATGTGTCCCGGCAGTCCGGTGGCCGCACTGGTCGTAACGGTCATGCCCACGGTGTGGTGCCCGGCATCGGGCCTGGACAGTGGCTCGTCCAGTGCGGTCGGCCGGGTCGGGAACTCGAGGCCGAGGCCGCGGGTGAGTGCGCGGATGCCGTTGCCCGCGGTCAGCACGGTGACGTCCGCTTCCCAGGCGCTGGTGCCGCCGTCGGGTGTCTGGGCGGATACACCGCTCTCGGTGAGCTCGATGACCCGGTGATAGGGCAGGTATTGCGCACCGTGGTCCTGGGCTTCCTGGAGGAGGACAGCCGTCATGGCCGCAGTGTCTGCCCACCCCTCGAGCGGGAAGAGCACCCCTCCCACCACATCCTCCCGGTTGAGGCCTGGCTCGAGCTCGGCGACGCCGCGGGCCGTGAGCAGTTGAGCGGGGTACCCGGCATCCAGGTACTGGGCAGCCTCACGTTCGACGTCCGCCATACGCTCAGCGCCGTGAACCACCTGGAGATTACCGGTCTGGTGGAACCAGGTCCTGGTCCGCGCAGCGGACCAGCGTTCGTGGGCCCGCAGTCCGTAGAGGTTCAGGTCCGCGTAGCTCGCCGGGCTCTTGCTGTTGGAATTCACCCAGGCATAGCTGCCGGCGGTTGTTCCCGTGCCGGCCTCGCCGGCGTCCAGGATCGTCACCCGGTGCCCGTGCCGGGCGAGTTCGCTGGCGAGGTTGACCCCGAGAACCCCGGCGCCGACCATGAGGATCGAGGGCTGGAAGGTTGACCGGCTCTTAGGCATGGGAGTGCTCCTCCGCCTGTTCCCGGGCCACCGAGGCGAAGAACTTCTTGGCCCTGTCGGTCTTCGGGTTTTGGAACAACTCGCGGGGTGGGCCCTGCTCGATGATGCGGCCGGCGTCCATGAAGATGACCTCGTCGGCCACGTCCTGGGCGAAGCCCATCTCGTGAGTGACGATCACCATGGTGCGTCCGGTCCTCGCCAAGCGCTGCATGACTGAGAGCACTTCCCCCACCAGCTCGGGATCCAGGGCGCTGGTGGGTTCGTCGAAGAGCAGGATCTCGGGTTCCATGGCCAGCGCGCGGGCGATGGCCACGCGCTGCTGCTGGCCGCCGGAGAGTTCGCTGGGGTAGTTGTTCTTCTTTTCCGCCAGTCCGACCTTGCCGAGCAACTCTTCACCGGCGGCCAGGGCTTCGGGTTTGCTCTTGCCCCGCACGGAGATGGGCGCCAGGGTCACGTTCTCCAGAGCGGTGTAGTTGGGGAAGAGGTTGAAGTTTTGGAACACCATGCCGAAGTTCAGTCGCTGCTTGCGCGCCGTCGCGTCGGAGACGGGGTAGCGGTGCTGGCCGTGAACGGTGTGTCCGATCATCTCGCCGTGGAAGTAAATGGCCCCGCCGTCGATGGTCTCCAGCATGTTCATGGTGCGCAGCATCGTGCTCTTGCCGGAGCCCGAGGGCCCCACGATGCAGGTCACGGACCCGGGTGCTGCCGTAAAGTTGACCCGGTCCAGGGCGCAGAAGTCACCGTACTTCTTGGTGACGTCCACGAGCTCGAGGATGGGTCGGATGGACTGGGTGGTTTGTGCCGTGGTGGTCATTTCTCGTCCTTTGCTGCCAGTACATCGGTGAGCGGGTTGGGGGCGACGGGGCCCTCGGAGCCTTCGACCTGGGTCGAGCGGGGCACCGATCCCTTGCGGCGGTTGAAGCCCTTGCCGAAGTGGCGCTCCAGCAGGGACTGGCCCACCATGGCCAGGCTGGTGAGCACTAGATACCAGATCACCGCGACGGTCAGCAGGGGGATGGTCTCGAAGGACACCGCGTAGACGTTCTGGACGGTGGTGAGCAGCTCGGTGTAGCCGATGACGGAGACCAGCGAGGTGTTCTTGAAGATGGTGATGACCTCGTTGGCCATGGCCGGGGTGATGTTGCGCACCACCTGCGGTCCGAGGACCTTGACGTAGGCCTTGGTCGGGGACAGGCCGAGGGCTTTGCAGGCCTCTGCCTGCCCGGCGGTCAGGGACTGCACTCCCCCGCGGAAGATCTCCGCGGAGTACGCCCCCAGGTAGATCGACAGTCCGATGACCGCCGCGCTGAACTGCGAGATCACCTGGTTCGCTGGGATGTCCAGGAAGGACGGCCCAAAGGGGATCCCGATGGAGAAGTTCGGCACCAAGGCACCCACGAAGTAGATCAGCAGCAGCATGACCAACGGTGGCATGGCGCGCATGACCCAGATGTAGAGCAGGGAGAAGGTCCGCAGCACCGCCAGGTTCGACAGGCGGCACCAGGCGATGACCCCACCGATGATCAGCCCGAACACGGTGGTCAGGACGGTCAGCTGGATGGTGTTGAGCAGCCCACTGATGACGATCTGGCTGAACAGGTACGAACCGACGACGTCCCACTGCCAGTTCTGGTTGAAGAAGAGCATCTCCAGGGCGATCAAGCCGACGTAGGCGGCCAGGACGTAGGAGATCCAGCGCTTAAGGCTCGGCCGGGGACGGATTGGCAGGGCCGCCAGGTCCTGGTGCCGACGGGTGGTCGAGCCTACGGGCTCAGTGAGTGTCATTGGTCTGCCATTCGTTGTGAGTGCCATGACGGATTCCTAGCCCTCCATGCTTCCGCCGGTGTTGAGCGGCATTTCCGGCATGGCGAACTCGGTCTGGCCCCACTTCTCCAGGGTCTGCTCATAGGTGCCGTTCTCCACCAGCTCCAGCAGGGCCGCCTGCAGTGCATCGCGGAACTCCGCGTTCTCCTTGTTGATGCCGATGCCGTAAGGGCCCGAGGCATCCTTGGCGGCGACCTTGTAGAGCTCGGGGTTGGTCTTCTCGTTGTAGGCCAATTGCTGCAGGTCACCCCAGAAGCCGTCTGCCTGCCCGCTCTTCACGGACAGCAGGGCCCCGTTGGCGTCGCCGTAGCCGGTGGCCTCGATGGCCTCGCTGCCGTTTGTCGTGCAGTCCTTGTTGATGGACTCGATCTGCCCCTGCTGATAGGTACCGCGGACGAAGCTGAGCTTCATGCCGCACATGTCGGCCTCCGCGAGCTCATCCTTCTCGTGGTCGGCAGCCACGAGCAGCGCCGACCCAGTAGTGAGGTAGTCGATGAAGTCGATCTTGCCCTGACGTTCCTTGAAGTCGCCGATCGAGGCGATCACGTCGAAGCGCTCGGCCTCCAGTCCGGGGACCAGTGCGTCGAAGGTCGCCTCCTGGAATGCGACGTCGAGGTCCATGACCTCGCCCGCAGCCTCCAGCAGCTCGGGGTTCAGCCCGGCGACCTCGCCGTTGCTGTCGAGGAACTTGACCGGTGCGATATCCGGGTTGATAGCCACCGTGAACTTCCCGGCAGAACGGATGTCCTCGGGGACCATCCCGGCGATGTCCTCGTTCACGGTGTTCTCGACGGCCGGGCCTACGTCATTCGCCTCGACGTTGGCACCGCTGCTAGAAGGATTGGCGCAGCCGGACAGCCCGGCGAGAAGGCCCGCGCCGGCCACCAGTGCCATTCCATGACGGAAAGCTTTCATGCCGTTTCTCCTTAGGTTCTGCGGTTCACCGCCGGAGTGGGCGGTTCGTGATGAATCTGCGGTGCTGTCCCTGAGCCGAGACCCGTATCGAGCGGATGTGATCGAGGTCTCCTCCAAAGGTGATCCAACTGTACACAGTTGAAGATGCCTTTCGTCAACAGCTCTGGCGAAAACCCGAGTGCACTACAGAGCTTCTAGGCAATGTGTAGACACTTATTGTCTCGAAGGTTAGTGTTCCACCATCGAATGTTCGGCGTCGGGCACTGTGTCCGGCGCCGCCCGACACCAAGGACGTACTCACGTGAAACTCGCAACCCTCCGGATCAACGGTGGCACCGCCGCTGCTCGCCTCGACGGAGACACGTATGTGCTCATTGACGGATACCAGGACGTCGGCGAATTGCTCACAGCGCCGTGCTGGGAATCCATCGCGGCGCAGGGCGGCGGCGCCACGGTCTCCGTCAGTGCCGCAGACCTGGCCCCGCTGGTCCCCCGGCCGAGCAAGGTCGTGTGCGTGGGCATGAACTACCGCAGCCACATCCTCGAGATGGGCCAGCCGGCGCCGGAGCATCCCACCCTGTTCGCGAAGTTCGCCGACACGCTCATCGGCGCCAACGACCCGATTGAGCTTCCTGCAGAGGACACCGCCATCGACTGGGAGGCCGAACTTGCCGTGATCATCGGCAAGGCCGGCCGGCGGATCCCGCTGTCCGAGGCGGCGGAGCACATCGCCGGCTATTCGCTCTGCAATGACATCTCCATGCGCACCTGGCAATTCCGCACCGGCGAGTGGCTGCAGGGCAAGAACTGGCAGAATTCGACTCCCCTGGGTCCCTGCCTGACCACTCGCGACGAGTGGGCACCCGGCGCCCCCATCCGCGCCCTCCTCAACGGCGAGGTGGTCCAGGATGCCCCCACGGACGACCTCGTCCACGGGCCGGAAGGACTCATCTCCTATGTGTCGACGATGATCCAGCTCAATCCGGGAGACGTCATCATCACCGGCACCCCGGACGGTGTGGGCTTCGCCCGGACGCCGCAGCGCTTCCTCACCGACGGCGACCTCATCGAGGTCTCGATCGACGGTCTCGGCGCGCTCCGCAATCGGGCCACTGCCTCGATCACGGCAGAGGCCCCGGTCCACGCACTCTAGACAGCGGTCGACGACGGCCCTGGCTCCCTGTCGACCGGAGAGCCCTGGGCCGGCGTCTTCCCAGGCATGGTCATGCCACTGCCTGCCGCCGGTGAGCTGTGGGGGCCGACCCGACGTGCCGTGACCTCACCGGACCTGCACCAGCCGGCCCGCACCGTGCGTCACAGCGGCGCCGAGGGGAGGACCGCACCGCCTGAGAACCACCATGAGCCGCCGCAGCACGCCGTGAGCCGGCTCGCCTGCGACGCCCTCCGTTCCATCCTGGACGAGGTCGGCGTCTGGATGCAGCGCGCCGCCAACCTGCTCGGCCGGCGCACCCAGGTGCTGCTCGAGGCCGAGGAGAGCGGACGACGCCTCAGCGCGAAGGTCACCGACCTGCGGCACGTCGCCACGGACCGGCCCCAGCCCGGCAGCCCGACACCGGGGCATGCCCGGAACAATCCGCTTTGGCTCGCCCTCCCCCTCTGGCGCCCGACCCCTCTGACGTCCGACGACGGCGCACACCTCGCGGCCCTCGCCTCCTTCCACGCCCTGCCGCCCATCGCCGCCCATCAGAGGTCGCCCTCACGTGCCTGGGCCAGGACCAGGAGCAGGACCTGGCACTCACGTCGCGCTTGCTGGGCCTCCGCCGCTTCATCACCCTTGGGCAAGACCGCCTCAACGCCCAGGAGCCGCCCAACGGCTGAACTCCTACCGCCTTTGGGGGCACGAACAGGGCCTGCCGCAGGTGCTCGAATGGCTCGAATCGGCCCCCACGCCGGACACGATCACCGCAGCGGAGGCCCTCGACCCGCGCGTCGGCCTGCGCCGGGCCGTCCCCGAGCGCGGCACCACCCCAGCACTCGTCCCCGCCGAGGTCATCGCCGCACTCCCCCGCGCGGTCGCCACCATCGAGCACGGCCTGCGCCGCGAGGAGTGGCAGGCCATCGCCCGCTCCCGGCGGATGGGCCAGCTCGACGCGGTCCAGCTGCACCAACTGCTCTCGGTGGAGGGCGTGGACCAGCGGCTGACGCAGATGCTGGGACGCACGGTGGAGCTGTTCGAGCAGTTCGCCCGGGACAGCGACGCGGCCGAGGCGGCCCCCGAGGCCGTCGACATCTCGGAGGCCGACCTGGCCCGGCAGGTGGTCGCCCAGGAGCGGCAGCGGCTGCTGGGAAGCCTGGACGATGAGTCCGCCGTCACTCACGGTAGATTTTAAGGTGGCGGGTAGCGGTCACCCCGAGTACGCGCCTTCCTTCGACCCCGAGACGAGGACCTGGATGCACCGAGCGATGTGCCGGCCCCCTGCCCAGCCCCGGACGAGTGCCCGGAGGGAGGTGCGCTCATGCTGACCCCCACCGCGCGCGGCCCGCTGAGTGAATGCGTCCTGGAGTCGATGCGTTCCGGAGACACCTCCCGGCTGGCCGAGGCCCCCGCGCCCGGCAGCGCCGAGGATGCGCAACTGACGCTGTGGGCACTCTACGAGCAGCACTACCGGGGCTTCGAGGACGTGGCCGGGGAGCTGGAGTGGGACCCGCAGCTCATCGGCGTGCGCCGTGGCCTGGAACAGGACTTCGAGCGGGAGCTCCGCGCCCGGACCCCGCGGTTGCCGGAGCCCGGGAACTTCGCCGAGGACTTCTTCGCGTTCGTGGCCAACCACGACGGCCCCTCGCTGGCGGCGCACGTGCAGCGGACCGCGACCGAGGACCAGGTGCGTGAGTTCCTGCGGCACAAGTCGATCTACCACCTGAAGGAGTCGGACCACACGACCTGGGTCATCCCCCGCCTGTCCGACCCGGTCAAGGCCGCCGTGATGGAGCTGCAGTACGACGAGTACGGCGGCGGCAACCCCCACCGCCTGCACGCCCACCTCTTCGCCCAGGGCCTGGCCGCCAGCGGCCTGTCCGCCGAGTACGGGGCCTACATCGACGAGGTCCCGGTCGAGATCCTCGAGCAGAACAACGTGATGTCCCTGTTCGGACTGAACCGCCGGCTCCGCGCGGCGTCGCTGGGCTTCCTGGCCGCCTTCGAGGCCACGAGCTCTTCCCCCTGCCGCAAGATCGCCGGGGGCCTGGAGCGCCTGGGTTTCCCGGCGGAGATGGTCGAGTACTACACCGAGCACGTCGAGGCCGATGCGGTGCACGAGCAGCTGGCCGTGCGGACCATCTGCGGGGCCCTGCTGGCGGAGGATCCCGCGTTGCACGATGACATCTACTTCGGGGCCTGGACGTCCCTGGACCAGGACGACCGCTATGCCGAGCGCATGCTGGGCGCGTGGGCGTGATGGGCGACGAGCCGGGCCCGGGCCACCCGGACGTGATCTTCTGCCCCGGCGGCCCGATCCTGCTCCGGGGCGATCACGTGGTGCAGGACGAGGACGGCAACGAACACCAGACGACCCGCCCGGTCAGCGCCGTGTGCCGCTGCGGAGGTTCCGCCATCAAGCCGTGGTGCGACGGCACCCACAAGGTGATGCGCAAGCGCCCCGGCCGCTGACCGACGCGAGACCCCCGGCCCATCCAGTCGGCCGAACCCACCGGGCCGGCGGGCCGGTCTCTCCGGGCCGCCAGGGCAGGTCAGCGGGACCGGCCAGGGGGCCGGGTCAGCGGGTGAGCCGCACGACCACGCCGCGCTCGAAGACGCGGGTCTCCGCCACGGTGACCGCACCGCCGGACCGCCCCGCCGCGTAGGCGGCGATCAGGTCGGCCTGAGCCGTGTTCCCGAGCTGCAGCAGCGCCGACCCGCCCTCGGCCAGGTGGCCGTCGATGAGGTCGACGCACGTGCGCGCGAGGTCGAGGCCGTCGTCGCCGCCATCGATGGCCAGGACCGGGTCCGCCGGGAACCGCGAGGTCTCCGCCGACCGCACCCACGGCGGATCCGCGATGACCAGCGGGAACCTCTCGCCGGCATCCAGCGCCTCGTCGATCCGGGCCAGCCGGAACTCGACGCGGGACTCCAGACCGTTGGCGGCCGCGTTCTCCAGCGCGAACTCGCGGGCCACCGGGTTGACGTCCACCATCACCAGGTCGCGGCCCGCGTCCCGCACGGCACCCAGCCCGATGTGCCCGACGCCGGCGCACAGTTCCAGCACCGGTCCGGCGGGCGCCTCGGCGAGCAGCTCGGCCGCCCACGCGGACTGCGCCTCGGTCCACGGCCGCGGCTCGAGCACGCGGTGGTCGTAGGCGATGGAGAGCCCGCAGAAGGTCAGGTGCGATGCCGCCGAGGGTGCAGGGCTGGAGGCCGGGCTCATGGCGTCACCACGCAGAGGTCGAGAGTGCTCATCCACCTCATGATGTCAGACCGGGCCGGCGCTCCGCTCCGGGAGCCCGGCTCCGCCAGCGTCCCGCCCGCCGCGCCGGCCCGCGCTGACGACGCGTAACTCCCTGACGGGTTCATCCCGCTCCTGCGCCGTCACGGTGACATCTCCCCCAGCGTGCAGTGAACAGTCCCGGAACACTGCGTTGCCCCGGCATGGCCGCAGGCACACAGCGTGGCGACGTCCCTACCGTGGACGCGTGAACACCCAGACTTCGCGCGCCCACGCGCGCCGCACCCGCACCCTGTCCCTCGCCGTCCTCACCGGCACGCTGCTCGCCGCCGGTCTCGTCAGCGGCCCGGCCACCGCCGCCTCCACTCCGGCCAGCCCGACGCCGGGCGCCTCCTCCCCGGTCTCCGTGCAGTCCGCGCCGGCACCGGCGAGCCCGGGAGCCCCCACCGAACAGGCCGCGGCGCTGCCGCCCCACGCCACCGAGCGCCAGCTGGCCCCAGGCGTGACCCACGGACAGTTCACCCTCGGGGACGCCGAGACCACGTATCCCTGGGTCGTCCAGCTGACCCTGCCGTCCGGGCAGGAGGGCGTGGCCGACTCCCAGGTGTCCTCGCAGCAGGTCGCCGAGCAGGTCGCCGCCGAACTCCAGGCCGCCGGTTTCGACGCCCGGGCCGAAGCCGTCCACGCCGACCGGCTGGCCGATTCCGGCGGCTACCTGGGCCACCGGGTCCGGGTCGGGGACTTCGGGACCCAGCAGGCCGCCGTCGCGGTCCAGCAGCAGGTCACCGCGGAGACCGGCTACGCCGCGGGCACCTGGTACGCCGGCTGGGACGGCGACGCCGCGGCGGTCACCGAGGCCGGGCCCGTCACCGTCAACGTGCTCACCGTGGACCCGAGGCGCTTTCGCGGCGAGGTGACCGCCACCTTCGGCGAAGACCTCGAGCGCACCGAGACCACCTCCGAGCTCGCCGAGGGAGCGATCGCCGGCGTCAATGCCGGGTTCTTCGTCTTCGGAGACGAACACGGCGCGCCCGGGGACCCGGCCGGCGTCGGGGCCTACGACGGCAAGATCCTGTCCGAGTCGGTCGGCGAGCGCCCCGCCCTCGTCATCGATGGCCGCAGCGGCCGGGCGCGCATCGAGCGGCTCACCTGGGAGGGCCAGGCCCGGTCGGGCTCGGAGCGGATCGACCTGGACGGCATCAACCGCGAGCCCGGGCTCATCCGCAACTGCGGGGGCACGGGGGACACGCCGACCGACCAGCCGCGGCACGACGTCACGTGCGCCGACACCGACGAGACCGTCGTCTTCACCCCGGAGTTCGGCGCCTCCACCCCGGCCGGAGCGGGCCTGGAGGTGGTGGTGGACCACCGTGGCGCCGTCGTCGAGGTCCTGCAGGAACGGGGCACCGAACTGCGGCGCGGCCAGTTCTCCCTCCAGGCCACCGGCGCGGACGTCGAGGCCCTGCAGGAACTGGCCGACCGCGAGCGCGGCGTCCGGCTCGCCCAGGACTACCGGCTGCCGGACGGGCGGAAGCTGCCGATGACGCCGGACACCCAGGTGGTCAACGGCGGACCGAACCTGCTCACGGACGGGCGCCGGGACATCACCGCTGCCCGCGACGGCATGGTGCACGCTGACAATCCCGGCATGTTCTACGGCTGGGTACACCAGCGCAATCCGCGAACCATCGCCGGCATCGACGCCCAGGGCCGGCTGGTCCTGGTGACCGCGGATGGCCGGCAGGTCGACTCGGTCGGGCTCAGCATCTCCGAGGCCGCCGATCTGGCCCAGCAGCTCGGCCTGCGCGACGCGATCAACCTCGACGGCGGCGGCTCCACCGCCATGGTCGTGGAGGAAGCCCTGGTCAACTCCCCGTCCGGGGGCGCCGAGCGCGCGGTGGGGGATGCGATCGTCATCCGGGGCCGCTGAGCCGGTGCGACGCAGCGTCCCTCAGGAGGGACAATTCCCCGTGGAGACGCCCGGGGAATTGTCCCTCCTGACGCTGCGGCGGGATGTGACGGGCGCGGTGGTGGGGTGATGCCTCGGTCGCGGGGTCACGCCGGCCGACGGGCGTCGATCAGCACGTAGGGGATCACCAGTCCCAGCACGGGCACCGCATAGCGCGCGACGCCGGCCACCTCCAGGGCGCTGGCACGCACCGTGGCCTCGGTGTCCCGCGTCGGGTCGCAGCCGTGGTCAAAGACCCTGGTGAACGGCCGCGCCAGCCGCAGCACGGTCCCGGTGGCCGTTCCCGCCGGGGCGGCGACGTGCTCGGCGAACAGGGCCCGGCCGCCGGGGCGCAGCACGCGCGCGACCTCCTCCAGGACCCGTTCCGGATCGGCCACGGAACACAGCACGGTCGTGCCCAGCACGGCGTCCACGCTCGCCTCGGGCAGCGGGATGTCCTCGGCGCCGCCGTCGAGGGGAGCTGCCCGGTGCCCATGGGACCGGGCCTTCTCGGCCAGCCGGGCCCGCCGCCGTCGGTCCGGTTCCAGGCCGACCCAGTCGACCGAGGGGTGCAGCAAGCCGAAGTTCGCGCCGTCCCCGGCGCCGAGCTCCAGCACCCGGCCGCGCAGGGTGCGGACGGCGGCATCGCGCTCGGCCTCCACGGTCGCCCACGGCGTCCTCGTCCCCGTCTCCATGCGGTGATCGTATCCGCCGGCCGCGTGGTCTGGGACTACCCGGAAGCCGGTGGACCGCCGCCTCCGGCCACCCGCTGCCCCTCACCGCCGCCGTCGTCGTCCGTCCTCCGCGGCGATGACCGGGGTACGGCGTCTCTCCGCGACCAGCACCTGCGGCTCCTCCGCCCTGGTCTTCTCAGCCCTCCGTCCGCGCGTCCGGCGGCAGCCGGCCCCCGGACAGCCAGGACCGAGCGCGTTCGACGGCGGCCCGGTGCTCTCCGGGAACGAGGTCCAGCCGGGCGGAGACCGCCGCCGCGGTGACCAGCCCGTGGTCCACCAGGGCCGTCACGAAGTTCCTGTCCTTCTCCCGGAAGGCGCAGAGCCGGGCGACGCACAGGTCGACGCTGTCCAGGCACCACCCCGCCCCGCCGCCCTCACCGGTGCGCGCGGCGGGGCTCCCGTCCGGGAACCTCACCAACCGGTCCCGCCACCCCCGGGGCAGGATCGAGGTCCGCGCGTCGGCACCCTCGATCCTGATCCCGTGGAGCTGTTCGAACGGGGAGAACTCGCCGGCCGCGCCCTCGAGGCGCTCGACCAGGACGGACGCCTGCACACCGTCCGCGGCCATGGGCAGGATGTCGACGCCCAAGGACCGGGTGGCCGCCGCCGGCAGGTCCTCCTCCCGGTACGTCGCGAGGATCGACTGGGAGCCGACCACGATCACGTCCTGCCGGTCGATGACCCGGCAGGCGGTCCGGATGGCGTGCTCGAGCTGGTCCCGGCGCATCAGCCGGCCTTGAGGACCCGCAGGCGATCGTCCTCGGGCAGCAGCCCTCGCATCGGCGAGACCTCGCGCATCTCGATGTCCTCCCGGTCCAGGCCCGTCAGGACCCGGCGGATGCCGGCCACGTCACCACTGGCCACCAGCGCGTCCCAGCGATCGAGGTTCCTCTCATGGGGCTGACCGCTGGTCCCCGCCCGCAGACGGCGCAGGTTCCCCTCGATCACCGGCATCCACTGGGCCAGGGTGCGCGGGTCGAGCCGCGCGGAGAGCTGGCGGTGCAGCAGCCACGACCGGTGCTCCGCCCGGTTCAGTTCCGCCCGCACCGGCTGACGGGTGACCACCAGCCGATAGCCCATGCACTCCAGCAACCGCACGAGCTGTTCGTCGCTCAGGTCCGCCCGGCCGGAGAGGTACTGGCTGATGCTCGGCTGGCGCACTCCGCTGAACCTGGACAGCGTCGACTGATTGACGCCGGTCTGCGCCATCACGTCCCGCAGTACGTCCCGTCGGCTCGACATTCCTCAATTATGGTGACGGAGGCCTTCCGCGACATCCCTGACCGCCCGTGCGTAGGCTTCAATCATGGAGCGCACCGAGGACGGCCGGTACATCGTCGTGAACGGACGGAGATGGCGCGCCACCGATCCCGAACTGCCCGAGGAGACCGCCGCCCGCCTGCGCTCGCACCTGGGCCGCGCGCGCTCGGCGGTGCGCACGGCCGGTGACGACGGCGCCAGGCGGGCCGCCCGGGACCGGGTCCAGTGGGCGAAGGAGGGCCTCGGCGAGCGCGGCGAGGCGTGGTGGGAGCTCGCGGTGCCGCAGCGCCTGGCCCGGGCACGGGACCGGCTCGCTCAGCTGGAGCGCCTCGCCTCCTCCTGAGGAGTCCGGCTGCCCGGGTGGCCGGCCGGGCCCGCCGCGGTGGATCGGCTCCAGCGCAGCCCCTCGTCCAGGTCCGCGCGGCGCGTGGCCCAGCCGTCGCGGACCACGTTCTGTGCCATCGCCCACGGGTACGCATCGGTGACGCGCGGCATCAGGTGCACCGCGCGGGCGAGGTAGCCGGAGCTCAGGTTGGTCATCAGCGGGCGCCCGGGGCCGACGTCGTCCGGGGCCTCCGGGACCACGGTGTCCAGCCCGCGGTCCAGCAACCGCCGCAGCACGCGGGCGGTGAGCCGGGCGGTCAGGTCGGAGCGCAGGGTCCAGGACTGGTTGACGTAGCCGATGCTGAACGCCAGGTTCGGGACGCCGCTGAGCATCGCCCCGTAGTAGACGTGGCAGGCGACGGGGTCGATGCGCCGCCCGTCCACCGAGGCCTCGATCCCGCCCAGCAGCAACACCCGCAGCCCGGTGGCGGTGACCACGATGTCCGCCTCGACGACCCGGCCGTCCGCCAGCCGCACCCCCTCGTACACGAACCGGTCCACCTGCCCGGTCACGACGCCGGCCCGGCCGGCACGGATCGCCGCGTACAGGTCCCCCTGCGGGGCCACGCACAACCGCTGGTCCCAGGGGTCGTAGGGCGGGGTGAAGTGCTCGTCGACGAAGGCCTCGGACCCGGTCGCGGCGACGGCGCGGCGGCGCAGCATCGACTGCATCAGCCGCGGGGCGCGGCGGCAGGACTGGTAGAAGGCCCACTGCAGCGCGGCGTTCTTGACGCGCACCGCCCGGTGCGCCGCCGTCGGGGGCAGCACGCGGCGGGCGAGGTCGGCCAGCGGATCACGGCTGGGCAGGTCCAGCACGTAGCCGGGGGTGCGCTGGAGCATGGTCACCTGCGTCCCGGCCTCCGCGAGGGCGGGCACCAGGGACACCGCGGTGGCCCCCGATCCGATGACCGTGACCCGGCGGCCGGCGACCTCGAGGTCCCGGGGCCAGTGCTGCGGGTGCACCACCGTGCCGTCGAAGTCCTCGAGCCCCTGGAACCCGGGGTCGTGCGGGTGGTCGTAGTCGTAGTAGCCGGTGCACATGACCAGGAAGCGGGCCGTGTACCGCAGCGACTGTCCGCCGCTCACCGCCCGGACGTGCCAGCGGGCGCTGGAGGAGGACCAGTCCACGGAGGTCACCTGCGTGTCCAGCTGGATGAGGTCCTGCAGCCCGCTGTGTTGGACGACCTCGTGCAGGTACTGCCAGATCTGCTCGCCGCCGACGATCGAGTCCTGCCCCGTCCAGGGATGGAAGGGGAAGGCCAACGTGTACACGTCCGAGTCCGAGCGCACGCCCGGATAGCGGAACAGGTCCCAGGTCCCGCCGATCTCGGTGCGTGCCTCGAGGATGCGGACGGAGAGCTCCGGGCACGCCTGGAGGATCCGGTAGGCGGCGTTGATGCCGGACAGCCCGGCACCGACGATGAGCACGTCCACCTGAGCGGACACGTGCTCGGCCCGGTCGGACGCGCGGTCGGACGCGCGGTCGGACGAGGATGCGTGGTCGGCGGTCATGCGTCCATCTTCCTCGGACCGTCCCGCCCTGTCCCGCGCCATCCCCTGGCCCCGGGCTGTCGCGCGTCCCGCCCTGTCCCGCGCCATCCCCTGGCCCCGGCCTGTCGCGCGCCCCGGCCTCGTCCGGCGCTCCCAGGCCCGCGCCACCGCAGGCCTGCGAGGACTAGACCGGTTAGCGGTCAGTAACTAAGCTGGCCGACGTCGCACACTGTGATGCAGGTCACCGCTACGCCCAGGAGATCGTCCATGACCACCCAGCCGACCGTCGCACCGTCCCAGGACCAGGGCCCCACCGACACTCCCCTGCTGGAGGAGACCATCGGGCAGAACCTGGCCCGCACCGTCGCCCGGTTCGGCGAGCGCGACGCGCTCGTGGAGGTGCAGACCGGCCGTCGCTGGACCTACGCGGAGTTCGCGGCCGACGTCGCGCGCCTGGCCACCGGGCTGCTGCAGGCCGGCATCACCACCGGAGACCGCGTGGGGATCTGGGCGCCCAATGTGGCCGAATGGACGCTGGTGCAGTACGCGACCGCGCAGATCGGCGCGATCCTGGTCAACATCAACCCGGCCTACCGGCGGGACGAGCTGCAGTACGCGCTGACGAAGTCGGGCATCCGCACGGTGATCGCGGCGTCCTCCTTCAAGACCTCGGACTACGAGAGGATGCTGGCCGACGTCCGGGGCGGCTGCCCCGAGCTGCAGGACGTGGTCATCCTCGGCACTGCCGCATGGGAGGCCCTGGCCGGGACCGCCGCGGACGAGGACCGGCTGGCGCAGGTCGCGGCGGGGCTCACCCCGGACGACCCGATCAACATCCAGTACACCTCCGGCACCACCGGCTACCCCAAGGGCGCGACGCTCACGCACCGGAACATCCTCAACAACGGGTACTTCGACGGCGAGCGCGTGGAGTACACCGAGACCGACCGCATCTGCATTCCCGTGCCCTTCTACCACTGCTTCGGGATGGTCATCGGCAATCTGGCGGCCACCACCCACGGGGCGGCCATGGTCATCCCCTCCCCCGGCTTCGAACCCGCCGCGGCCCTGCACGCCGTGGCCACCGAGCGCTGCACCTCGCTGTACGGGGTGCCGACCATGTTCATCGCCGAGCTGGGGCTGCCGGACTTCGACTCCTACGACCTGTCCAGCCTGCGCACCGGCGTCATGGCCGGCTCGCCCTGCCCGGAGTCGGTGATGCGCCAGGTGATCGAGCGGATGAACATGAAGGACGTGACCATCTGTTACGGGATGACGGAGACCTCGCCGGTGTCCATCCAGAGCACGACGTCGGACAGCCTGGAGCGGCGGGTCAGCACCGTCGGGCGGGTGAGCGCGCACCTGAGGATCCGCATCGTGGACCCGGCCACGGGCGAGGTCCTGCCCCGCGGGGAGGCCGGCGAGCTGCAGACCCAGGGCTATGCCGTGATGAAGGGCTACTGGAACGACCCCGAGAAGACCGCCGAGGCGATCGATGCCGAGGGCTGGATGCACACGGGGGACATCGGCGTGATGGACGACGAGGGCTACGTGCGGATCACCGGCCGGATCAAGGACATGGTGATCCGCGGCGGGGAGAACATCTACCCGCGGGAGATCGAGGAGTTCCTCTACACGCACCCGGACATCATCGACGCCCAGGTGGTCGGAGTCCCGGACGAGAAGTACGGTGAGGAACTCATCGCCTGGGTCCGCATCCGCGAGGGCGCCTCCGCCCCGACCGCCGAGTCGCTGCGGGAGTACTGCTCGGGCCGGATCGCGCACTACAAGATCCCGCGCTACGTGCAGGTGATCGACGAGTTCCCGATGACCGTCACCGGCAAGGTGCGCAAGGTGGACCTGCGGGAGCAGGCCATGGAGCTGCTGGCGCGGGACGCGCGCGGAGACGCCGACGGCAACCGTGCCGGGGACGCTGTCAGCAACGTCTCCGGCGATGCTGGCCGGTTGTCGACGCACTAGCGAACGGCCTCGGCTCATCCGTGATCAGAGGACACGTCCGCTGCTTGGGATCTATCAATCGTTGCAACAGCCCGATGTGTGGAGGTTGTTGTGGGGATCGTCCGGGGGAAGTATTCAGCGGAGTTCAAGCGGCGGTTCCTGGACCGTTTCGATCAGGTCGGGGTCGTGTCCCGGGTCGAGGACGAGATGGGCATCCCGCGCAGCACGGGCCGGGAGTGGGTGCTGGAGGCGGGGCTGGCACGGATGCGGCCTGGTGGGCTGTTCCACCCCGGGCAGGACGAGTTCCACCGCCTGCGGTCGGCGGGGCTGACGGTGGCCCAGGCCGCCGCCCGGGTCGGGGTGGTGCGCCAGACCGGCCACCGGTGGGAGAACGGCTTCCGCGACGCATTCGACCGCGGCGTCGGGCAGCCGGACTCGGCCGGATATAACACCGGTATGCCCAGTCTGATGCCCGCCCCCACCCGTCTGATCGCTGCCCAGGGCCCCGGTGCAGAGCCCTCGGAGAGGGTGAAGGGCCGGTTCCTGGACGAGGCAGAGCGGGTGCGGATCGCCGACCTGTACCGGGAGGACACCCCGATCCCGGACATCGCCCGGGTGCTGGGCCGGGACCGCACCACGATCTGGCGAGAGCTCACCCGCAACCGCTCCGAGGACGGGGCCTACCGCCCGTACTCCGCGGACCGAGTGGCCACCGCCCGCCGGGCCCGGCCCAAGGACCGCAAGCTGACGCCGGACTCGCGGCTGCGCACCTACGTGCAGGCCAAACTAGAGCTGCGGTGGTCGCCGGCCCAGATCAGCAACCGGCTGGTCATCGACCACCCGGACGAGGCGGGGATGCGCGTGTGCCCGGAAACGATCTACCAGCAGCTCTACCTCCAGGCCCGCGGCGGGCTGCGCCGCGAGGTCGCCGCCGCCCTGCGCACTGGGCGGATCCGGCGCCGGCCCTCCGGCCAGGTGCGCCGACCCCGATTCACCGACATGCCCCCACTGATCTCGGACCGCCCGGCCGAGGCCGCCGACCGGGCGGTACCCGGGCACTGGGAAGGCGATCTGATCGTCGGCAAGGACTCCGGCTCGGCGATCGCCACCCTGGTCGAACGCACCACCAGGTACCTGCTGCTGTGCCACCTGCCCGGCTCCCATGACGCGCTGACCGTCACCGCCGCCATCACCGCCCAGATGAAGACCCTGCCGGAGCACCTGCGGGGCTCCCTGACGTGGGATCAGGGCGCCGAGATGGCCCAGCACCGGGCCATCACCGTGGCCACCGACCTGCAGGTCTACATCTGCAACCCGGCCTCGCCCTGGGAACGCGGCACCAACGAGAACACCAACGGGCTGCTGCGCCAGTACTTCCCCAAGGGCACCGACCTCTCCGTGCACACCGAGGCCGACCTGGAACTGGTCGCCCAGCAACTCAACGCCCGACCCCGCAAGACCCTGGACTGGGCCACCCCCGCCGAACGCCTCGCCCAGCTACTATCAACCCACTAGCCCAAGCCGTTGCAACGATCGATAGATTCCAAGCTGCGGTCCGCAGGGTGATAGGTCCTCTGGATCCGGACGGCTTCATCACCGGAGGCTCAGGCGTCCAGGAAGATGTCCCGTTCCAGCGTCTCGACCGGGCCGCCGTAGCGCGAGAAGTCGGTGACACCGGCCGCGGCGAGCACCTCGTCGTCGATGAGGAACTGGCCCGTGCACTCGCGCGGGTCCCGGGTGAGGACCTCGTACGCGGCATCGGCCATGATCTCGGGCGTGCGGCTGCGGGCCACCACCTCCTCGCCGCCGAGCAGGTTGCGGACCGCGGCGGTGGCGATCGTCGTGCGGGGCCAGAGGCTGTTGGCGGCGATCCCCTGGTCCCTGAGTTCCTCGGCCAGCCCCAGGGTCACCAGGCTCATGCCGTACTTGGCGATCGTGTAGCCCAGGTGTCTCCCGGCCCACTGCGGGTTCAGGTTCAGCGGCGGGCTCAGCGTCAGGATGTGGGCGGCCTCGGAGCGGGCCAGGTGCGGCAGGGCGGTCCTGGCCAGCAGGAACGAGCCCCGGGCGTTGATGTCCTGCATCAGGTCGTACTTCTTCATCGGCAGGTCCGGGGTCCTGGACAGGTCGATGGCGCTGGCGTTGTTCACCACGACGTCGATCCCGCCGAAGCGCTCCACGGTGCGGTCGACGGCGTCGGCCACCGAGCCCTCGTCGCGGACGTCCCCGACGATCGGCAACGCCTGCCCGCCGGCCGCCTCGATGGCGGCGGCGGCCGTGTGGACGGTGCCCTCGAGCTTCGGGTGTGGCTTCTCAGTCTTGGCCAGCAGGGCCACGTTGGCCCCGTCCTGCGCGGCCCGGACGGCGATGGCCAGGCCGATGCCGCGGCTGCCGCCGGACATGATGATGGTGCGGCCGGTGAGTGTCCGGGGCGTGGAGTCGGTCATGGGGTTCCTCCGGGAAAGGTGCAGGCTTGTGGCCACCGTACATTGACCGGCCCCGGTGACAGGCAGAGAATTTTCCCGTGGGCGCTGTGATCGCGGCCGACTACCTGGTCGTCGGTGCAGGCGCCAGCGGAATGGCCTTCGTTGACGCCTTGATCACCCACGCCAACGTCCACGTGGTCATGGTGGACCGTCGGCACGGCCCCGGCGGGCACTGGCTCGACGCCTACCCCTTCGTCCGTCTCCACCAGGCCTCCGACTTCTACGGGGTCGCCTCCACCCTGCTTGGGGAGGGGCGGCTCCAGGATTCCGGGCCGGAGGCCGGACTCCACGAGCGGGCGACCGCACCGGAGATCTGCGCCTACTACCAGCGCGTGCTTCAGCGGATGGTCGGCTCCGGGAGGGTGGAGTTCCACTCCGGCTGCGAGTACCTCGGTGGCCGCGCGTTCGTCTCGCGCGTCTCCGGCCGCCGGTTCGAGGTCACCGAGACCGCGCGTCTCGTCATCACCGACTACCTCGGCCCCGACATCCCGGCCACCACCCCGCCGCCCTTCGGGATCGGCGCGGGCGCTCGGGTGATCCCGGTCAACGACCTCGTGAAGGTGACGGAGGCTCCCAGCCGGTACGTCATCGTCGGGTCCGGGAAGACGGCGACGGACGCCTGCATCTGGCTGCTGAGTAAGGACGTGGACCCGGACGCCATCTGCTGGGTACGCTCCCGCGAACCGTGGATGATCAACCGCGCCGCCCTGCAGCCGGAGCCGGAAGTCTTCTACCGTTCGGCCGGGGACATCATGGCCGCCGCCGTCGTGGCGACCTCCCCCGACGACCTGTTCCTGCGGCTCGAGGCTGCGGGCGTGATGCTGCGTATCGATCGCTCCGTGACGCCGACCATGGCGAAGACCCCGACCATCGGGGTGTGGGAGGTGGATAAGCTACGCACCATCGAGGACGTCGTGCGGCTCGGGCACCTGGAACACGTCGATCCCGGACGCCTGCAGTTCGCCGCCGGGGACTTCCGGATACCGGCGGACAGCCTCGTGGTGCACTGCGCCGCCTCCGGGCTGAAGTACGCGCCCGTGGTGCCCATCTGGCAGCCCCAGGCGATCACCCTGCAGCCGGTGCGAGCGGGTTTCCCGTGCTTCGGCGCCGCCATCACCGGCTACGTCGAGGCGACCCGTGACGACGACGCCGAGAAGAACCGTCTCTGCCTGCCCTCTCCCCTGCCCGACACCCCGGCGAGCTGGGCACGCATGCAGGTGATGGGCGGCCGCGCATCGACGGCGTTCGCACTGGAGTCCGACATCCGCGCCTGGGCCAGCCGGACGACGCTCAACCCCGCGCGGATCCCGCCGGAGAAGGCGGACGACCCCGGCGTGCGGGCCGCTGCGGCCCGGTTCCGGGCGGCCGTGGGCCCTGGCCTGGAGCGGATGGCCCAGCTGGCGGGGATGGTGGATGTCGCGGGACCGGCCGCGGCATGACGGGCGTGCGACGCGCGCCAGCGTAGTGAGCTGAGCCGGAACTGAGGCCAGGGGGTTTAGGTTCCCTGGCCGCAAGCCAGGATCAGGTCGCGCTCTGGTCAGAATGTCCAGAGCGCGGGCTGCATCTCTGCCGGTGTCTCCTCGGGCGCGTCCGGCCAGTGGACCGTTCGTCCGTGCGCGTCAGCCCAGCGTTCCACCGCGGCGCGGTCCCAGCCTTGTTGGGAGACCCGTGGCCCGGCCAGGGTCACCGCGGGGTCCGGGAAACCGGACAGGTACCGCACGCCGGCCCGTGAGACGTTGAGCGCGGCCGCGACCATGGCCGCGTTGACGTACCGGAGGGGTTGGGCTGCGCTGCTCGTCGGGCCACGCAGTGCCTCCGCTTTCTCCGCTTCCACCGGTTCCGCGTGCTTTGGCGGCTCCGGCGGCTGGGCGGCGAGGCGCTGCTCCTCCTCCCACAGCTGGCGCAGCACGGCGGCCAGATCCGCGGTCACCTCGTTGGCAACGTGGACGGGGGAGGCCCAGGCGTCGGCGTCACCGGGCACGCGGTAGTGGCAGCACCGGGCGGTCTCGGTGTCGAGGAAGGGCGCCAGCCCGGTGTCATCGACGCTTCGCCAGGCGGCGATCCCGAGGAAGTGGCCCCACCCGATGCCGCCATCGACGTCCCGGCCCTCCGGGCTGATGACGTGCATCCCGGTGCCGCTCAGCACCGGCGCCAGCTCGTGCATGAGCTGGCCGGTGAACTGCCCATAGTCCTCGGCAACATCCTGGTCGAGGGACCCAACGGCCTTCCCACCGATGAGGATGAGGGAGGATCCGGCCCCCTCTAGCTCAGCATTGACCTTCCGCACGCGCCGGGCCGAGGGGCCGTGCTGGCGCATCTGGGTACGCACCGCCTCGCCCACGATCCGGATCAGGCCCCGGACGTCGGACGGGTCCATCGATCCGAGGCGGTCCCGCGGGACGTCCTGGACGTGGTCCTGGAAGTAGCCCTGGTGGACCGTCTGGAACAGGTGGGTGTACATGACGCCCCTTCAAGCTGGTCGAAACGCGGCGGACGGCGGCCGCGCCCCTGAGACTTTACTCCGTAAAGCTAGCTGGGCCCGTTCTTGTGGCGGGCCCTTCCGCTCGGCCCTGCCGGCGGCGAGCAGCCGGCAGCAGGCAGCCGATGGGGTCGGCTCGAGGCAGAAACCCCGGGCCCCCAACCCTGCCGATCTGCCCCGGCCGAGATCTATGATCTGGCCATCTCCGCCGTGGACGTCCACGGAATCCCGCCACGTCCCTGCCGTGGCACCACACCCGTCGCGCGGGCCGCCCCCGCCATTTCCCTACTCTCGCTGAGGATCCATCATGAAGACGCTGTCCCGGACGTGTGCGGTGGCCGGATGTGCCGCCCTGCTCCTCGCCTCCGCTGGCGCCGCGGTCACTGGTGCTTCGGCCACTGGCGCCGCGGCCACCAAGGCTGCCAGCGTCACCGTTCCCGAGGAGGGAACACTGGTGGCCGACGGCGCCGGCGTGAGCCTCTCGGTCGCCTTCGACTGCCAGGCCGGCTGGACCGGCGGCGTGTCCGTCGACGCCGCCCAGACGGTACGCGGCCACCGGCTGGCGACCGGGAGTGCTTTCTCGGCGGACGTGGACTGTGCCGACGGGGAGGAGTCCGTGGACGTCACCGCGATGGGCGCTGGCGACTTCGCCTTCACCGACGGCGAGGCCCTGGTCCGAGTCACGATGTTCTCCTGTGATGCCACGAGCGAGAACTGTGAGAACACCGATGCCACCGGGGTGGTTCAGTTCATGGAGGACTCGAACGACTGACCCACACAGCCCTGCTCACGGCCCGCCTCAGCCCCTGGCCCCGGGGCAGGCTGTGAACTGTCGGCGCAAGGGTGCCCCGAGCGGGCCCGCTGGGCTACGTCATCCAGGAGGGCTCGCCCCGGGCGGAACTAGTTCTCCTGCCGAGCGGTTCTAGCCGGCTGACGGCGCGGCCCCGGCACTCCATGAGGTAGTGCAGGACGGCGAATTCCTTGTCGGTCAGGTTCAACAGCTCCCCGTTCAGCCGCACGCCCCGCCGCGGCAGGTCGATCACGACCCCCGACTGCTCCGCGTGCACCCCGGTCGGGGTCTGGGCAAACCCTGCGGCGGTGCCCGGAGGCACGGCGGGGTCGACGAACACCTTCGGACGACCTCCAAGTCCGTCCCCGGCGCCCCGGCCGGGGCGATCACCACGGCCGCGGAGGCCTCGGCGCCGGAGGCCATGGACTCAACGCCCCCGTGCTCACGCTGACGGCGGCCCGCCGCGCGGGTGAGCCGGGACGCCACCGCTGGTGATTGGGCGCTTGGGCGCCCCGGAGCTGGGGGCCTCGGGCCCGGAGGTGTTCGCGGCGCTCAGGGATGGCTAACTTTCACCAGGCCGTGCCCGGCAGCCTGCCACCGAAGCGGCCGCCCCGACCGGAAGATCCTCTTCTCACAAGAGGCGTGGTGGAGCCTAGGGGAGTCGAACCCCTGACCTTTTCATTGCGAACGAAACGCTCTACCAACTGAGCTAAGGCCCCGCGGCGCCGGCCCTGGCCGAAACGCGCTCCATCATCATACGTCGTTCGGGCCAGCAACGCCCAAATCCTCCGAGGCCACCGCCGCCCCCGCGCATTAACACGCAGCTGACATGGGGATTTCCCACATCTCTCGCCGCAGGACTTGAAGTTGCTGGTGCAAACATGAGACTGTACAACGTCCGGTCGAATACCGGACCCGGCGTGTGCGAGCCCTTCCGGGTGCGTGTCCGAGGTACCCCTCGAGGCGTGCAGACCCCTTCTGTGGCTCCCGCCGGAGGCGGCCCCCAAGGGCAGCCGAATCGGCCCTCACGGGCTGGTAGCGACGGTCCGGGAGGGCCGCCGCATGTGGTCCGAGGGGGATGTCGCTCCGCACCGGAAGGCGTCGTCGGACCGCCGTCATTGTCGCCGACAGAAAGGTACGGGATGCCGCCCGCGCAGGAGATCAATCAACTCGGAATCATGGCAGTGGTGTTGCTGCTGGTCCTCTTCTATGGCGGAACCATGTGGATGTCCGTGGGCATCAGCCGGAAGAAGGAGAATGCCGACGGCTACATGACCGCCGGCAACAACATCGGATTCGGCATCTCGGCGGCATCGATGACCGCCACCTGGATCTGGGCCTCGTCCATGTACGCCTCCGCCACCGCGGGCTACACGTACGGCGTCTCCGGCCCCATCCACTACGGGCTCTGGGGAGCCCTGATGATCCTGTTCATCTACCCGTTCGGCAAGCGCATCCGCAAGGTCGCCCCGAAGGCCCACACGCTCGCCGAGGTCATGTACGCCCGGCACGGCCGCTCCTCCCAGCTGATGCTGGCCGGGTCCAACGTCCTGGGCTCCCTCATCTCTCTGACCTCCAACTTCATCGCCGGTGGCGCCCTCATCGCCATGCTCTCCCCGCTGAGCTTCGGGGCCGGCATCGTCATCGTCGCCGCGGGCGTGCTGATGTACACCCTGTGGTCCGGATTCCGCGCCTCGGTGCTCACCGACTTCGCCCAGGTGATGTTCATGCTCGGCGCCGCCGTCGTGGTCATCCCGGTGGTGTTCTTCGTGGCCGGCGGTCCGGGTATGTTCGAGGCCGGTGTGGCCGCCGGCCACGTGACCCCGGACCAGGGCAGCTTCTTCTCCTCCGATGCCTTCATGAACCAGGGTGCGCCCTACATCGCGGCCGTGCTCGCCTACGCGATCGGCAACCAGACCATCGCCCAGCGCCTGTTCTCGGTGCGTGAGGACCTGATCAAGCCGACCTTCGTCACGGCGACCATCGGCTACGGCGCCACGGTGATCGGCATCGGCATGCTCGGCGTGATGGCCCTGTACCTCGGTGTCGAGCCGATGAACGGGGACGTCAACAACCTCGTCCCCCAGATGGCCGGCACCTACCTCGGACCCATCCTGCTGGCCCTGGCGTTCCTGATGATCATCGGCGCCCTGTCCTCCACCGCGGATTCCGACCTCGCCGCCCTGTCCTCCATCGTCATGGCGGACATGTACGGCCAGTCGGTGGGCCGGGACAAGGCCAACCCGAAGACCATGCTGCTGGTCGGCCGCGTCTCCATGATCGTGGCCACCGCGGCGGCCCTGTACTTCGCCACGGCCCAGTTCAACATCCTCGATCTGCTCGTGTTCGTCGGCGCGCTCTGGGGCTGCCTGGTGTTCCCGGTGATCGCCTCGTTCTACTGGCCCAAGGTCACCAACGCAGCCTTCACCGCCGCCGTGATCGCCGCCCTGGTGGCTTTCCTGCCAGTGCGCTTCGAGTGGATCCCGTTCACCGGCGCCGTCGGCTTGGGCGTGGAACTGCTGGCCACGGTCGGCATCGGCGTGGTGCTGGGCATCATGGCCTTCGGCTTCTTCGGCCTGAGGCCGGCCGTGGTCATCGGCGGCCTGGCCACCGTGGTCGCCGCACCGTTCACGCTCTTCTTCCTGCGTGACTACACGGTGCTCTCGGCCTCGCTGGTCGCCTACGCCGTCTCGTTCCTGGTCTGCTACCTCATGTCCTTCCGGTCGAAGCAGGACTTCGACTTCAGCGTCATCAAGGACGTCACCGGCGACTTCGACAACGAGGCTCCGGTCGCCACCGGGGCCGTGGGCAGCGCCGAGCTGGCCACCCGTGGCGCGGGCCGCACCGACTGACCAAGACCGCTGAAACCAGCCAGACCCTCGAAAGGACTCGCATGACCATCGGACTGACCATCTACGTCCTGATGTGGCCCGTGATCGTGGCCGCCATCCTCTTCCTCATCGCCCGGGGCTTCTTCCGGGACGTGTCCGAGGCCAAGAAGGAGGGCCGCCCGGTCATCTGACCGGCGCACCGTCCGGCCCGGCCCACGACGACGGGGCGTCACCTTGCACAGGTGACGCCCCGTCGTCGTTCGTCATGACCGGCGCCTACTGCCCGTCTGCTACTGGCCGGCACTCCCGCCGCCGCGCGCGTCGACGTCCCCGCCGGCGGGACCGGCGCCCAGGTAGATCAGGAACCCATCCGGATCGCGGACCTGGGCCACGATCTCGCCCCAGGGCATCTCCTGCGGGGGCGCCACGATAGTCGCGCCGGCGGCGTGGGCCCGGCGGGTGGCCTCGTCGATGTCGTCCACGTAGAGCCACAGGGCCGCCCGCGCGTCCGTGGCGCCGATGTCCAGCTCCCGGCCGATCGCCAGGGTGCTCTCGCCCAGTCTCAGGGTGACGAACACGTCCCGCGTCTCATCGTCCGGAGCGGGGAAGCCGTAGGTTCGCACGGCACCGAAGGCCTCCCGGTAGAACCTGACCAGCCGCGGCAGGTCATCGGTCTTCAGGACGGGAAAACCACTGCGCACCACCATGCGCGCCAGCCTAGGCCAGCCGGTGCCGGGCCACCACGGCGCCCCGCCGTCGTCGGGCGCTTTCCCCCTCTCGCCCGACGATGGCCGGTCACCTCCCGGGAACGCGCGGGCTCGGCGAAGCCCCTCCCCCGCGCCGGTCCAGCCGTTCCAACCGGTTCAGCACCCGCCCAATGCCGGCTCAGTTCCCGGGCGGCGCGCAGGTCCAGTCCAGTCCGGCCACCGGGGAGCCCTCGACGCAGGCCGCCCCGACGCGCTCGCCCTCCTTCAGCTCGGCCCCGTTCCAGGCCACAGCGAATGGCATCTCGGCGATCTTCAGCCAGCGCTGCCCGTCCACCATGCCGGTGGCCTCCACATGCCCGGAAGCGTGGTGCAGGCCCGTGGCGGTCAGGGCCACCACCGACCCGATGATCCCGCCGACCACGAGCATCGCGGACAGCAGGGTCGCCATCGCCAGGCCCACGCGGTTGCTCGCCGCCGCCCGGTCGGCACCGGTGGTGGTTCCCCGCCCGAGGGGGCTGCCGGTGCCATCACTCCCAGTGGCAGTTCCCGCGGCGCCAAGCCGCTCCCGACGCACCGCGGTGACCAGCTGGGGAATCACCACGACGGCGGCGATCAGTCCCAGCACCCCGGCCACGGCGCACAGCACCAGCAGCGTCCAGTCCGTGGTGGCGCCGGTCTGCTCCAGCTGGATGTCGTAGATGCCCATGGTTCCCTCCGGTCGTCGGGTCGTGTCAGCGAGTCGGTGTCAGTATTCGTGTCAGCGGGTCGGCGTCAGCGGTTCAGGAAGTGCACGAGCGTGCCGATGGCGAAGGACGAGGCCGCCAGGGACGCGCAGGTGAACTCGACGAGGATGCCCAGGCCCATCGACTTCAGCGCCTCCCAGGATGACCGGACCGCGGCCCGGGGGTCCCGGCGGCGGACCAGCTCGGCCACCAGCAGCCCCGCGGCGAAGCCGACGAACAGCCCCACCACGGGGATCACGAACATGCCGACGATCGCGCAGGCCACGCCCACGACGATCGGCCCGTTCGGTATCTGCTCCCGTCTCATCTTCCGTCCGGTCAGCACGGCCGAGGCACTCATCCCCGCCACCGCGAGCCCGGCGCCGATGATCGCCGCGGTCCACGCGGCGGGCGAGCCGAGGATCCAGGCCCAGGCGATGAGCGTGATGACGGTCAGGACGGAACCGGGCAGGATCGGGAAGACCGTGCCCAGCACGGCCACCGCGAGCAGCAGTCCGGCGATGACGGTGGTGATGATCTCGTAGTCCACTCCCTCAGTATGCGCACACCCCGCAGTTGAGAAGCACCGTGCTGACGGAACCCCTCCCGCAAACGCCCCGGTGGGGATAGCGTCGTCCCATGCTCATCGGCGTTCCCACAGAGATCAAGAACAACGAGTTCCGGGTCGGCCTCACTCCGGCCGGCGTCACCGAGCTCGTCCACCACGGCCACGACGTCCTCGTCCAGTGCGGCGCCGGCATAGGCTCCGGCATCAAGGACCAGGCCTATTCCGCTGCCGGCGCGCAGCTGGCCCGCACCGCGGAGGAGGTCTGGGACCAGGCCGAGCTCGTGCTCAAGGTCAAGGAGCCGGTGGAGGGCGAGCTGCAGCTGATGCGCCGCGGCCAGGTGCTCTTCACCTACCTGCACCTGGCCGCCAGCACGGAGCTTGCCCGGGCGGTGGTGGACTCGGGCGTCACGGCCATCGCCTACGAGACCGTGACCCGCGGCCGGGCCCTGCCGTTGCTGGCGCCGATGAGCCAGGTCGCCGGCCGGATCGCCCCGATGGCCGGCGCTTACCACCTGACCCAGGCCCAGGGCGGCTCCGGGATCCTCCTGGGTGGGGTCCCCGGCACCCGCCGCGGGCGCGTCGCGGTGATCGGGGCCGGCGTCGCCGGTGAGGCCGCGGCGGTGATCGCCGCCGGCATGGGCGCGGACGTGACCGTGCTGGACATCAACCTCGAGCGCCTGACCCAATTGGACGTCGTGCACCAGGGCCGGCTGCGGACGATCGCCTCCTCGAAGCTGAACATCGCCGAGGCGGTGGCGGACGCGGACCTGGTGATCGGCTCCGTACTCATCCCGGGCGCGGCGGCGCCGAAGCTGGTCACCGCGGACATGGTCGCGGCCATGCGCCCGGGCTCGGTCCTGGTGGACATCGCCATCGACCAGGGTGGCTGCTTCGAGAACTCCCGGCCCACCACCCACGAGGATCCGACGTACAGGGTCGGCGAGCAGATCTACTACTGCGTGGCCAACATCCCCGGCGCCGTCCCGCAGACCTCCACCGCCGCCCTGACGAACGCGACCCTGCCCTACGTGCTGAAGATCGCCGACCGCGGCTGGCGTGAGGCCCTGGGCTCGGACGAGGGTCTCGCCGCCGGCCTCAATGCCCACGGCGGCATCCTCACCCACCGCGGCGTGGCGGACGCCGTGGCCGGGCCGCTGGGCCTGGACCCGGTGCTGGCCTACCGGCCGGCGTCGGAGGTGGTGTCCGGCTGACTTCCGCCCTGCTGTGCCGCCTCCCGGGCCCGGCGCTGGGTGCGGGAGGCCCGCAGGCGGGCCATGCCGCCGGTGCGCCACAGGACCAGGACGACGACGCCGGCCAGGGCCAGGACCAGCGCGGCCGCGGCCCAGGGGCTGGCGAGGGCGGTGGTGATGACGGCCCACACCACGGCCATGCCGACGGTTCCGTAGATGATGCCCCACAGGAGCGACCCCAGCAGCATCGCGGGGATGAACCGGCGCCAGCGCATCCGGGTGATGCCGGCCGCGCCGATGACAGCTGTCTGGAGCCCGACGGTCATGAAGCACAGCGGAACGGCCCAGGGCCCCCAGCGGTCCACGAACCTCATCGCGCGCAGGTAGACCGGCCCGGCCAGGTAGCGGCGCAGGGAGGTGTGCTCCGCGCCCGCGGCGATCCCGCGGCCCAGGGCATAGGTGGTGGTCGAGCGGATGATCGCCATGGTCCAGAACAGCAGGATGGCCCAGCCGATCGGCAGGGAGGCGATCCAGTCCATCATGGTTCGAGTCTAGGGCCGGGGCTCGTCTAAGCTCGCCTCATGAGTCAGTCGCGAAACTCCCGTCACCCTCTTCTCGCCGTGGCTGGCCTGGCCGCGGCCCTGTCCCTCGGCCTGACCGCCTGCGGCCAGGGCGGCCAGGAGCCGTCCGAGACCCCGGCACCCACCTCCTCCCCCGCCAGCGAGAGCGCCAGCGCCAGCCCCTCGGCGTCCGCATCCAGCCCGGCTGCCCCCGCCACCGAGACCCCGACCGGTTCCGCGTCCCCGTCCGCCTCGGCCTCCAACACCGCCACGGCCTCCGCCCCGGCCTCTGCCTCGGCCAATGCCTCCTCCCCCGCCGCAGCCGGAGAGGCCACCGTCTACTGGGTGTCCCTGGCCGGTTCCGGCCATCAGGGCGTGGAGTTCCCCGGCTGTGGCGACCTGCTGGTGGAGTCCACCGTGAAGGCGGAGGACTCGGGCGAGGTCGGCAGCACCGAACGCGTCGAGGCGGGCATCGAGGCCCTGCTGGAGGACCGCGAGTACGAGCACTCCGACGGCCTGGTCAACGCCCTGTACCAGTCCGAGCTGACGCTGGAGGACGTCTCCCTCAACGGGGACACCGTCACCGTGGACCTGTCCGGCCAGCCGCTGTCTTCCGGAAGCTGCGATGACCCGCGCATCATCGCCCAGCTCGAGTACACCGCCGCCGCCAACGCCGGTGCCTACACCGCCGAGGTGCTCGTCGACGGCACCCCCATCCAGGAGTTCATGAGCCAGAAGGGCTGATGTCCTCCGGTTCCCTGCTTACCGGTCAGGGGCCGCTCATCCAGACGGCACGGTCCCGCGCCACCCCACTGGGGAGGCGTGGGACCGTGCCGTCTCCTCGTCCGGCCGGGACCTCAGCGCGGTCCCGCCGCAGCGAGCCGGGCTCATCGCGCGCGGCGGACCACCCGGTCCAGGAAGTAGCGGTGGAAAGACCAGTCGCCGGTGACCTCGGGGTGGAAGCTGGTGGCCAGCAGGTTCCCCTGCCGCACGGCCACCGGCACGAATCCCGTCGCCAGCCCACAGTCATGCCCGGACTCCAGCCGCTCCGCCGGCACCGAGGCCAGCACCTCAACCCCCGGCCCGGACTGCAGCACCGCCGGTGCACGGATGAACACGGCATGCACCGGATCCGCGGAGACCGCCGGGACGGCCAGCCGTGTCTCGAAGGAGTCGACCTGTGAGCCGAAGGCGTTGCGCTGCACGGTGATGTCCAGTCCGCCCAGGCTCTGCTGGCCGGTGATCGGGTTGGCGATCCGGTCCGCGAGCATGATCATCCCGGCACAGGTGCCGTAGACGGGCAGGCCGTCGTCGATCGCCGCCCGCACGGCCGGGGCCAGACCCAGCAGCCGCGAGAGCTTGTCCATCACGGAGGACTCACCGCCCGGGATGACCAGGCCGTCGAGGCCCGCCAGGTCCGGCGCGGCACGCACCGCGGAAGTCCGTGCCCCGAGGGCCGCCAGCACGCGCAGGTGCTCGCGCACGTCTCCCTGCAGGGCGAACACCCCGATCGCGGGCCCGGCCGCCTCCGCGGCCTCGTCCCCCGTCGTCCCGACGGCGGCGCTCACCACCCGCGTTCGGCGAGGCGGTGCGGGGCGGGCAGGTCGGCCACGTTGATGCCGACCATCGCCTCACCCAGGCCGCGGGACGCATCGGCGACGGCGGCGGCGTCGCTGTACTGGGCCGTGGCCCGCACGATCGCGGCCGCCCGGGCCTCCGGGTTGCCGGACTTGAAGATGCCCGAGCCCACGAAGACGCCGTCGGCGCCGAGCTGCATCATCAGGGCGGCGTCGGCCGGGGTGGCCACGCCACCGGCGGTGAAGAGCACGACCGGCAGCTTGCCCTCGCGGGCCACCTCGGCGACCAGCTCGTAGGGTGCCTGCAGCTCCTTGGCGGCCACGTACAGCTCGTCCTTGGACAGCGCGGAGAGCTTGGCGATCTCGCCCCGGATGGTGCGGATGTGCTTGACGGCCTCGGAGACGTCACCGGTGCCGGCCTCGCCCTTGGAGCGGATCATGGCCGCGCCCTCGGTGATGCGGCGCAGGGCCTCGCCGAGGTTGGTGGCGCCGCAGACGAAGGGCACGGTGAAGTCCCACTTGTCGATGTGGTTGACGTAGTCCGCCGGGGAGAGCACCTCGGACTCGTCGATGTAGTCGACCTTCAGGGCTTCCAGGACCTGGGCCTCCACGAAGTGGCCGATCCGGGCCTTGGCCATCACGGGGATGGACACGGACTCGACGATCTGGTCGATCAGGTCCGGGTCGGACATGCGCGCCACGCCGCCCTGGGCGCGGATATCAGCGGGAACTCGCTCGAGCGCCATGACGGCCACCGCCCCGGCGTCCTCGGCGATCTTCGCCTGCTCGGCGGTGACCACGTCCATGATCACGCCGCCCTTGAGCATGTCCGCCAGCCCGCGCTTCACGCGGGCGGTGCCGGTGCGGGGTGAGCCCTGGCCGGAGTCCTCGATGGTCCCGGGAGTGGGATCGGCGGGGTTGGAGGTGTAGGAGCCGGCGGACGACTCGGTGATGTTGGACATCGGATTCCTTTGCGAGGGTGTTGTAAGGGTGCTGACGGGAGCGTAGCGGAAGGACGAGGAGGTCAGGCGTTCCACAGTCCGTAGGAGTCGGCGAGGTCGGCGATCTTCTGCGCACGGGCCAGTCGCGGCAGGTACGAGCCGTCGCCCACGGAGGCCCCGGACTCGTGCGCCTGCAGCATCTCGTGGGCCCAGGACACCTCGTCCTCGGACGGGGACAGGGCGCGGTTGATGGAGTCGACCTGGTCCCGGTTCAGGCAGAGCCGGCCGGTCATGCCCATCAAGGCCGTGGTCTTGGAGGTGGCCACCACGGCCTCCTCGCCGTCGGCCACGGCCGGCGGCCCGTCGATCGCACCGGGAAGCTTGCCCACGCGGGAGGCGATCACGAGGCGTGATCGGGCGTAGGCCATGGCCATCGGATCGTCGGAGATGCCGGTGTCCTTGCGGAAGTCATTGGTGCCGAAGGCGAGCCGGAAGGTCCCCGGGGCGCGGGCCACGGCGGTCGCGTTCTCCAGGCCCAGGGCCGTCTCGATCAGGGCGATCACGGGGGTGCCGGCCCGCAGGCGCATCGCGGTGAGGGTGACCTGTTCGGGTTCCTCGGCCAGCGCGAGCATGACCCCGCGCAGGCCGGTGGCGCCGGAGAGCGCCTCGAGGTCCTTCTGCCAGTCAGCGGTGTTGATGCCGTTGATCCTGACCCAGGCGTCCATGCCGCCGTTGAGTGCCTCCACCACCGACTGCCGGGCGGCGTCCTTCTTCTCGTTCGGGACGGCCGCCTCGAGGTCGAACAGGACCGAGTCCGCCTCCGAGGCCAGCCCGGGCGCGAAGTCCTCCGGCCTGGCCGCGTTCACCAGCAGCCAGGACCGGCTCAGCTTGGCGGGCAGGGCAGCAGCTCGACGGTTACGCAGGGGCATGACCTCCAGCCTACCGCCGTCCCCTGCCGCCCACCCGAGTTCGGTGTCCCCGGCGCCGGTAGGCTTCGGGCCATGGCCGACGAGATCCCGATGCTCTCCCGCAGTACCAGCCACGGCCCCCTGCCGGAAGACGAGCTGGCCATCCTGCACCGCATCCCCGGACTGGTCACGGGGCACGGCGCCGCCCGAGGCGCGGCCCAAGGCACGGGCCCAGGCCCGGGCCTGGGCGAGGAGCAGGGCCCGACGCCGGACGCGACCGTGGTCCTCGACGGCACCACGGTGCGCCTCGGCCCCGCGGCGACGGCGGCCGTGCTGGACCTGCTGGGCCGGCTCGCCTCGGGCGGCCAGGCCGTCGTGGCGGAGCAGGACCGCTGGCTGAACACCTCACAGGCGGCCCGGCTGGCCGGGGTCTCGAACACCTACCTGCGCCAGCTGGCCGACCGCGGCGAGATCCCCGTGACGTATCGCGGCACGCACCGCCGGATCCATCCGGAGGACATCCTGGCCTGGGTCCGGCGCCGCGAGGAGGCCCGGTCCGGCGACGCGGAGCGGGGTGAGGAGGCGACCCCCGAGGGCGAGTCCCGGCAGGGTCACGAACCGGCGAGTGGTGGGGAACCGACGCCGGGTGGACAGTCGGCGCAGGTCACGGAGGATTCGCCGTTCAGCGGATAGTCACCGGGGCGCGGCCCCGCCGCGACGAGGATTCCGCCGAGGGCGGACGGGGGCCGAAATGCCCCGGTAGACCTTGGACAGACGGCCGACCCATGAGAGTATTGATTGCTCAACCAAACTTCCGCCGGCCTTCCAGCCCGCGGTACAGAGTCTGGCGTGAAGGCCGGTCTACTCATCCCCCCTCCGAGGGCCGGATTGCCGCCAGACAGGCCGGGGCCCACCCCGTTCTTGGGCCCCGGCCACCTACTTGACCGGGCCGCGCCCGCCACCGGAGTACGATGGACGGGTCCTCTCGCGGCAGCCTGACCACCCGGCCCGCGTCCCTCCGCAGCACAGGAGTTTCATGAGCGCGCGCCGACCCCTGCGCCGAGTCACGGCCGCGCTGGGTGCCGCGGCGGCCACCGTCGTACTGGCCGGCTGCAGCATCTTCCCCGGCCCCACCGAGTCGCCGACCGATGACGGCGGGCCGCTGCCGACAACCTCCGCCGACGGGTACGTGGAACTTCCGTTGTACTTCGTGGCGCTGAACGGGCAATTCCCGCCGAACACGACCGGGCGCGAGGTCGCCTGCCAGGACCTGCTGGTGCGCACCACCTCGGTACCGGTGCGGACGGAGGACCCGGTGGCCTCGGCGATCGGGTTCCTGCTCACGGACGAGCAGTACAGCCATGGCGACCCGCCCGTGACGAACTCCCTCGATCCCTCCGAGGACGCCCTGGCGTACGGCTCCCACAGGATCGAGGGGGACACCGTGGTGCTCGAGCTGACGGGGGACCTGGTCAGCCGCAGCCACTGCGAGTCCTTCCGCATCCGCGCCCAGCTCAACCGCACCGCCGCCGCGGCCGCCGGGGTGGAGAATGCCGAGGTCTACGTCAACGGCGTGCTGATCGAGGACCTGCTCGGCCTGTCCCCGATGGAGCTCGGCGAGGAGATCACGACGCCGGGCCAGGACCCCGAGCCGACCGAGGGCACCACCGACGACGGCTCGAGCGGTGGCGGCACCACCGACGGCACGACAGGCGACGCGACCGACGGGACGGACACCACCACCGCCCCCTGACCTCTCGCCCCGCCCTTCTCAGGGATCCCCGGCGTTGCTAGCATCGGCCCCGTGATGGATCCTTCAGCGTTCCTTTCAGAACGCGCGCGCGGCGTGCGCCAGTCGGCCGTGCGGGACGTGTTCGACCTGGCGATGTCACCGGGGCTGGTCTCGCTGGCCGGCGGCAACCCGTGGCTGGACGACCTCCCGCTGGAGGACCTGGGACGCGTGGCCGCCGAGCTCGTCTCCCGGCAGGGCCACCTCTCCCTCCAGTACGGGACCGGCCAGGGCACCGCGGAACTGCGGGACGCCGTCTGCACGGTGATGGCCGCGGACGGCATCGAGGGCGCGGACCCGGACCTCGTCGTCGTGACGCCCGGATCCCAGGCCGGGATCGATACCGCGGCGCGGATGCTCGGGAACCCGGGTGACGTCGTCGTGGTGGAGGACCCCACCTTCGTGGGAGCGCTGAACACCTTCAACACCTGGCAGCTGCACGCCGTCACCACCCCGACCGACGAGGAGGGGCTGATCCCCGCCTTCCTGCGCCAGACGCTGCAGCGGCTGCGCGCCGAGGGCCGCCGGGTGGCCTTCCTCTACACGGTCCCCTCCTACGCGAACCCCTCCGGCGCCCTCATGCCCGCCGGGCGGCGGGATGAGGTGGCGCGGATCTGCCGGGAGGAGGGCGTGCTGATCGTGGAGGACAACCCCTACGGCCAGCTGGGCTTCGAGGCCCCTCCGGTCCCGCCCATCGCCGCCGCGCACCGGGACCAGGTCATCTACCTCGGCACCGCCTCCAAGATCTTCTCCCCCGGCGTGCGCATCGGCTGGGCGCTGGTGCCGCCGGCACTGCTGCGCGAGTTCTACCTCTCCGCGGAGTCGGCGTTCATCTGCCCCCCGGTGCCCAGCCAGATGCTCACCACCGCCTTCCTCACCCGCTTCGACTGGCAGGGCCACGTGGCCCGGTGCGCCGCCGAGTACGGCCGGCGCTGTGACGCCCTGGTGGACTCCATGGAAGAGCTGCTGGACCCGCGGATCACCTTCGCCCGTCCCGGCGGCGGGTTCTTCGTCTGGGCCCGGATGCCCGACGGCGTCGACACCGTGCCGCTGATGCACACGGCCGCGGAGGCCGGCGTCGTCTTCGTGCCCGGCTCGGCCTTCACGCCCGACGGCGGCCCGAACCCGCACTTCCGGCTCGCCTTCTCCTTCGTGGCCCCGGAGGTGTTGTGCGAGGGCGTGCGCCGGCTGGCGCCGGTCCTGAACGCGGCCCTGTAGACGGGACCGCGAGCGCGCCCGTGGTCCCCCACCGCGGGACGGGCCTGCAGACCGGGCTGCGGGCCGCCTCGGAGTTGCACTGCGGGGCGGCACTGCGGGGCGGCCGGTCCCGGGCCGTACCTACGCCCATAGTGGATTTTCACTGCCTGGCGACTACAGTGGACCGCACCGGCCGCCCAGCAGGAAGGAGCCACGCCATGTCCCTGCGCAATGCACTCCTGGCCCTGCTCGTCGTCGAGCCCATGACCGGTTACGACCTCGCCAAGCGGTTCGGCTCGTCCGTGGGCAACGTCTGGCACGCCCCCGACTCGCAGATCTACCCCGAACTGCGGCGGATGACCCAGGACGGACTGCTCGAGGCCGAGGAGGTCCCGTTCGGGCGCAAGGGCCGCAAGATCGCCTACACCATCACGGACGCCGGGCGGCAGGCCTTCCGGGAGTGGATGGACTCGGACCTGCAGTGGGCCAGGGACCGGGATCCCATGCACCTGCGGGCCGCCTACTTCGAGTTCGCCAGTCCGGACCGGGCCCGCGCCCAGCTGGAGGCCTACCGCGAGCACACCCGGCAGATCCAGGCGGCCTGGCAGCAGCAGATCGACGAGATCGACGCCGGCACCTCCGAGACCCTGGCCCGCCGCCTGCGGACGGTGCCGCCGGAGGAGCACCGCCGCACCACGGCGTTCAAGCGGTACACCTACGAGGGTCTGGTCGCACGCGCGGAGACGGAGATCGCCTGGGCCGAGCGCGGCCTGGCACTGCTCGAGGAGCTCTACCCCCAGGAGCTCTCCGCGGGCAGCCCGGCCGCGGCCCAGTAACCGCCGGCCGGAGGCATTCGCCGCACCGGCCTGACGTCGGCACCACCACGACTGCACCACTACGGCTGCACCACGGCTCCGCCCCCCGCCGTCCGTCCGGGCTCAGAGGACTCCGCACCCCCGGGACCCGAGATGACGAGTCTTCTCGAGGATGACGGACGAGAACTCACCCTGCCGGAGAGCCACCCGTGGTCACGTAGTCACGTAGTCACGTAGCCCCGTGGCCACGTGACTACGTCCCCCACGCCGCCCCGAGGCCCTGGCAGGCGAGGTCCGCCGTCGGGCACCCGCCGGCACTCAGGCGCCGTACCGCTGGCGCAGCTCCGGCTTGCGGATCTTCCCCGAGGCAGTGCGGGGCATCTCGTCGGTGAACACCACGGACTTCGGGATCTTGTAGCGGGCGAGCCGGCCGTCCAGGTGCCTGATCACCTGCTCCTCGGTCAGTTCGTGGCCCTCCCGGACCACCACCACGGCGCGCGGCACCTCGCCCCACCTCTCGTCCGGGACGCCGATCACCGCCACCGCGGCAACGGCCTCGAGCTGGGCGATCTCCTGCTCCACCTGCGCCGGGTAGATGTTCTCCCCACCGGAGATGATCATGTCCTTGAGCCGGTCGGAGATGAACAGGAACCCGTCCTCGTCCCGGTAGCCCATGTCCCCCGTCCGCAGCCAGGTGCCGTCCTCGGCCTGCTCGAAGGCCTCGGCGGTCGCATCGGGCCGGTTCCAGTACGCCTTGATGACGTTGGGGCCCTGGACCTGGATCTCGCCGACCTCGCCGACAGGGCACACCTGGCCGGCCGGGTCGACCACGCGCACCGCGGTGTGGAAGTGCGGTAGGCCGCCGGATCTCTGCCTGGACCGAGAGTAGCGGCCGGGCAGCGTCGTGGCCCCGGGCGAGGTCTCGGTCATGCCGTAGCCCATCGTGAAGGACAGTCCTCGTTCCTCGTAGGCGTCCAGGACCCGGGTGGGCACGGCGGAGCCGCCGCAGGTGAGGATCTTGACGCTGGACAGGTCGGCGCTGTCCCAGTCCGGGTGCTCGGCGAGCATCTGGTAGGTGGTGGGCACCCCGGACATGCTGGTGATCCCGTACCGGCCGATCAGCTCCAGGACCCGCCCGGGCTCGAAGCGCGGCTCGAGCACGAGCGTGCCGCCCTTGAGCAGGGTCGGCAGCGCGCCCATGCTCAGCGAGGCGACGTGGAACATCGGGGCGATCATCAGCGCCCTGTCCGAGCTGGTGACGTCGAAGTCGGTGAGGACGTTGAAGGAGTTCCACGTCAGGTTGCCGTGCGTGAGCATGGCGCCCTTCGGCTTGCCCGTGGTCCCGGAGGTGTAGAGGATCACGGCCAGGTCCTCCAGGTCCACCGCCACGTCCGGGCGCACCGGTTCCCCCGCGGCCAGCAGCTCCTCGTAGTCGACGGCCTCCAGGTCCCCCTCGCGGCGCTCGACGGCGGCCGGTGGGCCGTCCTGGACGGTCGCCAGGGTCCCGACGCCGGTCCCGCGGCTTCCGGCGACGGCCAGCGGTTCCAGCGTGGCCGAGGCGATGAGCACCGTGGACCCGGAGTCCTCCAGGGCGAAGGCGATCTCCGGTGCTGCAAGGCGGGTGTTCAGGGGCACGAAGACGGCGCCGAGGGAGCCGGCCGCGAACAGGGTCTCCAGGAACGAGGGGTAGTTCTCACCGAGGTAGGCCACGCGGTCTCCACGCTGCACGCCGTGGTCGGCCAGGGCGTTGGCCAGCCGGTCGATCCGCACCGCCCACTCGTCATAGGTCAGCTCTCCGGCGGCGCTGATCACGGCCGTGTGCCCGGCGGACTTGACGCGCCGGCGGTGGATCCAGTCACCGATCCCGCGGTTGAACATGGTCCGTGCTCCTCTGGACGGTTGGGTGCTGCCGGGTTCGCGCCCGGTGTGCCCGGGCGCGCTCTCCTCGATTGTTGACTATTTCATTGAATAGTTCAATGGTTTCTCGCCGCGGGTGCGTGCCACGGCGGCCCGGCCGATCCTCCGGCAGACGCTACGGCGGGCGGGACGGATCACTCCGTTCCGCCCGGCGGGGCGTGCGCAGGTGGCAAGCGCGGAGGCCACGCCGCGCGCCGGGCTCCGCATCCTCGGCCCACACCGAGGCCCGGCTGCGGCTCAGGCGCAGCCCCGGGGACCTACTCCCCGGCGCCCTCCACGATCAGGTCCTCGGTCGCGGGGACATCCTGGATCAGTTCCATCTCGGCGAGGATCTCGGCCATGCGCTCCAGCGAGGCGTTGTCGTGCAACTGCGGGAATCTGGGCATGGTCAGCTCGCTGGCCGTCTGCTCATCGATCGAGGTGTAGGTGGACAGGATGGCCTTGGCGTCCTCGGGGTGGTCCGTGGCATATTGCTGGGACTCCTTCATGGCGGCGGTGAAGGCCTCCACCAGCTCCGGCTCCTGCTCGATCATCTGGTCCGTGGTGAAGTACCCGGCCACGGAGAGGTCCTGCACCGGCTCGGCGAAGAACCCGTAGATGTTCCGGGCGTCGCCCTGCTCGGCCATGGTCACGAAGGGCTCCACGGCCGTGATGGCGTCCACGTTGCCGGCCTCGAGCTGGGCGACCATGTCCGGGAAGCCGACCTCCACGAACTCCACGCTGTCCACGTCCCCGCCGGCCTGCTTGATGCCCTCATAGGTGGTGGCGTGGTTGATGTTGTTCAAAGTGTTCACGGCGACCCTCTTGCCCTCCAGGTCGGTGAGGTCCTGGATGCCGGAATCGCCGGGCACCATGATCCCGGCCGCGTCATCCTCGCCGTTCCCGGTGGACTGCGGGCCCGTGGCCACGAGCTTGAGCGGGAGGCCGGCATCGCGGCCGATGATGACGGAGGCCACGTTGGAGAAGCCGAACTCCATGTTCCCGGACTGCACGGCCGGCACGATCGCCGCGCCGCCCTGGGCCAGGGTCAGGGTGACGTCCAGGCCGTGCTTCTCGAAGATGCCCTCCTCGACCCCGAGGTAGATCGGCGCGACGTCGACGATCGGGATGACCCCGACCTCGACGGGGGTCAGCTCACCGCCGGAGGCCTCGGCCCCGGCGGTCCCCTCCGTGGCCGGCGCGGTGGTGCCGCCACCCCCGGACGGCGAGCCGGAGCCACAAGCGGTCAGGGCCAGCAGGACAGCCGCAGAAACGGCGGCCAGTCGGACATTCCTCATCATCGGGTGCTCCTGGTTCTGCCCGGGCGGACGGGCGCTGCGGTTCTGCCCGGACGGACGGGCGCGGCGGCGATCACTGGCGGACCAGGTCCTCGATGGACGGCGCCTCGTCGACCAGGCCACCTTCCACGGAGAGGTCAACGACCTTCTGGAGCGACTCGATGTTGTGCTCCTGCGGGAAGCGGGGCATGGTCAGCTGCTCGATCACGTCCGGCTCCAGGGAGGTGTACTCGGGCAGGATCGCCTTGGCCTCCTCCGGGTTGTCCGTGGCGTACTGCTGGGATTCCTTCATGGCCGTCACGAAGGCATCCACCAGCTCGGGATCCTGCTCGATCATCTGGTCCGTGGTGAAGTAGCCGGCGACCGACAGGTCCGGGATCGGATCCGCGTACTGGGCGAAGATCCGGCGCGCGCCGCTGGCCTCGGCGATGGTCACGAACGGCTCCACGGCCCCGATGGCGTCCACGTTGCCGGCCTCCAGCTGACCGACCATGTCCGGGAAGGCCATCTCCACGTACTGGATGGTCTCCGGGTTCCCGCCGTCCTGGCGGATGCCCTCGGAGATCACGGTGTCATTGATGTTGTTGAGCGTATTGACGGCGATGCGCTTGTCATCCAGGTCGGCGGCGGTCTTCACGTCCGAGTCCTGGGGGACCATCACGGCGGCGAAGTCGTCCTCGGAGTCGCCGGTGGTCTGCGGGCCCGTGGCCACGAGCTTGAGCGGCAGGCCCTGGGCACGGCCGATGACCAGGGAGGTGACGTTGGAGAAGCCGAACTCCATCTTCCCGGACTGCACGGCCGGCACGATCGCCGCGCCGCCCTGGGCCAGGGTCAGGGTGACGTCCAGGCCGTGCTTCTCGAAGATGCCCTCCTCGACGCCCAAATAGATCGGCGCGACGTCGACGATCGGGATGACCCCGACCTCGACCGGGGTCAGCTCGCCGCCGCCGGAGGCCTCGGCGCCGGCGGTTCCCTCCGTGGCCGGCGCGGTAGTGGCGCCACCCCCCGAGGGCGAGCCGGAGCCACAGGCGGTCAGGGCCAGCAGGGCAGCCGCGGAAACGGCGGCCAGTCGGACATTCCTCATCATCGGGCGCTCCTGGTTATGACGTGCGAGAGTCTGCGGCGCGGAAGACCGGCCGCGAGGCCACGGCGAGGGGGTCGACGAGCCTGTAAGGTGACTCACAGTCTAGACATCGGTCATCCTGACCAACAAGACAAATCAATTAATATTCTCAACTATTTCATGGACGGAGGCCCATGCAGGACGACGGTCGGTCACTGGAGGCTCCCGAGGCGTTCCACAGCCTCGCGGTGCGACGGCTGCTCAGTCGCCACGGCCGCCTCTGGGCCCAGCGGGTATCGGCCGACCACACGTCCATCCAGTTCGGCCTCCTGCTGTGCCTGGTCCGGTCCGCCGACGGCCTGTCCCAGTCGCAGATCGCCGAGCAGCTGGCCGTGGACCGGGCGACCCTGACCGAGCTGGTGCACCGGATGTCCGCCCAGGGCCACGTGACGGTCTCCCGCGATCCCCATGACGGCCGACGCCGGGTGGCCGCCCTCACCGAAGCGGGACGCGCGCTGCTGATGGACCTGTACAGCCCGGCGCTGGAGGTCAACGACCGGCTCTTCGACCCGTTGACCGCCCAGGAGGCCGAGCAACTCGCCGCTCTGCTGCGGCGCGTCCTCGCCCACGACGCCGCCCCCGGCCCCGAGCGCCCCTGAGCGAGACGGGCACCGACGGGGAGCGGCACTGGTAGGGAACGGCACCTACGGGGAGCGGCACTGGCGGGTACCCGGGCGGGCCGGCCGGCGCGGAGCCCACCCGCCGATCGGGACCCGAGCAGCACGATGCCCCGGTCCTGGAGATCCAGGTCCGGGGCGTCGTCAGGCCAGCGGGCCCACCGCCGGCAACGCGAGCGTCAGCTCACTGAGCGCCCTCCCAGTACAGGTTCTCCACGTCCGGGTCCTTGCTGATGAAGCCGTACTTCACCATCAGCCGGCCGGCCTCCTCGATCTGCTCCTTGCGGATCTCGCCGGAGAGCTTCTCCATCTTCAGGTTCTGCGCGGCCTCCTCCGGGAGGTTGATGAACTCGGGCAGCAGGGCCCGGGCACCTTCCGGATCCGAATCGGCAGCGGCCAGCGACTCCGTCATGGCGTCCACGAACCGCTGGGTCAGCTCCGGGTTCTCCTCGGTGAACGCGCCCGAGCTGAACGTGACCATGGTCGGCATGCCGGGAACCGAGTCCTGGAAGGAGTACCCCACCAGCTGGTTGTTCTCGTCGCCCAGCGACTGGGTCAGGAACGGCTCCGGGACCCAGATGGCGTCCGTGTTGCCGCGCTCGAGCTGGGCAGGCATGTCCTGGAACGGCATCTCGGAGAACTTGATGGCCGCCGGGTCGCCCCCGGCCTTGGAGACGGCCTCCATGATGGTCAGGTCGCCCTGGGTCTTGAGGGCGTTGACCGAGACGGTCTTGCCGGCCAGGTCCTTCCAGCCCTGGATCCCGCTGTCCTTGGTGGTCACCACGCCGGCGATGTCCTCTCCCTCGGCCAGCGAGTTGGAGTAACCGGCCACGATCTTCATGTCCAGGCCGCGGTCGTTGGCGTTCATCACCGAATTCGGGTTGCCCACGCCGAAGTGGATCTGTTCGTTGGCCACCGCCGGCAGCATGGCCGCGCCCGCGTTGGAGGTGGAGAGCTCCACCTCGATGCCGTGCTCCTCGAAGATGCCCTCCTCGATGCCGTACTTCACCGCCACGGACGGGGCGATCGGCAGCACGCCGACGATCACCTTGTCCAACTCACCGCCGGCCCCTCCCGCATCCGTGGCCGTTCCGGTCGCCGCAGTGCCGGAGGGGCTCTCGCCGCCTCCCCCCGAGGGGGAGCCGGAACCGCAGCCGGTCAGGGCCAGGCCCGCGACGGCGGCAGTGGCCATCAGTGAGACGAGCTTCTTGTTCATGATCTCTCCTGGGGGGATGCGTCCGGCCTGGGCCGGGGTGGTTGGAGTGCCTGCAGGCGGGCGCCTCAGGCGTAGAAGCGGGCGAGGAAGGTCGCGACGACGGCGGGACGCTCCTCGCCCTCGATCTCGATGGTGGCGTCGACGACGATGTGCAGGCCGTTGCCCTTGACCTCCTGCACGTCGGCGATCGAGCCCTTCATGCGGATGCGGGAACCGACCTTGACCGGGGAAGTGAAGCGGACCTTGTCCAAGCCGTAGTTGACCTTGGTCTTGACGTCGGAGACGTCGAAGAGCTCGGACCAGAACGGGATGATCATGGACAGCGTCAGGAATCCGTGGGCGATCGGGGCACCGAACGGCCCGTCCTTGGCGCGCTCGGGGTCCACGTGGATCCACTGCTGGTCGTCGGTGGCATCGGCGAAGGTGTTCACCATCTCCTGGGTGACCTCACGCCACTCGGTGACGCCGAGGTCCTGGCCCGCGAGGGCCTTGGCCTCCTCGAAGCTGACGACGGTGCGGGGGGTGATGGTCTCGGTCATGGCTCTCTCTCCTCTGAACTGTGTTTTACATCACAATGGTTGATGACTGCAACTGTCTGGGGCCACGATCCGTGGATCGTGGCCGGACGGTGATCGACGGGACGGGTCCGTGGCCCGACGGCGGCCGTCCGGTCCGCCCAGATCGGCCCGCCGCCGGCTGTGGCCGGCTAGACGAAGGCCCCGATGCCGGTGACGGCCCGGCCGACGATGAGCGCGTTGATCTCGTGCGTGCCCTCGTAGGAGTAGATGGCCTCGGCATCGGCGTGGAACCGGGCCACGTCCGTGTCCAGGGTGATGCCGTTGCCGCCGCACACCTCACGGGCCAGCGCCACGGTCTCCCGCAGCCGCAGCGAGGTGTACATCTTGGCCAGGGCGGAGTTCTCGTCCCGGTAGGTCCCCTGGGCCTGCTGCTCGGTCAGCTGCACCACCATGCCCAGCGACGCGGTGAGGTTGCCCAGCATCACGGCCAGTTTCTCCTGCACCAGCTGGAAGCCGGCGATCGGTCGGCCGAACTGCTCCCGCTCGCGCACGTACCGCAGGGCCGCCTCGTAGGCGCCGGCCTGGGCGCCCACGGCCATCCACGCCACGTCCGAGCGCATGTTCCGCAGGCAGCGGGCCACGTCCTTGAACGAGTTGATGCCCTGCAGCCGGGCGCCCTCGCCCACCCGCACGTCGCGGTACTCGATGTGCGCGTTCTGCATGATCCGCAGCGAGGCCTTGTTCGGGATGATCGTCATGGACACGCCCTCGGCCTCACGCGGGACCAGGAAGCACTTGACCTGGCCGTCGGCGGTGTCCCGGGCGAAGGTGGCCATGACGTCGGACACCGAGGCGCCGCCGATCCAGCGCTTGGCGCCGTTGATGACCCACTCCCCCGTGGTCTCGTCCCGGGTGGCCGAGGTGGCCAGCCCGCCGGCCACGTCCGAGCCGTGGTCCGGCTCGGTCAGGGCGAAGACGCCGGTCAGCTCGTAGGTGCGGATCCTGGCGTCCAGCTCCCGTGCCTGCTCCGGCGAGCCGCCCACGGTGCACACCGTGCGGAACAGTCCGGCCTGGGCGTTGTACAGGGTGCCGACGTTGATGTCACAGCGGGCCAGCTCGAAGTTGCGGAACCCGGTGAGCAGGTCGCGGACGGGCTCCCCGGCCGCGCGCAGCGCCGGAGGGTCCATCAGCTCCAGGTTGCGCACCGCCTGCAGGAGTTCCTCCGGCAGCTCGGCCCGGTCCCAGGCGTCGTTGACGAGCGGGTAGACCGTCGCCTGCAGTTGCTCCCGCAGGTCCGTCAGGACCTTCCGCTCGGCCTCGGTCAGTCGCTCGGCGAAGCCGTAGAGGTCCGAGGGGATGACGGTCCCGACGGCGGGCGAGCGCCCGCCGCTCATGCCGCACCGCCCGCGGGGGCGCCGGTGTCGGCCCGGCCAGCGTCGGGGGTCCCGGCGGACGGCCCGGTCCCCAGGCCGAGCAGCTTGACCGCGTTGTCCTTGAGGATCCGGGGACGGACCTCGTCCTTGAGCGGCAGCTCGGCGAAGGCCTTCAGCCACTGGTCCGGGGTGATCAGCGGGAAGTCGGTGCCGAACAGCACCTTGCGGGAGAGCACGTTGTTGGACTGGCGCACCAGCGACTCCGGGAAGTACTTCGGGGACCAGCCGGAGAGGTCGATGTACACGTTGGACTTGTGCGTGGCGATCGAGTTCGCCTCATCCTGCCACGGCACCGAGGGGTGGGCCATGATGATCGGCAGGTCCGGGTGCTCGGCCGCCACGTCGTCCAGCAGCAGCGGGTTCGAGTACTTCAGCTTGATCCCGCGCCCCCCGGGCAGCCCGGCGCCCATGCCGTTCTGCCCGGTGTGGAAGATGCACGGCAGCCCGAACCGCTCCAGTTCCGCCCACAGCGGGAAGTACTGCTCATCCGAGGGGTCGAAGCCCTGCACGGAGGGGTGGAACTTGAACCCGCGCACGCCCAGCTCATCGGCCTGGCGACGGGCCTCGGCGATCGCCGCCGGCCCGGTGCGCGGGTCGACGCTGCCGAAGGGGATGAGCACGTCATTGTTCCGGGCACAGCCGGCCACCAGGTCGTCGATCGAATTGGGCAGGTGGCCCATCTGGGTGCGGGCGTCCACGGTGAAGACGACCGCGGCCATCCGCTGGCCCCGGTAGGTCTTCGCGATCGTGTCGATCGAGGGGGTGCGCTCGGCGGCCTTGAAGTACTTCGACGAGGCCTCCATGATGTCGTCCGGCATGGACTGGTGGCCGTGGCCGTCGATCTCGAGGTGGACGTGCATGTCCACGGCGGTGATGGCGTTCACGTCCACGGCGCATTCATAGCGCACGGCGGTCTGTCCCATGGTTCCTCCTGGGTGCGGTTGCTGGGGTGATGACGTTCGGGGCGGCGTCGGTATCAGGGCCGCGGGCCCCGGTGGCGACGCCGGACGGGAGGTTCCCGGCCGGCGTCGGGCCGGTCCCTACTGCGCGGCGGCCTCGGGCTGCAGCTCGGCCGGCAGCTCCGGCATCCGCTCGCCCACGGACTGCAGGTTGGCCTCGAGGATGGCCTTGCCCTCGGTGAGCATGGTCTCGTAGTCCCAGCCGCCCTCGTGGTAGTCGGTGGTGACGGGCTCGGGGTGGGACCAGACCTGCAGGCGGTCCCCGCCCACGCCGATGGCCTGGCCGGAGATGCCGGCCGCGGCGTCGGAGGACAGGAAGGCGATGAGGCCGGCCACGTCCCTGGCCGGGCCGAAGCCCAGGTCCTTGCGGAAGAACTCCGGCATGGCCTCGCCTCGCTCGTCGGCCTCGACGGCCTTGGCGAAGAACGGGATGGTCTTGGTCATGGCGGTGGCCGCCACGGGGATGACGGCGTTGACGGACACGCCGGCCTTCTTCATCTCCAGCGCCCAGGTGCGGACCATGCCCACGATCCCGGCCTTGGCGGCGGCGTAGTTGGTCTGGCCGAAGTTGCCGCGCTGGCCGGTCGGGGACCCGATGGTGACGATGCGGCCGGCCACGCCGTTGTCCTTGAAGTGGGCGAACGCGGAGCGCACGCAGGTGAAGGTGCCCTTGAGGTGGACGTTGATCACCGCGTCGAAGTCGTCATCGGTCATCTTCAGCAGGGACTTGTCCCGCAGGATGCCGGCATTGGTGACCAGGATGTCCAGCCCGCCGAAGGTGTCCACGGCGGTCCGCACCAGCTGGTCGGCGGTCTCGGAGGAGCCGACCGGGGCCACCACGGCGGCGGCCCTGCCGCCGGCCTCGGTGATGGACGCGACCGCCTGGTCGGCGATCTCCTGGTTGACGTCATTGATGACGACCGCGGCGCCCTGGCGCGCGAGCTCCTGGGCGTAGGCCAGGCCGAGACCTGCGCCGGAACCGGTGACGATGGCAACCTTGCCGTTGAGGGACATGGCTTCTCCTTCGGGATTGACGTTCGGTGGTGACGTTCGGTGCTGAGGTACTGGGACCATGACAGCCCATACCGTTGATAAAGTCAATGATCGGTTTTCGCCATGGAAACAGCCCCTCGGCCGGCCGCCCCCGCGGCAGCCCGCCCCGGGATCCACACCCCGAATCCCCAGGATCGGGTTTACACTTGATAAGATCAATGGTTGACCGAGTGTTATGAGGACCCATGTCGACATCCCCCCGCCAGGGCGAGGCCAAGCCGGACGCCATGGAGGATGCGGGCACCGAACGGTTCCTCGCCGGCGAGCTCGCCCAGCAGGTCCAGTTCCTCACGGCCCGCGCCCGCGGACGTGGCTCGGGTCATGCCAACCAGATGCTCGCCCCGCTGGGCATCAAGGTGCGCCACTACTCGGTACTGTCCCTGGCGGCCAGCGGCCTGAAGCCCTCACAGCGCGAGCTGGGCGAGTTCCTGGCCCTGGACCCCAGCCAGATCGTGGCCCTGGTCGACTCCCTGGAGGAGCTCGGAGCGGTCCAGCGCGAGACCGACCCCCGGGACCGGCGCTCCAAGATCATCGTCGCCACCGATGCCGGCGTGGAGCTCTTCGAGAAGGCCCGGCAGATCCTGCTCGAGTCCGAGGACGTCACCCTCGGCACGCTCTCGGCGCGCGAGCGCAAGCAGCTGCGCACCCTGCTGCTGAAGATCGCCTTCTAGCCCCGCCCGGCAGCTCGCCCGCGCCCCGCCCGCAGCACGACGCCGACCGCGCGCCCCTCGGCGTGCGGCCGGCGTCGCCCCGCGGGCGCCTCCGCCGGGGCGGGCCACCTTCGGAGGGCGGCGACAGGTCACCTCAGCAGGCGGGGACAGGCCGCCTCGGCAGGCGGGGACAGGCCACCCGGAGAGGGCACCCCCTCCTCCCGGGAACCCGGGAACCCCGCAGTCCGTGAAGTCGTGCCGCGAAAACAATCATTGACTTTCTCAACTCTTGAGCGTTACATGGGTTATCACGTGATCCAGCCCACAGAGCGAAGGAGTCCCATGAACATCGGCATCGGCACCTACCCCCGTCGTCGGGCCACCGTGCGACCGGAGGCCGTGGCCATCGAGTTCGAGGGCGCCACGATCACCTACGGCCTGTTCAGCCAGCGGGTCACCCGCCTGGCGAACGCGCTGCAGGGGCTCGGCGTGGTGCACGGCGAGCGCGTGGCCTACGTGGGGTTCAACCACCCCTCCCTGCTCGAGACCTTCTTCGCCGCCAACCTCTTCGGCGCCACCCCGGTGCTGGTCAATCCGCGTCTGTCCCCCGCCGAGGTCGAGTTCATCGTGACCGATTCCGAAGCCGGCACCGTCGTGTACGGCCAGGAGGTGGCCGACGTCGCCGCCCACCTGGCCGAGCGGCAGCCGCAGCTGAGGCTGGTGGCGGCCGAGGGCCCGCAGGGTCCCGGCCTGCGCTACGAGGACCTGCTCGCGGCGGCCTCCACGGCGGAGGTCGAGGCCGAGGTGGCCGACGATGACGTGGCCCTGTTCATGTACACCTCCGGCACCACGGGCCGCCCCAAGGGGGCCATGCTGACCCACCGGAACCTGACCTACCAGTACCTCAACGCCTTCACCGGCACGGACCTGCGCCAGGACGAGGTCATGCTGTCCGTGGCTCCGCTGTTCCACATCGCCGGGATGAACATGACCACCCTGCCCACCTTCATGATGGGTGGGCGGATCATCATCCACCGCCAGTTCCGCCCGGCCGAGGTGCTGGTTGAGATCGAGCGCTCGCAGGTCACCGGCACGTTCATGGTCCCGGCCATGATCGACCTGCTCGCCGAGGACCCGGGCTTCGCCGGCGCGGACCTGTCCTCGCTGCGCTCGATCATGGTGGGCGGCTCCCCGCTGAGCGAGCGCTCCATCCGGACCTGGACCGAGCGGGGGGTGAAGATCGTCCAGGGCTTCGGCATGACCGAGACCGCCCCCGGCGTGTGCCTGCTCGAGGCCCAGGACGCCCTGTCCCACGCCGGGACGGCCGGCCGGCCGCACTTCTTCTCCGAGGTCCGGCTCGTGGACCCGGCCACCGGCGACGACGTCGGCACCGGCCAGGCCGGTGAGGTCTGGGTCCGCGGCCCCCAGGTCATGAAGGGCTACTGGAACCGCCCCGAGGCGACCGAGTCCGCTCTCGCGGGGGGCTGGTACCGCTCCGGGGACATCGCCGTGCGGGACGCCGAGGGGTACTTCACCATCAAGGACCGCATCAAGGACATGTACATCTCCGGTGGCGAGAACGTCTACCCCGCCGAGGTGGAGAACGCCCTGCTGTCCCTGCCCGCGGTCCTGGAGGCCGCCGTCGTCGGGGTCCCGGACGAGCGCTGGGGCGAGTCCGGCCTGGCCTTCGTGGTGCTGCGCCCCGAGGTGCTGGCCGGGCCCGTCGTCCCCGAGGGGTCCGAGCTGCGTGACCAGCTCAGCGCCCGTCTGGCCCGCTACAAGCTGCCGCGGGAGGTGGTCGTGGTGGACGAGCTGCCGCGCACCTCCACCGGCAAGATCCGCAAGAACGTCCTGCGGGAGCGCACCCAGCCGGTGCCCGTCTCCTGACACCCGCCCCATCCCGACTGGAGAGAACCATGTCCACTGTCTCGGCACAGCCCATCGCGCCCGTCCCCGACCTCGACGCGCTCAACCCCGCGGTGAAGCGCCGCGAGGCCCGCCGCGTCATCCTGTCCAGCTACCTGGGCTCGACGATCGAGTTCTACGACTTCCTGCTCTACGCCGCCGCCTCCGCCGTGGTCTTCCCGGCCGTGTTCTTCACCGGGCTGGACCCCCTGACCGGAACGATCGCCGCCTACGGCACCTTCGCCGCCGGCTACCTGGCCCGCCCGCTCGGCGGGGCGATCTTCGGCCACTTCGGGGACAGGCTGGGCCGGAAGAAGATGCTCGTGCTGTCCATGCTCATCATGGGCGTGGCGTCCACCCTGATCGGGCTGGTGCCTGGCGCAGCGCAGATCGGCGGCTGGGGTGCGGTGATCCTCGTGCTGCTGCGCGTCCTCCAGGGCATCGCGGTGGGCGGTGAGTGGGGCGGCGCCGCGCTGATGGCGCTGGAGCACTCCGAGTCCGGCAAGCGCGGCTTCGCCGCCTCCTTCACCAACGCCGGCGCCCCCACCGGTGCCGCCCTGGGCACCTTCGTCCTCGGCACCTTCTCCGCCACCCTGCCGCAGGAGCAGTTCCTCGCCTGGGGCTGGCGCGTGCCGTTCCTGATGTCCTTCGTGCTGCTGATCGTCGGCATGGTCATCCGCGCCAGGGTCAGCGAGTCCCCCGTGTTCGCCGCCGCCGTGGCGAAGGCCGAGGCAGAGGACGCGAGGACGGGCGCCAAGCCCCGGCTGCCGCTGCTGCAGGTGCTGCGCCGGCCGAAGGCCCTGCTGCTGACCATGCTCGGCGGAGCGTCCGGCTTCGGCCTGCAGGTGCTGCTGTCCACCTTCTCCGTGGGCTACGCCACCGACGCCGGCTCCGCCCGGTCCGACGTCCTCTACGCCTTCGCCGTCGCCTCCGTCATCTCCATCCTCTTCGTCATCGGCTTCGGCCGGGTCTCCGACCGCTTCGGCCGCCGCCCGGTGATGATCGCCGGCCTGGTGCTGTTCGTCATGTTCCTCACCCCGTTCTTCACCATGCTCCAGTCCACCAACTGGTTCGTGCTGACGCTGGCCTTCACCATCGCCCTCGGCCTGCACGGGATGCTCTACGGTCCGCTGGCCGCCTTCATCTCCGAGCAGTTCGGCACCGGCGCCCGCTACACCGGCGCCTCCCTGGGCTACCAGCTGGCCACCCTCATCGGCGCCGGGTTCACCCCGACCATCCTGGCCACGCTGTACGCCGGCCCCGGCGGCGGGACCTCCGTGGTCCCGGTCATCGGCTTCCTGGCCGGCATGGCCCTGGTCTCCGTCATCGCGATCGTGCTGACGCGGGAGTCCAAGGACCTGGACCTGACCACCCACGAGCACTGACCACCCCTCGGCGCGCCCGGCCGGACACCCGCCGGGCGCGCCGTAACGGCCCACTGGCAGCTTGCGCCGCCCCGACCACGACGGAGGTCGCCATGACCACCACGACACCCACCACGACCGGCGTCGGAGCCGACACCGGCATGATGGCCGGGCCCACCGAGGCCGACCCCACCGGGACCGGGAGGAACGCGGCGCCCGGTCCCGCCGGCGTCGACCGCCTCCGGGCCACCCGCCTGGCCGGCCAGATCCAGTTCCTCACGGCCCGCGCGCGGTCCCGGGGCACCGGTCACGCCAATGCGCTGCTGAAGGCCGAGCTGGGACTGAAGGTCAGCCACTTCTCGGTGCTGTCCGTGGCGGCGAACGGTACCCATCCGACGCAACGGGAGCTCAGCGAGTTCCTCGACCTGGACCCGAGCCAGGTGGTGGCGCTCGTGGACGTGCTCGAGCAGCGCGGCCTGGTGGAGAGGCTGACCGACCCGAAGGACCGCCGCTCCCGCATGATCGCCGTGACGGAGGAGGGGCACCGGGTCGAGCAGCGCGGCTACGAACTGACCGAGGCCTCCGATCGGGAGGTCCTCGGCGATCTCTCCGCTGCCGAACGGGAGCAGCTGCGTGGACTGTTGACGCGGATCGCGTTCTGACCGTCCTGCTCCGGCGCCCTCCCCCGCGCCAGCAGACACACGTCGGGGGCCGTCCTCCCTGGTCCCGGTGCTCGGGACGCGGGAGAACGGCCCCCGACGCCTAGGGCGGGGTGAGGGCAGGCCGAGCCGGCGCGTCAGCGTCTCGTCAGGGGCCGGTCCCCGTTCGATCCCCGTTCAATCCCCCGTCAGTTGGCGAAGGTGTCCTGCAGCTGGGCGTCGTCCGTCCACAGGGCCACGGAATCGCCGCCGTTGTTCAGCACGTTGGCATCGCCGTCGTTGTAGTAGGCGTCCTCGGCGTCGGTACCGGGGCCGGTGTAGACGCGCAGCTGCTCGCCGACCTCCAGCTCGTAGCCCTCACCGATCTCCAGCACGTTGTTGGCGGCGTCGCGGATCAGCCAGCCCGAGACGTCCACCGTGTGGTTGCCGGTGTTCTCCAGCACCACGTGCTCACCGGTCTCCGGCTGCAGGTCCGCGCCCGGGACGTCGTTGACCGAGTCGGCGATCTGCACGCCGGTGTTCTGCGGGAAGACCTTCAGGCCGCGCTCGTAGCGGGAGAACTGGATCGGGAAGTCACCGGTGATCCGGTCCACGCCCAGCGCCGCGGCCTCGTCGTAGGCCTCGGTGGAGTTCACGGTGTAGACGCCCAGGCCGAGCCCGGCGTCCTTGACCCGCTCGGCGCCGGCCTCGTCCAGGGTGCGGTAGTTGGTGCCGAAGGCGTCGGCGAAGGTGGCGTAGCGCTCCAGGGTGGCGGCGTCCGGCACGGTCCCGACGAGCTGCTGCAGCGGCACATCGGGGGCGATCTCGGCGAAACGCTGGTTGGAGGCCTCATCGAAGCCCAGCACCTCGATCTTGTCCGCCTCCAGCAGCGTGTTCCAATCCTCGTCCTCGTAGAGGGCCTCGGCCACGACCTCCTCGATGCCCGGGGAGTTCACCGGGGACTTGATCTCGATGAACACGCCGGTGTTGCGGGTGGCGATCTCAGCCGCCGCGTCGAAGTGCGGGATCTTCTCGCCCGCGTACTCCTCGGAGAAGTAGGAGCCGGCGTCCAGCTGCTGCAGCTCCTCCCACGTGAAGGACGTGATCGGGTCGTCCTCGCGGCCCGGGAAGACCTCCTCGACGTTGGTGGTGCGCGCCGGGGTGTTGTCGTGGAACAGGAACGGCACGCCGTCAGCGGAGAGCTGCACGTCGATCTCGAAGAAGTCGGCGCCGGAGGCCACGCCGTCCTCGAAGGCGGCGACGGTGTTCTCCGGGGCGGTGCCGGCGGCTCCGCGGTGTCCGATGAGCACGGGGGCGTCCTCCGGGGCCGGGGCCGCCGCGGCGGGTGCGGAGACGGCGCCGGCGGCGAGGACCGCGGCGGACAGTGCGAGCGTGGCGGTGCCTGCGGCCCTACGGCGCAGGGCCTCGGGGCGACGGCGGTGGGTCGGGTTCAGGGTCACGGTGTTGCCTTCCTGTAGTGGCCCGGGGCGGTGGCCGCGTCATCCCGTCGCGGCGGGCCCGGGTTCGTGCCCATCCACTGTTCTCGTCCCGGTTGACCAGCAGGGGCACCCGAGGTGAAGGCCGGATGAAGCGGATCGGTCCGGACTGTCATGCCCGAGAGGACGCGTCACCCGTGGGCGCCCCACGGACGAGTCCTCTCGATCCGGATGGAAGCGCCGCCCACCGCGCAGCACCGCTGGACCGGCAGCCCGCCCTGCCACCGGCAGGTCAGCGTCCGCGGCGTGGAACCCCATACTGCTCCAGGAGGGCGACGAAGCGCGGCCGGGTGAACAGGTCAGCCCAGATCCACCGCGCCATGCCGTAGCCCTCCCTGCGGACGGCGTCCTCGCGCCGCTTCTCCCGGACCAGGGCGTCCTGCCCGACCGGACCGGCGGCCCCGAGGCGGGCCAGGCGCCCCGTGTACTTCGCCAGACCGTCGAACTCGGCGGTCAGCCGGATCTCGTCCCAGTAGAAGTCGGTACGGGCGACCAGTTCGCCGGTGGCAGTCAGCACCCTGTACTGCAGATCGGGGACGACAAAGCCCGCCTCGTGGATGAGGGCCCGGCTCAGGGACTCCCCCGCCGACTCCGACCGGGAGTCGGCGAACCGCCATTGTGCATCGAACCGGATACGCTGCGCCGCCGTGCGGAGCAGGCCCCGTGCCTGACCGGCGACGGTCTCGGCGTCCCCGTGCCGGCGCTTGATCGCATCAGCCGGTGCCGTGCCCGTGCTCAGCGGTTCGCTGCCGAAGACCATGGCCATCGCCGCAGGCAGTGGATCCACCCGGACCCGGCCCAGGACCGTACCGTCCTCCAGCCGGACGCTGACCTCCGTGACGGTGAGGGATAAGGGACCACCAACGGGTCCCAAGACTTCAGCCGGCGCCTCGTCCCCCACCGTCATGGGGCCCAGTCCCGCTTCCTGTCCACAGTCGGCGGTGCCCGCCCATGCCGCACCCGGTGCGTTCCAGTGCCGTCGTACGGATGGAAGCAGCGGAACCCTGCCGTCGCCATTGATCAGCCCCTGCGCACTGAGTTCGGCGACCGTCCTCAAGACCGCCTGTTCGTTGACGTAGGGCGAGACCTGCCGCCTGGTGCCGGAATCGCCGCGGTGCGCAGCCCGGACATGGAGCAGGGATGCCCGCTCGACGACCGGATAACCCAGGAGTTCGAGCGCGGTCGTACCGCAGAAGGTGACCGGTCGCCGTCGGGAGTCCGCGAAGGCCACGGCGGTCACCCGGCGACGGTCCTGCCGGGACAGCAGCAGCCAGCGGTGTGTGGAGGCGTACGTGCCGGGGGCCAGGCGGACCAGCTCTCCCCGCTGGGCACGGCGCGCCAGCATCCGGGCCGAGCGGCCGCCGTCGTCCTCGGTGGGACGGAGCAGGAGGGGTTCGGGGTTCGCAGAAGACGTCACCCACCCATGCTGGCCGGGCCATGACGCACGCGTTGCAGCTATCCACAGCCTGTGGACCCACACCGTCCGTGGTCAGAGGACTCGTCCGGTGCGGCTCCACCCAAGACGAGTCCACTGGAGGATGACAGACGGGCACGGCTCCCGCGCGCGCAGACGACGACGGCCGGCCACCTCGTGAGGTGACCGGCCGTCGTCGGGTGCTTCCGCGGCGGGAAGGCGTCAGCGGATCAGGCGCCAGCCTTCTCGAAGCGCACATCCGGGTGCTTCTCCTGCAGCTCCTCGAAGGTGATGCCGTGCAGCTCGCGCACGGTGACCACGCCGGAGGGGTCCAGCAGCAGCACGGCCTTGTCCGAGTAGATGCGGGACACGCAGCCCACGCCGGTGAGCGGGAAGGTGCATTCGGCCAGCAGCTTCCGGTCACCCTTCTTGGTGAACAGGTCCATCATCACGTAGGTGTCCTTGGCGCCGATGGCCAGGTCCATTGCCCCTCCCACGGCCGGGATGGCGCCGGGCTTGCCGGTGGACCAGTTGGCCAGGTCGCCGGTGGCGGAGACCTGGTAGGCGCCCAGCACGCAGACGTCCAGGTGGCCGCCGCGCATCATGGCGAAGGAGTCGGCGTGGTGGAAGTACGACGCCCCCGGCAGCTCGGTCACCGGGATCTTCCCGGCGTTGATCAGGTCCTCGTCGACCTGGTCGCCGGTGGCCTCCGGGCCGAAGCCCAGCATGCCGTTCTCGGTGTGCAGCGTGACCTTCTTCTCCGGGGAGAGGTAGTTGGACACGGTGGTCGGCTGGCCGATGCCCAGGTTCACGAAGGAGCCCGGCGCGATGTCATCGGCGATGACCCTGGCCAGCTCGTCCTGGGTCAGCGGGGCGTCGGTGCTGCGGAACGCCTGGGCGCCCGCGGTCTCGGTGGTCTGCTCGGTCATCTCGCTCATCACCTTCACTTCTCGGCGGCCAGCTCGGCCGCGGTCTTGGTGGCCATGCACGGCTTGGGCTTCCCGGCGGCCAGGGCTTCGCGCTCGGCGCGCTCCTTCACCCCGGACTCGGTCGGGATCCCGACGACGGTGTCCACGTAGATGCCCGGGGTCACCACGTGCTCCGGGTTCAGCGGATCGTCCAGGACCTCGTCCACCTGCACGATGGTGTGCGCGGCGGCCGTGGCCATGACGGGGCCGAAGTTGCGGGCGGTCTTGCGGTAGACCAGGTTGCCGTACGGGTCAGCGGCGTAGGCCTTGATCAGGGCGAAGTCGCCGCGGATCGGGGACTCCAGCACGTAGTGCTTGCCGTCGATCTCGCGGACCTCCTTGCCCTCCGCCAGCTGGGTGCCGTAGCCGGTCGGGCTGAAGAACCCGCCGATGCCGGCCCCGGCGGCACGCATGCGCTCGGCCAGGTTGCCCTGCGGGACGAGCTCGAGCTCGATCTCGCCGGCGCGGTAGGCCTCGTCGAAGTGCCAGGAATCGGACTGGCGCGGGAAGGAGCAGATGATCTTGGCGACCCGCCGCTCCTTGATCAGCAGGGCCAGGCCGGCGTCGGCCTGGCCGGCGTTGTTGTTCACGACGGTCAGCCCGGTGGCACCGGACTCCATCAGGGCGTCGATCAGCTCCATCGGCTGACCGGCGTTGCCGAATCCCCCGATCAGCACCGTGGCGCCGTCGGTGATCCGGGAGACGGCCTCGGCGGCCGTGTCCACGAACTCAAGCATCGTTCCTCCTTGAAGGGTTCTTCGTCTGAAGGCCAGGCCCCTCGGCCGGGCCCGGCCCCGGTTCCCGACGCCGGCCGGTGTCCTGCGCCTCGACGGCGCGGGCCGGCGTCGGGAACCCGGTGGCCTCCGGCCGGGCGGGCGGGGTGCCGGCACTCCAGCCCTCCGCCCGCCCGACCCGAGGCCCGGGATGGTGGGTGGGTCAGCGGGCGTTGACGTTCTCGAGCACCACGGCGATGCCCTGGCCGACGCCGATGCACAGCGCGGCCACGCCCCAGCGGTCGCCGGACTCCTCGAGGCGGCGCGCCAGGGTGCCGAGCACGCGGGTGCCCGAGGCGCCCAGCGGGTGGCCGATGGCGATGGCCCCGCCCCAGGTGTTGACGATGGACAGGTCCACTCCCCAGGCGTCGGTGCAGGCCAGGGACTGGGCGGCGAAGGCCTCGTTGAGCTCGACCGCGGCGACGTCGTCCCAGGTGATGCCGGCCCGCTCCAGGGCCTTGTTGACGGCATCCACCGGCGCGTAGCCGAAGTACTGCGGCTGGTTGGCGGCGGTCGCGCGGCCGGCGATGCGGGCCAGCGGCTGCAGGCCCAGGATGTCCGCGGCCTTGTCCGAGCCGAGCCAGGCAGCGGAGGCGCCGTCGTTCATGGGCGAGGAGTTGCCGGCGGTGACCATGCCGTTCTCCTTGCGGAACACGGTGCGCAGCCCTGCCAGGGACTCGGCGGTGGAGTCCGGACGGATGGTCTCGTCCCGGGCCAGGTCCACGTCCGGCACGGCGACGGTGAGGTTGTCGTACTTGCCCTCGTCCCAGGCCTTGGCGGCCAGCTGGTGGGAGTTCGCGGCGAACGCGTCCATCCGCTCGCGGTCGATGCCGTACTTCTCGCGCAGCTGCTCGGTGGCCTCGCCCAGGGAGACGGTCCACTCCTTGGGCATGTTGCGGTTCACCAGGCGCCAGCCGAGGGTGGAGTTGGCCAGCTCGAGGTTGTGCATGGGGAAGGGGCGCTCGGTCTTTGGCAGGACCCAGGGGGCGCGGGACATCGACTCGACGCCGCCGATGAGCATGAGGTCGGCCTCACCGGTGTTGATCTGGCGGGAGGCGATGAGGGCGGCGTCCAGCGAGGAGCCGCACAGCCGGTTCACGGTGGTGCCCGGGATGGAGGTGGGCAGCCCGGCCAGCAGGGTGGCCATGCGGGCCACGTTGCGGTTCTCCTCGCCGGCGCCGTTGGCGTTGCCGAAGACGACCTCGTCGATCCTGGCCAGCTCGGTGCCGGTGCCCTTGCCGTCGGTGTCCGGGGCGTCGGGCAGCAGGCCGGCCAGCTTCGGGGCCCGCTTCACGGACTCGCGGACGACGACGGCGGCGAGGTCGTCCGGGCGGGTCTTGGCCAGCGCGCCGCCGACCTTGCCGAAGGGGGTGCGGACGGCGTCGTAGATGTAGGCGTCAGTCTGGGCAGTCATGTCATGACCTTCTCTCTGTTCGAACGACAGGCTACTGCGGTAGGCCGGGACCGGTCTGGGCGTCTGCGGAGGACCGGTCCGGCGACGGTTTCGGGCTCAGAGCTCCTTGCCGGCGGCGAGGTCCTCGTCCACCTGGGCGAAGACCTCTTGGGCCAGCTTGAAGGCGATGTTGGCGGCGGGCACGGAGGAGTAGATGGCGGTCTGGAGCAGGATCTCCTTGATCTCGTCCCGGCTCAGGCCATTGCGGAGTGCCGCGCGGATGTGCATGGCCGCCTCCTCCCAGTATCCGCCCGAGACCATCGCGGAGATGGTGACGGCCGAGCGCATCCGGCGGTCCAGGCCCGGGCGGGTCCAGATGGTGCCCCAGGCATACCGGGTGATGAGGTTCTGGAAGTCCTCGGTGGTCTCGTCCTTCTTCGACTCCGCGCGGTCCACGTGGGCGTTGCCGAGTACCTCGCGGCGCACGGCCATGCCGGCGTCGAGGACCTCCTGGGACGTGGCGGACATGTCATGCCCGATGGGCTGGCCGCCCGGCTCGACGGCCGACGGCGTGCCGGGCTGTGCGCCCGGCTGGGTGTTCTGGCTCATGGAAGCTCCTGTTCCTGGACTCTCGTGGGGGACGGCGACGCGTGGGGTTCAGCCGGCGCGCACGGCGTCGAAGTGCGCCTTGATGATCCGCGCGGTGCCCTCGGGGTCCTCGGTGGGGGCCTGGTGCGCCACGTCCTCCAGGACGACGGCGGTGCCGTCCGTGACCCCGGCGGCGATCTCCTCACCGCTCGCCGGCGGGCACACCTCGTCCGCGGCTCCGTTGATCGCCAGGATCGGCGTGGAGATCTCACCGAGGCGCTCGCGCACGTCGAAGTCCGCCAGTGCCTCGCAGATCCGGGCGTAGGAGAAGCGGTCCGCCTCCTGCAGGGTGTGCAGCAGCCGGGTGGTCCGGTTCGGGTGCCGCTCGATGAAGCCCGGGGCGAACCAGCGCTCGGCCGAGCCGGCGACCATGGACGGGGTGCCGGCCTTCTCCACGAACTCGGCGCGCTCCCGCCAGGCCTGCGGCTGGCCGATCTTCGCGCCCGAGCAGATCACGGCGATGCCGTCGAACAGCTCGCCGTGGTCCAGGCCGAGCTGCAGGGCCACCTCGCCGTTGACGGAGACGCCGGCGTAGTAGACCTTGGCGCCGGGCGGGATGGTGCCGGCCACGTGCTGGGCCCGCACCAGCTCAGCGACGGCGTTGGCCAGGTCCGCGATGGACGTCGGCTCGTTGTGGGCCGGGGACTGGCCGTGGCCGGGCAGGTCCCAGCCGATGACCTGGAAGCGGTCGGCGAGCTCGGTGGCGGCCTCGCCCCACAGGGCCTGGACGCCGGTGCCCAGCCCGGCGCCCACGAACAGGACGTCCTTGTCCGGGGTGTCCTCGCCGTCCCCGCTCAAGCGGATCGCGGTGATCTCCGGTGTGCTCACGTGGTGCTCCATTCCTCAGGTCGTCTTCTCGGGTCGTCGGTCGTCGTCGGTCGTCGTTGATCGTCAGTGGTCGTCGGGCCGTCGGACCGTCAGGCGTCGTCATCGGGTCGTCGTGGCCGGTGTGGTCGGCCCGCCACGTCCTCCGGTGGCGTCGGCGGCCGGTCCTCGTCGTTGCCGGTCCTCGTCGTTGGCGGTCGTCGGGCGTCACGGGCCGTCAGTCGCCGTCCTCCAGGAAGCCGCTCGCAGCGGCGACGAACCGGTCCACGAGGGCCCCGGCCTCGCCGGTGTACTCCGCGGGGTCGAGCAGCCCGTCGAGCTGTTCGTCGGTCACGGACTGCGGCAGCTCGGCACGCAGCAGGGTGCGGAAGTCGGGCTCGTCCTCGCCGCCGCCCAGGCTGCGGTCCACGATGGCCTGCAGCCGGGCCTTGCCGGAGCCCGGCGCCCCGCCGGCCTGCTCCTGCAGCACGGGCGCGAGCTCGGCCATGAGCCGCTCGGAGACCAGCAGCGGCCCCACGCGGTTCAGGTTCTCGGCCATCCGCGCGGTGTTCACCCGGAGCCCGGAGACCAGCTCGGCCGTGCGCTCGGCCGCTCCCCCGGCCTGGCGCATCAGGTGGCGCAGGGCGGGCCACTCGGCGTGCCAGCCCCCGTCCGGGCGCTCCTCGTTGGCGGCACCGGCCGCGGTGAGCACCTGCGCCAGGGATCCCGGCGCGGACAGGGAGCCGGCGTGGATCATCACGGACAGCACGGGATTCTGCTTGTGCGGCATCGCCGAGGAACCGCCCCGGCCGGCGGCCAGCGGTTCGCCGAGCTCGCCGTTCTCGATCCGGGCGGAGATGAGCACGTCGTTGGCGATCTTCCCGCAGGCGGCCACGACGTCGGCCAGGGCGGCGGCGATCCCGGTCACGGCCATCCGGTTGGTGTGCCACGGGCCGGCGGGTGCGGCCAGCCCGAGCCGGCCCGCGAGGCGCTCGACGAGGTCGAACGCGTCGATGCCGGTGTCGAGGGTGCCGTCACGGTGTGCCCTGGCCACTCGACCGGACAGGGCGGCCATGGTGCCGGCGGCCCCGCCCCACTGGATCGGCAGGGCCGCGGTGGCTGCCTGCAGGCGCTGTCCGGCCTGGGCGAGCGCGGTCAACCAGCCGGCGGCGCGCAGCCCGAAGGTCGAGGGCAGGGAGTGCTGGGCCAGGGACCGGGCCACCATGGGGGTGTCCCGGTGCTCCCGGGCCAGGTCCACCAGGGCGGCGACGGCGGAACGCAGGTCGGCCAGGATCGTCGCCGCGACGCGGGCGGACATCCGCATCATGGCGGTGTCCATGATGTCCTGGCTGGTGGCCCCCACGTGGATCGCGCCGGCGACGCCGGCATCGGCCGGGGCCGCCTCGGCGGCCCGGGCGCGCATGGCCTTGAGCACGGGGATCAGCGGGTTGCCGCCGTCCTGGCCGGCGTGGGCCAGCGCCGTGAGGTCGTACTGCGCGGGGTCCGCGCACGCCGCGGCCGCGCGGGCATGGGCCTGCGAGGTCATCCCCGCCTCGGCGAGCACCGCGGTCCACGCGGCCTCCACCTCGAGCAGGTGCCGCAGGTACGCCGTGTCCGAGGACTGGGCCGCCACGGCGGTCCCGGCGGACAGCGGGTCCAGCAGGCCGACGTCGGACTCCGGGTCCCGCGCCGGGGCCACGTCCACCGCGTCCCGGGCGGACGGCGACGCCGGCCCGGTCCTGCCGGTCGTGCCCGGCACGGTGGCTGCGGCGGTCTCCGGCAACGCTGCTGGATCGGTCATCGGGTGGCGGGCTCCTGGGTCTGGCGGGGGTCTGGCGGGGGTCCGGAGGGTACGGACGGGGCCGGCGAGATGGGGCCGGTCCCCTCCCTAGGCTATCGGCAACGATGGCCCGGTGCCCCCGATGCGTCCGCAGAATACGGAGCGCCTCGGGGCCACCGGGCCGATCGTCAGCGGTGCTGTGCCGTGCGTCTCAGCGTGCGGCAGCACGGTGCAGCGGGTGCCGGACGCCAGGGCCCGGCGGGGTGCCGAGCGGTGCTCAGGCGTGGTCCGGGTACTCGATGCCCGGGAACTGCAGGAACACGGTCTCCTTCTCGCCCTGCAGGTGCACGTCGAACAGCAGGCTGCCGTCGGCCTGGCGCTCGGCGATCAGGGTGCTGCGGCGGTCGGCGTCCACGGAGGACAGCAGGGCGTCCTTCTCGAGGGCGGCGGTGTCCTCCGGCAGGTAGATCCGGGTGTGCAGCTTGTTCAGCAGCCCGCGGGCGAAGACCACCAGGTGGATGAAGGGGGCCTTGCCCTCCTCGGTGGGTCCCGGGTTCACGGTGGAGAAGGTGTAGGTGCCCACGTTGTCCACCGTCGCCCGGCCCCAGCCGGTGAAGGTCCACCCGTCGCGGACCAGGGATCCGGTCTCCTGCGGGATGTTGCCCTCGGCGTCGGCCTGCCAGATCTCCAGCATGGCGTCCGGGATCGGGTCCCCGTTGCCGTCGTAGACCGTGCCGGTCAGGCGCACGGCGTCCGGACGGGCCGGGTTCACCAGGTGGTTGCCGTCACGGAACGGCAGGTGGACCTGCTCGTAGCCGTCGGCGTACCCGAAGAACGGGCCGATGGTCTGGCCCGGGGTCGGGACGAGCTTCTCCTCGCCGGAACGTGCCGCGTCCAGCTGGTTCTGATCAATGCGCATCGGTGTCGCCCTCCATCCAGGTACGGTTGCTGCCGCTCAGGACGATGTCCCAGTAGTAGCCGGTGTTCCACTCGTGGGTGGAGACGTTGTGGTCATAGGTGGCGACCAGGCGGTCGCGGGCCTTCTGGTCCGTGATCGACTGGTAGATCGGGTCCAGGCTGAACAGCGGATCACCCGGGAAGTACATCTGGGTGATCATCCGCTGGGTGAAGTCGGTGCCGAACAGCGAGAAGTGGATGTGGGCCGGGCGCCAGGCGTTGTGGTGGTTCTTCCACGGGTACGGGGCCGGCTTGATGGTGGTGAACGCGTAGGAGCCGTCGTCGCCGGTGATGGTGCGGCCCACGCCGGTGAAGTTCGGGTCCAGCGGAGCCGGGTGCTGGTCGCGCTTGTGCACGTAGCGGCCGGAGGCGTTGGCCTGCCAGATCTCCACGAGCTGGTTGCGCACCGGGCGGCCGTCGCCGTCCAGGATCTTGCCGCGGACGACGATGCGCTCGCCCAGCGGCTCGCCCTGGCCCTGGATGGTCAGGTCCGACTCAAGGGTGTGCACGTCACGATGACCGAACGCCGGGGACCACAGCTCGATGGTCTCCGGGTCCGCGTGCTGCATGGACTTGGTGGGGTGGCGGTACAGCGAGCTGCGGTACGGGGGGAAGTTCACGCGCGGCTGGGTCTCCCCCGAGGCCGAGTCGTGGATCTCCTTCATCTCCGCGTTGATGGTCTCCTGGGAGTCCTGGGTCGCGGCGGGGTCGAGCACGTGGCTGTTGTCGAACGTCTCGTCGTCCTTGACGACGGGACCGGTGTTCTCGTTGCTCACGGGCTGCTCCTTTCTGGTGGGGACGGTGGCGGTTCGGGGTGGTCTGTGGCGCCGGCCGGGACCGGCGCCCGCATGGCGGCGGGCCCGGGCCGGCGTCGGGCACTGGTCAGGCGTCAGGCGCGGGCCGGCGTCGGGGACCGGTCAGGCGTGCGGCCAGCCGGTGTAGGACTCGGCGAGGTACTGCTGACCGTAACGGGAGGAGGTGACGGTCTCCAGCTCCCCGAGCGCGCGCTTGGTCTCGAACGGGTTGGCGTCCTTGCGCGTGTGCAGCATGGAGGTCATCCAGTAGGAGAAGTTCTGCGCCTTCCAGACCCGCTTCAGGGCGGTGTCCGCGTAGGCGTCCAGCAGCTCGCGGGAGCCGGAGGAGTAGAAGGACTCCAGCGCATTGAACAGGACCTGGACGTCCGCGAACGCCAGGTTCAGACCCTTGGCGCCGGTGGGCGGCACGGTGTGGGCGGCGTCGCCGGCCAGGAACATGTTGCCGTGGCGCATGGGCTCGCGCACGAAGGAGCGGAAGTTCAGCACCGTCTTGTCGAAGATCGGGCCGGTCTTGAGCTGGAAGCCGTCCGGGCCGTCCACGCGCTTCTGCAGCTCGGACCAGATGCGGTCGTCCGACCAGTCGTCCACGTTCTCGTCCGGGGCGCACTGGAAGTACATCCGCTGGACGGTCTCGGAGCGCTGGGAGATCAGGGCGAAGCCGTGCGGGGAGTTCGCGTAGATCAGCTCCGGGGAGGACTTGGGGGCCTCGGTGAGGATGCCGAACCAGGCGAAGGGGTACTCGATCTTGAAGTCCTGGTGCCCCTCGGCCTGTCCCACCGCGCGGCGGCAGAAGGACCGGGAGCCGTCGGCGCCCACGAGGATGTCGCAGTGGACCTCGAACACCTCGTCCGGGTTCGCCCCGGCGGAGATGTCCTTGTAGCGGAACTTCGGGGTGTCGGTCTTCAGGTCCAGCACCTCGATGACCTCGGCCTCGAACCGGACGTCGCCCCCGTCCCGTTCACGGGCCGCGGCCAGGTCCACGAAGACCTCGTTCTGCGCGTACAGGGTGACCGTGGCGTCCACCAGGTCCGGGAAGTTCAGCGGGTGTGACTCCCCCTTGAACCGCAGGTCGATGCCCTCGTGCTCGTCGCCGACGGTGAGCACGCGGCCGTCCACGCCGGTGTCCGTCAGCATCTTCACCGCCTGCTGCTCGAGGATGCCGGCGCGGTGGGTGTTCTTGATGGTCTCGTGGTCCCGCTTCTCCACGACGACGTTGTCAATGCCCTGCTTCGACAGCAGGTGCGAGAGCAGCAGGCCGGCCGGGCCGCCGCCGACAATGCCGACCTTCGTACGGGTCACTCTGGGGGTCTCTGCCATGCCAACTCCTTCGTTGTACAGACGATCGGGTCTGGCACCAGTGTGAGCGAGCGTACACAAGGACGCCGCTTCGATTCTCACTCCCTGAGAATGATGTCGGCGCGGCGCGTCCCCGGCGGCGCGGCACTCGTACGGCGCCGCGGCCGCGGGCGCTCCGCTATTCGCGCGGCACCTCGACCCGGGGATGGTCCGGGTGGATCCGCTCCGCGCGGGGCAGCCCGTCCTGCGGCCCCAGCGCCCGGCTGATGCCACGGGCGGCGGCCAGCAGCATGGGGGCCAGTCCGGGGCGGAACTCCGAGGTCCGGGGCACCACCACGCCGAGGGCGGCGATCGTCTGCCCTTCCGGAGAGAGCACCGGCACGGCCACGCCGGTGGCCTCCGAGTCGATCTGGCCGTCCACCGACGCCCAGCCCTGGCGGCGGACCTCGGCCAGCCGGGCCCGCAGTTCCGGCTCCGTGGGGTTGACGACGCCTCTCGCGGAGCCGCGCAGCGTGCCACCGCCGGGACCGGGCCCGGCCGCGGAGGAGGCGCCGCCGTCGTGCCAGGTCTCCGCCAGCGGGGCGCCGAGTTCCGCGGCGTGCGCGGTCAGGAAGGACTCGGTGACGTGGCGGCGGGCGTAGGCCAGCAGCACCAGCCCCAGCGCCGTGGTGAAGGTGGGCAGCCGGCCGGCGATGGTGGCCTGGTTGGGCACCGCGCCGCGGGCGGAGAGCCGCTCGAGGACGAGCACCCCGCCGGCGTCCAGCACCGCGATCTGGGTGTGCTGGCGCAGCACCGCCTGGACGTCGTCCATGTAGGGCATGGCCGCCCGGCGCAGGGAGGTGCCCGGCGAGGAGCGGGAGGCCAGCTCCCACAGCTTCATCCCGGGCCCGACGGCGCCGCCCTCCCCGCGCTCCAGCAGGCCTGCCGCGGTGAGCCGGTCCACCCACCGGTAGGCGGTGGGCAACGGGATGTCCGACCGGTGGGCCAGGGCGGCGACGGAGAGGGTGGGGCGGTCGGCGTCGAAGGCACCGAGGATCCTGATCAGCCGGTCCAGGGTGGTGTCCCGCGGCCCCTCAGCGCTCGCCACGGTGCGGGGCCCCGGTCGCTCTGGGCGGGACGTCCGTCCTGCCTCGTCACGGGTCACCGGGTCATGCGTCACGGGACAATTATGGCCCCGGAGGCGCCGGGCCGGGCGGCAGGCCGGAGGGACGCGCGCCACGCGCTCCTGACGTGGCTGAAGACATGTCCCACGTTCTCCCGGACGCGTGGACGACGCCCCCCTCCGGCGGGTCCCGCACCCGCTGAGCGTCAGTGCACCGCGGGACCGATCCCGACCCCCTCGCCCTACGCGGAGGCCACTTCACGGCCGTCCCCGGAGCCGTTCCGGGGCCCGGCCGGCCCCGGCGTCCGGGGGATCACCGAGGCAGCCGGCGTCCCGCTTCCGAGCGGCACGCCGAGTTCCGTGACGGTGGCCACCAGGTCCATCCGGATCTGCCGGTACTGGTCCTCCGTCAGGTCCAGTAGGGGGAGGCGGACCTGGCCGCCGGGCAGGCCCAGGGCGCGCAGGGCCGCCTTGACGGACGCGGCAGCCGGGGCGCGGAGCATCCCGCCGTAGATGGGCAGCAGTTGACGGTGCAGGGACAGCGCCTCGGCGTTCCGGCCCTGATCGTGCAGGCGCAGGAGCGTCTGCAGCCGGTCCCCCACCACGTGCCCGACCACGGACACGAAACCGGTGGCGCCCACGGACAGCCAGGGCAGGTTGAGCATGTCATCACCCGAGTAGAAGGCCAGGTCCGTGGAGTGCATGAGAGCGGAAGCCGCACTGAGGTCCTCCGTGGCGTCCATGACGGCGAGGATGCGCGGATGCTCGGCGGCGGCCCTGAGGGTCTCCGGCTCGATCGCGACCCCCGTGCGCTGGGGGATATCGCAGAGCATCACCGGCAGCGGAGTGGCGTCCGCGATGGCCCGGAAGTGCTCCAGCAGCCCCAACTGGCTCGGACTGGAGTAATAGGGAGCGGCCACGAGCAGGCCGTCCGCCCCCGCTTCGTGCGCGGTCCCGGCCAACCGGACGCTGTGCGCGGTGTCCCCCGAGCCGATCCCGGCGATGACCTTCCGAGCGGTCCCGGCCACGGCCCGCCGGACCGCGAAGATCATGCGCCGCTTCTCCTCGTCGTCCGTGGCATTGGACTCGCCGGCGGTGCCGTTGACCAGGATCGCGTCGTTCCACCCATTCCGGACCAGCCGGCCGGCCAGCAGCTCGGCTGCCCGGTCGTCCACCCGTCCCGCCCCGTCGAAGGGGGTGATCATGGCCGTGATGACGCGGCCGAATGCCGTGGCCGCACCGTTGCCTCCTGTACCACCGGAGGTGCCGACCGCTGCGTTGTCGGTGCCGGTGGCGCCCTGGGTGCGACCGGCGGCAGCGGTACGGGAGGTGGCAGCGGCGGGGCGGCGGACGGCGGTGGTGGTGGCGCGGCGACGGACGGCGATGTCCGGAACGGCGGCGCCCCGGCGATCACCCATGGCCGTCCGCTGGGACGGTGTTTCGGGTGGAACGACTCGGGAGCGGATGGCCATGGCGTGATCCCCCTGGAAGCTTGAGATGGCGGCCTGCCGGTTCTCCGGACTCGCGGAGAACCGGCAGGCCAGACGTGCACAGGGATCTCGTCAGGACGGCCGGGGTAATGAGGATACGGCCCGCACTCTGAGGTCCTGAGATCACGGTATGGTCTCCGTCGCCGTGCCGGTACACCCGGTTACCACGTGGTCTTGCCGCTCAGTCGGCCACGGCGGACTCGCAGGCAGTACGTGCTTCGGGGCGCCTACTGGGGCAGGCAGGGTCAGCAGTCCATGTCCGACCACGTCAGGCAGGTCACGAGTCATTAGAGTATTGACATTCCTCGCCTGATGTCCGGGAGGTCACGGAGCGGTGATCACCGAGCCGGCTTCACCGGTGGCTCACCGGAAACCCTCAGCCGCGGCGGCTACCTTGCCCCCTTCGCGGTGGCACCTGGCGGCCCCGAAGGCCACCGCGGCCGGCCCTCCACATCGCCCGAGGGGTCCCGGCACGATGACCGAGCAGTGCGGATGCCACCGCCGGAGACGCCGGAGACGCCGGAGACGCCGGAGACGACTGTGCGGGCAGTCATCCCCGGCGCACTCGAGTGCGCCGGGGATGACTGCCCGCACAGCGGAGGGAGGAACGAAGGCGGAAACCGGTCAGACGTCGCCGTGGCCGATGTCCGCGCTGCCCGCCTCCACCGAACCGCTGTGCGCGGCGCTGGGCCTGCGGCGGCCGTGGCCGCCCGTCTGGCCCGAGGCCAGGGTCTCCTCGGGGCGGAAGCCCTTCTTCGCGAGCTGGATCTGCTCGTAGACGTGGTGGCGCAGTTCGGAGAAGCGCTGCGAGGAACGGGTCTCGAGCTGGTCGCGCTCGTCCGGCAGGTCGATCAGCACGTCCTGCTGGATGACGGTGGGCGAGGAGGACAGGATGATGACGCGCTCACCGAGGTAGACGGACTCGTCGATGTCGTGGGTGACGAACAGGACCGAGACGCCGAGCTGCTTCCACACGCTGCGGACCAGGTCCTCGAGGTCGGCGCGGGTCTGGGCGTCGACGGCGGCGAACGGCTCGTCCATCAACAGCACCTCGGGCTGGTAGGCCACGGCGCGGGCGATGGCCACGCGCTGCTGCATGCCGCCGGAGAGTTGCCAGGGATAGGACTTCGGCACGTGGGCCAGCCCCACGGCCTCCAGTGCGTTGTCCACGAGCTCGTCCCGCCTGGCCTTGTCCACGCCCTGGTTCTTCAGCGGCAGCTCCACGTTGTCCCGTACCCGCATCCAGGGGAACAAGGACCGGCCGTACTCCTGGAACACCACGGCCATGGACTTCGGCGGTCCGGTGACCTTCTTGCCGTGCAGGGTGACCTCGCCGGCGGTGGGGGCCAGCAGGCCGGAGATGCACTTGAGCAGCGTGGTCTTGCCGGAGCCGGAGGGACCGACCAGGCAGGCCAGTTGGCCCTGGGGCAGGTCGAAGGTGAGGTTGCGGACGGCCTCGATGTCGCCGCCGTCGGTGTGGTACACCTTCTTCAGGTTGCGCACGGCCAGCATGGCCTCGCCGTCCGGCATGGTCTTGCCCACGGTGAGCAGGCCGTCGGGGGTCTCGGCCACGCCACCCTGCGAGGTGACGACGCCTTCGGTGGAGATCTGGTCCGGGGTCATGTCCTCGGTCCCTTCCTGCGTGGGGATGGTCGGTTCGGAAGCGGGGATGCCGGCGGCATGCCTGCCGTGGCTGGCGGGCCCGTGGCCGCCGGAGGCGGAGTGCGGGTCAGGCAGCATTCTCGATCTCCCTCAGGCCGTGGTACCAGCGCAGCACGATCCGCTCGACCAGCTGGAAGACGAAGGACAGCAGCACTCCGATGATGCCCAGTAGCACGATGCCGGACCACATCTCTGGGATGGCGAAGGAGCGCTGGAACTGCACGATGGTGAAGCCCAGCCCGGAGGACGCGGCGAACATCTCGGAGATGACCATCAGGATCAGCGCGATGGACAGCGACTGGCGGATGCCCGCCATGATCTGCGGCATCGCCGAGGGCAGGATGAGGTAGCGGACCCGGTTGACGCCGGTGATCCCGTAGGTGTGCGTGGTATCCGAGAGGACCTCGTCCATGGCGCGCACGCCCTCGATCGTGTTCAGCAGGATCGGCCAGACCGCGCCGGAGATGATGACCGCGATCTTCATGTCATCCCCGATGCCGATCAGCAGCATCAGGACCGGGATCAGCACGGTCGGCGGGATCGCCCGGAAGAACTCCAGGGTGGGCTCCAGCAGCGCCCGCAGCCAGCGGATCGAGCCGATCAGCAGGCCGGCGACGATGCCGATGAGGATCGAGCCGACGATGCCGATGAACAGCCTGGTCAGGGACGGGAAGACGTCGGTCGTCATCCGGTCCCAGGTCCAGGTCTCCCCGAACGTCTCGGCCAGCAGGGTGGGGGTCGGGACGAAGAAGTTCTTCTCACCGAACGCGGTGGCGAGGTACCAGATGACCAGCAGGATGACCGGCAGGCCGACGATGTACAGCAGGGACTTTGCGGTTCTCACTTCACGACCTCCGTACGCACCGAGGAGTGCCAGGACAGCACGCGGCGCTCGATCACGCGCATGACGATGTTGATGAGCACGCCCAGCAGGCCGGTGGCCAGGATCAGGGCGTACATGGCCGCGTAGGCGCCGCCGGACTGGGCCTTGGCGATCTCCGCGCCCAGGCCCGGGGTGCCGATGATCAGCTGGGCGGTGATCGCCAGGATCAGCGCGACGGCGGCGGCCAGGCGGATGCCCGTCATCAGGTACGGCAGGGTGGTCGGGAAGATGACGTACCGCAGCCGGGCGACCGGGCCCAGGCCGTAGGACCGGGCGGTGTTCATGGCCACGTTGTCCACGTCCGCCACGCCGTAGAGGACCTGGATCAGGACCTGCCAGAAGGAGGCATAGACGATCAGCAGCAGCGCGGACTCGATGTCGATGCCGAACAGCAGCACCGCCAAGGGGATCAGGGCCACTGACGGCACCGGGCGCAAGAACTCGATGGTCGAGTTCGTGAACCGGCGCAGGACGGTGGACGAGCCGATGATGAAGCCCAGCACCGTGGCCGCCAGGACCGCGATGATCATGCCCAGCAACCACTGCCACATGGTGTCCCCGACGGCCTCCCAGAAGGCGGCCAGGCCGAAGTTGCGGAACAGGTCCGCGATCGCGGCCGAGGCCGGTGGCAGGTAGGCCGGGTTCACCAGGCCGGTCCGGGGCAGCAGCTCCCAGGTCAGCAGGAAGCCGAGCAGGCCCAGCAGGCCCAGGAAGCGGGTGAGCCCGCCCCGTCGGGACCGGCGGCGGGCGCGGGCCGGGCCGGACGGCGTCGCCAGTCCGGTGGGGCCGGACTGGGCCACCGAGGTGGGGGGCGCGGCCGGGTCCGGACGGGTGGGGATGTCCAGGCCGGCCACGGTGGCCGCATCGACGTGCCGGCGGGTGTCACCCCGCCGCTGGTCTACGCGGGCGGCGGCCTCGAGGCGGTGCAACCGCTCGATCTCCGTCTCCCGCCGAGGGTCTCCGGACGCGTGCGGGCCGCGCGGGCCCGGTGCGCCGGAGGGCGTCTGGTCAGTCATCGCTCGAGGTGCTCCGCTCGTGACAGGGGGTTGTCATGCCGTGTGGTCCATGGAAGTCGCTGGTGTCCAGTGTGATGTGACCCACAACCTGTGTACAGACTAGACAGTGGCACTGACTAGTTCAAGGTATCAATGGTTTTGTCTTCCAACGGATTCTGGGGGCTCGCCGCCGTCATCGACCCGGGGACAACCGGGAGGACGGTATCACTGGTCCTGTGGGACGGGGTGGGGTTCGATGGGTCCACGTGGCAACCGACCGAAGGAGTTCGTCATGGGCACCCACGCGCACACCACCCGCTCCCCCGAGCAGCCAGGACTGTGGCTGTCCCGCCGCAACCTGCTCATCACCGGCGCGGCCGCCCTGGTGGCCGGCACCGCCGCGGCCTGCGGCCAGGGCGGGACTGGCGGCAACGGCGCCACGCAGGAGGCCACGTCCGCCACCGCGACGAGCACCGGAGGCGGTGGCCTGAAGCCCGTCTCCGTGGCGGCCATCCCGATCGTGGACGTGGCACCGCTCCACCTGGCCAAGGAGCAGGGGTTCTTCGAGGAGGCCGGCCTGGACGTCGCCATCGAGGCCACATCCGGAGGCGCCATCTCCTTCCCCGGCGTCTCTTCCGGGCAGTTCGACTTCGCCTTCGGCAACGTGGTCTCGATGATGGTGGCCCGCGACCAGGGCATCGGGCTCAAGTTCTTCTGCTCCGGGTCCACCACCACCGGCGAGCCCGGCAATGACAACGTCGCCCTCATCGCCGCCCCGGACTCCGGCTTCGAGTCCATCCTCGACCTGGCGGGCAAGACGCTCTCCTCGAACCAGCTGGCCAACATCGGTGACACCGCCTGCCGCCAGGTGATGGACAAGGCCGGCGGTGACGGTGCCTCCCTGACGTTCATCGAGATGGCCTTCCCGGACGTCCAGGCGGCGCTGGAGAACGGGCAGCTCGACGCCGGCGTCGTCGTTGAGCCCTTCGTCACCCCGGCACTGAAGGCGGGGATGGTGGCGGTCTCCTGGCCGTACGCGGAGGCCAACCCCGAGCTCGACACCGGCGGGTACTTCGCCAGCGAGGAGACCATCGAGAACGACCCGGACCTCGTGCGCTCCTTTCGGGACGCCCTCGTGCGGGGCCTGGAGTATGCCCAGGCCAATCCGGACGAGGTCCGCCGGATCACCGGTACCTACGCGACGATCGACCCGGAGGTGCTGGCGGAGATCAAGCTGCCGCGGTTCCGCGCCGAGTTCGACCTGGCCGCCCAGGAGGAGCTGGCCGCGACGGCGCGCAAGTACGGGACCATCAAGGGCGAGCTGTCCGTTCCGGACATGTTCGTGGAGCTCTGAACCGCCCCGGACCACCCGGGCCGACGCCGTGCACCACCGTGCGCGGCACGGTGACACCTGCAGGAAGGACAGTGGCAATGCGTGTTGACGAGGCAGTGGGGACGATCATCGGCCGGATGGGGGCCCGCAGGATGTTCGGCGTGGTGGGGAGCGGCAACTTCCGCGTCACCAACGCCATGGCCCGTGCCGGCGTGGAGTTCATCGCCTCCCGGCACGAGATGGGCGCGGCCTGCATGGCCGACGCCTACGCCCGCGCCACCGGCGAGCTGGCGGTGCTGACCGTCCACCAGGGCTGCGGCTTCTCCAACGCCCTGACCGGGATCGGGGAGGCGGCCAAGGCCCACACCCCGCTGCTCGTCGTCACCGGGGACACCCCCGGGGACCAGAGGCAGAGCAACTTCTGGATCGACCAGGACAAGGTCGCCGAGGGCATGGGCGCCGTCCCCGAGCGCGTGCACTCGGCGGCCTCGGCCGTCCGGGACGTCGTCCGGGCGGTCACGACGGCGGTCGACCAGCGCCGCACGGTCGTGCTGTCCCTGCCCCTGGACCAGCAGAACGCCCAGGTCCCGGAACGGGACGTGGAGCGCCTCGAGCGAGTGGCGCCCCCCGCGGGGCCGTTGCGCGCGGCCCCCGCCCCGGAGGCGGTCGAGCGGCTCGCCGGGCTGCTGGCCGCGGCCGAGCGTCCGGTGATCGTCGGCGGTCGCGGTGCCCGCGCCGCCGTCGGGCCGATCCGCCGGCTCGCCGAGGCCACCGGGGCCCTGCTGACCACCAGCGCGGTGGGCCGGGGCCTGTTCCACGACGATGAGTGGCACCTGGACGTGATGGGCGGGTTCGCGACCGAGGGAGCCGCGGAGCTGATCGCCGACGCCGACGTCCTCGTGGCCTTCGGTGCCGCCCTGAACCGCTGGACGACCCGGGGCGGGGAACTGCTGAGGAACGCCGCGGTCGTCCAGGTCGACGACCGCATCGAGGCCTTCGGGTTCCACTACCCCGTGGACGTCGCCGTCCTCGGGGACTCGGCGCTGACGGCCGAGGCCACGACCGCGGCGCTGCGGGCGCGCTCCGACGGTGTCGGCGTGTCCGGTGGCGGACCGGTCGGCTACCGCACCCCCGAGGTGGCCCGGCAGGTGGCGGATTCGCTGTCCTGGACCGACCAGCCCTTCGAGGACACCTCCGAGCCCGTGGTCCAGGGGCAGCCGGGCAGCGGCCGGATCGACCCGCGCACGCTGACCAACGTGCTGGACCGGATGCTGCCGATGGACCGCGTGGTCATCCCGGACGGCGGCAACTTCAACGCCTACCCCGCCATGCACTTCCGGGTCCCGGACAACGACGGGTACTGCGTCCCGTTGGCCTTCCAGTCCATCGGGCTGGCCCTGTCCAGCGCGATCGGCGCCGCGGTGGCCCTGCCGGGTCGGGTGGCGATCGCCGGGGTCGGGGACGGCGGGTTCATGATGTCCCTCGTGGAGCTGGACACGGCCGTGCGGCTGGGCCTGCCCCTCGTGGTGGTGGTCTACAACGACAACGCCTACGGCGCCGAGGTCCACCACTTCGCCCACGAGACCGACGAGCTGGACACGGTGCTCTTCCCCGAGACGGACATCGCCGCGATCGCCGCCGGCTACGGCTGCGAGGCCCTGACCGTCCGGCAGGAGGCCGACCTCGAGGCGGTGCGGGCCTGGGTGGACGGGCCGCGGGACCGCCCCCTGGTGATCGACGCGAAGATCACGTCCTTCCCGTCCTGGGTGCTCGCGCACTCCTTCGAGGCCGGGGAGTAAGGACCGGGGCGTAGGGGCCGGGGTGCAGCTCCCGGGTGCAGGGCCGGCTACTCCAGCAGCAGCGCCGGTTCCTCCATGATCGCCGCGACGTCGGCCATGAAGCGGGCGGAAAGGTCGCCATCCACCACGCGGTGGTCGAAGGAGCCGCCCAGGGTGGTGATCCAGCGCGGGATGACCTCCCCGGAGACCACCCACGGCTTCTGCCGGATGGTGCCGAAGGCGACGATGGCTACCTCGCCACGGTTGATGATCGGGGTGCCGGTGTCGATGCCCAGGGCGCCGACGTTGGTGATCGTGATCGTGCCGTCGGCCATCTCGGCCGGCTGCGTCTTGCCGTCGCGGGCCCGCTTGGCCAGGTCCGTCAGGGCCATCGCCAGTTCCTTGAGGGAGAGTTCGTTGGCGTTCTTGATGTTCGGCACGAGCAGTCCCCGCGGGGTGGCGGCGGCGATCCCGAGGTTCATGTAGTGCTTGACGAGGATCTCCTCGTCCGTCCACGAGGCGTTGACGTGGGGGTTGCGCGCGGCGGCCCAGATGACAGCCTTGGCCAGGATCAGCAGCGGCGTGACCTTGATGCCCTCGAAGTCACGCGAGGCCTTGAGCCGCTTGACGAACTCCATCGTCCGGGAGGCGTCCACGTCCACGAAGATCGAGACGTGGGGGGCGTCCCGGTAGGACTCGGTCACCGAGACCGCCGTGGCCTTGCGGACGCCCTTGACCCGGATCCGCTCGGTCCGGCGCTCGTTGTCCCCGGTGTCCGGCATCCAGAACGAGCCCGACGTCTCGATGTTCGTCTCGCGCTCGGCCAGGTAATTCTCCACGTCGGTCCGGGTGACCTCGCCGAACTGGCCGGTCGCGCGGACCTTGGTCAGGTCCACGCCGAGTTCCTTGGCAATGCGGCGCACCGGGGGCTTGGCCAGCACCCGCTCGAACAGTCCCGCCGCATCGCCGGCCCGTTCCCGCCCGGAGGCCATCAGGGACTCGACGGCGGCCGGCAGCTTCAGGCCGCGGCCCGCCTGGGCGGCCGGTTGGGGTGAGGGGGCCGGAGCCGGGGCGAGGGCAGCTGACGGCGTCGGCACGGGCGACGGGGCCGGGTGCAGCGGGTGCCCGAGCGTGGCCGGAGTGGCCTGAGTGGCCGGCGCTCCAGCCGGGGCGGGCCCGTCCGCCGGTGCGGCGGATCCCCGTCCGGCGGCAGCGGGACCCGGGGCCGCCGGCCCCGCCGTGGCCGGCGTACCCCTGCGGGGCCGCCGCTTCGTGGCGTCGGCCTTCGGCCCGGAGCCGGTCAAGGCGGCCCCGCCACCGGACGCACCGCCCTCGGACGCTCCGTGCACAGCATTCGTGTCCGTGCCCATGACTTCGGCCTGTGCACCCACACGATCACTGGGCGCGGGCATCCGGGCGTCCGGGATCTCCTGCTCGACCGCCCCGGAGCCGTCCCCGCCGGAGGGGGCCTCCTCCGCGCCGGTGGTGATGCCGATGATCGGGGTGCCGACCGCGATGGTCTCGCCCGCGGGCACCATCAGCTCGGCCACGGTGCCCGCGTAGGGGCTCGGCAGCTCGACCAGGGACTTGGCGGTCTCGATCTCGCAGAGGACGTCGTTGACCGCCACGGTGTCCCCGACCGCCACCTTCCACTCGGTGATCTCGGCCTCGGTCAGTCCCTCGCCGACGTCCGGCAGGTTGAAGGTCTCCATGGTGCTCTCCCGGCAGTCTCTCGGTTCGGCAGGCGGTACGCTGCGCTGCGCACGGCTCAATAGGCGGTTCAGTAGGCGGGCTCAGTACGCGAAGGTGCGCTCCACGGCGTCGAGGATCCGGTCCAGGTCCGGCAGGTACTGCTCCTCCACGCGGGAGGGCGGATAGGGCAGGTGGAACCCGCCGACGCGGAGGATCGGGGCCTCCAGGTGCAGGAAGGACCGCTCCATCAGCCGGGCGGCGATCTCCCCGCCGAGCCCGCCGAACGTGGGGGCCTCGTGGGCGACAACCATCCGGCCGGTCTTCTCCACGGAAGCCTGCAGGGCGTCGAAGTCCACGGGTGAGAGCGAGCGCAGGTCGATGACCTCGACCGAGCGGCCGTCCTCGGCGGCGGCGTTCGCGGCGGCCAGGGCCACCGGGACGAGCGGGCCCCAGGCGGCGATCGTGGCGTCGGTACCCTCCCGGACCACCTGCGCCCGGAAGGCGGACAGCCCGCGGTGGCCCTCCGCGGAGACGTCCACTTCGCCCTTGAGCCAGTAACGGCGCTTGGGCTCGAAGATGATGACGGGGTCCTGGGACCGGATGCCCTGGCGCGTCATCCAGTAGGCGTCATGGGCGTTGGACGGGGTGATGACCCGCAGCCCGGCGGTGTGCGTGAACAGGGCCTCGGGCGATTCGGAGTGGTGCTCGATCGAGCCGATGCCGCCGCCGTAGGGGATGCGGATCGTCACCGGGACGGTGGCGGCGCCGCGGGTGCGGGCGCGCATCTTGGCCAGTTGCGTGGTGATCTGGTTGAAGCCCGGGAAGACGAAGCCGTCGAACTGGATCTCGGCCACGGGCCGGTAGCCGCGCAGCGCCAGGCCGATCGAGGTGCCGATGATGCCAGACTCGGCCAGCGGGGAGTCCACCACCCGGTCCGCGCCGAAGCGGGCCTTCAGTCCCTCGGTGACGCGGTAGACACCGCCGAGCGAGCCGATGTCCTCCCCCATCAGCAGCACCTTCTCGTCCGCGGCGAGCTCATCGGCCAGGGCCCGGTTGATGGCCTTGGCGATGGTCAGGGTCTCGACGGCGGGTGTCCCGCCGGTGACCGGAGCGGGGCCGGCGGCAGCGCCGGGAGCCGCCCCGGCCGGCGTCGTGGTGTCCGTGGTCATCACTGGTCTCCTTCCGGCCCGGCGTCCGCGAAGCCGGCCTGCCACTGCCGGTGCCAGGCCAGCTCCTCCGCCACCAGCGGATGAGGCTCGGCGTAGACGGTCTCGAAGACCGTCTCCAGCGGGGCGACGGCGTCCCCGGTCATGGCCAGCACCGACTCGCGGGTGCGCCGGGCCAGTTCCTCGCCCTCGGCGGCCACGTCGGCGAAGAAGGCCTCCAGGTCGGCGCCCGCGGCGCCGGTGGCGCGCAGGTGTGCCTCGAGCCGGGCCAGGGGATCGACGGCGGCCCAGGCCTCCTCCTCGTCCCGGGTGCGGTACTTGGTGGGGTCGTCCGCGGTGGTGTGGGCGCCGCCGCGGAAGGTGTGCGCCTCGATGAGCACGGGACCGGCTCCGGTGCGCGCCTGCTCGGCGGCCCAGGCGGTCACGGCGTGCATGGCGAGCGGGTCGTTGCCGTCCACGGTGACGCCCTCGAAGCCGTAGCCGGCGGCGCGCTTCGCCAGCGGCACCCGGGTCTGGGTGGAGGCGGGCACCGAGATGGCCCACTGGTTGTTCTGGCAGAAGAACACGACCGGCAGGTCGTAGCTGGCGGCGAAGACCATGGACTCGTGGACGTCGCCCTCGGAGGAGGCGCCGTCCCCGTAGCAGGCGAGCACGACCTGCCCCTCGGCCCGGAGTCGTTCGGCGTCCCAGCCGGCCTGGTCCCGGGAGATCCCCCAGGCGTATCCGGTGGCATGCAGGGCCTGGGCGGCCAGCACGAGCGTGTAGGGCTGCATCCGGTGGTCCTCGGCGTCCCAGCCGGCGTGGGCCACGCCGCGGAAGAGCGCCAGGAGCTCTCCCGGGGTGACGCCGCGGCCCAGTGCAAAGAGGTGCTCGCGGTAGGTGGGGAAGATCCAGTCGTCCTCGCGCAGGGCGGTCAGCGCCCCGGCCTGGGCGCCCTCCTGCCCCACGGCGGGGACCCACAGTGCCAACTGTCCCTGGCGCTGCAGGGAGGTGCCTTCCTGGTCCACGCGGCGCTCGGTGGCCATCAGCCGGTACATGCGCTGCAGCGTGTCCTCGGTCAGGTCCGCCAGGTACGGGCTGAACCGGGAATCCTCGTGCAGGGTCCCGTCAGCGTCCAGCAGGCGCACGGCTCCTTCCGGCAGCACGGTTGCCGGAGCCGGCGACGTCGACGTCTGGTGCACGGAGAACTCCTTCCATGCCGACGCACCCGGCGTCGGTCCCGGTCCAGCCTAGACCGGGACCGGCATACTCGCGCGTTCTGCGAACGACGACTACAAGGACGGTTACAAGGGCGGCTACGGGGTCATGCGGCCCCGTCCTTCCCGGTGACACGGACTTTTCCCGGACGGAATCGCGGGGATTCGTCAGGCGAGCCGGGTGAGATGCGGACGGGCGGGCGCGGCTCAGGCCCCCGGGGCCCCGAACTCCCGGCACAGCCGCAGGAACCGGGCGTTGGCCTCCTGCTCGCCGACGGAGACACGCACGCCCTCGGTGCCGAAACCCCGCACGGACAGTGCCTGACGGGCGGCGGCCTCCACGAACCCTGGGGTCCGGTCCCCCAGGTCCAGCCAGACGAAGTTGGCCTGGGTGTCCGGGACGCTCCAGCCGGCCTCGGCCAGCCCGGCCACCACCTTCTGCCGCTCGGTGACCACGGTCTCGACGCGCTCCATGACGTCCTCGAGGTGGTCCAGCGAGGCGATCGCCGCCTGTTCGGCCAGCGAGGACACCGCGAACGGGGTCGCGAGCACCCGCAGGTACTGGGTGACGTGGGGATGGCTCACGGAGTAGCCCACGCGCAGGTTCGCCAAGCCGTGGGCCTTGGAGAAGGTCCGCAGCACGGCCACGTTCGGGTGACGGGAGAACACGTCCAGCCCGTCGACGGCGTCCGGCTGGCGGACGAACTCCTGGTACGCCTCGTCGATGACCACGAGCACGTGCCTGGGGACCTTCACCAGGAAGTCCTCGACCTCCTGGGTGGTCAGCACCGGACCGGTCGGGTTGTTGGGGGTGCACAGCAGGATCACGCGGGTGTGCTCGGTGATGGCCGCGGCCATGGCGTCCAGGTCGTGGCGGAAGTCCTGCGTCAACGGCACCTGGACGTCCCGCGCCCCGGAGGAGCGGACCACGATCGGGTAGGCCTCGAAGGAGCGCCAGGCGAAGATCACCTCGTCCGGAGTGCCGTCCTCCCCGGTCCCGGCGAAGGTGGTGATGATCTGGGTCAGCGCCCCGAGCGATCCGGCACCCGTGACGATGTCCTGGGCGCCCACGCCGAGATGCGCGGACAGCCGCTCCCGCAGTGCGGTGGACAGCGGGTCCGGGTAGCGGGCGATCGCGTCGAAGCGCTCGATGACCCGGCGCACCGCCGGCACCGGCCCGTAGGGGTTCTCGTTGGAGGCGAGCTTGTAGGAGACCAGCCCCTCCACCGGCGCGGGAGGCTTCCCGGCGGCGTAGGCGGGGAGCCTGCCGAGGACCGGACGCGGACGGATGGGATGCGGTTCGTTCATGGCTCACCAGCCTAGTCCGGGCGCGGACGAATGAGCCCCGGATCACGCCGAACTCCCGACGGACCGCCCACTGTGCCGCCGCCGCCCGGACGGATTGCCTCCAGCGGGCCGTCGCCGGGATCCGATTGGTCCCGCGCTGCACTGCCCTGCCGGTTGCCGCGCCGGACCCGGTACCGCCTACTACCGTGCGAGCGGCCACGTCTGCCCTGGATCACCGGGCGACCCGGTTGGCGTGGGACGATGTGCGCATGAAATTCGTGCTCCGCGTCATCATCAACGCGCTGGCCCTGTGGGCGGCCACCTGGCTCCTGCCCGGCATGGAGGTCATCCCCAGCGAGACCTTCGCCGACACCGGTGACCCCTCGCTGAACCTGGTGATCGCCTACCTGGTGATCGGCCTGGTCTTCGGGGCCGTGAACGCGGTGGTCAAGCCGGTCATCTCGTTCCTGTCGATTCCACTCACCTGCCTGACGCTGGGGCTGTTCACGATCATCATCAACGCCGGCATGCTGATGCTGACGGTCTGGCTCACCTCCTACCTGCCGATGCAGGTCACCGTGGACGCCTTCTGGTGGACCGCGGTGCTGGCCGCGATCATCATCTCCATCGTCTCGATGCTCGCCAATGGTGTCCTCGGGATGCTCACGCCCGGCTCCAAGGGCTGAACCCAGGAGCCGTCCGCGGCCTTCCGGGACCGGCCGGTCGAGGTCGACGGGGTTCACGGCGTTGCCGACCGGAGCCGGGGGTGCTCGTGAGGCGGGGATGTTCGCGGGGCGGGGCCCGCCGAGGGCGTGGAGCCCGCCGCGGGCGTGGGGGCGACTGAGGCCGTGCGGCCTGCCGTGGACATGGTGCCTGCCCCGGGCGTGGGGCCCGACGCGGGAGTGGCACCCTCGGTCCGGACCTCACCCCGGGAACGGAATTGATGCCCCAGCCCTGCCGTCAGCGGGTTCCGGGGCCGGCCCGGCCTGGTCCGCTCCAGCGTGACGGTCCGGGAGACGGCCGTTCCGGTGGTGAGCCAGGCGAGGTGCTCGCGGGCCGGTGCCAGGCGGTCCGCGTCCGGGCTGGCGGCGCCGCGCTGGCCGTCCAGTTGCGCGACGTGGGCGCGGTAGTTGCCGAACTCGTGCGCACTGAGCAGGGAGGGTTCCGCGGGCTCGACGCCCTCCACGTAGCCCGAGAACGTCACGGTGGTGCGGTTGACGCCCTGGGGATTGCCCCGCCCGTCCAGCCCGGTGACCGCGTCCTGGTCATGCTCCAGGTGCAGAGCCTCGATGTTCTGATCCAGTGCGATCTCCCCGGTGGGAGAGCCCACGGTGACCAGCCCCTGCATGTCATAGGCCTCGGCGAGCCGGGGGTCGGCGGCAAGGCGGGCCGCGTGGATGCCACCTTGGCTGTATCCCATGGGCACCACAGCGTCCCCGGGCTGCGCGCCCGCCGCCACGAGGGCCTCGTGGATCCCCTTCGCCACGTGCTGGGAGTCCAGCGCCATCGCCTCACCGTTGCCGCCGGTGTCGAAGGGGTTGGTCGACCAGCCGTCCGCGTCCCGGTAGTCCCCGCCCTGCGTGCCGGGGATCGCCACCACCCAGACCCGTTCGGGCGCGTCCTCGGCGTCCGGGGAGACCCGGGTGACCTGCACGGTGCCGGGACCGGCCACGTCCTCCCGGGCCTGGTCGAGATGGTCCATCAGGCCGATGAGGGAGCCGTCGAGCTCATGAGCTTGGGGCGCTCCGACGGACCGAACCCGTACCGGACCGATCTGCACGATGCCGCTCATGATCCCGCCGGTGGCGATCAGCGGATACAGGCGCTCGGGACCGGTGAGCGGACCGGAGCGGCCGTCGTCACGGGCCAGGCGACCCGTGACGTCTGAGGTGATCCAGAAGCCTGTGGCCAGCCCGCCGGACCCGACTCCGAGTACTGCGGCGAGGGCCTCTGGAGCGCCCTGTACGCCGATGTCAGCGACCGGGACCGGTACGGGCCGGTCCGCCCAGCCGAGCCCCAGCGCCAGGACGAGGGCTGGGACTCCTGCGATGTCCTGCACGAGTCTCTGGGCCCGCTCCTCGGCCTCCCGGTAGGACCGGACCGAGAAGCCGACGGCCTGCTCCAGCACCTCGGCCTCCGCACCCACGGCCAGCAGCCCGGACGACAACTCCGCGGTGCGTGATCCCAGGGCGCCGGCCAGGGCACTCTGCTGGGCAGCCAGGGTCATCAGCGAGCCCCAGCCGGCGGCCCGGACGGCGAGCGCGGTCGATTCCGCCGCGGCCTCCGCCAGCAGCACGCTGCCCCGTTCGAGTTCGTCCAGGTTCGCGTGGATGCTCGTCGGTCCACCACGGACGGAGAACGAGGACCCCATGGCGGCCGACCTGCCGCTCAGGGCCGGGCCCGGGCCGGGTGCCGTGCGGCCGTAGGCGTCCCCCTGCGGCCAGCCCTCCAGGAGCCCCGGCCGGCCGACCCCGGAGTACCCCCGCTCCATCAGCACACCCCCAGCGTGGCGGCGGTGGTGAGCACGGCGCGGGCCGCGGCGAGCTCTGCCCGCAGCCTGCCGATCCGCTGGTGCAGGTCGTCGATCGCCGCGCGCCCGAGGACGGCCTGTTCCTCGGCGGTGGAGGCCAGTTGCTCTGCCCGGAGGCGCAACCGCTGGCTCCGCTCCGCGAAGGCCGCACCGGCCGGGGACTCCCAGTCGATGGCCTGCAACGCGTGGACCCGTTCGGCGACCTGCCGCGTCCCGGCCCCGACCCGGCCCAGTTCCGCGACCACCTGGTGCAGCTGGGCCACCGCCGTCTCCAGCAGCCAGATCAGGGACTCGTCCGGGACGACCGATTGGGCCGCCTGCACCGCGTGGTGGCAGAGCGCCTCCTGGTTCAGCACGGGCACCGGCACCGTGGCGGCGCCCCCGGGCAACACCGGCACGGGCGTCTGCACGATCTCGATGAGCGGCGGCGGGGCACCGTGACCGGTCTTCATGCCTGTCCTCCTGGACGAACGGGAAGGTGACCTCTCCGACGCTAGGGAACCGGCCGGCGTCGTGAGCTGGCGGAACCGGCCGCTGGGGACGGGACCGGGTTACCGGACTCCTGTGGAGTGCCGCCCAGCGGGCGCGCGGCCGCGCATCGACTCCGTCCGCCGCCGCGCAGCGAGCCGCAACCCCGGCGGTGCGGCAGACTGGGCGCATGAGCAGCCAGCCGAGCACCGGACGGAATCCCGAACCCACCCCGCGGCGCACCGAGTTCGATCCCGCGGTCCTGGGCGACCGGGAGACGACCCTGCTGGTGAAGTCGATCCTCATCCCGCGGCCGATCGCCTGGGTCGGGTCCCTGTCCGCCGACGGTACGGCGAACCTGGCCCCGCACTCCTTCTTCACCATGGCCTCGGAACAGCCGCCGATCGTGCTGTTCTCCTCGACCACGCGCAAGGACTCACTGAACAACGTCGAGGCGACCGGCCAGTTCACCATCTCGCTGGTCTCCCGGCCGCAGTTCGAGCAGGCCAACCAGTCCTCGGCGCCCTATGCCCCGGAGGTCAGCGAGTTCGAGGCGGCGGGCATCGGCGTAGAGGACTCCGTGGTGGTGGCCCCGCCGCGGGTGGCCGGATCACCGGCGGTCATGGAGTGCACGCTGGAGCGCGTGGTCCCCGTGGGCGGGAACTTCCTGGTGCTGGGCAACGTCGTGCACGTCTCGGTGGACACGGACACCCTCAGCACCGATGCCCGCGGCCGCAGCCTGCCGCTGGCGAAGAGGCTGGACCCGTTGGCCCGGCTGGGCCGCAACGAGTGGGGCACCCTGGGCGAGGTGCTGGCGATCGACCGGCCGACCACCGGGTAGGCCATCCGCTCAGGCGTTCACCACGTCGAGCATGCCGTTGATGGTGGTCGCCAGCTCCGTGGTCGCGGGGACGCTGCGGTCTCCCCGCGGACCCAGCCGGCCCTGTTCATCGGCCCGGTACAGCTCGGACAGGCTCTCGGCGATGTTCGGGGCGAAACCGGCATCCATCAGGGCCCCCCGCCAGCCTGGCCCGGGGATGGTCACGACCTGCAGTTCACGACCCAGCGCCTGGCCGAGGGTCTCGGCCACCTCGCGCTCGGTGTAGGACGGTCCCACGATGTCGACGACCTCGCTGCGGGTCGGGTCCGCCAGGAATTCCTGGACGGCGACGGCGGCGATGTCCCGGGTGGCGTTCATCGGCACCGGGGCGTCAGCCGTGGAGGAGAACACCGGGTAGATGCCCTCGTGCCGGGCTGGCTCGAGCACGTCGCCGACCTTCTCCTGGAAGTGACCGGGACGTAGGGCGGTGAGGGTGGTGCCGGTCCCGGCTAGGGCCTGCTCCATCAGGTACAACCCGGCGATCGGTCCGGTCCCCTCGGGCAGGTCCGCGCCACCGGAGGACAGCATCACCGTGTGGGCGACGCCGGAGTCCTGCACCGCACCGGCCACGGAATCCACGACCTCCCGGGCATAGGCGTCGAGATCGGTGGTGGTCAGGTCGAAGGGCATCATGGCGAAGAAGCCGGTAGCTCCTTCGAGTGCCGCCGACAGGCCCGCACGGTCGCGCAGGTCCACGACGGACACTGTGGCACCGCGGACCTGCCACTCCTCGGCCGCGGTCGGACGCCGGACGAGGACACGGACCGGCTGCCCGGCCGCCAGCAGTCCTGCGGCAACGGCCGATCCGACGCGTCCGGTGGCTCCTGAGATCACGAACATGGTTCCTCCTGGAAGGTGTGTGGTGGGTGCAGGCCCGGGGTCAGCGAGGCCGAGTCCTCCGGCGGATCACTGCGCCCCGTTGCCGGGCTGACCCCATTCCATCCGCAGCGGACCGCGTTCTCCATGGCGGCGATCCTCGTCTGCATACGCCGGCGGATCACCGCCGTCCGGCAGGCGCTTCCCCGTCCCTACACTGAGCCCGTGGACCTCCTGTCAGATTTCCTGGCCCAGCCGCGCGCCCGGGACGCCTTCCTGCTCCGCGTCATCATGGGCAGGCCCTGGAAGCTCAGCCTGGAGGACGAGGCACCCCTGTCCGTGGTGCCCGTGCTGAAGGGCGGTGGCTGGATCTCCGCCGAGGGCGCCCGGCCCACCCGTATCGAGGCCGGTGATGTCCTGGTGGTCCGCTCCCCCACGGCCTATGTGCTCAGTTCGCGGCCCGGACTGTCCGGCGGGGCCACCATCGGCGCCGGTCAAGTCTGTTCCGGTCCGGACGGGCGAGACCTCTCCGGTGAGCTGACCACGGGTCTTCGCACCTGGGGCAACGATCCCCGCGGCGAGGACGAGATGCTGGTGGGCAGCTACCGCAGCAGCTCCGAGCTCGGCCGGCTCATGCTCCGATCGCTTCCACCGTGGTTGCTGGTCCACGATCCCGCCCCGGAGCTGGTCCGCCTGCTGGCCGAGGAGGCCGGGCGGCAGGGTCCGGGGCAGGACAGCCTGCTGGACCGGCTGCTCGACGTTCTCCTGGTCGCCACCCTGCGCACCTGGCTGAACCAGGACGTCGAGCACCGCGCCACCCTCCTCTCGGCCCACCGGGACGACGTGGTCCGGGCGGTCACCGAGGCCATCCAATCGGACCCCGGCGCGGAGTGGAGCCTGGACACGCTGTCCGAGGTCGCGAGCGTGTCCCGGGCCTCGCTGACCCGGCGCTTCAACACGGTCCTGGGCGTGTCACCCATGAACTACCTGACCCAGTGGCGGCTGGCGGCCGGTGCGGACCTGCTGGACCGCACGGATGCCACCCTGGCCTCCGTGTCCCGCCAGGTGGGGTACGCCAGCCCGTTCAGCTTCTCCGCGGCCTTCAAGAAGCGCTACGGGGTCAGCCCGCGTGAGTTCCGCGGGCGCGAGCGCTCCGGCTGAGACGGACCTTCCTGCGGACCGTGCCGCCCGGTGCTAGCTTGTCCGCGTGACTGCCTCGTCCCCAGCCCCGCCCCACACCCTCCACCCCGGCTGCCGGCCCGGGGAACGACGACGGCGCGCCCCGCCCGGCAGCCGGCGGCACCACCCCCGCCCGGCCGGGGGGTCCCGCCCGCCCCGTCGGCTTCGACCGCGAGAAGTACATCGAGCTGCAGTCGCACCACATCCATGAGCGGCGCCAGCAGATCGGCGGCAAGCTCTACCTGGAGATGGGCGGCAAGCTCTTCGACGACCTGCACGCCTCCCGCGTGCTGCCCGGCTTCACCCCGGACAACAAGATCGCGATGCTGGAGCGGCTGCGGGACGAGGTCGAGATCCTCGTCTGCATCAACGCCAAGGACCTGCAGCGGCAGAAGGTCCGGGCGGACCTCGGCATCCCCTACGAAGACGACGTGCTGCGGCTGATCGACGTCTTCCGCGAACGCGGGTTCCTGGTGGAGCACGTGGTGCTGACCCAGCTGGAGGACTCGAACCACATCGCCCACGCCTTCCGGGAACGGCTGGAGCGGCTAGGCCTGAAGGTCGCCCGGCACGGCATCATCCCCGGTTACCCCCAGGACACCCGCCGGATCGTCTCCGAGCAGGGCTTCGGCGCCAACGAGTACTCCGAGACCTCGCGGGACCTGATCGTGGTCACCGCGCCGGGGCCGGGCTCCGGCAAGCTGGCCACCTGCCTGTCGCAGGTCTACCACGACCACGCCCGGGGCATCGCGGCCGGCTACGCCAAGTTCGAGACGTTCCCGATCTGGAACCTGCCACTGGAGCACCCGGTGAACCTCGCCTACGAGGCGGCCACGGCCGACCTGGACGACGTCAACCTGATCGACCCCTACCACCTGGCCGCCTACGGCCAGCAGGTCACCAGCTACAACCGGGACGTCGAGGTCTTCCCGCTGATGAAGACCCTGCTGGAGGAGCTCACCGGGTCCTCCCCGTATGCCTCCCCCACGGACATGGGCGTGAACCTGGCCGGGGACTGCATCGTGGACGACTCGGTCTGCCGGGAGGCCTCCCGCCAGGAGATCATCCGCCGCTACTACAAGGCCCTGGTGGACGAGCGCATCAACGACCTGGACGACACCGTCTCCCAGCGCGTGGCCCTGGTGATGTCCAAGGCCGGCTGCAAGCTCGAGGACCGCGCCGTCGTCGCGCCCGCCCTGGCCGTGGAGGAGCGCACCGGCGAGCCCGGCTCGGCGATCGAGCTGGCCGACGGCACCATCATCACCGGCAAGACCTCGCCGCTGCTGGGCTGCTCGGCGGCCATGCTGCTCAACGCGCTGAAGCACCTGGCCGGGCTCGACGACGCGGTGCACCTGCTCTCGCCCGAGTCGATCGAGCCGATCCAGACGCTCAAGACCGAGCACCTGGGCTCACGCAACCCACGGCTGCACACGGACGAGGTACTGATCGCCCTGTCCGTCTCCGCGGCGGAGGACGAGAACGCCCGGCGCGCCGTGGCCGAGCTGCGCAATCTGGCCGGCTGCAACGTGCACACCACCACGATCCTGGGCACGGTGGACGAGGACATCTTCCGGTCCCTGGGCGCGCTCGTCACCTCGGAGCCGAAGTTCCAGCGCAAGGCCCTGTACCGCAAGCGGTAGGCCCAGTCACCTCACCCGTTGGCTGGATCTGTCCCGCCAGAGGCGCTCCGGAGGGACGGTTTCCACCGATCGATGCCGGGCGGCGGCGGCCGACGGCGGGCGGCGGCGGCCGACGTCGGGGACCTCACGGAACGGTGACCCGCTCCGCCGGCACCCCGGCCTCGCGCCACAGCGGCCCGATGCAGTGGGCGTACTCGGCCCAGGACTGCGGGTCCTGCATGGCCCGCCAGGCAGCAAGCCGCTGGGGCACGGCAAGCATCATCGCCACGTCGAGGGCCTCCTGCAGCGCCTCGACGCCCCCGGGCCCGTCCCCACTCCCGTCCGCGAACCCGGCCAGATAGGCGCGGCGGATCGGGTCCACCACCTCCGGTCCGAAGGTGTTGCGGGCGGGGACGAGCAGTGCGCGCAGGCTGCCGAACGGGTGGGCGATCACGGCGTCTCCCCAGTCGCTGATCCGCGGTCCCGGGAACGCGTTGCCGGCGTGCAGGTCGTTGTGGTCCAGGCCCAGCCCGGGCACCGCTGCCTCCAGCCGCGTCCACCGGTCGACGACGGCGGCCAGGCGTTCCAGCGCGCCCTCGCGTTCCCCGGGGCTCACGTGGGCGGGGTGGTCTACCGGGAGCTCCGCGAAAGGCGCCAGCATCTCGTCGAGCTGGTCAACGGCCTTCCTCGGGGCGAAGACTGGCAGGCCCAGGCCGGCCAGGTCTGCAGCGGTGACGGACCGCTGGATCTCGGCCATCGACGCGGCCAGCTCTTCGTAGTGGTGCGGTCCCTGTTCGCGGGCGAGGCTGGCCAGGGTCGGTCCCTGGTCGATGGTCACCATCCAGCCGCGTTCCGCGTGGTCGGCGACCACCTCGAGCACCAGATCCGGCGCCCGGTGCTGCAGCACCCGGCGCAGGCGCACCTCCTGCCGCAGTTCGGGATGTGCCCGCTTGAACCAGTACAGGTCGCCGCCGGCCGTGACCCTCCAGATGGTTCCCCAGGCGCGTTCCCGCACCACCTCGATATCGAGGGGACCTGCCGCCGGGAGCACCTCCCGGAGCCACTGGCGCGCCTCGTCTTGCCACATGGGGTCCAGCGTACGGCCGGGCTCCGGGCTCGCGTGGGAGAGAGGGGTCCGAGGGGCGGGGTCCGAAGGGCGGCTCCCCAGGGACCGCAGCCACATCCCCCGCTCGCCCATCGGTGGTGCTCGCCCATCGGTGGTGCTCGCCCATCGGTGGTGCTCGCCCATCGGTGGAGATTGTCCTTCCGGAGGCGGCCCGAAGGGACAATTTCCACCGCTCACGGCGGGTGGCAGTAGCGGCCGTCCTCGAGCGCGCATCAGGTGCGAGATCCGCTGGCCACAACTACGTGTGATGGCCGGCGGATCCCGCACCTGATGTGATGCCGGCGCCCAGTGGGCCGGCATCAGCTCACCAGCTGGTGACCTTCGGCAGGGCCACGGACTTCAGGCCCTCGAGACCGAACTCCAGGCCGTACCCGGACTTCTTCACACCGCCGAAGGGCACCCGCGGGTCCACGGCGCCGTGCTTGTTGATCCAGGTGGTCCCGGCCTCCAGGCGGGCGGCCACGGCCCGGGCCTCGTCCAGGTCGGTGCCCCACACGGAGGAACCCAGCCCCACCTCCAGGCCGTTGGCCCAGTCGATGACCTGGTCCAGGTCGGTGTACTTCACGATCGGCAGCGCCGGGCCGAACTGCTCCTGGGCGACCAGCGGGTTGTCGTTGTCGATGTCCGCCACCAGGGTGACCGGGTAAAAGTAACCGGGCTGGTCCTCGTCCGGGTCGCCGCCGGTGAGGATCCGGGCGCCGCCGGCCCGGGCCTCCTCGACCAGGGACGAGACGATGTCGAACTGGGCTTTGTTCTGCAGCGGACCGAGCACGTTCTCCTCGTCCGTCCCCACGCCCATCGGCATCTTCTTGGCCACGTCCACCAGGGCCTCGCACATCTGGTCGTACTGCGACTCGTGCACGTACAGCCGCTTCAGCGCCGCGCAGGTCTGGCCGGTGTTGATGAACGCCCCCCAGAACACGCCCTCGGCGATGGCCTCCGGGTCGGCGTCCGGCAGCACGATCCCGGCGTCGTTGCCGCCGAGCTCCAGTGTCAGCCGCTTCAGGGTGTCCGCCGCCGAGCGCATGATCGCCTGACCGGTCTGCGTGGACCCGGTGAACATGAGCTTGTCCACGCCCTCATGGGCGGTCAGTGCCGCCCCGAGCGCACCGTCCCCGGCGAGCACCTGCAGCACGCCCTCGGGCAGCACCTGGTTCAGCACGGCGGCCAGGCCCAGCACGGATAGCGGGGTGTACTCGCTGGGCTTGAGCACCACGGTGTTGCCCATCCGCAGCGAGGGCGCGATCTGCCAGATGGAGATCATCATCGGCCAGTTCCACGGCCCGATCGCCCCGACCACGCCCACCGGCACGTACTCCAGCACGGCCTTGCCGGACTCGTCGTCCACCAGCACCTGCGGCTCGATCTCGAAGCGCGCGTTGGCGCGCAACCAGCCGGCACAGGCGCCCACCTCGAAGCGGGCGTTCAGCCCGTTCAGGGGCTTGCCCTGCTCCCGGGAGAGCAACTCGGCCAGGGCCTCGGCGGCGGCCTCCACCGCGTCCGCTGCCCGGTTCAGGTACGCCGAGCGCTCGGCATGGGACTTCGCTCCCCAGGCCCTCTGGGCCTGCCGGGCGGTGGCGATCGCGGCGTCCAGGTCCGCCTCGGTACGCTGCGGGGCGTACCCGACGACAGCGCCGGTGGCCGGGTCCTTCATCTGAACTCCCTGCCCCTCGGGTGCCGTGATGGCGGCGAGCAGGTTCTCGAAGGTGGTCAGGTCGGTGGCGGTGGTGGTCTCGGTGGTCATGAGGGGTCCTTTCCTCAGGGGTTCGGGATCAGGGATGGACGTTGGGGACGGGGGGGCGGGGATGGGATGGTCCGGGACTGGAGAGCCGGGACAGGAGGCTCCCGGCCAGGGGTACGTGGCCGGGTCCAGCGGCGCGTCAGGGGCGGGTCAGTCCAGCACACCACCCTGGCCGATGCCGCGGTAGGTCTCGGGGCGCTCGGCGCGCAGCCACCAGGCCCAGACGGTGCCGAAGAGCCCCGGCACCAGCACGATGGCCGGCAGCAGCCAGCTGAGGACCGTGGCGTCCTCGGTTCCGATGAGGACGTTGAAGTTGACCACGATCACCACGAACAGGATCACCAGCCCGATGGCGGCCAGGCCCGGGGCGATGAGCCGGGTCCACAGGGAGTACTCCCCGGAGCGGCGGCGCAGGAACCCGACGACGGCCATGGAGGTCAGGGCCATCAGTAGCACCAGGCCGAACGCCCCCATGTTGGTCAGCCAGGTGAACAGGGTCAGGACGGGGAACAGCGGGTCGTCGGAGCCGGCGCCGGCCAGGCCGAAGACGAGGATGACCACGAGCGCCAGCGCGGACTGGGCCAGCGACCCGGCCACGGGGGCGCCGGAACGTACGCCGGTCCGGTCCAGCCAGACGGGCAGCACGCGCTCGCGTCCCAAGGAGAAGAAGTAGCGGGACACGATGTTGTGGAAGGCCACCAGGGCGGCGAACAGGCTGGTGATGAACATCAGGTTGGCCAGGTCCACGAACCACTGGCCGGCGTGCTGGGCCAGGAAGACGAACATCAGGTCCGGGCCGAACTCCTGCGAGCGGGCAATGATGTTCGACCCGCCCTCCCCGATCACCATGGTCCAGGAGGAGAAGCCGTAGAACAGGGCGATGACGGAGATCGCGATCAGGGTGGCGACGCCGGCGGTGCGCCGCGGGTCCTTGACCTCCTCGTTGTAGATGGCGCCGGACTCGAAGCCCATGAACGCGGCGATGGAGAACGCGAGGGCGGCACCCACGCCGGCCGTGAACAGCTGGTCGGGCACCAGCCCGTCCGCGGTCACGCCCTCCGGCGCCACCCCGAAGGACAGCACGTCGAAGACGATGACCACGAGGAACTCCGCGGCCACCACGACGCCCAGCACCTTCGCGGAAAGGTCCACCCGGTTGATGCCCATCACGCCCACGGCCACCCACGCGATCAGCGCACACGCCCACCACGGCAGGGAGATCCCGGCCACGCCCTCCAGGAAGGAGGACAGGGCGAAGCCGAACATGCCCGCGATGCCGATCTGCATGCAGTTGTACGAGACCACGGCCACGAGCGAGGCCCCCACGCCCACCGGCTTGCCGAGGCCCTTGGCGATGTAGGCGTAGAAGGCGCCGGCGTTGTGCACGTGGCGGCTCATCGCGGCGTAGCCGATGGAGAAGAGCAGCAGCACCACGCCGAGCACCACGAAGGACAGCGGGATGCCGACCAGGGAGGTGACCGCGAAGTTGCTGGGCACGCCGCCGGCCATCACGGTGAGCGGGGCCGAGGCGGCGATGATCATGAAGACGAGCGCCGGGACGCCGATCCGGCGGGCGCCGAGGCGGCCGTCCTCGGCCAGCCGGCCGTCGTCGTGCGGGGAAGGCGATCCGGACACCGGGGCGGCGCCGCGGGTGGTGGTCGATTCGGACATGGTCATCTCCTGGGGGAAGGTCCGGGGGGCCGGAGGGGTGCGCCGAGGGATCAGCGAGGATTGCCCATCAGCATGCCCCCGCCACCGCGGGCCGGGCTTGGCCCTGGGGGCAGGACTGTTGACGATCCGTGCACGGCGGGTGCGCGGCACCGATCCCGACGGCGGCTCCATTCCCGACGGCGGCCCCGATCCCGACGGCGGCCCCGGCCACGGCGCGGCAGGCACCGGCGGCATCGGCGGCACCGACCGCCAGCGCGGCGGTGACGGGCCGCGCGGTCACGTTCGCTCCCCGCCGGATCAGAGGTGCTCGCGGCGGTACTGCGCGGGAGACCGACCGAACTCGGCGCGGAACAGTCGCGAGAAGTGGGCGGGGTCGGCCAGGCCCCAGCGGGCCCCGATCGACCCGACGGGGACGTCGCGCAACAGCGGGTCCTGCAGGTCGCGGCGGGACTTCTCCAGCCTGCGCTCGCGGATCCAGCGGGCCACGGTGTGGTCGGTGGTGGCGAACAGCTGGTGGAGCGCGCGCGTGGACATGTAGTGCGCGGCCGCGATCATGTCCGGGCCCAGGTCCGGGTTGGCCAGCTGCGACTCGATGAAGTGGTGGATCCGGCGCAGCAGCCGCGACTGCTGGGTGCCGTCCGCCTCCGGCCGGGAGTACAGCTCGTCCGCCATGACCGTGGCCAGCAGGTCCACCACGTTCAGGGCCAGCCGGTGCCCGATCGGGCCGTCGAGCGTGGGCAGCATCGCGCCGATCTGCGTGATGAACGGGGCCACGGCCGCCCCGAGCCGGTGGCCGGCGCCCATGGTGGTCGCGGTCAGCTCCCGCACGTCGTCCGCGGACATCCCGGTCAGCTGCCGGGGGAACATCAGCACCAGGGTGGAGAACTCGTCGTCGAAGGCCAGGGAGTACGGCCGCTCCGTGTCGTAGATCGCCAGGTCGCCGGGGTGCAGCAGGGTCTCCCGGCCGTCCTGGACCAGCAGGCCATGGCCGCTGACCTGCAGGTTGAGCTTGTAGTATCCGGCACCGGCCCGGCCGATGAGTTCGGGGGTGCGCAGCACGGCGTGCGGACCGGCGGTGACGCGCATGATGGCCAGCTCCTGCAGGTGCCGCCCGGCCAGTCGTCCGGTGAAGCTGCCGGGCCGGGCCTGCTCCGCGTCCAGCGGGACGAAGGAGTCGGAGACGAGCCTGCGCCAGTGGGCGAAGTCCGTGGCGATGTCCTGCTGGTACATGGGTCCTCCTGGAGACGACGGGCGCGGTGCCGACGGGGGGGACGTCAGGGGCCGAGGGCATCCGATGACCCGGGCATACGATGTGGCGCGGGTCACTTCACTGTCCACTGTAGGCCGCCGCAGGGGCATCCGTCATCGTTTTCTCTCCGCTTGGAGGAAAACCCGGCGGGGCACGTGGGTGACCTGGACGCGCCCGGCGGGGCCGACGTCGCCCCCACCCGCGCGACGCCAGCGCGCGGCCCGCAGGCGGCGCGGGACGGCGAGACACCAGGCGCCCGGCGCTCAGCGCGCGGCCTGCAGGCGACGCGGCCCGACGTCGACCCCGACCGGCCCTCGCTCAGCGCGCGGCGCGCAGCCGGTCCAGCTGGGCGGCCAGTTGCCGCTCGAGGTCGGCGGGAGTCGTGGCGTTACGGTCGATGACGGCGGAGACCTGGCAGCCGAGCAGGAAGTTCAGCAGGACGTCGCCGGCCGCGGGGATCTCCACCTCCGGCTCCAGCTCGCCGGCCTCACGCGCCCGCCCCATCCAGTCGGCCATCGAGTGCCGCCACTGCGCCATCGAGACGTTGTTGAGCTCGGCGCCCCGGGGGTCATGGGCCGCCTCCTGCCAGAAGGAGATCACCACGCGGGCCTCGTCCAGCCGCTCCGCATCCAGGGGAAGCACCTCGCGGCAGAAGGCCTCCAGCGCGGCCAGCCCATCGAGGTCGCGGGTCGCCACCTCGACGCGCCGGTTGGTGCGGTCGAAGACGAAGCCGTAGGTGGCCTCGATCAGCTCGGCCTTCGTGGGGAAGTAGGGCTTCAGGGCGCCGTTGGCGAATCCGGCCTCGGCGGCGATCTGGCGCATCGTGGCCCCGGAGAGGCCGTGCCGGGCGATGATGCGCCAGGTCGCCTCGACCAGCTCCTGCCGGCGCTGCTGGTGGTCCACCACCTTCGGCATCCCCGCCCCCTCTCCTGCGCCCCCGCGGCGCTCCGCGGGGCCCGCCCGTCGTCGTCGGGATCATTGTGCCACCGCGCCGAGGGCGCTTCCGGGGGCGTGACGCCCCGCCCGGCGCCTCTTGCCACCGCGGCATCCCCGTGCTTATTCTCTACAACTGTAGACGTAAACGTGATGCAGTTCACTGCCGCGTTGACCCCAGGCCCACCACTTCCGAAAGGTCCGGACATGACCACCACCGATCCCGGCACGCGTGACGCCACCGAATCCATCTCGCCCGCAGGGTCCTCGGGCGCCTACGCGCTGCAGACGCCCGAGGAGATCACCACGGTCCGCGAGGTGCTCGCCGAGGCCGGGCTGTTCCCCGAGGCCATGCGCATCGGCTATCTGGGGCTCGTCGACCCGCCCCGCGGCACCCCGGCCGATGCCCCGGCCGACCGCCGCTTCCGCGTCTTCCTGCTGAACACCGAGCACGGCCGTTCCCATGACGTCGTCGTCTCCGCCACCCACCGACGGGTGGAGTCGGACACCGTGCTGGACACCTCCGCCAGCGGCGAGCTGCCGGTGCTCGAGGAGGAGTTCGAGGTCGTCGAGTCCGTGCTCGCCGAGGACCCGCAGTGGCTCGCAGCGCTGGAGAAGCGCGGGATCCCGGTGGAGGAGGTCCGTGTGGCCCCGCTGTCCGCCGGCGTGTTCGAGTACCCGGAGGAGAGGGGCCGGCGCATCCTGCGCGGCCTGGCCTTCCACCAGCAGCACGAGACCGACTCCGCCTGGGCCCACCCGATCGACGGGTTGGTCGCCTATGTGGACGTGGCCGCCCGGGCCGTGGACCAGGTCATCGACCTCGGCGTGATGCCGGTGCCGGCCGAGCACGGCAACTACACCGATCCGGAGCTGACCGGCCCGATCCGTACCACCCAGAAGCCGATCGAGATCACCCAGCCGGAGGGGCCGTCCTTCACCGTGACCGGCGGCAACCACGTGGAATGGGAGAAGTGGTCCCTGGACGTGGGCTTCGACATGCGCGAGGGTCTGGTCCTGCACAACATCTCCTTCCAGGACGGCGAGCGCACCCGCCGGATCCTCGACCGGGCCGCGATCGCCGAGATGGTGGTGCCCTACGGTGACCCCTCCCCCGTGCGGTCCTGGCAGAACTACTTCGACACCGGCGAGTACCTCGTGGGCCAGTGGGCCAACTCCCTGGAGCTGGGCTGCGACTGCCTGGGCGAGATCACCTACCTCTCCCCCTGGGTCGCCAACAACGTGGGCGAGCCGCGGCAGATCGTCAACGGCATCTGCATGCATGAGGAGGACTGGTCCATCCTGTCCAAGCACACCGACCTGTGGTCCGGCATCGCCTACACGCGGCGCAACCGTCGCCTGGTGATCTCCTTCTTCACCACGGTCGGCAACTACGACTACGGCTTCTACTGGTACCTCTACCTGGACGGCACCATCGAGTTCGAGGCCAAGGCCACCGGCATCGTCTTCACCTCCTCGGTGCCCGACGGCCAGACCGACTACGCCTCTGAGATGGCCCCCGGTCTGGGCGCCCCCTTCCACCAGCACCTGTTCTCCGCCCGGCTGGACTTCGCCCTCGACGGCGGCGCGTGCCGGGTCGAGGAGGAGGACGCGGTGCGGCTGCCGTTCTCCGAGGAGAACCCCCGCGGCAACGCCTTCACGCGCAAGCGCACCGTGCTCTCCACAGAGCGGCAGGCCCAGCGCGACGCGGACCAGGCCGTGGGACGCACCTGGGTGGTCTCCAGCACTGAGTCCACCAACCGGCTCGGCCACCCGGTCGCCTACAAGCTGCACCCCGAGGGGACGCCGACACTGCTGGCGGCGGAGGGCTCCTCCATCCACCGCCGGGCCACGTTCGCGTCCAAGGCCCTGTGGGTCTCGCCGTACCACGTGGACGAGCGGTACCCCACCGGTGACTTCCCGAACCAGCACGCCGGCGACGGCGGCCTGCCCGACTGGACGCAGGCGGACCGGAACGTGGACGGCGAGGACCTGGTCGTCTGGCACACCTTCGGGCTGACGCACTTCCCGCGTCCAGAGGACTGGCCGATCATGCCCGTGGACCACACCGGCTTCCGGCTGCGGCCGGAGGGCTTCTTCGACCGCTCCCCCGTCCTGGACGTCCCCGCCCCGGCGTCTGGCCACTGCTGCGCCCCCGGGGACGGTGCCGCCGCCCCGTCCGACGGCGCCGCCCAGGACGGCCAGGGCCATGGCGGCTGCGGCGACTGAGTCAGTCCCGGCCGGCACCTCAGGACGGTTCACCGCCCGTGGGGTAGCGGCCGGGCTCGCCATGGCTTCCGTGCCCCTGCACGCCTGGATGCTGCTCGAGCACTCCCACGGCATCGTCCTGACCGTGGTGATGTCCGCGATGGTCCTGTGGTGCCTGCAGTGTGCGCTCGGCGTCCTCCGGCGGGTGGCCGTCCGGCCGGCCACGGGATGCACGCGGACCCGTGCCCTGCGGCACCTCTGGGTGATGGCGGGGGTGATGGCCGCGCTGCACGTGGCGTTGCTGACGGGAATCCCGAGTGGAGGTGGCGGCCACCACGGGACCCACGGCGCCGGAGACGGCCTGGCGGTGGACGCCGCGCCCGCAGTGGCCTCTGCATCGCCCGTCGGGTCCGGGCTCGGACTCGACACGGGAGCGCCCCTGATGCTGGCCATCGTCACCTTGGAGGTGGCGGTCTGCTTCGCCTGCGCCGTGGCCCTGCGCACCCGCCCTCCACGCGGATCCGGTATGCCCTCCCTCGCCGACGCGCGGTGAACGGTGAGATTTGTTCCCTGGGACGCTCCCCGAGGGAACAATTCCAGCCAACGGATGGCGGACACGTCCGGCAGGGCATCCGCTTGATGCTCGGGACGACCGACGACGGCGGCGCCGCACCCCGAGAAGGTGCGACGCCGCCGTCGACGGGTCAGCGGTACGGAAGGCTCAACGGAACAGCGGGGTCAGGGGGACGCAGGCGCCGCCCCCTGACCGCCTGCCCGCTCAGAGGCGCTTGACGCCGATGGTGTGGGTGGTGGTGAACTCCTCGATGGCCCACTCGCCGTTGAACCGGCCCAGGCCGGAGTTGCGCTCGCCGCCGAAGGCCACGTGCGCCTCGTCCTGGACGGTCATCTCGTTGACGAACGTCATCCCGGCCTTGACCTGCTGGGCGAAGCGCACCCCGCGGTCCAGGTCCTGGGTGAACACCGCCGAGGACAGCCCGTAGACGTGGTCATTGGCCAGGGCCAGGGCGTGCTCCTCGTTATCGGCCTTGAGGATCGCGACCATCGGCCCGAAGATCTCCTCCCGGGCGATCTCCATCTCCGCGGTGACGTCGGTGAACACGTGCGGCGGGACCACCCGGCCGGTGATCTCGCCCTCGACCGCGACCGTCGCCCCGGCGTCCCTGGCCCCGGCGATCTTCTTCTTCAGGCCCTCCAGCTGGGAGTCGTTGACGACCGGGCCGACCAGGGTGCCCTCCTGGCTCGGGTCCCCGAACGGGACACCCTGCGCGGCGGCGGTGAACTTGGCCACGAACTCCTCGTACACCGGGGCCTGGACGATGATCCGGTTCACCGCCATGCAGATCTGTCCCGAGTGCAGGAAGGTGCCCGGCACGGCCTGGCCCACGGCGGCGTCCACGTCGGCGTCGTCCAGCACCACCAGCGGGGCGTTGCCGCCCAGCTCCAGGGAGACCTTCTTCAGGTGCTCCCCACTGGTGGCCACCTGCCCGACGTTCTGGCCCACCGGGGTGGACCCGGTGAAGGAGATCAGCCGCGGGACCGGGTGGGCCACGAACGCGTCCCCGATCTCCGAACCGGCCCCGACCACCACGGACAACACGCCCGCGGGCAGCCCGGCCTCCTCGAAGATCCGCGCGATGAGCAGCCCGCCGGTCACCGGAGTGTCCGAGGCTGGCTTGATCACCACGGCGTTGCCCAGGGCCAGCGCCGGGGCCACCGAACGCTGGGACAGGTGCAGCGGGAAGTTCCACGGGCTGATCACCCCGACCACCCCCACCGGGGTGCGGTAGACCCGCATCTCCCGGTCCGCGGTGTTCGAGGGATGGATCGTCCCGTGCACCCGGGTCGGGAACGAGGCGGCCTCGTGGGTGATGCCCACCGCCAGGGAGACCTCGATGTTGGCCTTGATCACGGTCGAGCCGGACTCCTTGACCAGCCAGGACACGATCTCCTCGCGCCGGTCCTCCAGGATCTGCGCGGCCTTGAGCATCACCTCACGGCGCTTGACCGGGGCCATCGCCGCCCACTCGGCCTGCGCGGCCGCCGCGGCCCGGTACGCCTCGTCCAGGTCCTCGACCGAGGCCTGGCGGATCTCGGCGACGACCGAGTCGTCGAAGGGGTTGATGTCCGTGTTCACCCGCTCCGAACGGCCCTCGCGCCACTGGCCGGCGATGAACTGGGAATCCACCGGCTTCCCGGCGAACGTGGCGGTGGTGGTCTCTGCAGTCGCAGTCATGACTCTCTCCTTTACGGAAGGGATGGCGCCGGGGGATGACGCCCTGATGGATGGTCTATCAGAGAACGCTGGCCGGAACCTGCGTGTGGCCGACGGCGTCAGCCCGGACCGCACGCAGCGCCTCGGCCCAGCTGCGGAACCGGGAGGGCCAGAGGCCCTGGCGGTCCCGAGACGGACCGCTCAGGCCCCGGCCAGGTAGTCGAGCACGGCCCGCGCCACCTGCGCGGGCTGCTCCTGGGTGATGTCGTGTCCTGCGCCGGTGATGGTGACCAGCGAGCCCACCAGGCCGCGGGCATCGAAGCGCCAGCGGAGCCGGCCGTCGTCGCCCCGCGTCAGGTTGTGCTCGACGAAGGGGCGGATCTGCTCCGCGCGCGCCCCCAACATGGCCGATCGCGCCCGTCGTGCACTCAGCATGCCGGGCCCGTGGGGCGTGGGAGAATGTGGGCCATGCCTGAGACTTCCGTTCCGCAGCCCTCGTCATCCGCCTCGTCCACGGCTTCGCCCGCCGCGCCGGACGTCGCATCACCTGTGGCACAGGGCCCGACGCCGGCCCGCCAGTCCCTGGCCGACGCCGGCATCCCGCTGGGCCCGCTCGACGGACGGTACCGCGCCGCCGTCGCGCCGCTGGCGGACCACCTGTCCGAGGCCGCGCTGAACCGCAATCGGATCCACGTGGAGGTGGAGTGGTTCATCCACCTGGCCAACCGCCAGGTCCTGCCCGGGCTGTCCCCGCTCACCCCGGAGCAGGAGTCCGGGCTGCGCGCCATCGTCACGGACTTCGGGGTGGAGGGCATCGAGGAACTGGGCTCCATCGAGGCCAAGACGGTGCACGACGTCAAGGCCGTGGAGTACTACATCGGCCGCCGGCTCGAGCCGCTCGGGCTGACGCACCTGACCCCGCTGGTGCACTTCGCCTGCACCAGTGAGGACATCAACAACCTCTCCTACGCCGTGGGCGTGCGGGACGCGGTGCTGGACGTCTGGCTCCCGGGCGCCCGGGCCGCCGTCGGGACCATCCGCGAGCTGGCCGCGAGCGCCGCGGCGATCCCCATGCTCTCCCGCACCCACGGCCAGCCGGCCACGCCCACCACGCTGGGCAAGGAGATGGCGGTGTTCGTGCACCGGCTAGAGCGTCAGCTCAAGCGCGTCGAGGCGCAGGAGTACCTGGGCAAGATCAACGGCGCCACCGGCACCTACGCCGCGCACCTGGCCGCAGCCCCGGAGGCGGACTGGCAGGAGGTTTCCAGGACGTTCGTGGAGCACCTGGGGCTGACCTGGAACCCGCTGACCACCCAGATCGAGTCACACGACTGGCAGGCCGAGCTGTACGCGGACATCGCCCGGTTCAACCGGATCCTGCACGGGTTCTGCGTGGACGTGTGGAGCTACATCTCGATCGGCTACTTCGCGCAGATCCCGGTCGCCGGCGCCACCGGTTCCTCGACCATGCCGCACAAGGTCAACCCGATCCGCTTCGAGAACGCCGAGGCCAACCTGGAGCTCTCCAACGCCCTGCTGGACTCCCTGGGGGCGACCCTGGTGGAGTCCCGCTGGCAGCGCGACCTCACCGACTCCACCTCGCAGCGCAACATCGGGGTGGCCCTGGGCCACTCGGTGCTCGCGGCGTCCAACGTCACCAAGGGCATGAAGCAGCTCAAGGTCGCCGAGCCGGTGCTGGAGGCGGACCTGGACGGCAACTGGGAGGTGCTCGGCGAGGCCGTGCAGACCGTGATGCGCGCCCAGGCGATCGCCGGCGTCGAGGGCATGGACAACCCGTACGAGCGGCTCAAGGAACTCACCCGCGGGCACCGGGTGGACGGGGCGCGGATGCGCGAGTTCGTCGCCGGGCTGGGCCTGGAGCCCGACGCCGAGGCGCGCCTCATGGCGCTCACGCCCGCCTCCTACATTGGGCTGGCCGAGGAGCTGGCGCGGGGCGTCTGAGCCCCGGGCTGAGGGTGCGGCATGGAAGCGGTGTTGATGGGGCGGCCGCCCGGACACGGTGAGTCACTGCCGGCTGGGACTGGAACAGCCTCGCGGCGGGTGGGGATGCCGTGATCACGCTGGCGCTGTGGCGGGCGAGCGTGGATCCGGAGATCCCGTCCCCGTCCGAGGAACTGGACCCGGTGGTCGAGCAGGTGGAGTCCGCGCTGCCGACGCTGCTGCTGATCCTGGACCTGCTCGGGGTGTTCTTCTTCGCCGTGTCCGGGTCGCTGCTGGCCGCCCGGCGGCACTTCGACATCATCGGCTCGCTGTTCCTGGCGTTCTTCGCCGGGCTCGGTGGCGGCGTGGTGCGGGACCTCATCATCAACGAGGACGTGCCGAACGCCTTCTCGAACCCGCTGTACCTGCTGCCGCCGCTGCTCGCCGCGGCCCTGGTGTACGTCCGGCTCATCCGGCAGGACCGGATGCGCCGGGCCCTGCTGGTGTTCGACGCCGCCGGGCTCGCCCTGTTCTGCGTCACCGGCACCCGGACCGCCCTGGCCGCCGGGATCACCCCGGTCATGGCGGTCGTGCTGGGCGTGACCACCGCGGTGGTCGGCGGCCTGCTCCGCGACGTGACGGCCAACGAGGTCCCGGAGATCTTCAATCCGCGGGGGCTCTACGCGGTGCCGGCGCTGTTCGGGGCGGCACTGTCCGCCCTGCTGTGGTCGCTGGGATGGTTCACCTGGCTGACGGCGGCGCTGATCGTGGTCGCCGTGTTCGTGTTCCGTGTCGCCTCCCTGCGGAGGCGGTGGATGGCGCCGTATGCGGATAGGGGCATCAAGTACGCGGACTGAGAGCCACGGGATAGACGGGAACGACCGTGAGAGGCGGACCGCCCTCCCGCGCCGGTGACGGAGGCGTCTACCGGATCTCGGTATTCAGGAGCCTGACCTCGGCGTCGCTGAGGGGGAGCGCCTGGCCGTCAGCATCCACGCGGACCAGGACCGAGACAGCCTCCACGGCCACCCGGCCGTCTTGCTCGCAGACGTAGCCGAGCCGGTACGAGGACCGGCCGAGGGACAACCGGGTGGTGGTCACCTCCACGTCGGCACCCCGCAGGACCGGGCGGATGTAGTCCACCTCCCAGCGAGCCACCACGCGGCCCGTGTCCGGCAGCGACGCCGGATGGTCCCGCCGCAGCGCATCGTGGAAGGCGAAGCCGGCCTCCTCGAGCAGGGTGAGGATGCGAGCGTTGTTGACATGCCCGAGGAGGTCCAGATCGGACCAGCGCAGGGCCACGGTGGTGCGTACCGTGGGCCCGCGTGGCCCCTCCGTGGCCGACTGCCCCCCTGCGATGTCGTCGTCCGCCCGCAAGCGGCCTACGTCGATGGCGGCGGGCAGGCTGTGGGCGGTCATGCCGGCCTCAGGTCCCGGCCGATGCGGGCGATGACCCTCATGGACTCAGGGTCCGCGACATTGTCCATCGACGTGGCCTCCTCCGGTGGGACCCCCTCCAGGACGCGCTTGACCGGGATCTCGAGCTTCTTCCCGGTCCGGTTGCGTGGCACGGCCGGAACAATCCGGACGACATCGGGGACGTGGCGGGGCGATAGTCCCTCCCGGACGGCAACACCCACCCGGGCCTCCAGGCCTGACTGCCCATCCGCACCAGCCGGCACCACGAACAGCACCAGCTGTCCGGTCCCGTCGCGTTCCGGGTCCACGTGGACCACCAGGGCCTCCTCGACCTCGGGCATCGCCTCCACCACGTTGTAGTACTCGGCGGTGCCGGCCCGGATTCCGCCGCGATTCAGGGTGGCATCCGAGCGACCGCTGATGGCACAGGAGCCGGTGTCGGAACGGAACTGGATGAGATCACCATGGGTCCACACGCCGGGGAACCGGTCGAAATACGCCTGTCGGTACCGGGTCACCGCGTCGTCGCCCCACAGTCCGCGTGGCATCGAGGGCATGGGCTGCCGGACCACGAGCTCGCCGGGGCGGTCCAGGACCGGCGTCCCGGCGTCGTCGTAGGCCACCACGTCCACTCCCAGCGCCGCCGCGGACATCTCCCCCACCCACTCGCTGCACCAGGGGCCGGACTGCACGAAGCCCGTGCACACGTCCGTGCCCCCGCTGCCGATGTTGAAGACGATCCCGGGCGGCAAGCACTCTGCTACCCATTCGTACCCCGCATCCGGGAGGGGACTGCCCGAGGCTCCGACCTGGCGCAGGGCCGATAGGTCGTGATCCCGGGCAGGGCGGAGCCCCTCGGCCCGGCATGTCATCAGGTAGGCGGGGCTCACCCCCATCAGGGTGACGCCTTCTCTGGCCGCGGTGCGCCACTGCCAGGAGATGTCCGGGTACATCAGGTTCCCGTCCGCCATCACGATCGTGCCCTGGAACAGCAGGGCGGAGACCAGGGAGTTCCACACCATCCAGGAGGTGGTGGTGGCCCAGTACATCACCGACGTGTCCTGCAGGTCCCAGCTCAGTGCCCCATTCTTCGCATGCTCCGCGAGGAAGCCTCCGTGGGTGTGCACCAGGGCCTTGGGAGCCCCGGTGGTACCCGACGAGAACAGCACGCACAGGGGGTGGTCGAACGGCACCGTGGTGAACTCCACGTCCTCGGCCGTCACCCTCGGGGCGTCCCGCCACGAGAGTCTCAGGGGAGCCTTCGCCGGTGTTCCATCGGCCTCCGCCGTGACATCCGCCACAGTGAAATGCCCCCAAGGCGCCGGGAGGCCGCCGAAGGAACCGTACGGGACGTGGACGACGGCGCGCAGGCCCGGCAGGCCGGCCACGACGGCGTCGAGGACGCTGGATCGGTCGATGTCGCGGCCCCCGTAGCGGTAACCGCTGACGGCCACGAGCACGGTGGGTTCGAGTTGGCCGAAGCGGTCCAGCACCGCCGTGGGACCGAGTTCGGGCGAGCATCCGGCCCAGACGGCCCCGAGGGAGGCCGCTGCCAGGAATGCCACCGCGGCTTCGGGGACGTTGGGCATCATGCCCACCACGCGGTCACCCGGCCCCACCCCCAGCTGACGGAACAGCCGTTGCACGCCGGCCACCTCGGCACGCAGCCGGGCGTAGTCCCATTCCTGCCGCTCGCGTGACTCGGAGAGGGACACGATGGCCGCCCGATCCCCGGGGGCCGTCCCGCCACCATCGCCCGGGCGGGTGCGCTCCACCCCGAGCAGGGCGTTCTCGGCATAGTTCACCCGTGCGGCCGGGAACCACGTGCAGTGCGGCATGGTGCCGGAGAGGACGGGGCCGGGGTCCCCGTGGTCACGGACGCCGAGGTACTCCCACGCCGAGGCCCAGAACCCCGGCAGGTCCTCCACTGACCACCGGTGCAGTGCGGCGTAGTCCTCGAACCGGTGCCCGCGCTGTTCGAGCCACTCGACGTATCCGGCCAGCATGGTCCCGGCCGGTGGACGGTCCGGGGCGGGACGCATCAGGCGTGGGGCGGAGTCCCCGCCGTGCGCCGGGCGCGCGGTCATCGCAGGAGTCCTTCCTGAGGAGTGGCGCGGGCACGGAGGGCCGCGTTCGCCGCCTCGATGCGTCCCCCCGCCTCTCGGGTGGCCAGGGATGCCACGAAGCGGGCGGCTTCATCATCCAGGTGGTCGCCGAGCGGACGCGTCGTTGCCTCACGCAGCCCGGCCCGGATGGCGGCGACGGCGGAGGGCGTTCCGGCAAGGGCGGCAGCAGTGTCGCGTGCGGTTGTGGGCAGGGCGGAATCCTCCACCACCTCGGACACGAAGCCCTGGGCCAGGGCCTCGTCCGCGTTGCGTCGCCTGGGCCGTAGCAGCCAGTCGGCCGCTGCGGCCCGGCCGAGCACGGAACCGAGCAGCCACGCGGTGCCGAAGTCGGTTCCCAGCCCGAGCTTCAGGAAGGCCGAGTCGAAGGTGGCCCCGGCTGCGGCGATCCGCAGGTCGCAGGCGGCCGCCCAGCCGAGACCGGCTCCCACGCAGGTTCCGTTGATGGCCGCCACGGAGGGCAGGCGGGACCCGGACAGCGCCTCGACCACCCGGGCGTTGGTACGCATCCGCTGTTCCAGGGCCCGCGAGCGTTCAGGGTCCCGGGCCTGTCCGGCCAGCTCCTCCAGCATGTCCAGGCGTCCACCGGGGGTGAAGTGCCGCCCGGTCCCGGTCAGGACGATGGCACCGGCCGACGGGTCCTGTTCCAGTGCATCCAGATGGTCGAGCATCTGGAGTGTGTGTTCGTCGTCCAGGGCATTGCGGTGCCCTGGATTGTCGATGGTCAGCACTGCGACGTCGCCGTCGCGGCTCAGGGTGATGGCCATCAGCCGGCCCGCCCGTCCGCGCGCGCCATGTCGCTGGCCTCGGCCTTCAGCTCACGGTGCTGGATCTTGCCGTTGAAGTTCTTCGGCAGGTCCTCCTTGACGAAGATGTGCCGGGGGACCTTGTAGGCCGCCAGCTGACCGGTGCAGTAGTCACGCAGTTCCTGCAGCAGGGCCTGCTTGGCCGTCCCGTCCTTGGGCTCAGCCAAGGACACGTAGGCGACCACGGTCTCCCCGCGGTAGGCATCCGGTGCCCCGACGACGGCTGCCTCGCGCACGGCCGGATGGCTATACAGGACATCCTCCACCTCTCGCGGCCAGACCTTGTATCCGGAGGCCACGATCATGTTCTTGGTCCGGTCCACGATGTACAGCCACCCCTCGGGGTCCACGAATCCGATGTCCCCGGTGCGGACCCAGCCGTCGGTGAACGCGGCCTCGGACGCCTCTGGATTGCGCCAGTACCCGGCGATGATGCCCGGGCCCTTCAGGAGGACCTCCCCCCTCTCCCCCGCGGGCAGTTCACGGCCGTCCGGGTCCGCGATCCGCAGTCGGGTGTCGAACATGGGGATGCCGACGGAGATGATCCCGGAGACCGCGTCCACCTTGGGGGCCCTGCCGCCGGGCGTGGACGAGACGGCAGCCGTGGACTCGGTCAGTCCGTAGCCGGCCTGCACCTCCACGCCGAACCGCTCCCGCACCTGGCGGGCCATCTCGGTGGGGATGGGGGCACCCCCGCTCCCGAGGACCTTGAGGGCCGGCAAGTCACGCGGCCGGGCCGTCGCCTCCCGCAGCAAGGCGGTGTAGGCGGTGGCGGCGCCGGTCGTCCAGGTCACCTCGAACCGTTCCATCAGCTCCAGGTGCACCCCGGGGTCGAATCGGTAGTTGAGGACGAACTCGCAGGTCTCGGTGACCCAGGACGTCAGGTGCATGGCAAGGCCGGTGATGTGCACCAGCGGGGCCGTGCTGATCAGCACCTGGTCGGGGCCGCCCACGCCGTTGAACACCGGGTAGGCATGCCCCACCCACAAGAGGTTGGCATGGGAGGTGATGGCTCCCTTGGGCGGACCGGTGGTGCCGGACGTGTACGCCAGCAGGGCGGTGTCCCCGGGCTCCAGGTCCACCGGCTCCGGGCGCTGACCGCGCCGGCTCCGGATGACCTCAGACAGGGAGTCCACCGGGTCGTCCGCAGGGATCGGTCCAGGAGCAGACTCCAGGGTGGTGAACTGATCCGGGATCCCGCGGCCGAAGTCGGTCAGCTCAGTGACCAGGACACGTCGGATGTCCGTGCCCTCCATGGAGTCCCGGCCCTGACGCGCCCAAGTCTCCGGCGCGGTGACCCAGAGGACCGCTCCGGAGTCGGCTGCGATCCTCTTCACCTCGCGCGCACGGTACATGGGGCTGACCGGGACCAGCACCGCTCCGAGGCTCCAGGCCGCGAAGGCTGCGAAGATGAACTGCGGGACGTTCTGCAGCTGGACCAGCAGGCGATCACCCTTGCCGATTCCCTGCTCCCGCAGGTATCCGGCCAGGGCCCAGGCGTGCTCGCGGACTTCAGCGAAGGTGAACCGGGAGTCGAAGTAGCTCAGCGCCGTGCGCTCGCCGCGGCCCGCGACGGCCTCGTCCAGCGCCTCCGGCAGCGTCCGGTGGAGGGCTTCGAGGTGAAGTCCCGGCACCGCCCGGCCGGCGTCGTCGATCAAGGAGAAGCACTCCGTGACATGGCCCATGGGTCTCACCTTCGATTCATCGTCGGAACTGTGATGCACTGCACGTACAAGAGATTACTAGACGTTTAGCTAGAGATCTAGCACTCTAGAGACAAGCCCAGAAAGGACCTGCACATGACCTCGAGCCTTCCGGCGGTACCGCATCATGAGTCGTCGGCCGCCGACTCCCCCTCCATCCCCGGCCTCGACGTGGACGCCTTCACGACGTGGTGCCAGGCCGACCAGCCAGGGCTCGGCACCCCCCGGGACGTCCGCCTGCTGACCGGCGGCGCGTCGAACATCACGCTGGCCTTCACCTCGGACCGCGGGCCGCTGGTGCTGCGACGGCCACCCCTCGGACACGTCATGGCCACTGCCCACGACATGTCACGGGAGTACCGGGTCCTCAGCGCCCTGGCCGACACCGGCGTACCCGTACCGCGCACCCTGTTCCAGCATGACGATACCGACGGACGCGCTGGCGTGGGCCAGCCGTTCTTCATCATGGAGTTCGTGGAGGGGCTGGCACTGACCGACCGGGACGCCGGGCAGGCCGTGCCGGAACAGCACCGGCATGGCCTCTCGCTGGACCTGGCACGGGTCCTCGCGGATCTCCACACGGTCGATCCACGCGAGGTGGGCCTGGCGGACTTCGGCCGCCCAGCCGGATTCCTGGCTCGTCAGGCACAGCGCTGGAACCGCCAGCTGACCGCCTCGACCAGCCGGGAACTGCCCGATCTGGACCGCCTGGGCACGCGCCTGCTGGACACCGCTCCGGAGCCGTCCGGGGTGGGGATCGTTCACGGCGACTACAAGTTCAACAACACCCTCGTGCGCACCACGGACGAATCCACGATCGTGGCCGTGCTGGACTGGGAGATGTCCACGCTCGGCGATCCCCTGACCGACCTCGCCACGTTGGGCATCTACTGGGACATGCCCGAGATCAGCGAGGCCACCCGCCGGCACTTCGCCACTCCGGTCGACCAAGCGGCCGGATACGCGGCCTTCGATGACCTGGCCGCGGAATACGTCCGGCGCCGCGGCCTGCCGGGGCTGGAACTGGATTGGTACCTGGCCATGGCCGCCTTCAAGGTCGCCGTCATCGTCGAGTCCCTGCACTTCCGGTTCCGGCAGGGCAAGGCCGTGGGCGAGGAATCGCGGTACGCCGGCGAGATGACTGAGCCACTGGCCGCGCTCGGGCTGCGACACCTCGCCGCCTGGGAGCGGAAGAACGGAGGAAACTGACCATGGACTTCACGCCCGATCCCCACTCCCAGCGCCTGGGTGCCGAACTGCGGGAGTTCCTCGACACCGAGGTGATCCCGGCGGAGGCGGAGTTCCACGACCAGCTGGCCACCGCCGTGGACCCGTGGACCCGTCCCCCGGCGCTTCGCCGCCTCATGGACGGCGCGCGAGACCGGGGCCTGTGGAACCTGTTCCTGCCCGGCGAGCACGGCGCCGGCCTGAGCCAGCTCCAGTACGCCCCCCTGGCCGAGCTGTCCGGCTGGAGCCCGAACCTGGCCCCCGCCGCCATGAACTGCGCCGCACCGGACTCGGGGAACATGGAACTGCTGGATGCCTTCGCCACCCCGGAGCAACGGGAACGATGGCTGACGCCCTTGTTGTCCGGAGAGATCCGCTCGGCGTTCTGCATGACCGAGCCGGACGTCGCCTCCTCGGACGCGCGGAACATCGGCACCCGCATCGTCCGGGACGGCGACTCCTACCGGATCACGGGCCGGAAGTGGTACATCAGCGGCGCCATGAATCCCGAGGCGCGGATCTTCATCGTCATGGGGAAGACGGACCCGGATGCCCCGGTGTACCGCCAGCAGAGCATGATCCTCGTACCCCGGGACACCCCCGGAGTGACCGTCCGCCGCGCCATGTCCGTCCTCGGCTACGACGACCGCGAGCATGGCGGCCACGCCGAGATCGACTTCGAGGACGTGGTGGTCCCGGCAGCGAACCTCATCAAGGGCGAGGGCGAGGGATTCGCCATCGCCCAGGCCCGGCTCGGCCCCGGGCGGATCCACCATTGCATGCGGTTGCTGGGCATGGCCGAGCGCGCCCTGGACCTGACGGCCCGGCGCGCCTGGGACCGGGAGGCCTTCGGCGGCCCCCTCGCGACCCAGGGAACGGTCCGGACGTTCATCGCCGAGTCCAGGATCACGGTGGAGTCCCTGCGCCTGCTGGTGCTCAAGACGGCCTGGTTGATGGACACCCGCGGCAATCGGGAGGCGCATACGGAGATCCAGGCGATCAAGATCGCGGTGCCCCGGGAGATCCAGCGCATCCTGGACGGTTGCGTCCAGTTGTTCGGCGCCGCAGGGCTGAGCCAGGACACGCCCCTGGCCGCGTTCTTCGCGGCCGCGCGCGGACTGCGGCTGGCCGACGGGCCAGACGAGGGCCACCTGTCCACGCTGGGCCGGGCCCAGCTCAAGGCCTACCGGCCGCAGTGACCAGGCTCAGGGTGGCGGTCCGCGCCAGGCCGGCGGACCGTCACCCCGGCACGCCCGTGCAGCCGGTCGCCCGGAGGCAGGAGTGCCCCTGGGGGAACACCCGGGAAGGAGTCCTCCGGAGACGTGGCTCTGGCATGGGGCGCACCCCGGAGGGGCCTCAGGGGCTGGACCTACTCCAGGCCGACGAGAGAGGCGCCGCCGTCGATGACCAGCGTCTGCCCCGTCATCCATGCCGCCGCCTCGGAGAGCAGAAAGGCCACCGGGCCGGCGACGTCCTCGGGGACGCCCAGGCGCTGCAGTGGGTACCGCGCGGAGACCTCGTCCTCTCGACCCTCGTAGAGGGCCTTGGCGAAGTCGGTCTTCACGGCGGCAGGGGCTACGGCGTTGACGCGCACGTCCGGCGCGAGCTCGGCCGCAAGCTGGCGTGTCAGCCCCAGCACGGCCGACTTGGACACCCCGTACATCCCGATGCCCGGACTGGAGGAGATGCCGGCGATCGAGGCGATGTTCACGATCGCCCCGCCCCGCTCGACGATGCCCCACTCCACGGCGGCACGCGCGGCCCGGAAGGCCCCCAGGACGTTGACCTCGAGGATCTTGCGGGCAGCTCCCAGGTCCATCTCGGCCATGGGTCCGAACACGGGATTGATGCCCACGTTGTTGACCAGGTAGTCGAGCCCGCCGAGCCCGCCCACCACCTCGGCGACCTCCTCGAGGTGCGCCGGGTCGTCCAGTTTCCCCGCGACCCCGACGGCGGCCGGGCCGAGCTGCGCGACGGCTGCGTCCAGGCCTTCGCGGCCCCGCGCGGTCAGCACCACCCGGGCTCCGCCGTCGACGAGCGTCCGGGCGGTGGCGAGCCCGACGCCGCGACTGGCGCCGGTAACGAGGGCCGTTCGGCCGTTGAAGCATCCCTGCTGGGTCATGCCTGCCTTCCTCCTACGGAATACCTGCCCGCACGCGGGCCATGAGCTGGTGCCGCGGCGCGTGTCGATCGGCCGCGCCGGATCAGTTGAATGCCGACTCACCGGTGATGTGCCGGCCGACGATCAGGGTATTGACCTGCCGGGTGCCCTCGAAGGAGTACAGCGCCTCAGCATCGTTGAAGTGGCGGATCACGTCGTAGGAGAGGTCGATACCGTTGCCGCCGAACAGTTCGCGGCACCAGGCGACCACCTCACGCGACTTGTCCGTGACGAAGGCCTTGGCCAACGCCGAGTGGTGGTCCTGCTGGACACCCCGCTCCAGCAGTTGAGAGGCGCGCACGCACATGCCGACCGAGGCGGTGATGTTGCCGAGGGACCGAACCAGCAGGTCCTGCACCATCTGGAATCCCGCGATCGGGCGTCCGAACTGCTCCCGGGTGCGTGTGTAGGCGAGTGCTGCCTCGTAGGCGCCGATGGCGTTTCCCACGGCCGCCCAGGCCACGTCGATCCGTGTGCGCTTGAGGATCTGCGCGGTGTCCCGGAAACCGTTGGCACCGGGGAGCTTCGCGTCGAGGGGCAACCGCATCTCCTCCATCTCGATGTCGGCGTTCTGCACGTTGCGTTGGCTGTACTTGCCCTCGATCTTCGTGGCCCGATAGCCGGGGGTGTCCGTGGGCACCACGAAGCCCTTGACCTGTCCGTCCTCCTCGTCCCGCGCCCAGATGATCACGACGTCGCCCCACGTGGCATTGCCGATCCAGCGCTTCTGCCCGTTGAGGACCCAGCCGTCACCGTCCCGCCGCGCGCGGGTGCGCAGCCCACGGGCGGCGTCGGAACCGGAGAACGGTTCGGTGAGGCCGAATGCGCCGGCGGCCTCACCGGACGCCAGCGGAGCCAGCCATCGCTGCTGCTGTTCCGGGGAGCCGAACAGCGCGATGCTGCCCATGCACAGGCCGCTGCTGACCCCGGTGAACGTGGAGAAGCCGGCGTCCACCCGCGCCACCTCCAGGGTGGCGAACCCCCGGAAGACGGCCGAGTTCTCGAACTCCGCGGTCTGCTCGAAGGGGGCACCCAGGATGCCGAGTTCGCCGATACCCCGGACCAGGTGCCGGGGGAACTCGGTGGAGTCCCAGTAGTCGTTCACCACCGGGCGGACATGTTCCTCCATGAACCGGCGCACGCGCACCAGCGCCTGCTTCTCCCGTTCGGTGAGGTCTTCGGCGTAGCCGTAGAAGTCACCGTCCAGGGCCGTGAAGGCCTCGAGGGTGTCAGCCTGCTGCTGTGACATGATGCCTGCTTTCTGGTGTTTCTCGATGCGGTCGGAGGTCGGCCGGCTCAGAGCCGCTCGACGACCATGGCCATGCCCTGCCCGCCCCCGACGCACAGCGTGGCGAGCCCGAGCTGGCCGTCGAGGGTCTGCAGGTCGTTGATCAGCGTGCCCAGCATGCGGGCCCCCGTGGATCCGAAGGGGTGCCCGAGGGCGATCGCCCCACCGTGCGGGTTGAGACGGTCCTCGTCCAGGCCCAGCTGGCGGGCGCTCGGCAGCACCTGGGCGGCGAAGGCCTCGTTGAGCTCGACGGCGTCCAGGTCACCGACCTCGAGCCCGGCCCGGCGCAGCGCGACCCCGGAGGCCTCCACCGGTCCGAGCCCCATGATCTCCGGCGAGAGTCCGGTCACGGCGCTGGAGACGATGCGTGCCAGCGGGGTGATTCCGAGGTCCGTGGCCCGGCGCCCGGAGAGGATGACGGCCGCGGAGGCACCGTCGTTGAGTGGGCAGGCATTGCCGGCAGTAACAGTGCCGTTCTCGAGGAAGGCGGGTGACAATTCCGCGAGCTTCTCGGTCGTGGTGCCCCGCCGCAGGGAGTCGTCGGCATCCACCACGCTGCCGTCCGGCAACCTGACGGGGACGATCTCGCGCGCCATGAATCCCTCGTCCTGGGCGCAGGCGGCACGCTGCTGTGAGCGAGCCGCATAGGCGTCCTGGTCCTGACGCGTCGTTCCGGTATGACGGGCGACGAACTCCGCGGTCAGGCCCATCGTGATGTAGACGTCCGGCAGGGCGCCCTCCGACCGGGGATCCCGCCAGGAGCCGGTCTCCCGGGCCTGCTGCTCGGCGCGCGCCCGCGCATCGTCGAAGACCCGGTTAGCGGGAGAGTCGATCTGTCCATAGCGGGAGACGCACTCGACGCCTCCGATCACGTAGGCGTCGCCCTCGCCGGCCCGGATGGCGTGGAAGGCCATCCGGGCGGCCTGGAGGGACGAGGCGCAGAACCGGTTCACGGTGGTGCCCGGCAGGTCATCCCGGCCGAGCATCACGGCGACGCGCCGGGCGATGTTGTCTCCGTGCTCACCCTCCGGCTGGGCGCAGCCGAGGACCAGGTCCTCGACGGCACCCTCAGCGAGGCCGGGCACCCGGTCCATGACCGCGCCGACGACCTGGGCGGCCAGGTCATCGGGCCGGATGTCCTTGAGCGCTCCCTTGCGGGCGCGGCCGATCGGCGACCGCCCCACGGCGGCGATGACGGCGTCGTCGGGATTCCAGGACATGCGCCCTCCTGATTGCTTGATTTCTAGCTTTATTTGCTTGACTTCTAGCATTCTAGGCAGGACGCTGGAAGGCGTCAATGAAGCAGCCGCAGGCCCGTCCGGGATGCGGGAGATCAATCATCCGGAGGAATCTGTGCACGAGGAGAACTCTGCCGGGGTCACCACCATCGGTGTCGTCGGCGCCGGCCTAATGGGGGCCGGCATCGCCCAGGTCGCCGCGGCGGCCGGATTCACGGTGCTCATCCACGACTCCGTCGAGGGCGCCTTCGCCCGCGCCAAGGAGTCCATCGAAGGCCGCTATCGCCACCTGCAGGCCAAGGGACGGATGGAGGCCGCTGCCGTGGAGGACGCGCTCGGCCGTCTCGCGGAGGCCTCCTGCGTGGAGGACCTCGCCGGCTGTGACGCCGTCATCGAGGCCGTCATCGAGGACCTCGCGGTCAAGCAGGACGTCTTCGAGCGACTGGGCCGCGTCGTCGGGGACCACACCATCCTCGCCACCAACACCAGCGCGCTGCCGATCACCGACATCGCCGCCCGGTGCTGCCGCCCGGGTCAGGTGGTCGGCATGCACTTCTTCTCCCCGGTCCCGGTCATGCGTTTGTGCGAGGTGGTCCGCGGCTACCGGACCACGGACGCCGTGCTGCAGGCCGCCGTCGACCTTGCCCACCGGCTCGGCAAGGAGACGATCGTGGTCTCACGGGACGACGCGGGTTTCGTCACCTCGCGGCTGATGACCGTCCTCGTGCAGGAGGCTGCCCGGATCGTCGAAGAAGGCCTGGCGACTCCGGAGGACGTGGACCGCGCCTGCGAGCTCGGCTTCGGCCACCGGATGGGACCGCTGGCCACCACCGACCTCACCGGGGTGGACGTGGCCTACCGTGCCGGTCGCTCGATCTTCGAGGCCACCGGGGATCCCACGTTCCGGCCCCCGCAGATCCTGCGCCGGATGGTCGCTGCGGGCGCCCTGGGCCGCAAGAGCGGCGAGGGGTTCTACCAGCACGACAGGGAAAGAGGCTGATGATGGCCGATGCACTGGTCGCCGTCGAGGACGGCATCATGACGATCACGCTCAACCGCCCGGAGGCGATGAACGCCGTCTCCCTGGAGATGTCGGACACGGTCGCCGCGGCCATGGAACAGGCGGACACCGATCCCGGCGTCCACGTGGTCGTCATCACCTCCTCCAGCACGAAGGCCTTCTGCGCCGGCGCGGACCTGAAGGCCACCTCGCAGGGGCAGGCACTGTTCGACGCCGACGGCCCCCACGGCTCCTGGGGGCTTGCCGGCGCCACGCGCCGGACCCCCGCCGTCCCGGTGATCGCGGCCGTGGAGGGCCTCGCCCTGGGGGGCGGCTTCGAGATCGCCCTGGCTGCCGACATCCTCATCGCCTCCACAGCGAGCTCCTTCGGGCTGCCGGAGGTCACGGTGGGACTGATGGCAGGTGCAGGCGGGGCCGTCCGGCTTCCCGGCCAGCTACCGCCGAAGGTGGCGATGCCCATGCTGCTGGCCGGGGAACGGCTGGACGCCCAGCGCGCCTACCAACTCGGGCTGGTGAGCCGGCTCGTGGAGCCCGGGACGGTGGATGCCGAGGCCCGGGAGATGGCCCAGCGGATCGCCGCCGCCGCGCCGCTGGCCGTGCGGGGCACCAAGGCGGTGGCGCTGAACCTGCAGGACGGCCTGCAGGACGGCCACCGCGCCGCCTGGGCCCGCAACGATGCGGAGTTCGCGGCGGTGATGGCCAGCGCCGACGCCACCGAGGGCACCACCGCCTTCCGCGAGAAGCGGCGTCCGGTGTGGACGGGTGCCTGACTGCGCTAACCACGACCCACCCGACGGAAAGGGCCCGACCGGAGATCCGGTCGGGCCCTTTCCGTTCAGTCACGCCGCGTCACTCGGAGAGGTTCTCCGAGGTGTAGAGGCCATCGGAGACTGTCTTGAGCCCGCCGGGGGCCTCCTTGTCCAGCTGCACGATCCACGCCTCCCGCGTCGGGGACTCTCCCAGCCGGGTGTAGTCCATCTCCGGCATGACCCCGTCCGAGGTCAGCGTGCCCAGGTCCTTCTTGGCCTGGACGACCCCCTCAGGGGTCAGGTCACCGTTCTCGCAGGCGCGGTCCAAGACCTGGTGCATCATGGCGGCGATGCCATAGCCCATGGCCACCTGATTGGTCTCCGGCGCCCCACCGTGCTGTTCCTCGTAGGCCTTCAGGATCTCCGCGCCCTTGCCCTGTTCAAGGGTGGTGGCCATGGTCGCGGCGTAGAAGTGTTCGGCCAGGTAGTCACCGCCGGTGTTGGCCAGCAGGGACGAGGAGTAGGACGGCCAGGAGCCGCCCATGGCCACGTCCGCGCCGGCGGACTGGAGCACGGTGGCCACCGAGCTGGTATGCCCCGGCACGGAGCCGATGAGGATGGCGCTGGCGTCCTTGGACAGCGCGTCGTTCACCTGGGCGGTCATGTCCGAATCGGTCGGCTTGACCATGGAGGCCACCAGGGTCAGGCCGTTGCGCTCGGCCGCGGCCTCGGCACCCTTGTGGGCCGCCTCGCCGTAGTCGCCTTCCAGGTAGATCATGCCGACGGTGTCGCCCTTGGCGATGACACCCTGCTCCAGCATGTATTCCATCACCAGTTCCATGTCCAGGTTGTAGAGCATGGCCGGCGTGAGGACCACCTCGGAGGAGGCCAGGTGTTCGGTGGCGGATGAAGGGACCATGAGGCGGTTATCCGACTCCGCATTCTGCAGGACGGCGGCCGAGTGGGACCCGCCCACGAGGACCTGATAGGCCAGCACATTCGGCGTCATCTGCCGGTACATGGAGACCGCGTTCTGCACGTTGTAGGCATGGTCCTTGGTGTCGAAGTCGACGGTGTACTGCCCGCAGACCCCGCCTTCCTCGTTGACCTGGTCCCAGTAGAGCTGTACGCCCTGGTTCTCCTCCGTGGTCAGGGCGGCGAAGGGACCGGTGAGGTCACCGAGCAGGCCCAGCGTGATGGTGTTGCCGCTGATCCCCTCCCCGGTCTTGACGGCGCCGGCCTCCTCCCCGGCGGCGGCGCCACCGGCCTCGCTCTTGGCGCTGCAGGCGCTGGCACCCACGGCCAGGGTCACCGCGGCAGCGAGGGCAATGGACTTGCGCAGGATGGTGTTGTTCATGGTGGTCTCCATCGAGAGGTGTTCCAGGGGGTTGGGGTGATGCGGTTCAGGGTGAGTCGGTGGCCGTGGACGGTCCGGGCGCACCGGGGATGTCACCCGGGCGTCCGTGACCGGTGGTGTCGGCTGCGTCCGCGCTGTCGTCGGTGGGGGAGGCGCCCGGGAGGCCACGGTCACCCGGGGATACCCGAGTCGCCTGCCGGTTCGGCCGCCTCCGCACTGCCGAGGCGACGTCCCTCCAGATGCCCGCGAGGCCATCCGGCTTGAAGAGCAGCACGGCGATGATCGCCGCACCGTAGATGAAGTTCGCCAGGTGGGCGGTCGTGAGGCCGAGTGCGTCGAGGAAGCCCAGCTGCGGGGCGAAGTTCTGCAGAACCTGTGGCAGCCCGGTGACGAAGGCGGCGCCGGCCACGGCCCCTCCCACGCTGCCCAGGCCGCCGATGACGATGATCGCCAGGTAGTCCAGGGACAGCCCCATGTCGAAGGACTGAGGAGCGATGCTGCCGATCGCCAGGGCATACATCACGCCCGCAAGGCCCGCATAGACGGAGGAGAGGAAGAAGACCTTGCCCTTGTACTGCATCACCGGGACCCCGACCACGGAGGCGGCGAGCGGGTCACCGTCGATGAGCTTGAGGGCCCGGCCCACCCGGGACTTCAGGATGTTCTTGGCGAACCACATGGCCAGCACGAGCACCGCGGCGCCCAGGTACCACTGCAGTTCGGCGCGGCCCATGGCGACGCCCAGGACCACGGGGGGCTCCTCGGCACCACCGAAGCTGAGCCCGAGGATGCTGAACTCGGGGGCCGGCCGGCCGTTGTACCCACCGGAGAGGGGCTGCGCGCTGTTGAGCACGTGGAGCCCGATGAACACGAGCGCCAGGCTGGCGGCGCCCAGGTAGAGACCGCGGAGACGGGCGGAGACGGGTGAGAAGAGCAGTCCGGCCAGTCCGGCCAGGACGACGCCGCCGATCATCGCGAGGAACGGTGGCCAGTTGAACCCGATGACCGGGCCGAGGCTGGTCTCCGCCGGCTCGCCGGCGAGCACCACGTAGCTGAGGGCGCCCAGGCCCATGAAGAAGGGGTGAGCCAGGGACAGTTGTCCGGTGGTGCCGGTCAGCAGGTTCAGGCCGATCGCGCCCACCGCCAGGGCGGCGATGAGGAAACCGAGCTGCAGCCAGTAGGCCTCGAGGTACAGCGGAATGACCAGGACGACGAGGGCGGTCAGCCCCAGCAGGACCGGACGCAGCCAGCGAGGCCCTGGCCCGCGCGTCGGGCCCGGGATGCGGGCACCGGCCGGCGGCTTGCCGACCTCGTTCTCCGGCGCGGTGATGGTGGTCTCAGACACGGGCGGTCTCCTTCCGTCCGAACAGCCCCTGGGGGCGTATGACGAGGACGATGATCATGACCAGGAAGGGCATCACCTCGCCGATGCCCCGGCCGAGGAACTCGAGTTCCGACTGGAAGGCGACCGCGTAGGCCTCCGTCATCCCGACGATGAGGCCGCCGACGAGGGCGCCGGGGACCGAGTCCAACCCGCCGATGAGCGCGGCCGGGAAGGCACGGAGAACGACGGCGGCGAGCGTGGGTGCCAGCCCGGGCGTGGGCGCCCCGGTCAGGAAGATCGCGGCGACGCCGGCCAGGATCCCGGCGATGAGCCAGGCGACCATGGAGATCCTGCCGAGGTTGAGGCCGAGCAGTTCGGCCGTCTCGCGGTCCTCGGCCGCGGCGCGCATGGCCACGCCCCAGGGAGAGAAGCGGAAGACCAGCAGGAAGGCGCCGATGACGATCACCGCGACAATCACCGCGACGATCCGGTTGACCGGCACGTTGCTGCCGAGGATGCTGACCGCATCGGCGCCCCAGGGCTGGCCAAGGGGCATGATGTCCACGCCGATCCGCCGGATCAGCTCGGTGTTGAGGATGACCTCCACGCCGATCGTCATGATGGCCAGGGAGATCACCGGGGCGTCCCGGATCGGGCGGACCAGCAGCCGCTCGACGACGAGTGCGAGCACGGCGGCGGCAGCGATACCCGCGAGCACCGCCCCGTAGAAGCCGAGCAGTTCATGCGTGCGCGCGGTGACGTAGGCGCCGGCGATGACGAACGATCCGTGGGCGAAGTTCAGGACCTCCGAGGCCTTGAACACCACCACGAAGCCGAGGGCCACGAGGGCGTAGACGGCCCCGAGGGACAGGCCCGTGATCAGGGTTTCAGACATCTGCGTCCTCCTGGACGGTTCCGAGGTAGGCACCGATCACGGCCGGATCCTGCTGGATCTGCTCGGGGGTGCCATCAGCAATGGGGCGGCCGAAGTCCAGCACGGTGATCCGGTCGGACAGCGACATGACCATCTCCATGTCGTGCTCCACGAGCAGGATGGTGAGGTCCAGTGACGAGGTGAGCAGCTTCAGCAGGGAGGCGATATACCGCTTCTCCCCCGCGTTCATGCCCGCCACAGGTTCGTCGAGCAGGAGCAGGGAGGGTTCCATGGCCAGGGCCCGGGCGATCTCCACGCGCTTCTGGGAACCGTAGGAGAGCTCGCCCACGGGGCTGCCCAGGTGCTCGTCCAGGTCCAGGAAGGCAGCGATCTCCTCCACCCGCTCCCGGTGCCGGGCCTCCTCGCGCCGCGCCGATGGCCAGCCGAGGCCGCAGGTGAGAAACCCGGACCGGGTCAGGGACTGGCGACCGAGCATGAGGTTGTCCAGCACCGTCTGCTCGCCGGACAGGGCCAGGTTCTGGAAGGCCCGTCCCATGCCCAGCCGGGTGATGCGGTCCGGGCGCAGGCGCGTGAGGTCCTCTCCACGGAAGTGGACGGAACCTCGGTGCGTCCGGTAGACGCCCGAGAGCACGTTGAGCAGGGTGGACTTCCCGGCTCCGTTGGGGCCGATCACCGAGTGGATCGTCCCCTCCGCCACGGAGAAGCTCACCCCGTCGAGCGCCTTGACGGCACCGAAGCGGACCTCGGCGTCCCGCACCTCCAACAGTGGTTGCCTGCTCATCAGCGGCCTTCCTTCCACGGACCCAGGCTCTTGCCGACCAGGGAGGGGGCCGGAGCCCCGCCCTCATCGCTGCTGTGCCCCAGGTAGAGGTGTTTGATCTCATCCGTCTGCTTCAGTCGGGCCGAATCGCCGTCCAGTGACACCTGGCCCCGCTCGAGCACGTAGGCATAATCGGCCACCCCGAGGGCCATGTTGGCGTTCTGCTCGATGATGAGGATCGCCGTCCCGGCGGCGTTGATCGCCCGGACCACCTCGGCCACCTGGCTCACGATCTTGGGCGCAAGCCCCAGTGACGGCTCGTCCAGCATCAGCAGCCGGGGGCCGGCCATCAGCGCCCGGCCGATCGCGAGCATCTGCTGCTCGCCACCGGAGAGCAGCTGCCCGCGCTGGGTGCGGCGCTCCTTGAGGCGGGGGAAGAGTTCGTAGACGTGGTCCCGCGCCCGGGCCGCCTCCCGGCCGCCGCTGCGCATGCCGCCGACGCGTAGGTTCTCCTCCACCGTCAGCCGCCCGAAGATCCGCCGGCCCTCGGGCACCTGGACGACGTTCCGCCCCACGATGGCTGCGGTGTCCAGCCGGAGCAGTTCCTCACCGTCGAAGGTGATGGACCCGGACACCGCCTTGCCGCGATGGCGTCGCAGGGTGTTGGACACGGCACGCAGCAAGGTGGTCTTGCCGGCACCATTGCTGCCGAGCAGGGCCACGGATCCCCCGGCCGGGACCTCGAGGGACACCCCCCGCAATGCGGGGAGCGTGTTCCCGTAGGTGACCGAGAGGTCTGAAACCTTCAGCATCGGGGTTCTCTCCTGGGTGGACTTGAGGTTGCCTAGACATCTAACTAGATTTCTAGGCTAACAGCGTGTGACCTCCCCCACAACCACTGCCCGCGGGGTTTTCCCGACCCCCTCTGACGAAGGACCAAGCCCATGACCGCGAACCCGACCCGCACCCCGATCACGTCGGACGCCGCCGGCCATGCGCCCCCGAAGGCCGTCGCGCGCCTCGCTAGACTTCACCTCATGCCTGAACAACTGCGTCGGATCGGCCCGAAGGAGTACGAGGAACTCGCCGAGCGCGCAGCCGCCGCCATGTCCGACGGCCAGGCCGACGCATTGTCAGTGCGGCTCTTCTTCAACCTCCTGCGCGTCGGCAACCGCCTCAGCAAGGACTTCGAGGTGGCCATCCGGCAGTCCGCCGGGCTCAGCTTCGCCGGTTACCAGCTCCTGTTCTCCCTGAAGTCCGTGGGGCCCATCAACCCGAATCTCCTCGCGAGGATCGCAAGTGTCTCCACCGCCTCCATGTCCAGCCTGCTCAACACCCTCGAGCGCAAGGAACTGATCTCTCGGGAGGCCGACCCCGAGGACGGCCGCCGGACCATCGTCCGGCTCACCGAGGCCGGGGAGACCCTGGTGGAGAGCCTGTACCTGCAGAACATGGACCGCGAGCAGGCATGGTCGCTTGCCCTGACCCACGCCGAGGCGGTGCAACTTTCCGAATTGCTGGCCAAGCTGCTCATGCACCGCCCCCGCCCCTACGGGGAGGATCCGGGCACCCAGGCGTTCTGGGCGCCGGAGGGTGAGCCCGCGGACCACGCCGGGCCGCCGACCGCCTGAAACGCCGGGCAGGACGTCAGCGGTCCCGCGTCACGCCAATTCTTCGGCGATCGCTGACCCCAGGACGATCTCCATGGTCCGCCGCAGGTGACGCTCGAGGACCGCCACGGCCTCCTCGGCGCGCCACTGCTGTCCTCGGCCCCCACCCCTATACCTATCGCCATAGTTATATTAGGGTCGATCCCGAACAGTGTGACCGAGACCACCGGCCGGGCTTCGCGGCCCGGGCCGCCCACTCCGCGAACCCCCGAGGATTCCCATGAACGCCACCCCCGCCACCGGCCGCCAGACCGTCATGACCCAGCCCTCGCTGGAGATGACCGGCAAGGACAAGGACATCGAGTCCCTGCGCGATGCCGCCGCGGCCATCCCCCAGGGCACCCGCATCAACGTCACGTTCCTCGGCAACGAGGACCTCTCCATGCGTGTCAAGGCCTCCACTGCCGCGAGGGACCTCGGCTTCGTCCCGGTCCCGCACATCTCGGCGCGCCGGCTGACCTCGCAGGAGGAGCTCGTCGAGTTCCTCACCGCGCTGCGCGATCAGGTCGGCACCACCCACGCCTTCGCCGTCGGCGGGGACCCGTCCGAGCCGATGGGCCCGTACGGGTCCTCCCTCGAGGTCATCGAGTCCGGCCTGTTCAAGGACCACGGGTTCACGGACATCTCCATCGCCGGCTACCCCGAGGGTCATCCGGACATCACCGAGGCCCAGCTCTGGGACGCCCTGGAGCGCAAGAACGCCTCGCTGCGGGAGCAGGGACTGAACGGCACGGTCCTCACCCAGTTCGGTTTCGACGTCGACCCGATCGTCCGGTGGATCGAGGAGGTCCGCCGCCGCGGCATCCAGCTGCCGATCCGCGTGGGCGTGCCGGGCCCGGCCGGCATCAAGCGCCTGCTGACCTACGCCAGCCGCTTCGGCGTCTCGACCTCCGCGGGCATCGCCAAGAAGTACGGCTTCTCGCTGACGAACCTGCTCGGCACCGCCGGCCCCGAGAAGCTGATCTCCGCGCTGGACGCGGCCATGACCCCGGACCACGGTGACGTGAAGCTGCACTTCTACACCTTCGGCGGCATGAAGGCGACCGCCGAGTGGATCGCGGAGTACCGGCGCAAGCACTGAGCCGACGCACTCCGGGCGCGCCGCCGCCGTCGGGATCCCGGCGGCGGCAGCGCCGTGTCAGGAGCGCGCTGGCCGGTCGCCTCCGGGGCTGCGGGCGAGCACGGGCCGGGCCCTTCGCGTCCGTAGAGTGGGACGCATGACCCAACCCCGGCCCACGCGCGCCCTGTCCGTCCCGACGGCGGCACTCACCGCCGCGGCCGTGCTCACCGGCTGTGGCGGCCCGGGCGCCACGGAGGAACTCGTCGGCACGAGCACGCCCACTCCCGCCGTCTCCGCGGTGGAAACGAGCATCTTCCAGCTGTCCCCTGGCCAGTGCTACGACCGGCCCGCGGCGAAGGAGCTCTACACGGTCGAGGTGGTGCCGTGCACCGTGTCCCATGACCTGGAGGCCTACGCCCTCTTCCAGCTGGACGAGCCGTCCTGGCCGGGCGAGGACCGAGTACACGAGCTCGCGGACGCCGGCTGCCGCGACGCGTTCACCGCCTTCACGGGCAGCGCCCCGGAGGACTCCGGCCTCGGCTACACCATGTACACCCCGTCATCGGGGTCCTGGTCCGAGGGCGACCGCCAGGTGCTGTGCGCCCTCCAGCTCAACAGCGGGGGCCGGCTGATCGGCTCGCAGGCCGGCCAGGGCTGAACCGCGGCAGGGATCATCGTCCAGAGGACTCGTCCGGTGGGGAGACGCCACGGACGAGTCCCCTGACCACGGACAGCTCCCCGGCACCACGGACAGTTCGCCCGGCACCGCCCCGTGGCGGCGCACAGGCTCCCCGAGAACTCCCACCAACGACGACGGCGCCCCACCTCCGAGGAGATGAGGCGCCGTGCGCTCGGGCCGGGTCAAGGACCCGTCAGTTGCGGGGCATCGGCGGCCAGCCCTCAGGGGCGACCGACCACAGACCGGGCTCAGGCCTTGTAGCCGGTGCGCCAGCCCTCCTGGTAGGACTCACGCGCCACGGCCGAGTACGGCACCGGGGAGACGGTGGCATTGACCTCGGTCTGCTGGTGCGGCTCGACGGTGGTCTTCCGGGTGCCGCCGTCCTCCTCGCCCCAGACGACCTTCAGCCGGGCGCCCTCGGGCACGTCCGGGTTGATGGTGGCCAGGGACAGGGCGCGCTTCTCGTTCGCCGAGTACCCGGTGAACATGGACACGCCCACCACGGTGCCGTCGTCGTCGATCACCTTGTCGAAGTTGGAGGAGCCGTAGTTGGCCAGCGGCAGGTCGAAGTACTTGAAGGGGGTGCCCTCCGTGTCGTACAGCGAGGCCTGGATGCGCTGGATGTCCTCGGCGTCCCACGCCAGGGTGACCTTCTTGCGCTGGGCGGCCGGGTCCATCTTCTCCAGGGCGTCGCGGCCGATGAAGTCGTGGTCGAACTTCACGAAGGAGCCGTAGCCCAGCTCCCAGGGGGTGTGGTAGTAGTCCTCGATGTTGTCCGAGACGAAGGAGCCGGCGACGGCGTTGTTGGCCTCGTAGGAGTCGGCGCCGAGCCACTTGCGGTACTCGGCCAGCAGGCCCTCTCCGGTGTAGATGGCCGGCAGCGGGGACGGGATCCAGCCGGACTCCAGCGTGTTGGAGGGGTAGGCGCGGGAGCCCACGGGCAGCAGGCCGAACTCCTGCCCGGCCTCGAGGATGGTCTCGCGCACGCGGTCGTAGTCGGCGTAGGGTCCCCAGATCTCCAGGCCCGGGGCACCGGACATGCCGTGGCGCAGCGTGCGGACCTGCGTGCCACCGATGTTCATCCAGGACATCGCGAAGAACTTCAGCTGCTCCAGCCCCTCACCGTGCAGCTTCTCGATGATCTCCCAGGCGCGCGGGCCCTGGATCTGGAAGCGGTAGTACTCGCGCTTGACGGGCTTGCCCATCGGGCGGGACGGCGAGCGGCGGTCCTCGACGATCTCCAGGTTCTGGTAGCCGTTCTTCTCGGCGTTGAACAGCAGCCAGTTAGTGGCGGGCGCACGGCCGACGTAGACGTACTCCTCCTCTTCCTGCCGGAACAGGATGCCGTCGCCGATCACGTGGCCGGCGGGGGTGACCGGGACGTACTGCTTGGCCCTGTTGACCGAGAAGTTGGCCATGGAGTTGATGGCGGTGTCCGAGAGGAGCTTGATGGCGTCCGGGCCACGCAGGATCAGGTTGTCCATGTGGTGGGACTGGTCGAAGAGCACGGCGGAGTCGCGCCAGGCGCGCTGCTCCGAGCGCCAGTTCGAGAACTCGGGAGCGACGACGGGGTAGATGTACGCGCCGATCTGCGAGTTGCGCAGTCGCTCGACGACATTGCCGGACTCATCCAGCACGTCCTGCAGTGACTTGGTGTTCGCAATGGTTTCAGACATCGATTCGGTCCTCTCTTGGGGGTACTGCCGAGGGTTCTGGAGAACGGACGTGACCTGCCCCACATCCGCTTCGCCACCGACCATATACCTATGCGCATAGGTATGTCGATACCCCACGCCCCCCTTCACCGGGAGGTCGGGCTAGCCTCGAACCATGACCACCCAGCCCCCGAACGAGCCCACCGACCGCACCACCGCCATGCCCACTGTCGGCCCGGACGGCAGCGTCCAGCCCGGCGCGGACCCCGTCAGCTTCCACACCCGCAAGTGGGTCAAGCCCGAGGACCTCAACGCCAACGGCACGCTCTTCGGCGGATCACTGCTGCGCTGGATCGACGAACAGGCCGCCATCTACGCGATCATCCAGATGGGCAACCACCGCGCGGTCACCAAGCTGATCTCCGAGATCAACTTCGTGTCCTCGGCCCGCCAGGGCGACATGATCGAGATGGGCCTGAAGGCCACCCGCTTCGGGCGCACCTCGCTGACCATGCGCGCCGAGGTCCGCAACATGATCACCCGGCACGTGATCCTGACCATCGAGAAGATGGTGTTCGTCTCGCTCGGCGAGGACGGCAAGCCCACGCCGCACGGCTACACGGACATCACCTACAACCGGGACCGGTTGCCGATCCAGCACCGCGACTGAGGCCGGCCCGACCGTGCATTGACACGGAAAGAAGCCCATCATGGGATCAACCGAGAGGAGAGGTCATGAGTGAAGCCAGGAATGAGCCACAGACGACGACCGAGACGGTGACGGCCACCAAGACGGTGACGACCACTGACGCCGAACTGGCCCAGCAGCTCGTCAACGATGCCACCAAGGCCCAGGTGAAGTACGAGCACGAGGACGCCAAGGCCGATGACTGGGGCAAGGCGTCCTTCCCCGCCTCGGACCCACCACAGAACTACTGACCGCCCGGAGGGCCGCGGCGGCTCCCTGACCGCCGGACCGCGGCGCCCTGCCTACGCGCGGCCCAGAAGGAGAAGCAGATGTCGAAGGTGTTGGTCTTCACGGACTACGGCGGTCCGGAGAACCAGGAACTCATCGAGCGGGAGGTGCCCCAACCGGGCCCCGGTGAGATCGCGATCGAGGTGAAGGCGGCCGGCGTGAACCCGGCGGACGCGAAGATGCGCCAGGGACTGTTCGGCACGAAGCGCAGGCTCCCCTCCCCCATGGGCCTGGAGGCCTCGGGCGTCGTCATCGCCGTCGGGGAGGGCGTGGAGGACTTCGCCGTCGGCGACGAGGTCCTCGGCAGTGCGGCCAAGGGGCAGGGGACCTTCGCCGAGCACGCACTGCTGGACGCGTCGAAGACCGTGGCGAAGCCGGAGGAGATCTCCTTCGCCGACGCGGCGGCCATCCCGGTCGCCGGGACCGCCGCCTACGACGTCACCCACCAGGTCCAGCTCGGCCCCGGGCAGACGCTGCTCATCCTGGGGGCGGGTGGCGGCGTCGGGCTGATGGCCGCCCAGATCGGCACGGCGCGACGGTTCCGGGTGATCGGGGTGGCCAGCGCCTCGAAGAGGGAGCTCGTGGAGTCCACCGGGGCCACCTTCGTCGAGTCCGGCGACGGCGTCGCGGACCGGGTGCGCGGCCTCGCCCCGGAGGGTGTGGACCTGGTGGTCGACCTGGTCGGCGGACAGGCTCTGCGGGACATCGCACCCGTGGCGAAGGACCCGCGGAACGTCATCACCACCGTGGACCCGGCCACCGCCGAGGAGCTCGGCGGCTCCGGCGTGAAGCGCACCCAGGAGGCCCTGGAGAGGATCACCGCGGTCATCCAGCGCGGTCCCATCGATCCGCACGTGGTCCAGTGCTTCAGCCTGGCCGACGCGCAGGAGGCGATGGCCGCCGTCGAGGGCGGGCACACCGCGGGGAAGGTGGTCATCCAGCCGTGAGCCACGAACACCCCGCCCCTTGACCCGGCCTTCGACCCGGCCCTCGACCCGGCCCTGACCCGGCCCTGACCCGCCCCTCACGGCCGGACCCCCGGGTCGGTTGAAATATACCCCCGGGGGTATTAGGATCATCTCCGTACACGGATACCCCAGGGGGTACCGAACCCCATGGAAGGAGACCCATGCTGCTGGAACGGATCTACGACGAGGACCTGGCACAGGCCAGCTACTTCATCGGTTGCCAGGCGAACGGGACGGCCCTCGTGGTGGACGCCCGCCGCGACCTGACCCCCTACCTGGAACTGGCCGCCAAGAACGGCATGACCATCGCAGCAGTCACCGAGACCCACATCCACGCCGACTACCTCTCCGGCACCCGCGAGCTGGCCGCGGCCACCGGTGCCGAGGTGTACGTCTCCGGCGAGGGCGGCCCGGACTGGACCTACGGCTTCGAGGCCAATCTGCTGCATGACGGTGACGCCATCACGATTGGCAACATCACCATCCAGGCCGTGCACACCCCGGGCCACACCCCCGAGCACCTGTCCTTCCTCGTCACCGACGGGGCCTTCAGCGACCAGCCCGGCTACATGCTGACCGGTGACTTCGTCTTCTCCGGCGACCTCGGCCGGCCCGACCTGCTTGACGAGGCCGCCGGGGGTGTCGACACCCGCTTCGCCGGCGCGAAGGACCTCTTCCGCAGCCTCAAGGAGAAGTTCCTGACCCTGCCGGACCACGTCCAGGTCTACCCGGGCCACGGTGCCGGCTCGGCCTGCGGCAAGGCCCTGGGCGCGATCCCCTCCTCCACCGTCGGCTACGAGCGCCTCTACTCCTGGTGGGGCACGTACCTCGCCCACGACGACGAGCAGGGCTTCGTGGACGAGCTGCTGGCGGGCCAGCCGGATGCCCACGCCTACTTCTCCCGCATGAAGCGCGAGAACCGCGACGGCCCGGCCGTCCTGGGCGAACGCGCCCCGCTGCAGGAGCTGGCCGTCGAGGACGTCGCCCGCGACCTGGAGCAGGACCGGATCACCTTCGTGGACACCCGCTCGGTGGACGAGGTCCACGCCGGGACGGTCCCCGCTTCCATCAGCATCCCCGCCCCGGGCAAGATGGCCACTTACGGGGCGTGGGCCTACGACCCGGAGAAGGACGACCGGCCGCTGGTGCTGCTGGCCCGGGACCAGGGGCAGGCGCAGGAGTTCCGGGACCACCTAGTGCGCGTGGGCATCGACCGCATTGTCGGATACGTCACCCGGCTCGAGGGCCTGCCGACCACCACACCGCGGATCATCCAGCCGGATGAGCTCGAGGGCTTTGACGCCGCCCTGGTCCTGGACGTGCGGAACAAGAGCGAGCACAGCGAGGGCCACGTCCCGGGCTCGCGCCAGTTGAGCGCCGGCCGCGTCCTGTGGCACCAAGAGCAGCTGCCCGCCGAGGGCACCATCGTGACGTACTGCCAGTCCGGCGTGCGCAACTCGGTGGCCGCCAGCGCCCTGCGCCGGGCCGGGCACGACGTCGTCGAGCTCGACGGCAGCTACGGCGCCTGGTCGGCATGGGCCGCCCGCAACGGGAGGCAGCCGGAGACCTCCACGGCCGCACCGGAGCCGGCGAACGCCTGAGCCGGAAGCAGTGAAGGGGTGTCCCGCAGTTGCGGGACACCCCTTTCGCGCAGCCGCCGCCGGACGATTCTCAGGCCAGGGACAGGAAGAGCTTCTCCATCTCCGCCTTGTCCATGGACGCGCCCTCGCGGGTGAGGCACTGCTCCAGGCCCGTGGCGATGATGGCGAAGCCGGCCCGGTCCAGGGCCTTGGAGACGGCGGAGAGCTGCATGACCACGTCCTTGCACTCGCGCCCCTCCTCCACCATCCGGGTCACGGCGGCCAACTGGCCCTGCGCTCGCTTGAGCCGGTTGATGACGGGCTTGAGTTCGGTGGCGTCGAGTTCCACAGGGACTCCTCAGGGTCGGCAGGACAGTCGGGATCCCCTCCATTATATACCCCCCAGGGTTTATTGCATACCCCGGGGGGTATATGCAAGACTGGTGCCGCCATACCCCCACGAACGGAAGAGAGACCCCTTGACCTCCCCCGCTCCCGCCCTGACCGATGTCGATGCCCTGACGGACGTCGATGCCCCGACCCTGCGCGAGTGGATCGACCGCCACGATGACCTCGTCGTGCTGGACGTCCGCTCCGCCGCAGAATTCGAGGGCCTGCACATCCGGGGCTCCTACAACGTCCCGCTGCCGCTGCTGTCCGAGCACGCGGACGAGCTCGCCGAGCGCCTCGGCCGCCGCGTCGTCCTGGTCTGCCAGTCCGGCGTCCGCGCCGCCCAGGCCCGCACCCGGCTGACCACCGCCGGCCTCGAGAACGCCGTGGTCCTCACCGGCGGCGTGCCGGCCTTCGAGGCCGCCGGCGGCGAGGTCGTCCGGGGCGCCCAGCGCTGGTCCCTCGAGCGCCAGGTCCGCATGGCGGCAGGCTCCCTCGTGCTGGCCGGACTGGTCGGCGGCAGGCTCATCTCCCCCAAGGTGAGCGTGCTGGCCGGGGCCATCGGCGCCGGGCTGAGCTTCTCTGCCGCCACCAACACCTGCGCCATGGGCAACGTGCTGTCCAGGATGCCGTGGAACAGGACGGCCTCCGAACCCACGGCCCAGTCCGCGCTCGGGCAGTTGCCCTCCGCCAGCTGACCGAAGACCGCCCGACGGCGGCCCAGCCCCGCCGCCGCGCCGCCGTCGGGCACCGCGCCCCGCGCCCTCCACAGCCCGCAGCCCGACCCCTGACTCCCAAGGACAGCCCATGACCGTCACGCTCATCGTCACCCTCGCCCTCTCGGTGCTGATCGGGGTCTCCCTCGGCCTGCTGGGCGGCGGGGGATCCATCCTCACCGTCCCGATCCTGACCTACGTGGCGGGACTGCCCGCCCAGGAGGCGATCGCCGCCTCGCTGTTCGTGGTGGGCACCACCTCGATCGTCAGTGCGATCTCCCACGCCCGTGAAGGCCGGGTGCAGTGGCGCACCGCCCTGGTCTTCGGCGCGGCGAGCATGGCCGGTGCGTTCGGCGGCGGGCTGCTCGGTGGCCACGTCCCCGGCACGCTGCTGATGATCGCCTTCGCCCTGATGATGGTCGCCACCGCGGTCACCATGATCCGCGGCCGCCGGAAGACTGCCGAGAGAGGACACGGGGCCTCACGGCTGCCCATCGCCACGGTGCTCCTCGAGGGCCTGGTCGTCGGCCTGGTCACCGGGCTCGTCGGCGCCGGCGGCGGCTTCTTGGTGGTGCCCGCGCTGGTGCTGCTGGGCGGGTTGTCCATGCCCGCCGCCGTCGGGACCTCCCTGGTGATCATCGCCCTGAAGTCCTTCGCGGGCCTCGGTGGCTACCTGACGAGTGTCCAGCCGGACTGGGGCCTCGTGGCCGGGGTGACCGCCGCCGCGATCGTCGGCTCGCTGATCGGCGCGAAGCTGGTGGGAATCATCCCCGAGAACGCGCTGCGCGAGGGGTTCGGCTTCTTCGTGCTGGCGATGGGCGTCTTCGTCCTCGCCCAGGAACTGCCATCCCCGGCCGGCGCCATCGCCGGCGTCCTGGGCAGCGGTGCGGTGGTGGCCATGCTGCTGTGCCGCTACGTGATCGCGGCCTGCCCGTTGCACCGGAACCGGACCCCGGTGGAGGAGCCCCAGACGGCCTGACTTCTCCCCGCGGGGATCGGGGGCCTCCAGCGTGATGGCCCCGTTGATCCCCCGGTAGGGCTCGAGGGCAGCGCCGATCCGCTGCACCGTGGACGAGGACCCCGCGATCACCTCCAGGACGTCCTCCAGGACGGAGATCGTCCGGCCCCGGCGGCCCACGACCGTCTCCTGGGCGGCCCCGGCGCAGTCATCGTCCGAGACCATGTCCTCGAATCCGTCCTGGACCACCTGCTCCAGGACGGCCCCGGGCAGGCCGCCCTCGTTGCGGGCGTAGTCGTGGAGCGCCAGTACGCAGGTGACGGTCGCGCTGGGGCCCTGGTCCCGCCGGGCCACGGCCTCGGTCAGGAGTTGCTGGCCGTGGTCGTCGAGCCGGCGGATGATCTCCCCCGCCCCGGCCCAGGCCACGGTCAGCGGCAGGTCTACCTGCCAGCTGATCTCCTGGGGGTCGGCGGCGATCCACAGCGACTCCCCCGGGTGGATGAACGCCGAGGCGTGGCCCGGCTTGCCCCGTTCCTCCGCCGCCCGGTGGAAGACCGCCGACTGGACCGTCCCCAGGCGAGTGCGTGCCGGACGGTGCTCCTGGACGAGGTCCCAGGGCGTGGTGCGCAGGATCCACACCGCCCGGCTGCGGTTGTGCAGCCACGTGTAGGCGGGCGTGGTGTCCGTGCGGAGGCAGGCGTCCCACTCGTCCAGGACTCTCGCCGCGGTGGGGTCCCTGGTGGACACCCTCAGTGCCCGGCCCGCTCCGGTGGAGTCACAGGCCTGCTGGGGCGTGGTCCGGTGCCGCGGCGCGGGGGCGCCCGGCGCCGGGCGGACCCCAGGGTCATCCTGTCCGGGCGCAGGGGTGTCGCCGTCGGGCGCCGTCGTGCTGGCACCGGGCAGGGGAACGCCGGTCGGGCCGATGATCGGGGCACGTGCCTCCCCAGTCGGGTCGGAACCCCATCCGGAGGCCGGCTCCCCTGCCTGGCAACCGGTGAGTGCGAACACCAGTGCCGCGACCACCCATCGTCCCGGCCTCATGCCGTCATTGTCGGACAGCCGGCGGAGGCGGGGAAGGCCCGGAGGCCCTCTGGAGTCCTACGCGGCGCCCTTCCCGTGCATGATCAGCACCGGACACGTCGCGTGCGCGCCGACGGCGGAACTGACCGAGCCGAGCAGCAGGCCCTTGAACCCTCCGCGGCCGCGGTTGCCCACCACGAGCATCCGCGCCCCGCGGCTGAGCTCCCTGAGCACATGGGCGGGCTGCCCGCGCTGCACCGCGGTCTCCAACGACTCGGGCGGGGTGTCCCCGAAGGCCTCGCGGAGGGTCTCGTCGAGGCGCTGGCGGGCCTCCTTCTCGGGGTCGTAGCCGATCAGCTCCGGGATCTCCCCGCTCGCCGCCGGCCACTGCCAGGCCGTCACCGCCAGCAGCGGACTGTTCATCAGCTCCGCCATGATCCTGCCCTCGCGCAGGGCGTCGATCGACTGCGCCGACCCATCGACCCCGACGACCACCGGCTTCGACTCGTCCATGGTGTTCCCCTTCTGCCTCGTGTCCGTCTTCTCGATCGTGCCCGCCACCGGACAACCGCCCCCGCGTCCGGCCGGGGCGTGCGGGTCCGGCACACGGACCCCTGCGGGCCCGTGGAGTGCGGCCACAGTAGGCAGGTGCCCGGGGGCGGGACAAGGCCCGGAGCGCGGCGGCTGACGGATGACGACGTCGGCCCGTAGCCTGACGTGGGAGTGGTGCACCACCGACGGGATACGACAGGAAGGGCGAGGCATGCGGGCAGTGATCGTGGAGGCCGAGGGGGCCGAGGCGCGCGTCGACGAGGTGGCCGAGGAGGATTTCCTCAGCGGCCCCGTGGAGCTGGACGTGCTGTACTCCAGCTACAACTGATATGTAGTGGCCTCCTGTCAAGAGGCAGGGCGAGGCGCCCGTCCCTG
>JASBVO010000005.1 GCA_029961105.1 Micrococcus sp. | reverse complement strand
CTTCCACGCGGGGGGGGGGTGCCCCTCGGTGCGTAGGCGGGGGGCCCTGGCGTTAGCGGGGGGTGCCCCTCGGCACACGGGCGGGGGTGCCCCATCGGGAGCGGGGCGGGTGCCCCTCGGCGCAGGGGCCGGCCCCCTCGGACACGGGACGGGGGCAACGCGTGGCAGGTGTGCAGCATCGCAACACGGCGAACTTCAAGCGACTCTCGGACAACCTACGCGCACAGCGCGGACCCTGCTGGCTATGCGGCCAACCCATCGACTACTCACTGCCACGCAAAGACGAGCACGGCAACGACAACGAAGAGTCGTTCTCCGTGGATCACGTCGTGCCATGGACCAAAGACGAAACACTGCGCGAGGATCCCGGCAACCTTCGGCCGGCCCATCTCGGCTGCAACAAACGACGAGGCAACCGGGCAGCACCGGCCGGCCTCGGGATGCGCTCGCGGGACTGGTGACCGGCTCACAGCTCGCGGCTGTGCCAGCTCTCCCCGGTAGGGGCGTCTCAATCCCTACGGGTGGGGGCGGGAAACCCGAGCGCCGGCAAGGGACTCTCTCCCCCCGGACGTCGGGCCGGGGGTCGCGTGCGCGCGTGCGCGTGAAGAGCTGTTGTCCATACCAACTAGACAAGGGGGCCGGCCATGCTGGCAGAAGAGACGCGGGACGAGATCCTGCGGGCGGCCGTGACCGGTGAGGACGTGCTGGTGGTCTGCGATACCTACGCGGATGCCACGGCGGCGCTGGACTACGTGGCGGCCGGCCTGCCCCCCGAGCTGCTGGAGAGGGTTCGGCGGACCAACGGGGCCCAAGAGCTGCAGCCGGTCGGCGGCGGCCGGGTGCTGTTCCGGTCGGTGCGGTCGCGGGGCGGTCGCGGGCTGTCCGTGGATCTGGTGGTGGCTCCGTTCAAGCTGTGGGACGAGCTGCGGGACGAGCTGGAGCCATGTCTGGCGGTTACCGGCGGATCCGTCCATCTGTACTGCGGGGGCCGGCCGTGATCTGGCACGCGGTCGGATCCCTGCTGCTGTTCCTGGTCATCGCGGTGCCGGTGCTGTACCTGACGCGGGACCGGGTGAAGCGGTACGACGACGGCCGGCCGGTGGATCCGGAGCAACAACGGCGCGAGGGTTACCGGGCCATCGTGATGCCGGGTGCGCCACTGCCCCGACTTATGCGGGCGGAGCTGGACGACGACGACTGATCGGGGGGTGATCCTGTGGGGGACCGCGTGGTGGAGCAGACGGAAGAGGCCGTCGAGGCGGCGCGTACTGCGGGGATCATCACTCCGATGGACAACGGCGCTGTGGAGACTCTGCTGCGGCTGGCGGAGCGCATGGACGATCCGGACTTCCCGATGATCGACGGGCGCTTCGACAACGTGACGGAATCGCTCTACTTCAAGGCGTGCGACTCGCTGGGGCTGACGCCGGCCGGCCGGCAGAAGCTGGACGTGAAGGAGCAGAAGGGCGGCGGCAAGCTCGCGCAGCTCCGGGCAGTGAACGGGGGCGCAGGTGGGAAGCGCGCGGGATAGGTTGGTCGGCTCGGAAGTGCCCCGGGTCTTCACGCCTCCCCTGCGAGAGCTGACGCCGGAGACGTCGGCCGGCTTCGCTGCCATCGAGTTCTCGGAAGAAGTGCTCGGGGTCGATCTGCTGCCTTGGCAGCGGTGGCTGCTGATCCACGCGCTGGAGCTGATGCCGGACGGGTCGTTCCGGTTCCGGACGGTCGTGCTGCTGGTCGCTCGGCAGAACGGCAAGTCCACCCTGGCGCAGATCCTTTCGCTGTTCTTCCTGTACGTCCGGGCGTCGCGGCTGGTGATCGGCACGGCGCAGAATCTGGACATTGCGGAAGAGGTCTGGGCCGGCGCGGTCGAGCTGGCGGAAGGCGTGCCGGATACGGCGGAGATGATCTCCCGGGTGGTCCACACCAACGGCAAGAAGTCGCTGGAGCTGGAGACGGGGGAACGGTACAAAGTGCAGGCGGCCAGCCGGCGCGGCGGCCGTGGACTGTCCGGGGATCTCGTGCTGCTGGACGAGCTGCGCGAGCATCAGAACTGGGACGCGTGGGGCGCGGTCACGAAGACGACGATGGCGCGGGCTATGGCGCAGATCTGGGCGCTGTCCAACGCTGGGGATGCGGCGTCCATCGTGCTCCGGTATCTGCGGAAGATGGCGCACAAGGTTCTGGGGGATCCGGACGGGATCAACTCGGACGGCCTCGGCGTGGTCGAGCTGGTGGAAGCCAAGCCGGACGACGTGGAGGACGTGCCGGCGGACGACTCGCTGGGGATCTTCGAGTGGTCGGCCCCGCCGGGGATCTCGGTCCACGACCGGAGCGGCTGGGCGATGGCCAATCCGTCGCTGGGGTACACCATCACGGAACGGGCCATCGCTTCGGCGGCGTCCACGGACCCTGAGTGGGTCTTCCGGACGGAAGTGCTCTGCCAGTGGAACGACGGCACCACGGAGGGGCCCTTCCCCTCGGGATCGTGGGAAGCCGGCGTCGATCCCAGCTCGGTGATCCCGGCGGCGGAGCCGGTGACGTTCTGCGTGGACGCGGAGCACGACCGGTCGCGGACGTTCATCGCGGCCGCCGGCCGGCGCGCTGACGGTGGCGTGCATGGGGAAGTGGTCGCGGCGCGGTACGGGCTCGGATGGGTCGTGGACTGGTTCAGGGCTCGGGCCACCCCCGAGCAGCCGATCCGGGTGGTGGTGCAGGGCCGGGGCGCGCCGGCGTCGTCGCTGATCGAGGATCTGGAGGCGCTGGAGCACGTCGAGCTGGTCCGGTGGGAAGGCTCGGCGCTCGGGGCTGGCTGCGGGCAGTTCTACGACGCGGTGCAGGCGCACATCTGGGAGCCGGACCCCGAGCTGGACGAGACGGAGGCGGATCGTCCGGTGCGGTTCTGGCACCTGCCGCAGCCGGTCCTGGATCTGCAGGCCGGCACGGCGGTGTCCAAGCCGGCCGGTGACTCGTGGTTCTGGGACCGCAAAAACTCTCCCTACGGGGCGGCGACGGTCATGGCCATCACGGGCGCGGTGTGGGACGTGCTGCGGCCGGTGGAAGAGCCGGCGGCCTCGGCCTATGAAGACGAAGAACTAATGATCGTGTAAGGGGGCCAAGATGGCCGGTTTCTCGCATGTGGTGTTTCGCCGCGTGATCGTCAATCTGAAGAGTGGGCGGGGTGTGGACGGGGTGCTGGTGCGCCGGTCCGGGCCGCTGCTGTTCCTGAAGAACGCGCTGCTGCTGGAAGAGGGCCGGGATCCGGTTCCGCTGGACGGCGAAACGGTCATCGAGCGGTCTGAAGTCGAGTTCCTGCAGGCTCCGAGCAACTAGAGGGGGATCCCATGGCTTTCGTAGTCACTCGCGGGCAGCTCGCGGACCTGTCGCCGGCGCGGACGGTGGTGCAGACGTCCATGCAGCTCACTCACGACTACAGCGCGGCATATGGCCAGCTCTGGAAGGCTCACGGCTCGGTGCGGACGGTCGTGGACTTCCTGGGGCGCAACATCGGGTCGCTGGGCCTGCACCTGTTCGAGCGCGTGGGCGACACGGACCGGCAGCGGGTGACGGACCATCCGGCGGTGCGGCTGCTGACGGATCCGGCCCCGAGCGTCACGCCGTACACGTTCCTGGACGCGCTGGTGCGGGATCTGGCCATCTACGACCGGTATCTGGCCGTCAAGGTCAAGGACAGCCGGGGCGGGGTCGGCGCGCTGGTGCGCGTGCCCCCGAGCATGTGGACGGTGGACGGGTCATGGTTCGCGCCGGAGACGTTCACGGTCAACGGGCAGCGCGGTAAGCGGTCATTCAAGGCGGACGAGGTGCTGGCCATCCTCGGCTATTCGCCGGACGGGGCCCTGGGCGGCATGTCGCCGCTGGAGTCGCTGCGGGCGGTCCTGGCGGAAGAGTACGAGGCCGCCCGGATGCGGCAGCAGACGTTCCGCAACGGGGCGCGGGCCTCGGGCTATATCGAGCGGCCGGCCCCCACGTCGTCCAGTCAGAACTGGTCCAAGGAGGCGCGGGAGCGGTTCCGGGCGTCCTGGCGGTCGCAGTACAGCGGGGGCGGGCCGGAGGCCGGTGGCACCCCGATTCTTGAAGACGGCATGAAGTTCGTGGCGGCGTCGCAGACGGCGAAAGATCTTCAGTACATCGAGAGTCGGAAGCTCACGCGGGAAGAGGTCGCGTCGGCCTACCACATTCCCCCGCCGATGGTCGGCCTGCTGGATAAGGCGACATTCTCCAACATCAAGGAGCAGCACAAGCATCTGTACCAGGACACGCTGGGGCCATGGCTGCAGCGGATCCAGCAGGAGCTGATGCGGCAGGTTCTCGCGGAGTTCGGGGACACGTCGGGGCTGTACCTGGAGTTCAACCTGGAAGAGAAGCTGCGCGGATCCTTCGAGGAGCAGGCGGCGCAGCTCCAGACGTCCGTGGGCGGTCCGTGGCTGACACGGAACGAGGCGCGGGCTATGCGCAACCTTCCGGCGCTGGAAGGCGGGGACGAGCTGATCGTGCCGCTGAACGTGACGGAAGGCGGGCAGGCGTCGCCACGCGACTCGGCCCCCGAGGCCGGCGCGGCGTCCGGTCCGGGCCCGGTGGTCAAGGCGGCCCCCGAGCGGGTCCGGGTGAAGGCTCCGGAGCCGGCGGACGAGGATCGGGACCGGGCTGTGGCGCTGATGCGGGATTTTTTCCGTAGGCAGGGCGCGGCGGTGGCTTCGGCCATCGGGGCCGGCTCTGCCGATTGGTGGGACGCGGAACGGTGGGACGCGGAGCTGGCGGCGGACCTGCTGGAAGTGCTGAAGGCGGTGTCCGGCTCCATCGGGCCGGCCATGGCGGCGGATCTCGGCTTCGAGCCGGGGGACTACGACATGGAGCGCACGCTGGAGTTCCTGCAGGCGGTCGCGGCGTCGAGGGCCGGCGCGGTCAACGCGGCCACGCGGGACGAGCTGGAGGCGGTGCTGGCGGACGACTCGGAAGACGCTCCGACGCCGGCTCACGTCTTCGAGGTCGCGGAAGAGTCGCGGTCGATCACGGCGGGGCAGGCCATCGTCACGACGGCGGCGGCGTTCGCCTCGGTCGAGGCCGGCCGGCAGCTCGCCGGCCCCCGAGCCTTCAAGGTCTGGCGGGTCACGTCGAACAACCCACGGTCAGAGCACATTCGGATGAACGGGGAGACGGTTCCGATAGATGAGCCGTTCTCCAACCGGATGGACTGGCCGGGGGATCCAACGGGCGGCGCTGGGAACGTCGCAAACTGCCGCTGCCGCGTGGACGTGGTGGTGGAGCACTAGCTCGGGAAGGGGCACACATGCACATCAAGGGCGCGGCGCTGCAGGTCAAGGCAGCCGGCACGGACGACGGGCTGGAGGACGGACAGTTCACGGCCTACGCGTCTGTCTTCGGGAACGTGGACAGCTACGGGGACATTGTGGTGGCCGGCGCGTTCGCGGAGACGCTGAAGGACTGGGAGGCGTCCGGGAACGTGATCCCGGTGCTGTTCGGTCACAACATGTCCGATCCGGACTACAACGTGGGCCACGTCGTCAAGGCGGAAGAGGACGAGCACGGCCTACTGGTGACGGTCCAGCTTGATCTGGAGACGGCCAAGGGCGCGCAGGTCTACCGGCTGGTGAAGGGCCGGCGGGTGTCGCAAATGAGCTTCGCCTACGAGGTTCTGGACGCGGCCCCGGTGGAGAAGGACGGCGTGGAGGCTTTCGAGCTGCGCCGGCTGAAGCTCTACGAGGTGTCGGTGGTCCCCATCGGGGCCAACCAAGAGACGGAGATCCTGACGGTCAAGGCGGCTGCGGCCGCGCTGGCCGGCGGGGTCAAGGAGGGTCGCGTGCTCGCGGCCAAGCACATTGATTCCCTACGCGCGGCGGCTGAGTCCATCGGGGCTGTGATCGCTGCGGCGGAGGGTAAGGACCAGGAGAAGGCCAGCGGGCCGGCACGGGACAAGGACGAGGAACCGGCACCGGTCAAGTCCAAGGATCCCCAGCCGGTGCCGTCCGTCGTCCCCCGGGCAGCAGCTCTGGAAGCAGAGATTCTGGCGCTGTAGATCGGCAAGCAACACACCACGGCCCCCGAGCACTCGGGGGCCTTTCTCATGCCTAGGAGGCAACAGCATGGCACGGAAGAAGTACGACGAACTGCAGCAGATCGCGGCCAAGGCGGCCGCCAACGCTCGGCAGATCGCGGAGAAGGCGGACCACGAGGCTCGCTCGCTCACCGATGACGAGCGCAAGGACTACGACAACGAGATGGCCAAGGCTGCAGACTTTCTGCAGCAGGCTCGGGACGCCAAGGCTGACGCCAAGATCCTGGCCGACGCCAAGGCGCTCGCGGACGAGATCGGGCCGGCCGCCGGCGAGGATCTGGACGCGCAGGGGCAGGTCAGCGACGGCGTGCAGCGCGTGAAGAACCTCGGGCTGGAGATCGTCAGCTCGGCGCAGTTCAAGGCCGCTATGGCTCCGTTCAAGGATCGCGGCGGCGTCCCTGAGCGCGCCAAGTTCTCCACTGATCCGATCCACGTCAAGGGCCTTTTCGTCGGTGGCGACGAGTCCAGCGCGGGTGCGTTCGTCACCCCCGAGCAGTCCGGGATCTTCGAGACTCTGGGACGTCCGGAGCTGAAGCTGCGCTCGGCTATCTCGCTGCGCCGGACCGGCTCGGACTCGGTGGAGTACGTCCGGCAGGTGTCGCACACCAACGCGGCCGCTCCGGTCGCAGAGGCCACCTCCAGCGCGGCCCCGACTGCTACGGCCGATACCACGACCGGGGACGTCACCTTCGCCAACGCTGCAGGCGGCGGCTACAAGCCGGAAGGGTCGTGGGCCTTCGAGCGCAAGACGGCCACCGTCAAGACCATCGCGGAGTGGGTGCCGGCTACCAAGCGGGCCCTGGCCGATGCTGCGCAGCTTGAAGGGCTCATCAACGACGAGCTGCGCGCGGACATCGCGGAGACGGAAGAGCTGCAGATCATGAACGGCGACGGCTCGGGGGAGAACCTGCCGGGCATCCTCTCCACTGAGGGGATCCAGTCGCAGGCGTTCACCACGGACCTGTTCGTGACGATCCGCAAGGCTCGGACCAAGGCTCGCACCGTGGGCCGGGTCGTCCCCAACGCGGTGGCCATGAACCCGCTGGACGTCGAGACGGTGGATCTGGCGCGCGAGAACGGCGATACCGGCAAGTTCTACGGGGCCGGCCCCTTCTCCATGGGCCCCCGGACCCTGTGGGGTATGCCGATCATCGAGACGGAGGCCATCGCGGCCGGCCGTGCGCTGGTGGGCGACTTCTCCAAGGCGGTCCTGTGGGACCGGGAGCAGACGACCGTTTCCATCACGGACTCTCACGCGGATTTCTTCATCCGGAACCTCGTGGCCGTCCTGGCGGAAGAGCGCGTCGCCTTCGGCGTCACGCGTCCCACTGCGTTCGTGCAGGCTGCGCTGGCGGCCTGATCCAATCCGGAGCCTTCGGGGGGGCCGGCTGGCACTAGCTGGCCGGCCCCCCGAGTTTCCCTGACGGAAGAGAGAGAGACATGGCGGGACTGAGTGAGTACCGGGCCAAGGTCAACGGCTACGACACGGTGCTGATGCTGAAGCCGGAGACGGCGGAGAAGCGCGGACTGGAGCCGGTGGCCAAGGCGGCCCCGGCCCCGAGCAACAAGGCGGCCGGCGCGCCGGTCAACAAGCAGGCGGGGGCCAAGGCGGCCCCGGCCAAGCCGGCCGGCAACAAGTAGGCGGGGGGCGTCCGGATGACTACGCAGGTAATCGAGCCGGATCCGGACGCGTTCCGGCTGCCGCCCCTGGCCACGCCGGAGGCGCTGGCGGAGTACACCGGCGGGAAGATCCCGGCCTCGGATCCTCGGGCTAAGACGCTGCTGGACGGGGCTTCGGCGGCGGTCCGGCGCTACTGCCGGTGGCACGTGGCACCGGTGCTGGAAGAGACGCTGACGGAGGACGGGCCCGGCGGGACGGTGCTGCACCTTCCCACGGGCCGGCTGCTGTCGCTGGTCGAGGTCACGGACGGGGGCCGGCCGGTGGAGCTGTCCACGCTGGACGTCTCGCGGGCCGGGATGATCGAGCGCGGCGCGGGCTGGTCGGCGCGGTTCGGCGGCGTGACGGCGCGGGTCCGGCACGGCTGGGATCTCGCGGCGGTGCCGGACGTGTCCCAGATCGTGCTGCAGGTGGTGGCTAACGCGCTGTCGTCTCCGATGGGCGTCACGCGGGAGCAGGCCGGGTCGATCTCGGTGTCCTGGGCGATGACTGCCCCGAACACCTCGGGCGGGCTGTCGCTGCTGGAGCGGGATCTGGCCGTGCTGAATGAGTACCGGATCTAAGGGGGGCGCGTGCTGCTGTCATTTGCAAACGACACGGTGACCGTGACGGAGCCGGGCGCGCGGGACGACCGGGGCACGCCGGTCCCGGACTACGACTCTCCGGAGTCGGTCCACGAGCTGCGCGGCTGTCTGGTGCAGCCGGGGGCCTCGGACCTGGACATGGCCGGCCGTTCCTCGGTCGGGATCCGGTGGACGGTCTACGCGCCGGCCGGCGCGGAGGTGTCCCCGTTCGCGGCGGTCACATGGCAGGGCGTCCGGTACGCGCTGGAAGAGCCGCCGGCGGTGCTGTCCTCCCCTACGGGGGCCCTGTCGCACATGACGCTGCGGCTGGTCGATTTCGAGGGGTGAGGTCATGGCGCGGAAGCGGACGCGGATCCAGTTCAACTACAAGGGCTTCGACGCGGTGCGGCGCTCGGACGGCGTGAAGGCGGATCTGGAGCGGCGTGGCCGGCGGATCGCGGATGCGGCCGGCGAGGGCTTCGAGACGAAGAGCACGCTGAATCCTGGCCGTGCCGGCGTGCTGGTCTACGCCGATACCTACGAGGCCATGGAAGCGGAAGCGACGGACAAGGCGCTGACGCGGGCTATCAACGCGGGGCGGGGGTAGGCCATGGCGGAGCTAATCGAGTTCCCGGACGCGGAGGATCTGTTCCGGCTCGGGATCAACGGCGCGGCCCCCGAGCTGCTGGGGCCGGCGGTGCGGGCGTTCGTCAAGATGCCGCCCAAGCTGCCGGAGCGGTTCGTCCTGGTGACGCGGACCGGGGGGGCACCTCGGGATCTCGTCACGGACGTTCCCATGCTCTCGTTCGACTGCTACGCGCGCACGAGCGGGCAGCCGGACGAGTCGGTGGCGGTCAAGATGGCCGGCCGGCTGCGGGCGTGGGTCCACGCGCTGGAACGGGCCGGGGAGCTGCAAGGCGTCCCGGTCTACGAGGTGACGGGGGCCGGCGGCCCCTATCGCAACCCTGATCCCCGGGCTCCACAGTTTGCCCGGTTCACGTTCACATCAACGGCCGCGCTGCGCGGTCACACCACTAGTTAGGAGATGCGGTCATGGCCGTAAATGCACAGAACGTTCTGGTGGGCGCACCGGACCAGAAGACGACCGGGGCCATCCTGTCGGCCCCGACCGGCACGGAGCTGCCGGCCGATCCCACGGCCGTCCCGGCCCCCGAGTTCGCCTCGTCCGGCTACGTCTCGGAAAACGGCGTCACGCTTACCCCCGAGCGGTCCACGGCGTCGATCAAGGACTGGTCCGGGGCCGTGATCCGGCAGATCCTGGAAGAGTTCAACGGCACGCTGGCCTGGGAGCACCTGGAAACCAACGAAGAGTCGCTGCGCAACTACTTCGGTGACGATCAGGTGACCATCACGCCGGCCACGTCCACCACCGGAGAGCAGATCCGGGCCGCGCTCGGCGCTCACGAGCTGCCGCGCAAGGCGTGGATCTTCCGGATCAAGGACGGCAAGCGACGCGTGCTCATCACGGTGCCGGATGGTCAGGTCACGGATCAGGGCGAGGTGTCCTTCACGAAGACCAACGCCATCCTGTGGCCGGTCACCCTGACCACCTACCCCGACGCTGACGGGAACAACATCTACATCACCACCGACGACGGCGAGACCATCGCCGCCTAGTCGGTTCGAGCTGGCGGCCGCGCACGGTCTGGGTCCTCCCGTGCGCGGCCGCCTTTCCATCTGAGGGCCCAAGAGTGAGAGGACCAATCTCATGGCGTTTACCCCGTCGATCAAGCAAAACGTGTTCGAGTTCCACGTGAAGGCGCAGCCGCGCAAGAAGTGGCAGCTCCCGCTGCGGCAGTACCTTCCCATGACGCTCGCGGAGCGACTGGAAGAGAACGGGCTGAAGCTGGCCAAGTACAAGGACGAGCTGGCGGACATGCAGGGCCGGATCGACGCCGGCGAGGACGTGGACCTGCCGGAAGGCTTCGACCCCGAGCTGCTGGTGGAGCTGAAGGCGGCGCAGCGGGCCGTCTTCGAGAAATACTGCCCCGGCCTGTACGACGTGGCCAACCAGTTCGAGATCAACGAAATCATGCAGGAGTGGGGCCGCGTCTCCAACATCGACCTGGGGAAATCTTCGGCCTCGTCGGGTTCCTGAGAGATCACGGCGAGGCAGTCGAGTATCACCTGCTGACGCTCGGGCTGAAGCTAGAGCAGCTCGGCACGGATGCGCTGTCCTGGCGGGATCTGTGGGTGATTATCACGCGTGCCCCGGCCGGCTCGGCCATCCATCGGTCAGTGGATCCGGAGGCGGCGGCGTGGGCGTCCGGGGAGATCAACGCGTGGCTATTCGCTGCGGCCGTGGACCTGCTGGCGCATGGCAACTGGCAGCGGCAGGGCAAGCGCAACGCACGCAAGCCGGAGCCTGTCCCCCGACCGGGGGAGAAAAGCAAGGGGGCAGTGTTCGGAGCGGATCCGATCCCTGTCTCGGAGTTCGACGCGTGGTGGGAATCGGCCGCGTAACTTTCATGGAGGGAATGACGCATGGCAGGTAACGGCGTGGATATTGCGCAGGCATACGTCCATCTCATTCCCTCCATGGAGGGGTCCGAGAAGACGATCACGGATCAGCTCGTGGGTGGCGCGGACAAGGCCGGCGACAAGGCCGGCAAGGAGTCCGGCAAGGGCTTTATGTCCGGCTGGAAGGGCATCGTTACGGCGGCGGCCGCTGCCGGGCTCGGGGCTGCGTTCATGTCGGCCTTCAGTGGCCAGATCGAGAAGGGCGACGCGCTCAACAAGCTCAACGCGACGCTGGACCTGACGGGGCCGGAGGCGGAGCGGGCCGGCGCGGTGGCCGGCAACCTGTACTCGGCCGGCATGGGCGAGGGTATGGGGGACGTGACGACGGCCGTGGATGCGGTCATGTCGTCCATGTCCGGGATGCGGAACGCTTCGGAGGCGGACCTGGAGGCGATCACCGGGCAGGCGATGGCCCTGGCGGACGGCTTCGGCGTGGACGTCACGGAGGCCGTTTCCACGGCCGGTGTGATGATGAACAACGGGCTGGCTCCGGATGCGGAAGCGGCCATGGATCTCATCACGGCCTCGATGCAGAACGTACCGGCGGCCATGCGCGGGGAGATTCTGCCGGTCATGGATGAGTATTCCAAGCACTTCGCCGGCCTCGGGATCGACGGGCCGCAGGCGCTCGGGCTGATCGTGGCGGCCTCGGAAAACGGGGCCATCGGCATGGATAAGATGGGCGACAGCCTGAAGGAGTTTCAAGTCCGGGCCGGCAACCTGGACGACACGGGCGCGCAGGAGGCCATGGAGGGGCTGGGGCTCAACGCGGAGAAGATGGCGTCCCAGATCTCCAAGGGCGGACCGGCGGCACAGGATGCCATGTCGCAGGTCGTCGGGGCCCTTCAGAAGATCGAGGATCCCGGGGAGCAGGCGGCGGCCGCCATTGCGCTGTTCGGGGCCCCGCTGGAGGACATGGGTATCGACACGATCCCGGCGTTTCTGGACTCACTGAGCGGTGTTCCGGGCGGCATGGGTGACGTCAACGGCGCGGCGGCGGAGTTCACGGCACAGATGCAGTCCGGGCCGGGCGTGGCGCTGGATCAGCTCCAGCGGGCGGTTAGTGCGGCCTTCGGGTCGTTCCTGACGGTGGCCATGCCGGCCATCCAAGGGCTGGCCGGCTTCATCTCGGAAAACCACTGGGTCATCGGCGCTCTGGCCACGGCCATCGCCGTCGTGCTGGTGCCGGCCATGATCGGCTGGGTGGCGCAGATCTGGGCGGCCAATGCGGCGCTGCTGGCCAACCCTATTACCTGGATCGTGGTGGCCATCGGTGCGCTGGTGGCGGCCATTATCTGGGTGGCCACGCAAACGACGTTCTTTCAGGACGTCTGGGCGGCGGTCTGGGGGTTCATCCAGTCGGCCATCGCGGCGGCCGGAGCGTTCATCCAGTCCGTGCTGACGGCCATCTCGGCGTGGTGGACGGTCACGTGGACGCGGATCCAAGCCACAGCGGCGGCCGTCTGGTCCGGGATCACTACGCTGATCGGCGGCGCGATCAACGGGGTGCGCTCCGTGATCCAGTCCGTGCTGACGGCTATCGGCGCATGGTGGCTGACGAAGTGGACGCAGATCCGGGCCACTGCCTCGGCGGTCTGGTCCGGGATCCGGACGCTGATCGGCGGCGCGATCAACGGGGTGCGCTCCGTGATCCAGTCCGTGCTCTCGGCCATCTCGTCGGCCTGGTCGTCGGTGTGGAACGCGGTGCGGTCGGTGGCGGCGTCGATCTGGTCAGCGATCACGGGCGTGATCCGGAACGGAATCACCGGGGCGCGCTCGGTGATCCAGTCGGTGCTCTCGGCCATCTCGTCCGTCTGGCGGTCGGTCTGGTCCGGGATCCAGTCCGTGGCGCGGTCGATCTGGTCCGGAATCACGGGCACGATCCGGAATGCCATCTCCGGGGTGCGGTCGATCATCTCGTCCGTGCTCGGTGCCATCCGGGGCGTCTGGTCGTCCGGGTGGAACGGGATCAAGTCGCTGGCCTCGTCGGCGTGGCGGGGCATCACTGGCGTGTTCTCGGGCGCGGTCGGATGGTTCCGGAGCACGTTCGGCGGAATCGCCAATGCCATCCGGGGGCCGTTCATCTCGGCGTTCAACGGCGTTGCTCGGGCGTGGAACAACACTGTGGGATCGTTCAGCTTCACGGTGCCGGGATGGGTTCCCGGGGTCGGTGGCAAGGGCTGGTCGGCCCCGAAGATCCCCATGCTGGCCACTGGCGGCGTCGTCACTAAGCCGACGCTGGCCGTGATTGGTGAGGGCGCGGAGTCGGAGGCGGTGCTGCCGCTGTCGGTGCTGGATCGGATGCTCGCTACTGGCGGGGCCCCCGAGCCGTCCGGCGGGGGCGGGATGGTCGTGCAGGGGCCGCTGGTGCAGCTCTCGGACGTCCGGATGGACTCGGACAACCGGGTGAAGCAACTGTCGCAGGATCTCTGGAACCGGGCCAACCGTGGCAACCGGGCCAGGGGTCGGATTGATCTGGGAGGTGCTACGGCGTGAGTTTCACTCTGGGCGGTGTGAGCACCGAAACGCTCGCGGGGGTGACGGCCACTCTGACGGAGTGGCCGTCGCTCGGCGGGCTGGAAGTGGACAGCACGGACATTCCGGGTCGGGACGGCCGGTTCTTCGGCGGGTCGTCTCGGCGGGTGTCGCGGTTCGTCTTCGACGTGCTGGTGGAAGGGTCCACGCCGGCGGAGGCGTTCGCTCGGCGGGATGCGTTCGTGGGGCTGCTGGATCCCTCGCGGGGCCCCCGAGCACTCACGGTCGAGGCGGACGCCGGCTGGGAATGGCCGGACGTGCTGGTGGCGGAGGAAATCAACTGGGGCCGCTACGGCTGGGCCCGGGGGCTGGGCTTCCGGCTCCGGGCGGAGGTCGCGCTGGAGACGCAGGCGGACCCATCGGCTCGGGAGATTGAGCCGGCCTATGTGGTCGCGGATCCGTCGCTGGCGTTCACTCTGGACGCCGGCAACACGTCGGCCTACCCCCGACTGCTCTTCGAGGTGGATGGCTCGGCCGGGCCGTGGGTGGTGTCCATCGGGGACTTCTCGGTGAGCATCGACGGCGGCGGGCTGCCGGCCGGCCGGGTCGTGGACCTGGACTGGGATCGGATGATGTTCTCGGTCACGGACGCGTCCGGGGTCCGGCTGGCTTCGGCCGTGGGCCGCATGAGTAACTACGACCGGCCGGAGCTGAAGCACGGAGAGACGGTCACTGTCAGCGTGACGCCGGCCCCGACTGGTGGCGCGCTGTTCTACCCCAACGCTAGGAGGATCTGACGATGGCACGTCTGTGGGATACGCGTTTCGCATGGTCGGGAGAGATCCCGCAGACGTTCCCGGGGCTGAATCCGGTGGCGCTGAACCGGGTGCTGAACGTGGCCGATGGCCAGTACGCGGACGCGGTGGACACGTCCCGGCGCTGGCGGTACGTCACGGACACGGGGGCCGGCATCTACTGGGGGGCCAGTCCGGGGGCCATGGGCTTCCGGATGCAGGTCAACGGGCTCAATCCGGCCAATGAGCAGGGCCGGGTCACGCTGGATCACTTCCCGGGGCTGTGGCCGACGTCGGGCCGGCTGCTGGTGGGCCTGTGGGTGCAGCAGAACTACGCGCAGGCGTTCAACCCGCTGCTGGACACTCGGGCCACTAGTCCGTTCATCTACCTGTCGTCGGCGCAGTCGTCCGGCCGGCCCCGTCAGCAGATCTACGGGGCGGACGGGTCGCTGCTGCTGGACGCGTACGAGGACGAGCCGTGGGCCGGTTCTCGAGGATGGCGGTTCATCGGCATGGCCGTGGACCTGGACGCCAAGACGTCCCAGCTCTTCACGGTCAACCGGGCGTCTGGGGAGTCGTGGGCGGGCCCGGTGCGGACCTTCACGGGCACCCCGAACACGGCCAGCACGGCGGCGCTGGACGTCTTCTCGCTGCGCCATGCCGGCTACTGGGAAGGCGGCCTCTTTGACGAGGTGCTGGTGGCTCATCCGGCCCCCGACTTCTCCGTGGAGGCGTTCGCGGACGAGCTGGCGCGCAGCGTGTGGGCCAACGGCCAGGACGAGCTGCGCGTGGACGCGCTGCAGGTCACGGACGCGTCGGTGCAGGCGGTCGCGGGCACGGAGCTGACGACGGGCGCGGAGGCGCTGTCGTGGAGCTACCAGCCCATCGTGGAGGATGCTCCCCTGGGGGCGGTGCCGTACCTGTCCACGGACGGCGGCACTACGTGGACGGAGGCGGATCCGGAGGCGCTGCCGGAGGTCTTCGACGGGCTGATGCGCTGGACGGTGCCACTGGAGGCCGGGGAGCTGTTCTCCGGCGTCACGGTCACGTTCCCATCCACGCCACCCCCCGAGCTGGGCCCGATCCCGGCCGTGGTGCTCGCGCAGGGTGAGGTCAAGCGGATCCCGCTGGACGTCACCTCGGACGGGGCCTCGTGGGAGGTCGTCGGCGTTCCGTTCGTGGGCGTGTCCGTGGAGGGTTCGGAGCTGGTGCTGGAATCCGGCTTCGAGATCGACACGGGCTCCGTGGCGCTGGCAGTGGTGGACCGGTACGGCCGGCGGGCCTCGCAGGTCTTCGACGTCGCCGTGGTGGCTCGGAGCTGGGATCCGCCGGCACCCCCGAGCTATCCGCACGCGCCGCTGGTGCTGTGGGACGACGAGGGGCCGGCGGAGGTCATCACGGATCCGCTGGCGGCGGTCATCACCAAGGAGATCAACGGCGTGGAAACGCTGGAGTTCGCGCTGCCGGCGCAGCACAAGCACGCCGGGCTGATCCAGAACGAGCGCATAGTGGAGGCCGCTGGCGATGAGTGGACGATCCGGCGCGTCACGACGAGCCGGAAGGGCTCGGAGAAGACGCTGGAGGTCTACGCGGAAGCGGAGTTCTACGAGCTGGCCACGGACGGGCAGGTCGCCGGCCGGACGTGGAACCAAGCGGCCGCCGGCACGGTCATGGAAGCCGCGCTGGCCGGCACCGGCTGGACGGTGGGCGTGGCCAACGTGGCCGGCCGGCGGTCCTTCGAGGCGGAGGACAGTAATCCGCTAGAGCTGCTGCGCACGGTGCAGGAGGTCTACGGCGGGGATCTGGTCTTCGACAACAAGGGCCGGCGGGTGTCGCTGGTGCAGCAGTCGGGCCGGGACAACGGCGTGGCGTTCTTCCACTCGCGGGGGCTCACGGAGTCTAAGCGGGTCGTGGACTCAACTTCCCTGGTGACGCGGATCCGGCCGCGCAACGCGGACGGGCTCGGGATCGAGTCAGTCAACGGCGGCAAGCCGTACCTGGAGGACTTCAGCTTCACGAGTGAAGTCAAGGAGGCCGTCTACGACTTCAAGGCCGGCACGGCTCCACAGACCATGCTGGCCATGGCCAAGGCCACGCTGGCGGCGCGGAGCCGGCCGGCCTATTCCTATGAAGTGACGGTCAATGACCTGTCATCGGTCACCGGGGAAGAGCTGGACCGGTTCGACGTCGGGGACCGGGTGACGGTCGTGGATCCGGAAGTGGGGATCGAGGCGGTCTCTCAGCGGATCGTGAAGCTGGAGTATGACCTGGTGCGTCCGTGGGCGTCGGAAGTGACGCTCTCGGCCAAGCTGCGGGAGGTCGGCAGCGGTTCGGAGTCCACGGACGCCGGCACGCTGCAGACGGGCTCGGAGGTCGAGACGTTCGATCTGGTGCCGTTCAACCTGCTGAAGAATGGCCGGTTTGACAACGGGCTGGGCCATTGGGCGTACAACGGGGCCACGGTGGTCGAGTCGCAGATCGGCACGGGGGACTACGCGGTGCGGTTCGCCGGCTCGGGGGAACGGTGGATCGAACAGACGGTCCAGCCGGACAACCGGGACGCGTATGCCTTCAGCATGGAAGTAGAGCAGGACGGGCCGGCCGGGTGGGTTCCGCAGCTCACGGTGGAAGCGGTCATCGAGTACGAGGACGGCGAGACGGAAACGGTCGAGCTGAACCTGTCGTGATAGGGGGCGTGCCGTGAACGGTGTGGTCAGAGTCAACGGGCGCGTGGCTCGGATCCGGCTTCGAGTCCGGGTCCGGGCCCTACCCTCGGGCGCGTCGGTGCAGGTGTCGGATCTGATGCTGCAGCCGGGCGGCACGCTGTCCGGGTGGCTGCCGCACACTACGGAACTGCCATGGGTGGCCGGGATCTCGGCCTGACGGAAGGGGGACGCGGTGCGACTGCAGCTCCCTATCTGGGCGCGGAAGCGCGTGGCCGGCCTGACGGTGCGGGTCAAGGCGGACGGGATTCCGGCCGGGGCCAGTCTGGAGATCACGGACGTGCAGCTCCAGCAGGGCAAGCTGACGACCGGCCCCACCCCGAGCGTCCAAGAGCTGGGGGTGCGGGCCGGCGGCGGCCGGCAGTACCGAAACGGGGTCATCCACGAGGGGCTGGAGGTCGTGGCGCTGGCCAACGGTGACCGGGCGGCCCCGGTGCGGGTGCAGGTCCGGGGCCAGGGGAACGTGCGCGTGGGATCGTTCCGATTCGGGAACGTGCAGGGCACGGCCGTAGTCGATGGCCGGGCCGGCACGGCCACGCAGGGCTGGGGCCGGGCCCCGATGGTGACGGAGCGGGCGGACCTGTGGCTGCCGTGCAAGCTGGACGACCGGGCGCACATGCGCGTGCAGTGGGACGAGATGGGGGACTGATGGCTGGGGTATGGGTCTGGACCGGGCACATGTGGAACGAGCGGATCCGTGAAGTGCTGGACCGGTTCGGGGACCGACTCACGGACGTGTCGCTGTTCGCGTGGTCGGTGAACATCAACGGGGATCTGCGGGAGACGTTCAATCCGTCGCTGCTGGACGAGTACCGGGCCAAGTGGCCACACATTCGGTTCTGGGGCTGCTTCCGCAACATGGACGATCCTAACGACTCGGCCTTCGACATCTGGGAATCGCTGCGGCACAACTCGGCGGCGCGGGCCCGGCTGGCCGATCAGGTCCAGTCGGAGATGTTCGAGAAGTACCCCTATCTCTACGGCGTGGACGTCGATCTGGAGCTGGGGCACAGCGGGGATCCGGACGCGTCCGAGCAGGTCTTCCGGGAGGTCGCGGACCGGGCGCACGCGCTCGGGCGGAAGGCGTCCGGGGCGCTGCCTCCGCTGACCATCGACGGCTCTATCGGCGGGGAACACTGGGTCCGGTATCGGCAGCTCGGTGAGATCCTGGATCACGTCTCGGTCATGTCCTACGACTTCGCGTGGGGCGGATCCTCTCCGGGCCCGATCTCTCCGGGCTGGTGGCTTGAAGACGTCTACGCGTGGGCGGCGTCCCAGATACCCCCGAGCAAGCTATCCATGGGCCTGCCGTGCTACGGCCGGTTCTGGCGGATCCATGACTACTATCCCGGGGCCTATCGCGGCGTCTCGGGCACCTACTACGCGGCGTGGCAGATGTTCACGGGCGTTACCCCCTGGGACTCGGACCACCATCACGTCGGCTGGCTGACGTACCGGGACAAGGGCAGCCGGACGCTCTGGGGGATCTCGGACTGCTACGACTGGCGGTATCCGTTCCAGTATTCGGCAGCGGTCGGGGTCAACTTCGGCACGTTCAACGAGCGAGATTATCTGGTCCGGTACGGCCGGCCGGCCGGGGCCCCGATCTGGTCCGTGGCGGACAACAGTGTGGGGACGTCACGGGCAGAGTACGTCGTGAACGCGGCCCCGGTGATCGACAACAACGGCCGGGAAGTGGGGCCCAAGCGCGGGCACACGCTGACGCTGGAGATGCTGCAGCGTGATCCGGTCGCGGCCACGATCATTGACGACTACGCCAACGACGCCACGCAGCTCCGGAACGTCTACGAGCAGCCGGACGGGTCATGGAAGCACGAGCAGATCACGGACCGCTACACGCAGTACCGGGGGACCGGCCGGCTTCGGTATCGGCACAACTTCGAGCAGCGGGCGCTCTACTCGCAGGTGCGCTTCCAGTTCGCTACGGCTGGCCGGGTCGGAGTGACGGTCCACGGGATCACGGCGGACCTGTCCAACGACGGGCAGCTCCGGCTGCGGCAGGGGACGACGATCCTGGCGCAGACGTGGGTGACGTCGCGGCCGGTCGGCGCGGCGGCGCAGGCGGGCCGGGCGGTCATCGGCCTACGGGTGCGGGAGGGCTCGGCGCGGGTCTACTTCGGCACCACGGAGACGCGTATGCCCCGAGTTCTTCAGGCGTCCGTCACTCCAGAGTTCGATGGGCTCTCGGACATATGGGCGACGGGGACGGCGTGGCTGGATCATCTCTACCTCGGGGACGGGTGGCTCTACCAGCCTCGGGAAGCGGTCGAGGTGGCCATGAACGGGCAGCGGAAGGTGATCGGGCGGATCCCTCGTTCCGGGGTGTCCTGGGACGAGTACAACCGGTTCCGGCCGCTGGCGGACGTGGACGAGGACGAGACGCGGAGCGAGACGGTTTCGCAGGATTGGGTCTACCACCATTGGAAGGACATTCCGATCACGGCCGGCCGGGACACGCTGGTGACGCTGCGGCCGGTCGATCACGACGTCTGGACGGGCCGGCTGATGGTGGTGGACCGGGACGGGTCCAGCATGGCCTACTTCTCCGACGCGGAGACGCTGACGCATTGGCGCGGCCGGGCCGTCCATGACTGGGGGCTGGCCGGGATCGCGCTGTGGTCGCTCGGGCAGGAGGACGTCCGGTTCTGGGAGATCCTGGAGGGCGGCGAGCTGCCACCGGAAACTAAGCGGCTGAACGTCTAGCAGTCGCACAACAACGAAACAACGACGAGGGGCCCCCGAGCGCACATCGGGGGCCCTTTGCTGTGCCTAGGGGGGGCAAGCATGACGGATCCGGTGGTGATCGCAGCGACGGGCGTGGTTCTGGCGCTGGCGGCAGTAGTGGCGTGGCTGGCGCTGAAGCTCTGGCCGGCGCTGCGCAAGTTCTCGCGGTTCGTGGACGACGTGGCCGGGGAGCCGGCGCGGCCGGGGTTCCCGGCGGTCCCGGGGCTGATGGAGCGCGTCCGGTCCCTGGAGGACCGGCTGGGGAAGGTCCAGCTCCACGTCCAGAACGATCACGACACGCTGCTGCGCGATGACGTGGACGGGATCCGGGACGCGCTGCACGCGCACATCACGGAGGCCGGCGGGCTGATGGCGATGGCGCGGGATCTTCACTCGCATTTCGGGGATGGCTTTCCGGGCCGGGGCTCGGGGGAACAAGAAGACAACAAGGGAGAAGGGTAACCATGAGCAACTACGAGTATGAGTACCTGCAGACCAGTAACAGCAGCTCGCGGGCGCACTACGGCGCGGCTGAAAAGCCGGTCGGGGTCACGATCCATCACTGGGGCGCGGACGGGCAGAGTCACGACGGCGTGGTGCGGTGGCTGCGGGGCGAGAACGGCGGCGTGGAGAACGAAAACTCGAGCGCGCACTACGTGACGTCGGCCGGCCGCGTGACGCAGCTTGAAGACGACTTCCGGGCCACGTGGCACTCCGGCAACCGGGACGGCAACGGGACCACCATCGGGATCGAGTGCCGGCCGGAGATGAGCGGCGCGGACTGGCGGACGCTGGTGGAACTGTGCGCGGACCTGGAAGAGCGGCACGGGTCGCTGCGGTACTTCCGGCACTCGGACTGGAAGGCGACGGCGTGCCCCGGCAGGTACGGGGATCGACTGTCCAAGCTGGTCCGGGACGTCAACGCTGAGCACTCGCGCCGGACGCGCCGGACCGTCGAGCAGGACGCGTCGGCGGCCGTCCAGACGAAGACGGAATGGCCTAACGAGCCGCTGCCGGTGGACGGGAAGAAGACGCAGAGCTGGCATGACGCGTGGGTGGAGCTGATGCGCCGGGTCGGCTTCACGGACGGTGATCTGGGCCGGAACCTGCAGGCGTGGCTCAACACGCTGCAGGATCCGCGCACGGGCCGGCCCTACTACGACCTGGAGAAGTTCCGGCACGACGGCGTGATGGGCCGTGAGTCCGTCAAGGCGCTGCAGCGGTTCCTCTACGACCGGGAAGACGCCAATGGCCGGTTCTACGACGGCTTCAGCGATGGCCAGCGCGGGCCCCTGACGGTCAAGGGCGAGAAGCGATACCTGAACTACCAGATCCAGTTTCTGGACTGACAGAGCGGAGAGAGAGACATGGCGACTGTGAGCAAGTACGAGCCGACGCAGGTACAGGAGCCGGGGCGGGCTGCGGCGCGGACCATCGTGGCGGACGTGATCGGTGCCGGGCTGGTGCTGGTCGTGATCCTGCCGGAGATCCTGCGGATCTTCGAGGACGAGCTGGGCGGCGCGCTCCCCGAGGGGATCCGGCTGTGGCTGGGCGGCGCGGTGGTCTTCACTGCCGGGCTGGCCGGCGCGGTCACGCGGATCATGGCCATTCCCCGGGTGAACCGGTGGCTGGCGCACTTCGGGCTGGCGGCCGGGGCCCCGCCGGCCCCCCGAGATTCCCCCGGCATGACGGGCGAATGAGGACAGCGGCCGCCGGCCGGCGGTCGCACAACAATGGGGCGCTGCCCCGGAATAGGTGGATACATGCCAACGACTAAACCCAACTTCACGCTGGACGGCATCTGGGATCTGCCGGTGGCGCGGACGTACCAGCGGCACCTGCAGCACTACGGGCACTACCCAAGCTGGGCCCTGATCGACGGGGTATTCGGGAAGGAGTCCCTGAAGGCCGTGCAGCGGCAGATGGCGGCCGGGAACCGGTATCACGGTCTGATCGACGGCTGGTTTGGCGACATGTCCTGCCAGTCGTTCCTGGACTTCCTGCACATCAACTGGGGCGTGAGTCAGAACCGTTACGACGATCCGACGCTCTGGACTCTGTACGCGCAGGCGGGGGTGGGCATGTACTACACGCCGTGGGGCTCCCGGGAAGGTTACATGGAGCCGTACGTCAAGGAGTTGACCCGGTGCCTTCAGCTCGGGCTGAACCGGTACGGGTGGTACTCGTACTAGCACCGGTGGCGCTGCGGCGCTGACATGAGAAGGGCCCCCACCTGTGGATCTCTCCACGGGTGGGGGCCCTTTCGGCGTTTCTAGAACATGGGGTGAGCGATGGAGACGTCCTCGGCATCGTAGGGCACGGACTCGCGGAGATCCGGGGTCAGGGTCCACGCGTGGTCGGTGCCTTCCACGGTCACCGTGACGTTTTCGAGGTCGGGGTGCTCGGCCTCGGTGGCGTCACGGAACAGCACGGCGAACGCTTGTAGGCCCTGGTGGTTGTCGCTGAACCGGGACACGAACGAGTCTTCGATGGCTCCGGCTTCCAGCGTGATGACGATTTCGCCGGGCTCGCCGGCGGTGAACGTCTCGGCGTAGTAGTGCGGCCACTCGATGGCGTCCGGGCAGCCGGCCTCGTGGGCGTCCAGCCACGTGCCGGCCACGTCGTTGGCCCATGCCTGGGCGTCGGTGTCGGCGGCGGGCAGCTTCCATGCCACGCAGTTCTTGTCCCATGCCTCTTCCGGCCGGCCGGCTTCCAGGGCGGCTGCCTTGGCTGCGGCGGGGTCGGTGAGGGTGGTCACCTGCGGGTCGGTGAGGACGGCGGCCTGCTCCGGGCTAAGCGCGGCGGCGGTGCTGCGGACGGCCTGGGCGGTGGCGGTCATGGCCGGCGTGGGGCCGGCGGGGTCGGCGGCCACGGCGGGGATGACGACGGCGGCGGCGGCGGTGCCGGTGAGGACGGCGGCGGTGGTGAGGGTGATGGCGGCGCGGCGGTTCATCTGGTGGTGCTCTCTTTCATGCGAAGTCAGGTCAGGTTATCAGGCCGGCCCCCCGAGCTGTCAGGGCTGAGGGGCCGGCAAGTGTTCAGGCTGCCGGGGGGTGCCGTAGGGCCAGGACGAGCGCGGTGGCTCCGATGGCCAGGGCTGCGATTCCGCCGGCCAGGGTCCATGCCGGCGGCAGCTCCGTGAAGACGACGGCGGCCCCGAGCACTACGGCGAGGATCCCGGTCCGGTATGCGTTGGTCATGGCTGGTCCTAACTAGGCGATGGTCTGTCCGGTGCGCCCCATGGCCAGCCGGAGCACTCGGGGGTAGGCGATGTTACCGAAGGGCTCGGACGTCTCCAGCTCGGAGAGCACGTCCAGCGTGGCCGTCTGAAGCCGGTGGCGCTTCTCGATGGCGTCAATCAGCTCGTCCCGGACGATGACTTCCTCGGGGGTGAGTCCCACCAGCCACTCGCCGGCGCGGCCGTCCAGGTCTTCCAGGGCCTCGAACATCTGCAGGGTGGAGAGCTTGGCGACGGCGGCGGTCAGGACGATCTTGGCGGGGGTGGCGGTGGTGGTCATGGTGGGTTCCTTCCGTGGTGGTGTGTCCCTCTTTCTGTCTATAATCTTACTCTCTTTTAGCCGGCTTGTCTACTTTCTCTAGACGGGATCCCGGTCCCTGTCCGGCTCGGTCCAGTCATGGACCGGGCACGGCGGCAGGTGCCAGCACGGGACGGCCACGGCCAGCTCCGGGATGGGGATTTCGGCTCGGCACTCGGTCACCGTTGGGCCGCCCATTGCTTCCATTCCTCGGGCGTGAGCACGGGCAGGCCGTCGCGTCCCCAGTAGTTGCTGCAGCGGGCGCAGTGGTAGACGTGGGCGGGCTGGAAGTCGTACAGGTCCACGCGTTCGGCGTCGTTGGGGATCCAGTCCAGCCGGTCGCCACATGTGGTGCAGATGATGGGCTCTCCCTTGTCCCGGGCGGCGCGGTTCTGGGCCTTGCGGGCCTCGGCCTCGGGGTGTCCGTCCATGACGGTCACGGCTGCCTCCTGTCGGTGGTAATGGCGGTGATCTGGGCGAAGAATCCAACGCTGGCCTTCACGGGCTGGCGGGGGTCGGTGCCGGCGTTGAGCGCGGCCTGGGTGAACTGGAACAACTCCCCGAGTGTTAGGCCGGCGCGGCGGTCCTCGGCGCGGGTGGTGGTGGTCTGCTCGGTCACTTCCTGGGCTTCCTTCCGTTGTGCAGGAGCGGGCGTGCCCCCCGAGTTCTCCGGGTGCGGCCGCGCTGGTCGGTCCAGTAGCGGCGGCCGGCGTCGATCGCGGCCTGCTCGCGGACCTCGTCCGGGATGAATCGCCACGCGCTGCGGACGGCTTTCCAGACTTGCTCGATGGTGTCCCGCATGACCCGGCCGACGTGCCGGAAAGTGTCCTCGAACGACTGGAAGATGGACACGGGGCGCGGGGCTGGTGCGGGCTTCCGGTAGTCGGGCCCGATCCAGACTTCGGCGGTCTGGGGGTTCAGGGGCTCGCCGGTCACTGGTCGGCCCCCCGAGTGCTCGGGGCCGGCACGGCGGCGTGGCGGTCGATGAGGGCCAGCACGTCCCCGAGCGCGGCGCGGGCCGGTCCGTTCGGCTCGGAATCGCGGCGCATCTTCTCCACGTCGAGGCGCAGTGTCTCGAACCGGATCGCCACGAGGTTGCTGGCGCAGTAGTCCGGGGCCGGCGCGGGCTCGGCCGGCCCTTGCATCCGGGCCCCGATTCGCTCGGCGGAGCCTCGGCGGCCGGCCGCGCCGGTGGCGGTGGCCTTCAACTGCTCCAGGGCGATCAGGTTGGCCGTGCGCTGTTCCTCGGCTAGTGCCAGGGTGGCGTAGGCGACGGCGACGGCGGCGTCGGTTTCGGGGGCCCATCGGGAGGGGACCTGTTCGGCGGCAAAGTAGGCCGTGGCGGCGCTGTCGTTCCCGGGGATGGGGTTCTCGGTCATGGGTCAGTCCTCCAGCTGGTCGTCACCGGTTGCCAGTACGGCAAGGGCGCGGGATTCGTCGGGAATGGTCGGGTCGTCTGTGATCTTTGGACGGTCCGGGCGTGCGTGAGTGACATGGGCCCCGAGTTCCCGGTGGAGGGCCTGGGCCTGCTCGGGGGTGAGGTACACGAACCGGGATTGCTTACCCTGAGGGATTTCGACGCGGACGGTCCGGCGGTCCCCCAAGTCCTTTTCGATCGTCACGCGGGGCGCGTCGGTCATGCCTTCCCCTCTCGGCGGGCCTTCTGGGCGTCTCGGATGTTCTGGAGCGTTTCCCGGGCCTCGGGGGTCCGGGGCTGGATGGGGAGCGGCGTGTAGGGCATCGGCAGGGCGGCCGCGTGCAGCGCGTGGAAGGCCACGTCCAGCTTGGCGGCGTCGGATGCAGCGGCAGCGTTGGCGGCCGGGTCGATGGTGGTCCGGGCGGTGTGCTCCACGGTGAGGTGAGCGTCCCGGCGGGCGCTGTCCATGAGCAGGTAGGCCACGCGGGCCAGCTCGTCGGGGCTGTGCGGTTCCTGCAGGATCGCGGCGGCGATGGTGTGCGGGCTGGTCACAGCGTCACCTTCCGGTAGGGGCTCACGGCGGCCGCGCTGGTGCCTTCGAGGTCGCGGGCTTCGTCGCGGACGCCGGCGGCGTAGCCGGCCGTCCATGCGGCGTGCAGGGTGGCGCGTGCGTCTTCGTACGCCTTGGCGATGAACTCTTGCGCGCTGGTGGTCGCGGCGGTGTCCTCCGGCTGCGGCTGGACTAGCTCCAGCTCGGTGTCGTGGTCGGCGTAGAACTCGCCGTCCGTGCAGACGATGGTGACGAACGTGCCGTCCGTGGTGGCGTCCTGGGCGGCGGTGTTCTCGTGCAGCTCGAAACCGTCTTCGCTGTAGAACGTCTGGCCGGCCTTGATGTTCTGGGCCTTCATGGTGGGTTCCTCTCTCTCGCTCTCTGTCTAAGATTCTACCTTGTTTTAGCCGGATCGTCTACTTCCTCTAGACGATTGCGGCGCGGGTCCACGGTCAGGATCAGAGCGGCAGCGGCACGTCCACATAGGGTCGGGCGACGGGGGCCGGCGGGGGCGGAGCGGCGCAGCGGGCCAGCACGTCAGCGATGCCGCTGGCGTAGTGCCGGCCGGCGCGTCCGGCGCGTTCGGCTACGTCTGCCAGCTCGCGGACCAGGGCGTGCCCCGAGCGCGTGAGGTGGCCGGCTGCGGCTGCGGCGTCTGCCAGCTCGCGCACATCGTCCCAGTGGTAGACATGGGCGGCGCGGGTGATGCAGCGGGCCATGGTCGAGGGGGTCATGGTCGGTTCCTTCCGGGTCGGGCCGGCCCCCGAGATTCCCGGGGGCCGGCGGTGGTCAGTCGTCGGTGGGGGTGATCGCTTCGCTGGGGTGCGTGTAGAGGTAGTTCTGGACGTCGCTCTGGACGTCGCGGCGGATCTCGGCGGCGCTCATGTCGCCGTAGTTCATGCGCCACGCGTCGGGATCGACTTCCACGGTCAGGGAGATGCGGACTTTCATGGTGGGCGGTTCCTTCCTGGGGGAGTGGTGCCGGCCCCGAGCGTCCCGGGGCCGGCTGGTGGTCAGCGGGTGAGGTTCTGGAGCGCGGCCTGCTGGCGGTCCCATTCCTCCACGTCCGGGTTGTCTCCCAGCAGCTCGATGGACTCTTCCTCGGTCAGCTTCCGGTGCGTGCGGAAGTAGATCCGCGTCTCGACGGTGCTGGCGCTGTCGCCGGCCATCAGGTAGCGGTTACCCCCGAGCGTCACGGCCCACAGGCGGAAGCCGGGGCAGTTGTTCAGCGGGTCGATGGCGTCCAGCAGCTCCGTGGACAGATCGTTCTGGCGGGCGATTTCGAGGGTTTCGGGAGTGTTCTGCATGGCGGGTGATTCCTTCCGTGGTGGTGATGCCGGCCCCGGGGGTGCCCCGGGGCCGGAGGGGTCAAGAGACGCGGATCCCCAGTCCCAGCGGGTCGCGGCGGGCGCTGTGGCGGCCCCGCAGGAACGCGAGAGCCTGCCGGCGGCCCTCGGTGGATCCGACGACGACTTCCGCGCCACCGGTCACGTGGTCCCGGTAGACGTGGGTGGCCAGCGGATCCTCGTCCCGGTACTGGCCGGAGCGCAGGACAGTGAAGCCGGCCTCGGTCAACTCCTTGCGGAGCGCGGGGAGCTGGATGGTGGTGGCCATGGTGGCCTCCTTTCTGCCCTTCCGGGCGGTGGGGTTCCTAGCTGCTTCGCTGTCCTTCTGTCTAATAGTTTAGCCGGTCTGGGCGTGCATGTCTACTTTATTTAGACGTCTATTTCCCCCGTTTACCCCCCGGAAACGATCCAAGATCCGGGGTCCGGAATGACGGGGGGCCGGCGGCCGGCCGGCGGCGGATCCCAGCATCGGCGCAGGTCCGAGCGGGAATGTGCGGCCATCAGTGGCAGCGTGTGACCGTCCAGAGAATGTGGACGCTAGAATCCCTGGGTCGCGGGTTCAAGTCCCGCACGCCCTACGTAGAACCCGTGCCGCCCACGACGAGCAAGGCGGTGGCGCCAGCGGTCTTCCTCACTGGTCGTCTCCGAGGTGCTCGGTGATGGCGCGGATCGTGGGGCAGGGGTACACGTCCGAGGGCCGCCCGTCTTCCATGTGTTGGCACTCTCGGCAGATGGTGAAGTCGCGAGTGCCGTCCGCGCCCGCTTTGCGGTGGGGCTGGTGCAGGTCCAGCACGGCTTCGAGGGCGGCGTAGGCGTGGGGGGCGTCGGTGCGCAGTGACTGGTGCAGGAGGAACCTGTCGTAGCCGCGGAGTGTCGGCTTTCCGGCATAGCGGCCGAACGTCGCGGCGACAGCCGCTCGGAACTTCATTTCAGCCAGGGTGGCGCGAGGATCGGTGCTCATGCGGGGACTCTTTCGGCGAGGCGTGCCCGGAGGTGAGCTCCTAGTCTGCGCTCGTTGGGGGTGAGACCGCCCCAGTTGCCGAACCGCATGGAGTGGTGCAATTCGCTGGCCTGATCATCGTGGGCATCAGCCGGTCCGGCGGGGGGTACTAAAGTCTGCTGCGCTCCCACCGATTACCCACCGGAAACAACCGAAAACGATCAATAACGGCCAATGGTGGGGGAGGGGGCGCCGCGCTACTCCCAACCAATGACGCGCGCAACAAGCCATGACCGTTACCAGTCGAAATCAGGACCCTGTAATTCCTGGGTCGCGGGTTCAAGTCCCGCACGCCCTACTCAAGACCGGTCCGGGCCGGTCGACGGCGCCTCAGCTGAAGCGTCCGGCCTGCGGCAGCATGTTGGCCGGGCTGTAGTCCAGGTCCGTGAGCGTCACGCCGGACTGCTTGTTGCGGGCATGGGCGATCTTGCCGCCCTCCACGACGATGGCCACGTGGTAGACGCCGGTGCCGGAGCCGTTGTTGGACCAGTAGACGAGGTCGCCCGGCTTGGCCTCGGACAGCGGGACCTTCTGGTCCGCGGCAGAGTACTGGGAGGTCGAGGTCCGCGGCAACGACTTTCCGCCGGCGGAGAAGGCCCCGGTGGTGAACCCCGAGCAGTCATAACCGTACGGGCCGTTGCCGCCGTACTGGTAGTAGGTGTTCGCGCTCTTCGCCTTGGTGGTGGCCCAGTCCACGGCCTGCGCCTTCCAGGTCGCGACCGTGGACGAGGCCCGGGTCTCCTCCGTCAGGGGCTGCAGGGCGGGGGTCGTGACGTTGCCCCGGCCCTTGAGGACACCGGCGGCCTTGTACAGGAAGGACGCGGTCTCGGCCCGGGTGATGTCATTGCCGGGCCTGAACGTCCCGTCGCCGTACCCGGAGGTGATGTCCTCGTCCAGTAGCCAGGAGGCCGCCGGGGCGAACGGCGCGCCGGGGCCCATGTCCGAGAAGGACCCCCCGGTGGTGGCGGGCTCATCGGCCAGCCGGTGCAGGAAGGCGGCCAGCTCGCCGCGGGTCACCGGCTGGTTCGGCCGGAAGGTCCGGTCCTGGTAACCCACGGAGATCCCGTCCTGCGCGAACCAGGTGATGGCCTGGTAGTTGGCCCCACCGGGGTTCACGTCGGTGAAATAGCGATCCTCGGACTTCGGGTGGGACGGCGTGACCTGCCGGTACAGGAACGCCGCGACCTCGCCGCGGGTGACAGCCTTGTTCTTGCGGAAGGTGTTGTCTCCGTAGCCGACCGAGATCTCCGCGCAGGCCATCCAGGAGATGGCGTCGTAGAACCCGGAGCCGCGGGGATTGTCCACGAAGTCCGCACGGCCACAGGACTGCCCCGCAGAGGCGGGAGCGGCCGTGGCCACGGATCCGGCCACGGATGCGGTGGCGAGGACGGCTGCGGTGGCCACGCCGGCGACGGCGGCGGACAGGCGGGTGCGGGTGGACCGGCGCTGACCGGACCGGCTCTGGGCTGTAGACACGGTTGTCCCCTAGCTGGATACGAGCGGTGTTTTCTTGTCCAACGCGAGGGGACGAGACGTCCGGGGAAGCGCGCGGTGCCCGGGGTGGGCGGTGGATTGCTCCAGGTGATCCGGCAATTGACCGCTGGACCGTGACCAACTGTACCGGAGCGTTACCGATTCGTCATCTGGGGGTGATGCGAACGTGATGGTAAGAGGGCGGAATGGATCTTTCGGTAGCGTGGAGACCGTGCTACTACCCGCCACCGACGATGCCCCGGACTGCACCGGCGTGCCCGGCCGGGACCGTCCGCTGCGCCTGTTCGTGGACGCCCGGTACACCCGCACCGACTTCCACGACGGCATCTCCCGCTACGGTGCCAGCCTGATCGCCGCCTGCGCCCCGCTGGCGGAGACCACCATGGTCATCTCGGACGAGGCCCAGCTCGCCTTGCTGCCCGGTGGGATCCCGTGGGTGAAGGCCACGGCCCCGACGTCCCCGGCCGAGCCCTTCATCGCCCGCCAGCTGAACCCCCACCGGCCGGACGTGGTCTTCTCGCCGATGCAGACGATGGGCTCGGCCGGCCGCGAGTACGGGCTCATCCTGACGCTGCACGACCTCATCTACTACCAGCACCGCACCCCGCCGGCAGACCTGCCGGCCCCGGTCCGGATGCTCTGGCGCGCCTTCCACCTGGCCTACTGGCCCCAACGGCTCGTCCTCGACCGGGCCGACGCCGTGGCCACCGTCTCCCGGACCAGCCGCCGGCTGATGCGGCGTCACCGGCTCACCAGCCGCGAGATCCGGATCATCGGCAACGCCCCGCAACCCGTGGCCACCCCGCGCGAACCGGACACGGTGCCCGAGCGGTTCCTCGTCTACATGGGCTCATTCATGGACTACAAGAACGTGGAGAGCCTCATCCGGGGCCTGGCCGGCCTGCCCGGCTACCGGCTCCACCTGCTGTCCAGGATCGCGCCGGGCCGTGAGGCGGAGCTGCGCCGGGTGGCCGCCGCCGCGGGCGTCCCGGTCGAGGCGGTCGTCTTCCACCGGGGGACCAGCGACGAGGAGTACGTCCGCCTGCTGCGCTCCGCCACGGCGCTCGTCACCCTGTCCCGCTCGGAAGGCTACGGGCTGCCCGTGGCCGAGGCCATGGCCCAGGGCACCCCCGTGGTCCTCTCCGACCTGGAGATCTTCCGTGAGATCGGCGGCCCGGACGGCGCCGCGGCCCGGTTCGTGCCCCTCGGCCCCGCCGGCGAGGCGGCGGGCTCCGACGCCGATAGCTCCCCGGCCGCGCTGGCGGCCCGGATCAGGGAGCTCGAGGACCCCGCCGTGTTCGCCGCGGCGTCGCGCGCGGCCGTGGAGCAGGCCGCCACGTTCTCCTGGGAGGCCTCCGCCCGGGCGCTGGTGGACCTGGCGGCAGAGATCGCCCGACGCCGGTCCCGGCGCGGCTAGTGCCCGGGCGGTCTGCCCGTGAGCGGCCACAGCACCGACGGGCCTGACAGGCCCAGCAGGACCAGCGGGTCGACGTAGCGGTCCCACGTGCCGCCCTGCACGGTCCACCCCTGCGGGATGCGCGCGCCCCAGTGCACGCAGGCGACCGGGCAGTGATCCACCCCCTCCTGCACGGAGCCGATCAGTTCGCCGGCCGCCACGCGGTCCCCGACGGCCAGCCCCGGCGCCAGCTCCACCGGCTCGAGGCTGGACAGCATCCCGTCCGGGTGGGCCACGGTGACCACGGAACGGCCCGCCACCGGCCCGGCGAACCGGATGCTGCCCGCGGCCGGGGCGAACACGTCCCCGTCCGGGCTGGCCCAGTCGACCCCACGGTGCCCGGCGGACCACGGGGCCGCCGGCTGGTCGAAGGGACGGAGCACGGCCGACTGCCCGGTGGTCGAGGTCGGCGCCGACCAGCCGACGGAATCGCCTTCCGGGCCGGCCACCGGCACGGGCGGACCGGGCACGGCCAGGCCCGCCAGCACGGTGGCGATCACGGCCATCCTGCCGGGACGGGGACGGTGGACCAGGTGATCGGCGCGGGGCAACCGGGGGGACATGCCCACCAGACTCCCGTGCCGACGTCGGGACCGCCACGGGGCGGACCGCGGGTGGGGAGCGCACGGCGCGGCCGGTGCCCTGTGGAGTTCCGGTTCGGACCACGGAACGGCCTGGGGTAAGATTGGCCCAGCAGTTGTGTGCCTGCCCGGGGCAAGACCACGGGCCGGATCCGCGACTGACTACGCGCATGACTGATGCCGGCCACGCGGAGTCCGCTCCGTTCAGGCACGGCAGGTCCCCACCATCGGTCCCGGCACGCACGCGCGTGCGTTCCGGGTCAGCGTCGGGGATGCCGGGTTCGCCCGCAGCCCATGCCAGGGACCGGACCACCACGGCCGGTCGACAACCGACAACCCCACAAAGGAGCGACATGCCTGTCGTGACCATGCGCCAGCTGCTCGATTCCGGTGTCCACTTCGGCCACCAGACCCGCCGCTGGAACCCCAAGATGAAGCGCTTCATCTTCACCGAGCGCAACGGCATCTACATCATCGACCTGCAGCAGTCCCTGTCCTACATCGACCGGGCCTTCGAGTTCGTCAAGGAGACGGTGGCCCACGGCGGCACCATCCTCTTCGTCGGCACCAAGAAGCAGGGCCAGGAGGCCATCGCCGAGCAGGCCACCCGCGTGGGCATGCCCTACGTGAACCACCGCTGGCTCGGCGGCATGCTGACCAACTTCTCCACCGTCTCCAAGCGCGTGCAGCGCATGAAGGAGCTCGAGGAGATCGACTTCGAGGACGTCGCCGGCTCGGGCCACACCAAGAAGGAACTGCTCCTGCTGCAGCGCGAGCTGAGCAAGCTCGAGTCCAACCTCGGCGGTATCCGCAACATGACCCGGACCCCCTCCGCCGTCTGGATCGTGGACACCAAGAAGGAGCACCTCGCCGTGGACGAGGCCCAGAAGCTGGGTATCCCGGTCGTGGCCATCCTGGACACCAACTGCGACCCGGACGAGGTCACCTACCCGATCCCGGGCAACGACGACGCCATCCGCTCGGTCAACCTGCTGACCCGCGTGATCGCCGACGCCGTGGCCGAGGGCCTCATCGCCCGCAACCAGGGCAAGTCCGGCGCCCAGGGCGCCGAGGAGCCCATGGCCGAGTGGGAGCGCGAGCTGCTCGAGCAGCACAACGCCCAGCAGGCCGAGGCCGCCGACCAGTCCGCGCCGGCCACCGAGCAGGCCGCCGAGCAGGATGTCGCCGCTGCCGGGGCCGTCCCGTCGGCCACCGACGCCGCCGAGGTCGCAGAGGCTGCCGAGGGCACCGAGGCACCCGAGGCCACCGAGGCCCAGTGATCCACCACCGGCCGGCTCCCCTGGGGGCCGGCCGGTGTCTGCCCGGGGCACCCCCGGGCCACAGCAACCACCGACCACCACAACACCACTCGGGACAACCCCCGCTACAGGTAAGGATGGGTACCACGCATGGCGAACTACACCGCAGCTGACATCAAGGCCCTGCGCGAGCGCACCGGCGCCGGGATGATGGACGTCAAGAAGGCACTGGACGAGGCCAACGGCGATGCCGAGAAGGCCACGGAGATCATCCGCGTCAAGGGCCTCAAGGGCGCCACCAAGCGCGAAGGCCGCGCGACCGCCGAGGGCCTGGTCGCCGCCACCGTCACCGACGGGGCCGGCGTCATGATCGAGATCAACTGCGAGACCGACTTCGTGGCCAAGAACGAGAAGTTCATCGAGCTGGGCAACGTCGTCCTCGACTCCGCCGTCACCTCCGGGGCGGCCGACCTGGACACCCTGCTGGCCGCTCCGTACAACGGCCGGACCCTGGGCGACCACGTCACCGACGAGGGCGCGATCCTCGGCGAGAAGGTCGTCGTCCGCCGCATCGCCCGCGTGGAGGGCTCCTTCGTGGACGCCTACCTGCACAAGACGTCCAAGGACCTGCCCGCCCAGGTGGGTGTCCTGATGGCCGTCGACGCCGACTCCGAGGCGGCCAAGACCGCCGCCCACGACGTCGCCGTGCACACCGCCGCCTACGCCCCGACCTACCTGTCCCGCGAGGACGTGCCGGCCGAGACCGTGGAGAACGAGCGTCGCATCGCCGACGAGACCGCCCGTGCCGAGGGCAAGCCCGAGCAGGCCCTGACCAAGATCGTCGAGGGTCGCCTGACCGGCTTCTTCAAGGAGATCGTGCTGGTCGACCAGCCGTTCGCCAAGGACCCGAAGCAGACCGTCGGCAAGGTCCTGTCCGACGCCGGCACCGCCGTCACCGGCTTCGCCCGCTTCCGCGTCGGCAACTGACCGGCCAGGACACGGGGATGTCCCCCGCGCGGTAGGATCGGACCGACCGCGCGCGGAACGACCTGGAAGGGGGTGGTCACCAGTCACTGGTGGCCACCCCCTTTGTCCTGCCCCATCCGGCACCGTTCCGCCGGCGCACGCCGCCAGCCCCGATGAGCCCAGGAGGCCCGCACATGCAGAGCACCGACCAACGCACCACACCGGACATCCGCGACGCGACGTCGTTCAACGAGTCCCGGGACCTGCAGCAGGCCCAGGCCGGTGACACCCACGGGGACCCGGGCCGGACCGGCAAGCGCCGCGTCCTGCTCAAGCTCTCCGGCGAGGTCTTCGGGGGCGGCAAGGTCGGCGTCGACCCGGCCACCGTCCGCGGGGTCGCCGAACAGATCGCCGCCGCGCGTGGACGGGTCGAGATCGCCATCGTGGTCGGCGGCGGCAACTTCTTCCGCGGGGCGGAGCTCTCGGAGAACGGCATGGACCGCCGCCGCGCCGACTACATGGGCATGCTCGGCACGGTGATGAACTGCCTGGCCCTGCAGGACTTCCTCGAGCAGGCCGGCGTGGACACCCGGGTGCAGTCCGCCATCCACATGGAGCAGGTCGCCGAGCCCTACATCCCCCTGCGCGCCATCCGGCACATGCAGAAGGGGCGCGTGGTGATCTTCGGCGCCGGCACGGGCCTGCCCTACTTCTCCACGGACACCGTGGCCGCCCAGCGGGCCCTGGAGGTCGGCGCGGACGAGGTGCTGATGGCCAAGTCCGGCGTGGACGGCGTCTACACGGCCGACCCCAAGAAGGACCCGGGCGCGGAGAAGTACGAGCACCTGACCTATGACGAGGCGCTGCTGAACGACATCCGGGTGATGGACCAGACCGCCATGACCATGTGCAAGGACAACGGTCTGTCCATGATGGTGTTCGGCATGGAGGGGGACGGCAACGTCACCCGGGCGCTGCTGGGCGATCGCATCGGCACCACCGTCACCGTCTGAGCCCCTCCCGCCCATCCCCTCCCCGCTGTCCCTCCTCGTCCGGGCCGTCCGGTGTCCCCGGTGTCCTAGGATTGAGGCCAAACCATCCCAACCCAGGAGATAACGTGACGCAGGAAACCCTTCAGGCCGCCGAGGAGCAGATGGAGAAGACCATCGAGGCCACGGGCGAGGACTTCGCCTCGGTCCGCACCGGCCGGGCCAACCCCGGCCTGTACTCCAAGGTGATGGTCGAGTACTACGGCTCCTACACCCCGCTGCAGCAGCTGGCCTCCTTCACCACGACCGACGCCCGCACCCTGCTGATCACCCCCTACGACGTCACTGCCCTGCGCAACATCGAGAAGGCCCTGTCCGACTCCGAGATCGGCGCCAACCCGTCCAACGACGGCAAGGTCATCCGGGTGGTCATGCCGGAGCTGACCGAGGAGCGGCGCAAGGAGTACGTGAAGCTCGTCAAGTCCAAGGCCGAGGAGCACAAGGTCTCGCTGCGCAACTCCCGCCGCAAGGCCAAGGAGGCCCTGGACAAGATGGTCAAGGACGGCGAGATCGGCGAGGACGAGGGGAACCGGGCGGAGAAGGAGCTCGACACCCTGACCCGCAAGTACACCGACACGATCGACGAGATGGCCAAGCGCAAGGAAGCCGAGCTCCTCGAGGTCTGAGCGGCCCAGCACCCATGACGTCCGAACCCTCCGCTCCCGCCGGGCCGCGGCCGGTCCCGGACCTGGGACCACCGCAGACCCGGCGGCAGCGGCGGGAACGGGAGGCTGCCCAGGCCCGGAAGGCCAAGGCCGGCCGGAACCTCCCCGCTGCCATCTCGGTCGGGGTGCTGCTGCTGGGCGGCGCCCTCGTCGGCCTGATCTGGCTGCCGGTCGTGCTGGCCATCCTGGTGATCGCCCTGCTGCTGCTGGGCGTCACCGAGACCGCCAGTGCGATCTCCCGGCGCGGACTGGACATCCCCCGGCTCCCGCTGTGGGCCGGGGCCGTGGCGATGCCGCTGGGCGCCTTCGCCGGCGGCGCCGAGGCGCTCGTGCTGGCCCTGCTGGGCACGGTCCTGCTCATCCTCGTCTGGGCCGTCGTGGAGGACCTGCCGGCCCGCGGGGAGTCCGTGCTGGTGTCCGTGTTCATCGTGATGTGGGTGCCGTTCCTGCTCTCCTTCGCCATCGCCCTGCTCCGGCAGGAGCAGGGCAACCTCATGGTGTCCTGCATGCTGCTGATGGTGGTGGCCAACGACACCTTCGGCTACATCGTGGGCGCGTCCTTCGGCAAGCACCCGATGGCCCCGAAGGTCAGCCCCAAGAAGTCCTGGGAGGGTTTCGCCGGGTCGCTGGGCGGGGCCGTGGTGGTCGGGGCCCTCGGGGTGCACCTGCTGCTGGACCGCCCGTGGTGGGTCGGCGCCCTGCTGGGCCTGCTGACGGTCGCCTCGGCCACCGCGGGTGACTTCGCCGAGTCCATGGTCAAGCGCGAGCTGAACATCAAGGACATGGGCTCGATGCTGCCCGGCCACGGCGGGGCCATGGACCGGCTGGACTCCCTCGTGTTCTCCGCACCGGTCGCCTACATGGTGTTCGCGCTGCCGTTCGTCTGACCTGGCCGGACGGGCCCGTCCGCCGCACCGGCCAGGCCTCACCGTTGCGTGCGCGTCCGCTGGCTACGATGGTCTCAGTCGTGAGCTCTGCGCATCCCCGCGGCCCACGGCGGCACCACGACTCTCCCCAGAAGGAGCCTCCCCGATGGACCACGGCACGCGGCAGGACACGCAGGGGCTCAAGAAGCGCGTGATGGCCTCGGCCGACCGGCAGCCCTTCGACGTCGTCCCGCGCGACACCTTCGGTTACCACCGGCGCCAGGTCGACGAGTTCATGACCAGGGCGCGGGTGGCCTACGAGGGCGCCGGGGGCCTGAGGGCCGCGGACATCCGCCGGATCACCTTCGATGCCGTCAAGGGCGGGTATGCCGCCGACCAGGTCGACGACATGCTGGACCGCCTCGAGGACGCGCTCGCCCGTGCCGAACGGGAGGCGCGGATCCGGTCCGAGGGCGAGGACACCTGGTCCGCGCGCGTCCAGGGCTCGGTGGAGATCCTCCGGGGCCGCCTGGAGCGCCCGGACGGGGAGCGCTTCCGCCGCCCGTCCCGCGCCGGGGCCACCAGCTACGACGTCGTCGGCGTCGATGCGCTGTGCCGTCGCCTGCTCGCGCGGTTCGAGGGGCGGGACGCCCTGGACGCGAACGATGTGCGCCGCGCCGTGTTCTCCGCCGCCACGGGGGCCCAGGGCTACGACGAGGCGCAGGTCGACGCCTTCCTGGACGCCTCGATCGACGTCCTGTCCGTCCTGGACTGACCGGCTCCGTTCCGGGCTAGTCTTCCTGCCCGCCGCCGTCGAGCAGCGACTCGACCAGAGGCACGGTCCGCCACGGCACCAGCTCGGCCATCGCCAGGGAGGTGTCCGCGCGCTCCACGCCCTCGATGGCGAGGATGCGGGTGTGGATCCGGAACAGGTCCTCGGCGCTGCGCGCGGCCACGCGGGCCAGGATGTCCGCGGACCCGGTCAGCCCGTGGGCCTGGACGATCTCCGGGATCCGGGTCAGCGCCGCCGTGATCTCCGCCAGCCGCTGCTGGTGCACGTGGACCTGCACGAACGCGGTCAGCGGATGGCCCAGGGCCGCCAGGCTGATCCGCCGTTCGAACGGGAGGAACACGTCCTCGGTGGTGAGCCGGGCCAGCCGCGCCTGCACCGTGTTGCGGGACAGCCCCAGGTGCTGGGCCAAGGCCACCGTGGTGGCGTCCGGCATGTCGGACAGGGCCGCCAGGATTCTCAGGTCGGTGGTGTCCAGGGTGCGCATCCTGCTCAGGTCCTCACGAGTGTCGAGGGCGAAACGCGGGCAGCATGCCCACTGCGCTGATCATATCTTGTGCACGCCTTTCAGTGTGACTAGCATCACATCCATCGCGGCCGACATCCTGGCCGCATCCACGGCGAGGGTCCCCACCCACCCAGTGACGGGCCCGATCGAGGAGGACCCCATGGGATCGGTCAGTCTGAACACCCCGCCCACCGGCATGCCGCAGGTGCCCGAACCGGACCTGCACCAGGTCCTGACACCGGATGGCCATCGCCGCCCGGACCATGACCTGGATCCCTGGCTGCAGGACGTGACCGCGCCGATGCTGGCCGGACTGCACCGGGACATGACCGTCATCCGCCGCCTGGACACCGAGTGCACCCACCTGCAGCGCCAGGGCGAGCTCGCCCTCTGGCCCCCGCTGCTGGGACAGGAGGCCGCCCAGGTGGGCTCGGCCGCCGCGCTGCGCCGCGAGGACTACGTGTTCCCGTCCTACCGGGAGAACGGCGTGGCCTACCTGCGGGGCGTCGACCCGCTCGGGCTGGTCCGCCTCTGGCGCGGCTCGACCTACGCCGGCTGGAACCCGGCCGAGGCCAACCTCGCGGCCCAGCAGATCATCATCGGCGCCCAGTCCCTGCACGCCGTCGGCTATGCCATGGGCCTGCAGCGGGACGGGGCGGACACGGTCGCGATCAGCTACTTCGGCGACGGCGCCACCAGCCAGGGTGACGTCAACGAGGCCATGGTGTTCGCCGCGAGCTACCACGTCCCGGTCGTCTTCTTCTGCCAGAACAACCAGTGGGCCATCTCCGAGCCGGTCTCCCTCCAGGCGAAGCGGCACATCGCCGACCGCCCCTGGGGCTTCGGCATCCCGGCCATGCGCGTGGACGGCAATGACGTGCTGGCCGTGCTGGCCGCCACCCGCCGGGCGCTGGAGCGGGCCCGCAACGGCGGCGGCCCCACCTTCATCGAGGCGGTCACCTACCGGATGGGGCCGCACACCACCGCGGACGACCCCACCCGCTACCGGTCCGCGGAGGAGGTCGAGGCCTGGCGGGCCAAGGACCCGATCGACCGGGTGGAGGCGTACCTGGCCGCCACGCTCACGGACGCCGACCGGGATCCCGACGGCGTGGGGCCACTGACGGTCGAGAGGGTCCGGGAGGTGTCGGAGGCGGCCGCGGACCAGATGGCCACCGCCCTGCGTGCCGGCGTGGCCGAGCTGGCCGACCCGGGCCCCGAGGCGCTGTTCGAGCACGTCTACGCGGAGCCCCATTACGAGCTGGAGCGCCAGCGCGAGCACTACCGGCTCTACCTGGCCCAGTTCGACGGCGAGCAGCTGGAGGCGGGGGCCCGATGAGCGCGCAGGAGATCACGTTCGGCAAGGCCATCTCCGCCGGGCTGCGGGCGGCCCTCGCGGAGGACGAGAAGGTCGTGCTGATGGGGGAGGACATCGGCACCCTCGGCGGCGTCTTCCGCATCACGGACGGACTGATGCAGGAGTTCGGGCCGGAGCGCGTGGTGGACACCCCGCTGGCCGAGTCCGGGATCATGGGCACGGCGGTGGGCCTGGCCTACCGGGGCTACCGGCCCGTGGTGGAGATCCAGTTCGACGGCTTCGTCTACCCGTCCTTCGACCAGATCGTCTCCCAGGTCGCCAAGACGCACTACCGCACCCGCGGTGCCGTGCCGATGCCGGTGACCATCCGGATCCCCTTCGGTGGCGGCATCGGTTCCCCCGAGCACCACTCGGAGTCCCCGGAGGCGTACTTCGTGCACACCGCCGGGCTGCGCGTGGTCTCCCCGTCCACGCCGCAGGAAGGCTATGACCTGATCCGGGCGGCCATCGCCAGCGACGACCCCGTCGTCTACCTCGAGCCCAAGCGCCGCTACCACGACCGCGGGCCGGTGGACCTTGCGGCGCCGCTGCGTCCCATGGGTCCGGCCGCCGTCGCCGCCGCGGGCACGGACGTCACCCTCGTGGCCTACGGGCCCCTGGTGAAGACCTGCCTGCAGGCTGCCGAGGCCGCCGCGGGGGAGGGCATCTCGATCGACGTCATCGACCTGCGCTCGCTCTCGCCCATCGACTACGGGTTGATCGAGGCATCGGTGCGCCGGACCGGGCGGCTGGTGATCGCCCATGAGGCCGGCCGCACCGGAGGCCTGGGCGCAGAGATCGCCGCCACCGTCACCGAACGCTGCTTCCACTGGCTGGAGCACGCCCCGGTGCGGGTCACCGGCTTCGACATCCCCTATCCGCCGGCCAAGCTGGAGCACCACCACGTCCCGGACCTGGACCGCATCCTGGACGGCGTGGACCGGGCGCTGGGCCGGGCCAACTCCCTGGACTCGATCGACCCGTTCGCGCCACCGGTGCCGCTGGCCGCCGACGGAACGGAGCGTGCCTGAGATGCTGAAGGTCTTCAACCTGCCCGACCTGGGCGAGGGGCTCACCGAGTCCGAGCTGCTGGACTGGAAGGTCTCGGTCGGCGACTCCGTCACCGTCAACCAGGTGCTCGCGGAGGTCGAGACGGCCAAGGCCGTCGTCGAGCTCTCCAGCCCCTTCGAGGGCACCATCGCCGCACTGCACGGGGAACCGGGCGCCGTGGTGGCCGTCGGCGCGCCCATCGTGTCCTTCGACCTGCCGGGGGAGTCCGGCCAGGACGACCCCGACGGCGGCGCCTCCGCCCGCTCTGACGGTCGCGTTCCGACGCTGGTGGGCTATGGGGCGGCGGCCGACGGCGGAGGGCCTCCGGCGCGCCGGGCGCGGGCCGGGCGATCGGCGCCGTCGGCCCCGGCGGAACCGGCCCCGGCGGAACCAGCCCCGGCACGGGCGGCCGCCCCGGCGCAGCCGACGGTGCTCCCACCAGTACCCGGGCCGGAACCCGCAGCGGCGATCCGGGCCCCGGGCGAGCGGCCCCGCTCCACCCCGCCGGTGCGCAAGCTGGCCAAGGACCTGGGACTGGACTTGGTGGTGATCCCCGGCACCGGCCCCGGCGGCGTCGTGACGCGGGACGACGTGACCCGGGCAGCGGAGGCGGGCCGGCCGGTGGAGTCCCCGACCACCGGGGCCCGGACCCTCGGCGGGCGGCCCCGTACGGAGGAGGAACCCATCCGCTCGGTGCGCAAGGCCACGGCTGCCGCCATGACGGCCAGCGCCTTCACCGCCCCGCACGTGACGGAGTTCCTCACGGTGGACGCCACCGAATCCCTCGACCTGCTCGCCGGGCTCAGGGACCACCGGGACTTCCGGCAGCTGAAGCTGACCCCGCTGACCCTGGTGGCCCGCGCCGCCTGCCTCGCCCTGGAGCGCACCCCGGAGCTCAATGCACGGTGGGACGGGGAGAACGGGCGGATCATCCGGCAGAACTACGTCAACCTGGGCATCGCGGCGGCCACCCCCCGCGGGCTGATGGTGCCCAACGTCAAGGACGCCCAGGCGCTGGACCTGGCGGGCCTGGCCCGTCAGCTCGCCGCGCTGACCGGCGCGGCACGCGAGGGGGCGCTCACCCCGGAGCAGCTGACCGGGGGCACGTTCACCCTGACGAACGTCGGGGTGTTCGGCGTGGATGCCGGGACGCCGATCATCAATCCGGGCGAGGCCGCGATCCTGGCCCTGGGCCAGGTGCGCAGGCTCCCGTGGGAACACCGCGGGGAGATCGCGCTGCGCCAGGTCATCACGCTGTCCCTGTCCTTCGACCACCGCCTGGTGGACGGCGAGCAGGGCTCGCGCTTCCTGGCGGACGTGGGCGCGGTGCTGCGGCAGCCGGGGATGGCCCTGGCGCTGGTCTAGCCGAGCTGCATGATCAGCTCGGTCACGACCTCGGACCGGGCGTTGGAGAACGTCTGCTCCTCGCCGACCACCGCGAACCCCCGGCGGGTGAGGATCTTCTGTGACCCGACGTTGTCCGCCGGGACGTGGGCGCGGATGGGGCGGTCCGTGAACGAGGCGAGGAAGGCATCCACCGCCGAGGTGGTGATGCCCTGGCCCCAGAACTCACGGGCCGTCCAGAAGGACAGCTCGGGAACGGAGCCGATGCCGGACACGATCAGGGCCCCGGCCACCTGGCCGTCCTCCTCGATGGTCCAGACCTGGGTGTCCGGGTCGTTGAGCAGTCGCGACCAGTGGTAGTCGAAGACGCCGCGGTCCTGCGGATTGCGCGGGGCGAAGGCGGCCATCTGGTTGGCCTCGGGATCCTGCTGGTGCTCGAAGAAGCGGTCCAGGTCCTCGGATCGGACTCCACGAAGTTGCACGGGACAGTGACCTCCTCGTCACGGGTAGCCGCCGGATCCGGCGCGGGCTCGGACCCACTGTACGCGTAATCACGGCCCGGGCCGTGTGCGCTGGGGGCAACCGGGCTCAGGGCCTCGACAGCGCACGGCACAGGTGACTAGCATTTCCACCAGATTCAGTTACTCGCCATTCACTGAAACTCTCCCCGCCAGGAAGGCCACCGTCATGACCACCGCTCCTCAGTCCACCCGTGGCGCCCTTGCCGGGCCCGAGCTCGACGAGGACTACCGCGACCTCGTAGCCATGGTCCGCCAGTTCGCCAACGAGGTCGTCGCCCCGGTGTCCGCCGAGCTCGATGCCCGCCACGAGTTCCCCTACGAGATCGTCCGCCAGATGGGCGAACTGGGCCTGTTCGGCCTGCCGTTCCCGGAGGAGTACGGCGGCATGGGCGGGGACTACTTCGCCCTGGCCCTGGCCCTGGAGGAGCTGGGCCGGGTGAACCAGTCGGTGGCCATCACCCTGGAGGCCGGGGTGTCCCTGGGGGCCATGCCCATCTACCGGTTCGGCACGGAGGAGCAGCGGCAACGGTGGCTGCCGGAGCTCGTCACGGCGCGGCGGCTGGCCGGTTTCGGCCTGACCGAGCCGGGCGGCGGTTCCGACGCCGGCGGGACGCAGACCACGGCGATCCTCGCCGACGGCACCTGGACGATCAACGGGGCCAAGGAGTTCATCACGAACTCCGGCACGGACATCACCAGCCTGGTCACCGTCACGGCGGTCACCGGGACCGTCGAGGGCCGGGACGGGAAGCCGGTCAAGGAGATCTCCACCATCCTCGTGCCCTCCGGGACGTCCGGCTTCACCGTGGGCCAGGCGTATGACAAGGCCGGCTGGAACTCCTCGGACACCCACCCGCTGTTCTTCGACGACGTGCACGTGCCGGAGGCCAACCTGCTGGGGGAGCGAGGCCGCGGCTACGCCAACTTCCTGTCCATCCTCGACGAGGGGCGCATCGCCATCGCCGCCCTGGCCACCGGGGCGGCCCAGGGCTGCGTGGACGAGTCCGTGGCCTACGCGAACACCCGGCTGGCCTTCGGGCAGCCGATCGGCCGCAACCAGGCCGTCTCGTTCAAGATCGCCCGGATGCAGGCCCGTGCCCACACGGCCCGGCTGGCCTACTACGAGGCGGCGGCCAAGATGCTGGCCGGCAAGCCGTTCAAGACGGAGGCCGCCATCGCCAAGCTGGTCGCCGGGGAGGCGGCCATGGACAACGCCCGGGACGCTACCCAGGTGTTCGGCGGCTACGGCTTCATGAACGAGTCCCTCGTGACCCGCCACTACCGCGATTCCAAGATCCTGGAGATTGGGGAGGGCACCACCGAGGTCCAGCTGATGCTCATCGCGCGGTCCCTGGGCCTCTGACCCGCGCGCGGGGTGTTCATTGCAGGAATCAACCATCGATGAGCCCTGTGGCCGGAGTCACTTTCTGATTAGGATAACCAAGTCACACTCATAGGCATCCCCCCGATGCCGCACTGACAAGGGGGCCTTCGTGTCGTCAACACCACACCCCGACCTGGCCGACAACGGCCACGTCGACTTCCGTGCCGTTCAGTCCACCGCACAGTTCAAGGAACTGCGCCGCACCCACCGGAGCTTCGTCTTCCCGTGGACCGTGGTGTTCCTCGTCTGGTACTTCCTCTACGTCATCCTCGCGGCGTACTTCCCGGAGTTCATGTCGATCAAGGTGCTCGGGAACATCAACCTGGGCATCGTCATCGGCCTGCTGCAGTTCGTCTCCACCTTCGTCATCACCGGCCTCTACGTGGCCTTCGCCAACCGCAGGCTGGACCCGAAGGCCACGGACATCCGTGAGGAACTCGAGGCCCTCGATCCCTCCATCGCCAACCAGAGCCTCGCCGAGGGAGGAAACAAGTGAACATCGCACCCGTACTCACCACCGCCGAGGGGACCAACGTCGGCGAGCCCTGGCTGAACATCCTGATCTTCGGCATCTTCGTCGCCATCACGCTGGTCATCGTGCTCAGGGCCTCGAAGAACACTAAGACCGCGGCCGACTACTACGCCGGCGGCCGCTCCTTCACGGGAACCCAGAACGGGACCGCGATCGCCGGTGACTACCTGTCCGCTGCGTCCTTCCTCGGCATCGTGGGCGCCATCGCCATCAACGGCTACGACGGCTTCCTGTACTCCATCGGCTTCCTCGTCGCCTGGCTCGTCGCCCTGCTCCTGGTGGCCGAGCTGCTGCGCAACACCGGCAAGTACACGATGGCCGACGTGCTGTCCTTCCGCCTGCAGCAGCGGCCCGTGCGCATCGCGGCTGCACTGGCGACCCTGATGGTGTGCGTGTTCTACCTGCTGGCGCAGATGGCCGGTGCGGGCGCCCTGGTGTCCCTGTTGCTGGGCATCGACGACCGGCTCGGGCAGTCCCTCGTCATCGCGATCGTGGGCGCCCTGATGATCGTCTACGTCCTGGTCGGCGGCATGAAGGGCACCACCTGGGTGCAGATCATCAAGGCCTGCCTGCTGATCGCCGGCGCCTTCATCATGACCATCTGGGTGCTGGCCCTGTTCGGCTTCAACTTCTCCGCCCTGCTCGGCGAGGCCGTCGCGCTCAGCCCCAAGGGCGAGGCGATCCTCAAGCCGGGCGTACAGTACGGCGTCAGCGATATCGCCAAGCTCGACTTCCTGTCCCTCGGCCTGGCACTGGTGCTCGGCACGGCCGGTCTGCCCCACGTGCTGATGCGCTTCTACACCGTGCCCACCGCCAAGGAGGCCCGCAAGTCCGTGGTCTGGGCGATCGTGCTCATCGGCGCCTTCTACCTGTTCACCCTGGTGCTGGGCTACGGCGCGGGGGCGCTCATCGGTCCGGACCGGATCGAGGCCGCGCCGGGCGGCGTCAACTCGGCGGCCCCCTACCTGGCCTTCGAACTGGGCGGTCCGCTGCTGCTGGGCCTGATCTCCGCCGTCGCCTTCGCCACCATCCTGGCGGTGGTGGCCGGACTGACCATCACCGCCGCGGCGTCGTTCGCGCACGACATCTACGCCTCGGTCCTGGCGAAGGGCAAGACCTCCCCGGAGAAGGAGGTCAAGATCGCCCGCCGCACCGTGGTGGTCATCGGCATCCTCGCCATCGTCGGCGGCATCGGCGCCCAGGGGCAGAACGTGGCCTTCCTGGTGGCGCTCGCCTTCGCGGTGGCGGCCTCGGCGAACCTGCCGACCATCCTCTACTCGCTGTTCTGGAAGGGCTTCACCACCCGGGGCGCCCTGTGGTCGATGTACGGCGGCCTGGCCGCGGCCATCATCCTGATCATCTTCTCGCCGGTCATGTCCGGCACGGAGACCTCGATGATCCCGACGGCGGACTTCGCCGTCTTCCCGCTGAAGAACCCGGGCATCATCTCGATCCCGCTGGCCTTCCTCCTGGGCTGGCTCGGCTCGGTCACCGAGAAGCGCGCCGAGGACCCGGTCAAGCAGGCGGAGATGGAGGTCCGCTCGCTCACCGGCGTCGGCGCCGAGAAGGCGGTCGAGCACTGATCGCCTGACCGTCCCGCACGCGGCCCCGGACCATCGCGGTCCGGGGCCGTCGCGCCGTCCTCACAGCTTGCCCGGCCATAATGGACCGGTGACCTCCGCGCAGACCGCCCCCGCCCCCAACGCTCCCGCAGCCCCCGACGCCGGTGCCCCAGAGCGCCGCCGGGTCACCCTGATCGGGTCCACCGGGTCGATCGGCACCCAGGGCCTGGACGTCATCGCCCGGGCTCCCGAGCGCTTCACCGTGGCCGGTCTCGCCGGCGGCGCCAACACCGCGCTGCTGGCGCGGCAGGCGGTCGCCACCGGCGCGCAGGCCGTGGGCAGCGCCACCGCCACCACCGAGGAGCTGGCCGCGGCCATCACCGAGGCCGCCGCCCGGGCGGGGGTCCCGGCACCGGCCCCCACGCTGTTCTCCGGGCCCACCGCGGCGGCGGAGGTCGCCGCCTGGGAGGGCACCGACGTCGTGCTCAACGGCGTCACCGGCTCCATCGGCCTGGGCCCGACCCTCGCCGCCCTGCGGTCCGGGCACCTGCTGGCGCTGGCGAACAAGGAGTCCCTGATCGTCGGCGGGGCCCTGGTCCGCGCCGCCGCGGCCCCGGGCCAGCTGGTCCCGGTGGACTCCGAGCACTCCGCCCTGGCCCAGGCCCTGCGCTCCGGCAGTGCCGGGGAGGTCCGCCGGCTGGTCCTCACCGCCTCCGGCGGGCCCTTCCGCGGCCGCAGCAGGGGGGAGCTCGCGCAGGTGACTCCCGCCGAGGCGCTGGCCCACCCCACCTGGGACATGGGCAGGGTAGTGACCACCAACTCGGCCACCATGGTCAACAAGGCCCTCGAGGTGATCGAGGCGCACCTGCTCTTCGACGTCCCCCTGGAACAGGTCGACGTGGTGGTCCACCCCCAGTCCGTGGTCCACTCCATGGTGGAGTTCACGGACGGCTCCACCATCGCCCAGGCCTCGCCCCCGGACATGCGCCTGCCCATCGCCCTGGGGATCGGCTGGCCGCACCGGGTCCCGGGCGCCGCGCCGGCCTGCGACTGGACGCAGGCGGCCACGTGGACCTTCGAGCCCCTGGACGAGGAGGCCTTCCCCGCCGTGGCCCTGGCCAAGCAGGCCGCGGCGGCCTCGCCCACCCACATGGCCGTCTTCAACGCCGCCAACGAGGAGGCCGTGGAGGCCTTCCACGCCGGGGCGATCGGCTTCCTGGACATCGTGGACACCGTGCGCGCCGTGGTGGGGGACTACGACCCGGACGCCGTGCTCGCCGGAGAGGGGCTCTCGGTTGAGACCCTGGCCGCCGCCGAGCGCTGGGCCCGCACCGCGGCGCGGTCGCGCTGGACGGGACGGTGACCGGCGTGGAGGTGCTCTGGTTCATCATCGGCGTGCTCGCGGTCGCCGTCGGCATCGCCGTGTCCATCGCCCTGCACGAGGTCGGGCACCTGGTCCCCGCCAAGCTGTTCGGCGTGCGCGTCACCCAGTACATGATCGGGTTCGGTCCCACGCTGTTCTCCCGCCGCCGGGGGGAGACCGAGTACGGGGTGAAGGCGATCCCGCTGGGCGGCTACGTCTCCATGATCGGCATGTACCCGCCCGAGCACCCGGAGTCCGGGGAACGGCCCCGCAACGCCAGCACCGGGCTCTTCCAGCAGATGGCCTCGGACGCCCGGCAGATGTCCGCCGAGCAACTGCAGCCCGGTGACGAGAAACGGATGTTCATCGCCCTGCCGGTCTGGAAGCGGATCGTCATCATGCTCGGCGGGCCCTTCATGAACCTCGTCATCGCCTTCGTGCTCACGGCCATCCTGGTCACCACCACCGGGATCGCCACCCCGTCCACCACCGTCTCGGAGGTCTTCCGCTGCGTGGTGCCCGCCGCCGTGCAGCAGGAGCGGGCCGCCGCGGGCCAGGACGGCTGCCAGCCGGGGGACCCGGAGGCGCCTGCCTTCGAGGCGGGCCTGCAGCCCGGGGACACCATCACGGGGTTCAACGGGGCCCCCGTGGAGTCCTGGGACGAACTCTCCGCTGCCATCCGGGACCGGGCCGGCCAGCCCACGGCCATCACCTGGGAGCGCGATGGCACCGAGCAGACGTCCTCCATCACCCCGAGACTCACCGAGCGGCCCGTCACGGACGAGCTGGGCCGGGTGCTCCAGGACCCGGACGGCAGCCCCCGCACGGAACAGGTCGGCTTCGTCGGCATGGGGTCGCAGGTCGAGAACGTCCCCGCCCCGGTGACCCAGGCGTTCCCGGTGATGGGCCAGCAGCTGAAGGCCACCGCCGAGGTCGTGGTGGTGCTGCCGGTGAAACTGTGGGAGACCGCCGTCGCGGTGTTCGGCCCCGAGGAGCGGGACCCCAACGGGCCGATGTCCGTGGTCGGCGTCGGCCGGATCGCTGGGGAGGCCGCGGCCCTGGAGGAGGTGCCGCTGGCGGACAAGGCCTCGATGCTGCTGTCCCTGGTGGCCGGCGTCAACGTGGCCCTGATGGTGTTCAACCTCATCCCGCTGCTGCCGCTGGACGGCGGGCACGTGGCCGGGGCGCTGTGGGAGGCGCTCCGCCGTGGCTGGGCCCGGCTCACCCGGCGCGAGGATCCCGGACCGTTCGACATCGCCCGGCTCCTGCCGCTGACCTACGTGGTGGGCATCGCGCTGCTGGGCATGGGGCTGCTGCTCATCGTGGCGGACATCGTGGACCCGATCCGCATCTTCTGAACCGGCCTGATCTAGGGTGGGGGGCATGGAGAAGATCTTCGCCGTCCAGTACAACTACGTCTCCGGGCTCGGGGAGGAACGCGACGTCCACCGCGCCGCGCACCGCGAGTTCCTCACCTCCCTGGGACCGGCCATGGTGGCCGCCGGGGCCTACGTGGACGATCCCTCGGCCGCCCTGCTGCTGGTCCGGGCCGACTCCGATGAGGCCGTGCGCGACCTGCTCGACGGCGACCCCTTCAAGAAGCAGGGCCTGATCCACTCCACCGACGTCCACGAATGGACCTGCGCCGTCGGGGACCAGGCCGCCGTGATCCGGGGCGGGCACTCCTGAGCGGCACCGGCCGCCGCGCGCTGCTGGCCGGCCTCGCCGGCACCGGCACCGCCGCGTTCCTCACCGCCTGCACCGCCGACGGCGGCGTGCCCGGGAACCGGTCCGGGACCGCCACGGGCGCGGGGACCGGGCCGCCGACGTCGTCCCCGGCGGCCAGCCCCTCACCCACCCCGACGCCGGTGCCCGAGCTGCCCGGCGGCGGCACCCGGCTGTTCCCCGGCCGGCGGATGGTCGCGCTCTACGGCACGCCCGGCACCGGCTCCCTCGGGGTGCTCGGTGAACAGGACGTGGACGAGGCGATCGCCCGGGCCGCGGAGCTGGCGGCCGAGTACCAGCCGTACAGCGAGGAACCGGTGATCCCGGCCTTCGAGATCATCGCCACCGTGGCCACCGCGGCGCCCGGACCCACCGGGGACTACAGCACCCCGGTGGAGCGCGAGCGGCTGCGGACCTGGGTCGAGGCGGCCGGCGAGGCGGACACCTACGTGGTGCTGGACCTGCAGCCCGGGACCATGGACTTCCCCACCCAGGCGCGGATGTTCGAGGACCTGCTGGCACAGCCGCACGTGGGCCTGGCGCTGGACCCCGAGTGGCGGCTGCGGCCGGGGCAGCGGCACATGCACCAGATCGGCCAGGTCTCGGCCGCCGAGGTCAACGAGGTCACCGCGTGGCTGGCCGGGCTGGTTGCCGAGCACCGGCTGCCGGAGAAGCTGGTCATCCTGCACCAGTTCCAGGTGCGGATGATCCCGGACCGCGAGGACGTGCAGCCCCGCCGGGGGCTGGTGCTGATGGTGCACGCCGACGGTAACGGGACGCCGGAGCAGAAGTTCGAGACCTGGCGCGCCCTGAAGGAGGACCTCCCGGCCGGGATGCGCCTGGGCTGGAAGAACTTCATCGACGAGGACCGCCCCACGTTCACCCCGGAGCGGACCATGACGATGGTCACCCCTCGGCCCTGGTTCGTCTCCTACCAGTAGACTGGGGCCGAATCCGAACCGTCATGACCTAGGAGTCCCTCCGTGCCCGTCAGCCTCGGCATGCCCGCCGCCCCACCGCCCGTCCTGGCCCCGCGCCGCAAGACGCGGCAGATCTCCGTGGGCAGGGTGGGCGTCGGCTCGGACCACCCGGTCTCCGTGCAGTCGATGACCACCACGAAGACCCATGACATCGGCGCGACGCTGCAGCAGATCGCCGAGCTCACCGCGGCCGGCTGTGACATCGTGCGCGTGGCCTGCCCCACGGACAAGGACGCCGCCGCCCTGAAGGTGGTCGCCCAGCAGTCCACCATCCCCGTGATCGCGGACATCCACTTCCAGCCCAAGTACGTCTTCGCGGCCATCGAGGCCGGCTGCGGGGCCGTCCGGGTGAACCCGGGCAACATCAAGCGCTTCGACGACCAGGTCAAGGAGATCGCCCAAGCCGCCTCCGAGGCCGGCACCTCCATCCGCATCGGCGTCAACGCCGGGTCCCTGGACAAGCGCCTGCTGGAGAAGTACGGCAGGGCCACCCCGGAGGCCCTCGTGGAGTCCGCCGTCTGGGAGGCCTCCCTGTTCGAGGAGCACGGCTTCCGGGACTTCAAGATCTCGGTGAAGCACAACGACCCGGTGGTCATGGCCCGCGCCTACGAGCTGCTGGCCCAGCGGGGCGACTGGCCGCTGCACCTGGGCGTGACCGAGGCGGGGCCGGCCTTCCAGGGCACCATCAAGTCGGCCACCGCCTTCGGCTACCTGCTGGGCCAGGGCATCGGGGACACCATCCGCGTCTCCCTGTCCGCCCCGCCGGTCGAGGAGGTCAAGGTCGGCCTCCAGATCCTGCAGTCCCTGAACCTGCGCGAGCGCAAGCTGGACATCGTCTCCTGCCCCTCCTGCGGGCGTGCCCAGGTGGACGTGTACGCGCTGGCCGACGAGGTCACGGAAGGGCTGAAGGACCTGACCGTGCCGCTGCGCGTGGCGGTGATGGGCTGTGTCGTCAACGGTCCGGGCGAGGCCCGCGAGGCCGACCTGGGCGTGGCCTCCGGCAACGGCAAGGGCCAGATCTTCATCAAGGGCGAGGTCGTCAAGACCGTCCCGGAGGACCAGATCGTCGAGACCCTGCTGGAGGAGGCCCGTCGCATCGCCGCCGAGTCCGGCCTGGAGGACGGCAGCGGGGAAGGGACTGATGGCCGGGATCCTGTCCAGGGCTCGCCCGTGGTCACCGTCAGCTGACGACGCGGTCCGCCGCGCCACCGGCGGGGCCGTCCGCGTCCTGACCCCTGCGGACACCGCCGCCCTCACCGCGCTGGCCGCCGCCGACCCGGTGGCCAACTGCTTCGTCGAGTCCGTCCTGGAGAACGGGCGGCATGCCGGCAGCGCGCGCACCGGCGGCTCCCTGTTCCTGGGCATCGACGCCCCCGGCGCACCCCCGACGCCCGGCCGTGCGTCGGGACTCTCGCCCGGACTGGAGGCCGCCTGCTGGGTCGGTGCCAACGTCGTCCCGGTCGGGGCCTCCCCGGAGGCGGGCGCCCTGCTCGGCCGCGCCCTGCTCGGATTGCGGCGCCGCTTCGCCTCGGTCTACGGCCCCCGCGACGCCGTGCTGGCGATCTGGCGGGAATTGGGCCGCGGTCCGCAACGGGCCCGCCAGGTGCGCGACGACCAGCCGCTGATGGTCCTGCCGGGGGCGCCCGATGTCGAGCCCTCGCCCCGGGTGCGGCCCGCCCGGCCGGAGGAGTTCCACGCCGTCCTCCCGGCCTGCGTGGCCATGTTCGAGGAGGAGCTCGGGTTCTCGCCGCTGGCCAACGGCGCCGTGCAGTACAGGTTGCGCGTGGAGGACCTCATCCGCAACGGCCATTGCCTCGTGGACCTCGACGAGTCGGGCCGGGTGCGGTTCAAGGCCGACCTCGGCGTGGTCTCGGCCAGCTGCTCACAGATCCAGGGCGTCTGGGTGGAGCCCTCGCTGCGCGGGCAGGGACTGGCAGCGCCGGCCATGGCAGCGGTCGCGGCCCATGCGCAGACCATCACCGAACACGTGAGCCTCTACGTCAACAGCTTCAACACGGCCGCGGTGCGCACCTACCGGACCGTGGGGTTCGAACAGGTCGGCACGTTCGCCACCGTCCTGCTCTAGGGCGGCGCGTCCAGGGGGCGCCGGTGACCTATGCTTTCCCTAGTCGACCCCCGGCACCGTCGCCGTGCCGACGCTCCCGTCAACCCCGGTCCAGAAAGCACTGCCAGGCCATGAACCGTCACCCCTCCCGCCCCGCCCGCGCGCTGCCGGCCGTCCTGGGCACCGGCCTGCTGGCCCTGGCCCTCGCCGCCTGCGGCGGCTCCGGGGACGGGGAGGAGACCACCCCGGCACCTGCACCGTCCTCGACCTCGGCCGCACCCTCGGCGTCGGCCATGCAGTCCTCCACGCAGTCCACCCCGAGCGCCTCCGGAACGCAGAGCGGGGCGGCCTCGGAGATCGAGACCGCGCTCAAGGCGGTCCTGGGCGAGGACGCGCAGATCGTCAGCGGGGACCGGCTCCGGCAGCTGACCGAGAGCGCCCAGGGGATGACGGCGGACATGACGGTCACCCCCGAGGAATGCGGCCAGCAGGGCCTGGGTGCCCGGACGGGCCAGCTGCCCGAGGGCACCGAGCTGGTCGGCGGGATCATGGTCGACGCCGCGGACCCGGCCTCCCCGGCCTCGGACATGCTCAGCGTCACCGTCTTCCCGGACGACGACGCGGCCGACCAGGCCCTGGCCGATTACGAGGAGTTCGCGGACCAGTGCCCGAGCTACACGGTCGAGCTGGGGGAGGGGATGACCGCCGAGGCCACGCTGGAGCTCGCCGACGTGGACGTCGACGCCGACGCCGCCCTGGCCATGATGATCGGCACCTCCGTGGCCATCGAGGGCGTCGAGCTGCCCGAGGGGACCGAATCCTCCACCTCCACCACGGTCTACGTCCAGGACGGCGAGAGACTGGTCACCTATGCCGGCTCCCGGGTCGGGGAGGAGACCGTCCCCGTGGAGGAGGGCCTCGAGAAGGTCGAGTCCCTGCGTGCCGAGCTCGACGGCTGAGCGCCGTCCCCCTAGCCTTCCCAGACCGCAACACCGCACCCACCGATCGGAGCCGAAGTGCCCCTGCGCATGTCCACCCTGTTCCTCCGCACCCTGCGTGACGACCCGGCCGACGCCGAGGTGGCCAGCCACCGGCTGCTCGTCCGCGCCGGGTACATTCGCCGCGCCGGCCCGGGCGCCTACACCTGGCTGCCGCTGGGACTGCGGGTGAAGAACCGGGTCGAGCAGATCGTGCGCGAGGAGATGGACGCGATCGGCGGCCAGGAGGTCCAGTTCCCGGCCCTGCTGCCGAAGGAGCCCTACGAGGTGTCCGGGCGCTGGGAGGACTACGGCGACGGCATCTTCCGCGTCAAGGACCGCAAGGGCGCCGACTTCCTGCTCGCGCCCACGCATGAGGAGATGTTCACTCTCCTGGTGAAGGACCACTACTCCTCCTACAAGGACCTGCCGGCGTACCTCTACCAGATCCAGACCAAGTACCGGGACGAGGCCCGGCCGCGGGCCGGCCTGCTGCGGGTACGCGAGTTCGTCATGAAGGACTCCTACTCCTTCACCGTGGACGACGCCGGCCTGGAGCGCGCGTACCAGGACCACCGGGCCGCCTACCTGCGCATCTTCGCCCGGCTGGGCCTGGAGGTCGTGCCCGTGCGCGCCACGGCCGGGGCGATGGGCGGCTCCGCCTCCGAGGAGTTCCTGCACCCCTCGCCGATCGGCGAGGACACCTTCGTGGAGTCCGACGGCGGCTACCGCGCCAACGTGGAGGCGGTCACCACGGTGCCCCCGGCCGCGGTGGACGCCTCGGGCGCGCCGGCGGCCGAGGTGAAGGACACCCCCGAGTCGACCACGATCGCGGCCCTGGTGGACGTGTCCAACCGGCTCGCCCCGCGCGAGCAGGGCGAGTGGACCGCCGCGGACACCCTGAAGTGCGTCGTCGTCACGGCCGTGCTGGACGGCGAGCAGCGCCGGCCCTTCGTCGTCGCCGTTCCGGGGGACCGGGACGTCGACCTCAAGCGGCTCGAGTCCGGCGTCGGGGAACTGCTGGGGGTCACCGGGGAACCGACCCTCGAGGCGGCCACCGAGCAGGACCTGGCCCAGCTGCCGGCCTTCGTCAAGGGCTACATCGGCCCGGCCCGCGTGGCGGAGGACGGGTCGGCCACCCAGTTCCTGGGCGGGGAGGCCGAGTCCGCCGTGCCCTTCTTCGTGGACCCGCGGATCGCCCCCGGTACCGCCTGGATCACCGGCGCCAACGCGCCCCAGCAGCACGTCTTCGGCCTCGTGGCCGGGCGCGACTTCACCTGGGACGGCATCGTCGAGGCCACCGCGGTGCGGGACGGCGATCCGGCCCCGGACGGCTCCGGGCCCCTCCGGACCCGCCGCGGCATCGAGATGGGCCACATCTTCCAGCTCGGCCGCCGCTACGCCGAGGCGCTGGACCTGAAGGTGCTCGACGAGAACGGCAAGCAGGTCGTCGTGACCATGGGCTCCTACGGCATCGGGGTCACCCGCGCGATCGCCGCCCTGGCCGAGTCGAACCACGACGAGAAGGGCCTGGTGTGGCCGCGAGCCGTCGCCCCCGTGGACGTGCACGTGGTGGCCACCGGCAAGGGCGAGGAACTCTTCGCCGCCGCCGAGGAGCTCGTCGCCGGCCTCGAGGCGCGTGGGCTGACCGTGCTCTACGACGACCGGAAGAAGGTCTCGGCCGGCGTGAAGTTCTCCGACGTGGAACTGATCGGCATCCCCACCTCCGTGGTGGTCGGCCGCGGGCTCGCCAACGGCGTCGTCGAGGTCAAGGACCGCGCGACCGGCGAGGCCCGGGAGGTGGAGGTGGCCACGGCGGCCGACGTCGTCGCCACCCTCGTGGCCGAGGGCACCACCCACCCGGCCGGACTGCCCGACTGATCCGCCCGGGGAAGGGACGGTGCTGACAGGGCTGGAGGACATCACCGCCGCCACGGTGGTGATGATCGTGCTGGCGGGACTGGCGGCGGGCTGGATCGACGCCGTCGTGGGCGGCGGCGGCCTGCTCCAGCTGCCCGTGCTGCTGATGGTGCCCGGCATCACGCCCGTGCAGGCGCTGGCCACCAACAAGATGGGCTCCGTCTTCGGCACCACGACGAGCACCGTCACCTACTACCGGCGCGTGCACCCGGACCTGCGCACCGCGCTGCCGATGGCCGCGGTCGCCCTGGCCGGCAGCTTCGGCGGGGCGATCGTCGCCACGCTGCTGCCGGCCGGGGTGATCAAGCCCGTCATCGTGCTGGCGCTGATCGGGGTGGCCGTGTTCACCGCGGCCCGGCCCCAGCTGGGCCGGGACACCGGGCTGCGCTACGAGGGCCGGCGGCACCTGGCCGTCGCCGTCCTCATCGGCCTGGTCATCGGCTTCTACGACGGCCTGCTCGGCCCCGGCACGGGGACCTTCCTGGTCATCGCCCTGGTGGCGGTGCTCGGCTATGACTTCCTGCAGGGCTCGGCCAAGGCCAAGATCGTCAACCTGGCCACCAACCTCGGCGCCATCGCGTTCTTCCTGCCCTCCGGCCACATCCTGCTGGGCCTCGGGCTCATCCTCGGGGTGGCCAACATGGTCGGGGGCTACGTGGGCGCCCGGATGGCCGTCAGGCGCGGCGCCGGGTTCATCCGCGTGGTCTTCCTCGTCGTGGTGTTCGTGCTGATCGCCCGGCTGGGCTACGACGTGGCCCTGGAGTGGACCTGAGCCATCCCAGCTGGGACCGGTACCCTTGGGCCGACACCCCGCCGTCGAGACGAACCGAGGACGTATGCCCGCTGAACACCCCACTGCCGAGGCCGCCGACCGCCAGCCCGGATCGCTGGCCGCGCTGGTCGGAGCCGCCGTCGATGCCGTCGGGCTCTACTTCGAGTCCGTCGCCGTGGCCGGCGAGCCCGGGCACCGCACCCTGCAGGTCGTCGTCGACCGTGCGGAGGGGACCGCGGGGCTCGACCTGGACGAGCTGGCCGCCGTGGCCGGCGCGGTGTCCGACGCGCTGGACGCCGCCGGGAACCACCTGCCGGAGCTCGGCGCCGAGGCCTACCAGCTGGAGGTGTCCTCCCCGGGCGTCTCGCGTCCCCTGACCGAGCCGCGGCACTGGCGCCGCAACGTCGGTCGCATGGTCTCGGTGCCGGTGGGTGAACGGGAGATCACGGGACGCCTCCAGGCGGCGGACGAGACCGGCGTGGTGCTCGTCCCGGTGCGGCCCGGCGCCAAGAAGGGCATGCCCGCCAAGGTGGGCGAGCCGGAACGCCATGCCTACGACCGCCTCGGCCCGGGTCGGGTACAGGTAGAGTTGAGCACCGGTGGCAGCGATGCCTCCCGCGAACAACTGGACACGGAGGTCTGAGTGGACATCGACATGAGCGCGCTGCGGCTGCTGGAGAAGGAGCGCGAGATCCCGCTGGACAAGCTCGTGCCCACCATCGAGCAGGCCCTGCTGGTCGCGTACCACAAGTCCCCGGGGGCCCTGCAACAGGCCCGGGCCGAGCTGGACCGCAAGACCGGCCACGTGACCATCTGGGCCACCGAGCTCGATGAGGACGGCACGGCCGTCGGCGAGTTCGACGACACTCCTGCCGGCTTCGGCCGGATCGCCGCCTCCACGGCCCGCCAGATCATCCTGCAGCGCCTGCGCGATGCCGAGGACGACCAGATCCTCGGGGAATTCAAGGGCAGGGAGGGTGAGCTGATCTCCGGGCTCATCCAGCAGGGCACGAACCCGCACATGATCCAGGTCAGCCTCGGCTCCGTCGAGGCCGTCCTGCCGCCGCCGGAGCAGGTCCCCGGCGAGGACTACTCGCACGGCACCCGGCTGCGGGCCTATGTGGTGGACGTCCACCGCGGCCTGAAGGGCCCGTCGATCACGCTGTCCCGCTCGCACCCCGGACTGGTCCGCAAGCTGTTCGAGCTGGAGGTGCCCGAGATCGCGGACGGCTCGGTCGAGATCCTCGCCCTGGCACGCGAGGCGGGGCACCGCACGAAGATGGCCGTGCGGTCCGCCAAGCCCGGCGTCAACGCCAAGGGTGCCTGCATCGGGGAGATGGGCTCGCGGGTCCGTGCCGTGATGAGCGAGTTGAACGACGAGAAGATCGACATCGTGGACTACAGCGAGGACCCGGAGCGGTTCATCGCCAGCGCGCTGTCACCGGCCCGCGTGAGCTCGGTCACCGTGGTAGACGCCGCCACCCGGTCCGCCCGCGTGGTCGTGCCGCGGGACGTGTTGTCCCTGGCCATCGGCAAGGAGGGCCAGAACGCGCGCCTGGCCGCGAAGCTGACGGGCTGGCGCATCGACATCGCGGGCGAGGACGGCGCCTGAGTCCCGCTCCGGGCCCGGGAGGGGCGCCGGAACGACGACTGGGGTAGACTGGAGCAGGTCCATTTCCCTTCCGAAGGCAGAACGACTCCTCATGCAGGCACACACCCCGGTGCGGACCTGCGTCGGCTGCCGAGGCAGGGAGGACCATACCAAGCTGGTGCGACTGGTGCTGGACGGTGTCCCGGGTTCCCGATCCGTGGTCCCCGACCCGCGCCGCCGCATGCCGGGCCGAGGGGCCTGGCTCCACCCGGATCCCGCTTGCCTGCAGGCAGCCCTGAAACGCGGCGCTTTCAACCGGGCCTTCCGAGGCCCGGTGGACGCGACCGGTCTGGCCGGCCTGCTCGCCGGACATCCGGATGCACCGGCACTGAGGAACAACGACGAGAGCGGGTCAGAGATCTGATGGAAACCCGATGAGCACCAAGCGATGAGTGCCCAACGATGAACACCTTTGACGTACATCGGTCCGTCTGACGCGGCCTAGGAGGAGCTGAGACTCCCCGGCAGGCCACGGCGCGGACCAGAACAGGAGAACCGTGGCCAAGGTCCGCGTCCACGAGCTCGCCAAGGAGCTCGGCATTTCATCCAAGGAGGCCCTGAACAAGCTTCAGGACATGGGCGAATTCGTTCGCTCCGCCTCCTCGACCATCGAACCCCCGGTGGTCAAGAAGCTGCGTTCCGCCTATGCGAACGCCGCCCCCAAGTCCTCGAACGCCCCTGCCCCCGCCGCGTCTGCCGGCGCGAAGGCCGGTGCCCCCAACGCCTCCGCCCCGAAGCCCGGTGGCGCGAAGCCCGGCGCAGCAGCGCCGAAGCCCGCCGCCCAGGCCCCGGCTGAGAAGCCCGCCGCTCCGGCCCCCGCGGCCCCGGCCGAGAAGCCCGCAGCCACCGCCCCGGCGGCCCAGGCCGAGAAGCCGGCCGCCCCGGCCCCGGCTCCGCAGCCCACCGGTGGCACGGAGGCCCCGGCCGCCGTCGAGAAGACCCCGGCGCCCGGCAGTGCCGCCCCGACTCCGGGCCCTGCGGCGCCGAAGGCCCCCTCTTCGGCCGCGAAGCCGGGTGCCCCCCGTCCGGCCCAGCCCTCCCGCGCCGGCGCGCCCAAGCCGGGCGGAGCACGCCCCGGGAACAACCCCTACACCTCGAAGGACTCCGGTGCCCGCACCGGTGGTGCGCGTCCGGGCGGTCCCCGCCCCGGCGGCCCGCGTCCGGGCAACAACCCCTTCGCGCCCAAGCAGGGCATGCGGTCGGGCCGTCCGGAGGAGCGCTCCGGCGGTCCCCGCCCCGGCGGCCCGCGTCCCGGCGGTCCCCGTCCGGCCGCCGGCGCAGGCACCGGCACCGGTGCGGCGGCCGCGCGTCCGGGCGGCCCGCGTCCGAGCCCGAACATGATGCCGGGCCACATCAACAAGCCCGCTCCCGCCTCGGCGCGTCCGGGAGGCCGTGGCCGTCCCGGTGGCGGCGCCGGCACCGGCGGCGGTCCCGCCGGTGGCGGTCCGCGCGGTGGCCGCACCGCCCGCGGTGGCACCCAGGGTGCGTTCGGCCGCGGTGGCGGCCCTCGCGGCAAGCAGCGCAAGTCCAAGCGCGCGAAGCGCCAGGAGCTCGAGCAGCAGACGCGCGAGATCGGCGGCGTCAAGGTTCCGCGCGGCAACGGCCAGAGCATCCGGCTGCGCCGCGGTTCCTCCCTCGCCGACCTGGCCGAGAAGATCAATGCCGACTCGGCAGCCCTGGTGAAGGTGCTGTTCCAGCTCGGTGAGATGGCCAACGCCAACCAGTCCCTGGACGAGGACACCTTCGCCGTGCTCGCCGAGGAACTCGGCTACTCGATCGAGATCGTCTCGCCCGAGGACGAGGACAAGGAGCTGCTGGAGACCTTCGACATCGACCTCGAGGCCGAGCAGGCCGCCGAGACCGAGGAGGACCTCGAGCGTCGTCCGGCCGTCGTCACCGTGATGGGCCACGTCGACCACGGCAAGACCCGCCTGCTGGACGCCATCCGGTCCACCAAGGTGATCGAGGGCGAGGCCGGCGGCATCACCCAGCACATCGGCGCCTACCAGGTGGACTTCGAGCACGACGGCACGGAGCGGAAGCTGACCTTCATCGACACCCCGGGCCACGAGGCGTTCACCGCCATGCGTGCCCGTGGTGCCAAGGTCACGGACATCGCCGTGCTCGTGGTGGCAGCGGATGACGGCGTCATGCCGCAGACCGTCGAGGCCCTGAACCACGCCAAGGCGGCCGGCGTGCCGATCGTGGTGGCGGTCAACAAGATCGACAAGCCGGAGGCCTCCCCGGACAAGATCCGTGGCCAGCTCACCGAGTACGGCCTGGTGCCCGAGGAGTACGGCGGCGACACGATGTTCGTGGACGTCTCGGCGAAGAACAACCTCAACATCGACGACCTGCTCTCGGCCATCCTGCTGACCGCGGACGCCGCGCTGGACCTCACCGCGAACCCCAACAAGGGCGCCCGCGGCGTGGCCATCGAGGCGAACCTGGACAAGGGCCGCGGTTCCGTGGTCACCGTCCTGGTCCAGTCGGGCACCCTGCGCGTCGGGGACAACATGGTGGTGGGCAATGCCCACGGCCGCGTCCGGGCGATGTTCGACGATGACGGCGAGAACGTCTCGGAGGCCTTGCCCTCGCGTCCGGTCCAGGTGCTGGGACTGTCGTCCGTGCCGCGGGCCGGTGACACCTTCCTGGTGACCGAGGACGACCGCACGGCCCGGCAGATCGCCGAGAAGCGTGAGGCCGCCGACCGCAACGCCATGCTGGCCAAGCGCCGCAAGCGGATCTCCCTGGAGAACTTCGACCAGGCCGTGGCCGAGGGCAAGATCGACACCCTCAACCTCATCATCAAGGGTGACGCCTCCGGTGCCGTCGAGGCGCTCGAGGACTCCCTGCTGGAGATCGAGGTCGGGGATGACGTCCAGCTGCGCGTCATCCACCGCGGCGTGGGTGCGATCACCCAGAACGACGTCAACCTGGCCACCGTGGACAACGCCATCATCATCGGCTTCAACGTCCGTCCGGCCGAGCGAGTCGCCGACCTCGCCGACAAGGAGGGCGTGGACATGCGCTTCTACTCGGTGATCTACGACGCGATCGATGACATCGAGAACGCGCTGAAGGGCATGCTCAAGCCGGAGTACGAGGAGGTCCAGCTGGGCACCGCGGAGGTCCGCGAGGTGTTCCGCTCCTCCAAGTGGGGCAACATCGCCGGTTCCCTCGTGCGCTCCGGGATCATCCGACGCAACGCCTCCGCCCGCCTCGTGCGGGACGGCGCCGTGGTGGCGGACAACCTCAAGATCGAGTCCCTGCGCCGGTTCAAGGACGATGCCACCGAGGTCCGCGAGGGCTACGAGTGTGGTATCGGCCTGGGCGGCTTCAACGACATCAAGGAAGGCGACGTCGTCGAGACCTTCGAGATGCAGGAGAAGCCGCGCGCCTGATGCGCGTCAGGCACGGAAGAAAGGACTGAAGTCCCATGGCCGATCCGGCACGCGCGGGCCGTCTGGCCCAACGCATCAAGGTGCTGGTCGCCGAGGCCCTGCGAAAGCGGGTCAAGGACGACCGGACGGAGTCGATCACGATCACCGAGGTGCGGGTCACGAACGACCTGCAGCACGCCACCGTGTACTACACGGTCCTCGGTGACGATGAGGCCGCGGAGGGTGCCCGGCAGGTCCTCGAGACCCACCGGGGCACCATCCGCCACGAGGTCGGACGCCAGCTGACCATCCGGCTGGTGCCCACCCTCGAGTTCGTGGCGGACGAGGTCCCCGAGGCCGCGGCCCACCTCGAGCAAGTCCTGCAGCAGGCCCGCGAACGCGATGCCGAACTGGCCCGCCTGCGGCAGAACGCCAGCTTCGCGGGCGATGCCGACCCTTACCGCACGGACGGGGACGAGGACAGCCCCCGGTGAGCCGGGAGCTGCCCGAGGGCGCTCCCGGCACCTCGGCCTCCGGGCTGGTGCTGGTGGACAAGCCGGCCGGCTGGACCTCCCACGACGTCGTCGGGAAGGTCCGCCGGCTGGCCGGCACCCGCAAGGTCGGCCACGCCGGCACCCTCGACCCGATGGCCACGGGCCTGCTGGTGATCGGGTTCAACAAGGCCACCCGCCTGCTCACCGCGATCACCGGCTCCGACAAGACCTACCTGGCCACCGTGCGGCTCGGCCAGAGCACGGTGACCGATGACGCCGAGGGCGAGGTCCTGCAGACCAGGCTCGCGAACGCCGTCACGGAGGACCGGGTGCGTGCGGCCATGGTCCCGCTGACCGGTGCGATCCAGCAGGTGCCCTCGGCCGTGTCCGCCATCAAGGTGGACGGCCGGCGCGCCTACGACCGCGTCCGGGCCGGTGAGGACATCGCCCTGCAGGCCCGGTCGGTCACCGTCCGCCGCTTCGAGCTGACCGGCTTCCGGCGCCTCGACGGCGGGCGGGCCGTGGACCTGGACGTGGAGGTGGACTGCTCCTCCGGCACCTACATCCGGGCCCTGGCCCGTGACCTCGGCGAGGCGCTGGGGACCGGGGGCCACCTGACGGCGCTGCGCCGCACCGTCGTCGGGCCCTTCTCCGTGGAGGATGCCGTGACCATCGAGCAGCTGGGCAGGCGGTTCACCGCGACCGAGCTGTCCGAGGCCGCCGCAGGGCTGTTCCCCGTGCGCCGGCTGACCCCGGACGAGGCCGTGGAGCTGTCCTTCGGCCGGCGGATCGCTCCGACCGGCCGCGAGGGCACGGTGGCGGCGCAGGCCCCGGACGGGTCCGTCGTCGCGCTCATCAGCGACCGGGCCGGCCGGGACGGAACAGGCCTGGAGGCCAAGCCCGAGATCGTCTTCGCCCCGGCCCCCTCGGGCGGTACGCCGTGATCTTCGACGCCTGGTTCTGGGCCGGGACGGCCCTGTGCGCCGTGTCCCTGGTCATCTGCGTCGTCATGACGGCGCTGCGGCGGTTCCCGGACGACGCCTCGATCCTGTCCCTCGCCGCCGTCGAGCTGTTCCTGCTCGTCTACGGCATCGGCGCGGCGTTCCGGATGGCCGGTGCCGAACCGGTCCAGGGCGCGGCCTGGGAGTTCTGGGGCTACGTGCTCACCGCGCTGGTCGTGCCCGTGATCGCCTTCGTCTGGGCGGTGACGGACAAGACGCGCTGGTCCAACCTGGTGATGGCCGCCGTCGGCCCCACCATCTTCGTGATGTTGTACAGGATGCAGGTGATCTGGTTTGGCTGAGAAGGTCCTCGAGTCCGGAAGCGTTCCCGCGCGCCCGAAGCGCAACCAGGGGCTGGGCCGCATCCTGGTGATGGTCTACGCGGTCTTCGCCCTGTCCTCCTTCGCCCGGTCGGTGTACCAGCTCGCCACGGAGTTCTCCGCCGCACCGCTGGCCTACCTGCTCTCCGCGTTCGCCGCCGCGGTGTACATCGTGGCCACGCTGTCCCTGGCGCGTTCCGGGCGCACCGCCTGGTACGTCTCCCTGGTGTCCGTCTCGGTGGAACTCGTCGGGGTGGTCGGCGTGGGCCTGTGGACCGTGCTGGACCCCCAGCTGTTCGCCGACGACACCGTCTGGAGCCGCTTCGGCGCAGGCTACGGTTACGTCCCCTTGGTGCTGCCCGTCCTCGGCCTGGCCTGGCTGCTCACCCACCGGCCGGTCCGGGGCCCACGCGGCGAAGTCGCAGGCCGCCCCGGAGCGGGTGGATAATGTTCAACGTCCCCGGAACCCCGGGGACGTGAAGGAACGGCGAGGCGGAAGGACCGTAGTGCACTACTGGGACGGACTGGCCGAGGTGCCACCGGGACTGGAGCCGTCCGTCGTGACCATCGGCAATTTCGACGGCGTGCACCGGGGCCACCGGCAGGTGCTGGAGCACGTGGTCTCCACCGCCCGGTCCGCCGGGCTGTGCGCGATCGCCATCACCTTCGACCCGCACCCACGCGTGGTCCACCGGCCCAACGAGCCGCAGGAGTCCATCACCGACCTGTCCGAGAAGTCCCGCTTGCTGGCCCAGGTGGGCCTGGACGGCCTGGTGGTCATCCACTACACCCTCGAGTTCGCCCAGCAGAGCCCGGAGGAGTTCGTGCGCAACGTCATCGTCAACGCCCTCCATGCCCGCACCGTGGTGGTCGGGCGGGACGTGCGCTTCGGGTACCGGAACGCCGGCGACTTCGACACGATGCGCGCCCTGGGCGAGAAGTACCACTTCACCGTCGTCCCGGTGGCCGACTATGGCGACGACCGCCGGTGCTCCTCCACCTGGATCCGGGACGCGCTGCGGGCCGGCGACGTGGCCGAGGCCGCGGGCGTGCTGGGTCGCAACCACCGGGTCCACGGCGAGGTCGTGCACGGCTTCGCCCGCGGCCGGGAACTCGGCTTCCCCACCGCCAACCTCTCCGATGAGGTCCAGGGCATGATCCCGGCCGACGGCGTGTACGCGGGCTGGCTCTACGAGGAGTCCGGCCGCCGCTGGCCGGCCGCCATCTCCGTGGGCTCCAACCCGACCTTCGACGGGGTCTCCCGCGTGGTTGAGGCCCACGTCATCGACCGGCCCGATGAGGCCGTGGAGGACTTCGACCTGTACGGACAGCAGGTCGCGGTCGAGTTCGTCGAGCGGTTGCGCGGCATGGTGGCCTTCGAGGGCATCCCGAAGCTGATCGACCAGATGACCGACGACGTCGACCGCACCCGCCGCGTCCTCGCCGTCTCCCCGTGAGTGCCGTCCCGCAACGCCCGACGGCGGCGCCCCGGCTGACGGACACCGCCCGGCGTGAGGCGGGCGAGGCGTTCCACGCCTCCGGTGAGCGCTACGACGCGATCCGGCCGGCATATCCGGCCGGCGTCGTGGACTTCCTGGTGCCCGCCGGCGCCCGGACGGCCGTGGACCTGGGCGCCGGCACCGGGCTGTTCACCGCGTTGCTGGACGCCCGCGGCCTGGAGGTGACCGCCGTCGACCCCTCGGCGGCGATGCTCGAGGTCCTGCGGGGCGCGCTGCCGCGGGTCCGCACCGTGCAGGCCCGCGGCGAGCAGACCGGGCTGCCCGACGGCTGCGCGGACGTGGTCACCGCCGCCCAGTCCTGGCACTGGATGGACCCGGAGGACGGGGCGGCTGAGGCGGCACGGCTGCTGGGCGGCGGTGCGGGACCGGGCGTGCTGGGCATCGTCTCCAACCAGCTGGACACCTCGGTCCCGTGGGTCCACCGGCTCAGCCGGATCATGCACGCCGGCGACGTGCACCCGCCGCGGCAGCCGCCGGTCGTGGGGGAGCGGTTCACCGCACCCGAGGGCCGGTGGTGGCACTGGGCCCAGGCGATCACCCCGGAGGGCCTGCACGAGCTGATGGCCACCCGGTCCTACCACCTGCGGGCCACGGACGCCGTGCGGGAGCGGATGCGGGCCAACCTGGACTGGTACCTGCTCGAGCACCTGGGCCACGCGCCCGGTGAGCGGCTGGAGTTGCCGTACGTGACCAGCGCCTGGCGGTGCGAGACCCGTCCGCTCTGCTAGGATGGACGGCTGGCGCCCGCTGCAGTCCGCGGTGGCGGGACCGCCGTTGTTGATCGCGGCACAACTCGTAAGGAGTTCGCGTGGCACTCGACCCCGCCGTCAAGACGTCCATCATCAAGGAATACGCCACCCACGAGGGTGACACCGGGTCCCCCGAAGTCCAGATCGCCGTGCTCTCGCGCCGCATCTCGGACCTGACGGAGCACCTGAAGTCGCACAAGCACGACCACCACACCCGCCGCGGCCTGATGGCCCTGGTCGGTCGCCGTCGTCGCATGCTCGGCTACCTCGAGAAGACCGACATCGCACGCTACCGCTCGCTGATCGAGCGTCTCGGCCTGCGTAAGTGACATCGCTGGAGGCGGTGGTCCGCGTGGGGGGTTTCCCCCCAGCGGGTCGCCGCCTCTAGTCTTATCCGGGGGGACTGCGCACGTGCGTACGGCGCATGCCTCCCACCATCCCTATCCACGCCCGCTCACGAGTCGCCGTTCGCGGTCCTCGACAGTGGCTTCCGGAACGCAAGAGTCCGGGGGCTTCGATCGAAGACCGGGGGTGACACGGCGGGCCGTACCGAAAGGACACCCACCCATGGAGGGTCCCGAGATCCAGTTCGCCGAAGCCGTCATCGACAACGGCTCCTACGGCCAGCGCGTCGTGCGCTTCGAGACGGGCCGCCTGGCCCAGCAGGCCGCCGGTGCGGCCATGGTCTACATCGACGAGGAGACGTCGATGCTGTCCGCCACCACCGTCGGCAAGTCCCCGCGTGAGGGCTTCGACTTCTTCCCGCTCACCGTGGACGTCGAGGAGCGGATGTACGCCGCCGGCCGCATCCCCGGTTCCTTCTTCCGGCGTGAGGGCCGCCCGACCACGGACGCCGTCCTCACCTGCCGCCTGATCGACCGTCCGCTGCGCCCGGCCTTCACCAAGGGCATCCGCAACGAGGTGCAGGTCGTCGTGACCGTCACCTCGATCGCCCCGGACGAGATCTACGACACCGTGGCCATCAACGCCGCGTCCATGTCCACCCAGCTCTCCGGCCTGCCGTTCTCGGGCCCCATCGGCGGCGTGCGCGTCGCCCTGGTCGACGACGGCGCCGGCAACCGCCAGTGGGTCGCCTTCCCGAAGCACTCCCAGCTGAAGAACGCCGTGTTCAACATGGCCGTGGCCGGCCGCGTGGCCGGTGACGACATCGCCGTCATGATGGTCGAGGCCGAGGCGACCCCGGACGTCTGGAGCCTGGTCAAGGACCAGGGCGCCACCGCCCCCACCGAGGAGGTCGTGGCCGAGGGCCTCGAGGCGGCCAAGCCGTTCATCAAGGCCCTGTGCGAGGCCCAGGCCGACCTGGCCGCCCGCGCCGCCAAGGCCCCGGTCGAGGTCCCGGTCTTCAAGGACTACGAGGACGACGCCTACGCCGCCGTCGAGCAGTTCGCCACCGCCCGGTTGACCGAGATCTACTCGATCGGTGACAAGCAGGAGCGCCAGAACGCCTCGGACGCCTACCACCTCGAGGTCCTCGAGGCCCTGACCGGTGAGGGCACCGCCTTCGAGGAGCGCCGCCAGGAGATCGCCAAGGCCTACGGCGCCGTCACCAAGCAGGTCGTGCGCCAGCGCATCCTGAAGGACCAGGTCCGCATCGACGGCCGCGGCCTGACGGACATCCGCAAGCTGACCGCCGAGGTCGAGGTCCTGCCGCGCGTGCACGGCTCCGCCATCTTCGAGCGCGGCGAGACCCAGATCATGGGCGTCACCACGCTGAACATGCTCAAGATGGAACAGCAGATCGACTCGCTGGCCCCGGAGACCTCCAAGCGCTACATCCACCACTACAACTTCCCGCCGTACTCCACCGGCGAGACCGGTCGCGTGGGTTCGCCCAAGCGCCGCGAGATCGGCCACGGCGCCCTGGCCGAGCGCGCCCTGGTGCCCGTGCTGCCGTCCCGCGACGAGTTCCCCTACGCCATCCGCCAGGTCTCCGAGGCCCTCAGCTCCAACGGCTCCACCTCCATGGGCTCGGTCTGCGCCTCGACGCTGTCGATGCTCAACGCCGGCGTGCCGCTGAAGGCCCCCGTGGCCGGCATCGCCATGGGCCTGGTCTCGGACACCGTGGACGGTCAGACCCGCTACGCGGCCCTGACCGACATCCTCGGCGCCGAGGACGCCTTCGGCGACATGGACTTCAAGGTCGCCGGTACCTCCGAGTTCGTCACCGCGATCCAGCTGGACACCAAGCTGGACGGCATCCCGGCCTCCGTGCTGGCTGCCGCCCTGACCCAGGCCCGTGAGGCCCGGCTGCACATCCTCGGTGTCCTGAACGCCGCGATCGACACCCCGGACGAGATGAGCCAGTACGCCCCGCGGATCATCGCCATCAAGATCCCGGTGGACAAGATCGGTGCGGTCATCGGCCCCAAGGGCGCCATGATCAACCAGATCCAGGACGACACCGGCGCCGACATCTCCATCGAGGACGACGGCACCGTGCTGATCGGCGCCACCGAGGGCTCGCAGGCCGAGGCCGCCCGGTCGGCGGTCAACGCCATCGCCAACCCGCAGGTCCCCGAGGTCGGTGAGCGCTACCTCGGCACCGTGGTGAAGCTGACGACCTTCGGTGCCTTCGTGTCCCTGACCCCGGGCAAGGACGGCCTGCTGCACATCTCCGAGCTGCGGAAGATCAACGAGGGCAAGCGCGTCGAGGACGTCGAGGACGTCGTCGAGGTCGGCCAGAAGATCCAGGTGGAGATCACCAAGATCGACGACCGCGGCAAGCTCTCCCTGGCCCCCGTGGTCGATGAGGGTGCCGCCTCGGAGGGCGCCGTGGCGGAGGGCGAGTCCGCCTCCGTGGCGTCCGAGGGCGCTGACCAGGAGGGCTGACCTCCGTCTCACCCGTCCTTCTCGGACGCCCCGACGCCGGCCCGGTCCCGCAGGACCCTGAGCCGAGGCGGGGGCCGGGCAGGGTGCGGTGGCGCAGGGATGACGAAGGGTCCCGACCGGCCGGTGGACCGCACGAGAGTGCGGCCCACCGGCCGGTCGCGTGTACGGGAGCCGGGAGCCGGGTGACTTCGACCGGTGGCGCCCGTGACCCCCGGTCCCACCCGGCCGCGCAGCCTGGACCGACCGGCCCTGGCCGGAGACGTCCGCGCGCGCTGGTAGCTTCAGGCACATGACTCCCACCATCCCGATCCCTGCAGACTTCACCGGAACGATCCAGGACGCCGGCCATGGCTCCGTGGTACGCCGGTCAGTGCTGCCCGGCGGCGTCCGGGTGCTCACGGAGTCGATGCCGGAACAGCGGTCGGTGACCATCGGGTTCTGGATCGCCGTGGGCTCGCGGGACGAGGCCGAGGGAGGCTTCGGGTCCACGCACTTCCTGGAGCACCTGCTCTTCAAGGGCACCCCGCACCGCTCCGCCATGGACATCGCCACGGCCTTCGACCGGGTGGGCGGGGAGTCCAACGCCTCCACCGCCAAGGAATCCACCTGTTACCACGCACGGGTGCTCGACACCGACCTGCCGATGGCGATCGAGGTGATCACGGACATGGTGACCTCGGCACTGATCGACCCCGCCGAACTGGAGACCGAGCGAGGCGTGATCCTCGAGGAACTGGCCATGGACGCCGATGACCCCGTGGACACCGCGCACGAGGAACTGGCCGCGAAACTCCTGGACGGCCACCCGCTTGGCCGGCCCATCGGCGGCACTCCGGAGGCCATCCGCGAGATCACCCGCGACCGGGTCGTGGACCACTACCGGCACTGGTACCGGCCGGATGAACTGGTGGTGACCGCGGCCGGCGGACTGGACCACGACGAGGTGTGCCGGCTCGTCCTGGAAGCCCTGCAGCGCTCCGGCTGGGACCTGCCCGACGGCGCCGTCCCGGCTCCGCGGCGCAGTCACGTCTACACCGGGGCCGCGATCGCCGAGGGCGTGCACCGCGTGGAACGTCCGGTGGAACAGGCCTCGGTGCTCGTCGGGGGACGCTCGGTCCACACCCTGGATCCGGACCGGTTCGCCCTGGCGATCATGAACTCCGCCCTCGGTGGCGGCATGAGCTCCAGGCTGTTCCAGGAGGTGCGGGAGAAGCGAGGCCTGGCGTACAACACCTATTCGTTCTCGGCGTCCTATTCGGACGTGGGCTACTTCGGGCTGTACGCCGGCTGCTCGCCCTCCAGGGCCGATGCCGTGGCGGACCTGATGATCAGTGAACTGGAACGCCTGGCCGAGCACGGCATCACCGATGAAGAGCTGGACCGGGCCCGCGGCCAGCTGTCCGGGGGAACGGTGCTGGGTCTGGAGGACACCGGCTCGCGGATGTCCCGGCTGGGGCGGGCGGAACTGGTGACCGGGGAGTTCGTGGACCTGGACGGCGCCCTGGACCGGTTGCGCCAGGTTTCCGGCGACCAGGTGCGGTCGGTGGCCCGTCGCCTGGCCGAGTCTCCGCGGGCGACGATCGTGGTGGGTCCGGACGGTCCTCGGAGCTCCTGAGCAGAGCGGACCTCTCACACGGGACGTCACTTGACTGGACGTGGCCTATGCCACATTCTGGACATTCCGGCCACCGTCGTGACCGGCTCAAGCCCGTGGGGACGGGCATCGCACCTTGAGAGAAAGTCCGGTTCACCGCCATGGAACAACTGGAAAAAGTCCTGGGAGACATCGGGTCCTTCGTCTGGGGACCGTTCTTCCTCATCCCACTGCTCCTGGGTACGGGTCTCTACCTCACCATCCGGCTGGGGTTCCTGCAGTTCCACAAGCTCTTCCCCGCCATCAACCTCGGGATCATCCGCCGGCGCGATGACTCCGAGGAAGGCGACATCTCGCAGTTCCAGGCCCTGACCACCGCGCTGGCGGCCACCGTGGGCACCGGCAACATCGTGGGCGTGGCCACGGCCATCGGCATCGGCGGGCCCGGCGCGCTGTTCTGGATGTGGGTGACGGGCCTGCTGGGCATGGCCTCGAAGTACTCGGAGGCCTACCTGGCGGTCCGGTTCCGCACCACCGACGAGGCCGGGGAGAAGTCCGGCGGTCCGCAGTACTACCTGCAGAAGGCCATCAGGGGACCGCTCGGGAAGATCCTGGCCCTGTCCTTCGCCGTCTTCGCCTTCCTGGCCTCCTTCGGCATCGGCAACATGACCCAGGCCAACTCGATCGCCGCCAATGTCGAGGAGTCCTTCGGCCTGGTGCCGTGGATCACCGGCATCATCCTGACCGTGCTGACCCTGCTGGTGCTGGTCGGTGGCATCAAGTCCATCGGTCGCGTCACCTCGACGTTCGTGCCGATCATGATCGTCTTCTACGTCGCCGCGGCCCTGTACATCCTCATCGCCAACATCGGCGGCATCCCCGCGGCCTTCGCCCAGATCTTCACGGACGCGTTCACCGGCACCGCTGCCACCGGCGGGTTCCTCGGCTCCGCGCTCATCATCGCCATCCAGTACGGCGTCGCCCGCGGCGTGTTCTCCAACGAGTCCGGCATGGGCTCGGCCGCCATCGCCGCCGCCGCCGCGCAGACCACCCACCCGGTCCGCCAGGGCCTGGTGTCCATGACCCAGACCTTCATCGACACCATCATCGTGGTCACCTGCACCGGCCTGGTCATCATCACCACCGGAACCTGGACCCGGGTCGACGAGGCCGGCGAGCAGATCTCCGCGGCCCTCATGACGGGCGAGGCGTTCTCCACCGGGCTGCCGGGCCAGTGGGGCCACTGGGTCGTCACCCTCGGCCTGGTGATGTTCGCCTTCTCCACCATCCTCGGCTGGTCCTACTACGGTGAACGCAACGTCGAACGCCTCTTCGGACAGCGGCTCGTGATGCCCTACCGCGTGGTGTTCTCGCTGGTCGTCTTCATCGGCAGCACCATCCCGCTGGCAGTCGTCTGGAACTTCTCGGACATCATGAACGGCCTGATGGCGCTGCCCAACCTCATCGGCCTGCTCATCCTCTCGGGCCTGATCGCCCGCGAGACCCGCCACTACCTCAAGCACGACCCCAAGCTCGTGGCCTCCGCAGCCGAGATCGAGGACTTCATGGTCGATCGTCCGGGCTGGGAGAACTGGAAGTCGGGCAACGTCATCGGTTCCTCCCGCACCCACACCGGCCGCTCGCTCAACGTGGAACGCATCCGGGAGAGCGATGTCGACCCGGTGTGATCCGCCCGCCGGTCCGACAGTGAACAGGGCACGGCGGCGGTCCTGAAACCCGCGAGGACGCCCGGTCAGGTGACGAATCGGGAAATCCTTGCCCAACACGAGGCCTCCTTCGGCTGATCTGGACTTTTAGGTCTGCCGCTGGGGGCCTCGTCGTGCTTACAGTGGCCCCATGACGACCCCGGTGAAGCCCGGAATGGACGGTCCGGCAACCCAGGCACTGCTCAACATCGGTCGGTTCTTCACCCGATGGGACGAGACGGAGGACGGGCGGGCCGTCTTCCGGGAAGGGGGCCGGGACGGCGACGCCTTCTATCGCAACCGGTGGAGCCATGACAAGGTGGTCCGCTCGACCCACGGCGTGAACTGCACCGGGTCGTGCTCCTGGAAGGTGTACGTCAAGGACGGGATCATCACCTGGGAGGCCCAGGAGACGGACTACCCCTCCGTCGGCCCGGACCGGCCCGAGTACGAGCCGCGCGGTTGCCCCCGGGGCGCCGCGTTCTCCTGGTACACGTACTCGCCCACCCGCGTGCGCTATCCCTACATCCGCGGCACGCTGCTGCAGATGTACCGGGACGCCAAGGAGGCCGCCGGAGGCGACCCGGTGACCGCCTGGCAGTCCATCGTCAACGACCCGGACAGGCGCCGCACCTATCAACAGGCCCGTGGCAAGGGCGGGCTGGTGCGGGCCAGCTGGCAGGAGGCCATCGAACTCTCCGCGGCAGCCCACGTGCACACCATCAAGGCCTACGGTCCGGATCGCTGCACCGGCTTTTCGCCCATCCCGGCCATGTCCATGGTCTCCCACGCCGCCGGCGCGCGGTTCATCAACCTCATCGGCGGGGTGATGAACAGCTTCTATGACTGGTACGCGGATCTGCCGGTGGCCAGCCCCCAGGTGTTCGGTGACCAGACCGACGTGCCCGAGTCCGGGGACTGGTGGGACGCCACCTACCTGATGATGTGGGGGTCCAATGTCCCGGTCACCCGCACCCCCGACGCCCACTGGATGGCCGAGGTCCGGTACCGCGGCACCAAGGTCGTCTCCGTCAGCCCGGACTACGCGGACAACACGAAGTTCGCCGACGAGTGGCTGCCGGCCCAGGCGGGCACGGACGCCGCCCTGGCGATGTCCATGGGCCACGTGGTGCTCAAGGAGAACTTCGTGGACCGCCGCGTGCCGTTCTTCGAGGACTATGTGCTGCAGTTCACGGACTTGCCCTTCCTCGTCACCCTGGATGAGCGCGCGGACGGCACCGTGGTGCCCGGCAAGTTCCTCACCGCCGCGGACCTCGGCGGCCCCGAGGCCCGGGCAGCGGACCCACAGTTCAAGACGGTGCTGATGGACCGCGACGCCGGCACGCCGGTGGTGCCCCAGGGCTCCGTCGGCTTCCGGTACAACGAGCAGGACGAGGGGCGCTGGAACCTGGACCTGCAGGGCGTGCGGCCCTCGCTGTCGGTGGCGGACACCACCGGGCACGACGGCGGCACCTCCGTGGTGGACCTGCCGGCCTTCACCGCCCCGGACGGCTCCGGCTCGGTGATCCGGCGGGGCGTGCCGGTCACCGAGGTGGCCGGCCGGAAGGTCACCACGGTGTTCGACCTGATGCTCGCCCAGTACGGCGTCGGCCGGGCCGGCCTGCCGGGCCAGTGGGCCGCCGGCTACGACGATCCACACACCCCCTACACCCCGGCCTGGCAGGAGGACATCACCTCGGTGCCGGCCGAGGCGGCCATCCGCACCGCGCGCGAGTTCGCGAAGAACGCCGAGGACTCCGGCGGCCGGTCGATGATCATCCTCGGCGCCGGCATCTGCCAGTGGTACCACGGCGACGCCACCTACCGGGCCATCCTGGCCCTGCTGATGCTCTGCGGCTGCCAGGGCCGCAACGGCGGCGGCTGGGCCCACTACGTCGGCCAGGAGAAGGCACGGCCGATCACCGGCTGGGCGGCCATGGCCGCCGCCTCGGACTGGTCCCGCCCGCCGCGGTTCATGATCGGCACCGCATTCTGGTACATGCACACGGACCAGTTCCGCTCCGACGGCTACTCCTCGGACTCGCTGCAGTCCCCGCTGGCCGAGGGCCACCTGGCGGGCAAGCACACCGCGGACGTGATCGCCCAGTCCACCCGCCTGGGCTGGATGCCCTTCTACCCCCAGTTCACCCAGAACCCACTGGACGTCGCGGAGCGGGCCGTGGCCGCCGTCGGGAACGGCGAGGCCGCCACCGAGGCCGAATGGATCGCGGCCCGGCTCAAGGACGAGTCCCTGCAGTTCGCCGTGGAGGACCCGGACGCCGAGGCGAACTGGCCGCGCACCCTGGTGCTGTGGCGCTCGAACCTGTTCGGTTCCTCGGCGAAGGGGGAGGAGTACTTCCTCAAGCACCTGCTCGGCACGCACCACAACGTGCTGGGTCAGGACCACGGCGACTCCCGTCCCCGGGACGTCCGCTGGCACGAGCAGGCGCCCGAGGGGAAACTGGACCTGCTGGTCTCCGCGGACTTCCGGATGACCAGTTCCACGCTGCTCTCGGACGTCGTCTTCCCGGCCGCCACCTGGTACGAGAAGCACGACCTGTCCTCCACGGACATGCATCCCTACGTGCACGCCTTCACCCCGGCGATCACCCCGCCGTGGGAGGCCAAGACGGACTACGAGCTGTTCCGGCTGCTCGCCGAGGAGGTCGCTCGGCAGTCGAGGACCCACCTGGGCGTGCGCAAGGACGTCGTGGCCACGGCGCTGACGCACGACACCCCGGGGGAGATCGCCCAGCCCGGCGGCATCGTCCCGGAGTGGAAGGGTACGGATCTGCCCGCCGTGCCCGGGAAGAACCTGCCGGACCTGAAGGTCGTGGAGCGGGACTACACGGCCATCGGGGACAAGTTCGCCGCCGTCGGGCCCCTGGCGGACACGCTGGGCTTCACGACCAAGTACATCACGTACGACGTCACCGAGCAGGTCGAGCTGCTCGGCCGGCTGCACGGGGTGTTCGACTCGGGAGCCGCCGCCGGGCGCCCGGCGGTGGACACGGACGCGCGGATGGCCGAGGCCATCCTGATGTTCTCGGGTACCACCAACGGCGAGCTGGCCGTGCAGGGCTTCGAGACCCTGGAGAAGCGCACCGGGGTGCGGCTGGCGGACCTGGCCACCGGTAACCAGGAGAAGCGGATCACCTTCGCGGACACCCAGGCCGCGCCGGTGCCCGTGATCACCTCCCCGGAGTGGTCCGGCTCAGAGACCGGCGGGCGGCGGTACGCCCCGTTCACGGTCAACATCGAGCGGCTCAAGCCCTTCCACACCCTGACTGGGCGCATGCACTTCTTCCTGGACCACGACTGGATGAAGGACATGGGGGAGATGCTGCCGCTGTACCGGCCGCCGCTGGACATGCACCGCCTGTTCGGCGAGCCCAAGCTCGGCCAGCGCGGGGAGCTGTCGATCTCGCTGCGCTACCTGACCCCGCACAACAAGTGGTCCATCCACTCGGAGTACCAGGACAACCTGTTCATGCTCTCGCTCTCCCGCGGCGGCACCACGGTGTGGATGGCCCCGCAGGACGCGGCGCTGATCGAGGTGGCGGACAACGACTGGGTCGAGTGCGTCAACAACAACGGCGTGTTCGTGGGACGGGCGATCGTGTCCCACCGGATGCCCGAGGGCGTCGTGTACGTCCACCATGCCCAGGAACGCACCATCGACGTCCCGAAGTCCGAGGCCACGGGCCGCCGGGGCGGTATCCACAACTCGGTGACCCGGATCCTGGTCAAGCCCACGCACATGATCGGCGGCTACGCCCACCTGTCCTGGGCGTTCAACTACCTCGGCCCTACCGGCAACCAGCGGGACATCATCTCGGTGGTCCGCAAGCGCTCCCAGGAGGTGCAGTACTGATGAGGATCATGGCCCAGACCGCCATGGTGATGGCACTGGACAAATGCATCGGCTGCCACACCTGTTCCGTGACGTGCAAGCAGGCCTGGACCAATCGGGCCGGCACCGAGTACGTGTGGTTCAACAACGTGGAGACCCGGCCCGGCCAGGGGTACCCGCGGCGCTACGAGGACCAGGAGAAGTGGCGGGGCGGCTGGGAACTGAACCGGCGCGGCAACCTCAAGCTCAAGTCCGGCGGGCGGCTGGCCAAGATGTTCGGGATCTTCGCCTCGCCCGTCCAGCCCGAGCTCAAGGACTACTACGAGCCGTGGACCTATGACTACGAGAACCTCATCAACGCCCCCGCCGGAGACGACTTCCCGGTGGCGCGGCCGAAGTCACTGATCACGGGCCGGGACACGAAGATCACCTGGTCCGCGAACTGGGACGACAACCTGGGTGGCACCGCCGAGGCCGGCCACCTGGACCCGATCGTGGAGAAGGTCCGCAGGGAGTCCGAGGAGAAGGTCAAGTTCGAGTTCGAGCAGACCTTCATGTTCTACCTGCCGCGCATCTGCGAGCACTGCCTGAACCCCTCCTGCATGGCCTCCTGCCCCTCGGGGGCCATCTACAAGCGCGCCGAGGACGGGATCGTGCTGGTGGACCAGGACCGCTGCCGCGGCTGGCGCCAGTGCGTGACCGGCTGCCCGTACAAGAAGATCTACTACAACCACAAGTCGGGCAAGGCCGAGAAGTGCACGTTCTGCTACCCCCGGGTGGAGGTGGGCATCCCCACGGTGTGCGCCGAGACCTGCGTGGGCCGGCTGCGGTACATCGGGATCTTCCTGTACGACGCCGACCGGGTCACCGCGGCCGCCTCGGTCCCGGACGAGCGAGACCTCTACGAGGCCCAGCTCGACCTCATGATGGACCCGCACGACCCGACGGTGATCGAGGCGGCGCGGGCCGAGGGGATCCCGGAGGACTGGCTGGACGCGGCCCGGCGCTCGCCGGTGTACAAGCTGGCCAAGGAGCTGCGGGTGGCCCTGCCGCTGCACCCGGAGTACCGGACCATGCCGATGGTCTGGTACGTCCCACCGCTGTCCCCGGTGGTGGACCTGCTCAAGGACCAGGGCCACGACGGCGAGGACGCCGGGAACCTGTTCGGGGCCATCGAATCCCTGCGGATCCCCGTGGAGTACCTGGCCGAGCTGTTTACCGCCGGCGACACCGGGCTGGTCACGGACGTGCTGCGCAAGCTGGCCGCCATGCGTTCCTACATGCGGGACATCACCCTGGGCCGGGAGGCGGACGAATCGATCGCCCAGGCCGTCGGCATGACGGGGGCCCAGATTCAGGAGATGTACCGGCTGATGGCGATCGCCAAGTACAACGAGCGCTACGTCATCCCCTCGGCCCACGTGGAGGACGCCCACAACCTCGAGGAACTGGGCTGCTCCCTGGACGTGGACGGCGGACCCGGGATGGGCCAGATGGGCGGGTTCGGGGAGGCCTCCGGCCGCCCGGTCCCGGTCGCCCAGGAGACGTTCATGGCGCTGCAGGCCCGGCAGACCGCCGAGGACCCCACCGGGAACGCCCAGCTCGCCGGGCGCGTGAACCTGCTCAACTGGGACGGGCACGGCACGCCCGAGGGCCTGTTCCCGACGCGCACGGCCGGGGACGTGGGCCAGCTGGAGGAATCGCCCAGCCCGGCCGACGGCACCCAGACGCGCAGCGGTGAGACGGCATGAGCCTCCTGGAGCGGCTGCTCGGCAAGCCCGGCAGGGGCAGCCTGGACCCGGAGGCCTTCACCGACCCGGAGCCGGTCCGCAGCGCCGTGGTACGGCAGGCGGCGGCGCTGTTGCTGTCCTATCCGGATGAGGCGCTCCTGGAACGGATCGACCCGGTGCGGGCCGCGCTCGCGGAGGTCGGCGCCGACCCGGCCGGGACGGAGCCGCTGCTCGCCTGGCTCACTGGCCGGCCGCTGCAGGAGGTGCAGTCCGACTACGTCCAGGAGTTCGACCTGTCCCGGCGCCACAGCCTGCACCTGACCTACTGGACGGACGGGGACACCCGCCGCCGGGGCCAGGCGCTGGCGGCGTTCAAGGAGGTCTACCGCTCGCAGGGCTGCGCCACGGACGGCGCGGAGCTGCCGGACTACCTGCCGCTCGTGCTGGAGTTCGCCGCCCGGGTCAGCCCGGAGGCCGGTTATGAGTTGCTCCAACGCTACCGGCCCTCGCTCGAGCTGCTGCGCCTGTCCCTGCGGGACGACGGCCTGCCGCACCACGGCACCGTCGCCCTGGTCTGCTCCACCCTGCCGGGCCCCTCGCCCGAGGACAAGCGCGCCGTGCAGGCCATGGCCGGCTACGGCCCGCCCACCGAGACCGTCGGACTGGACCCCTCCGATCCGCGGTTGCTGCCGTTCACCCCCACCCCGGAAGGACCAGGCCATGCGCGGCGCTGAGACACCAGTCGGCATCTGGGACGTCCTGCTGTGGGGCGTGCTTCCCTACATCGTCCTGGCAGTCTTCATCGGCGGCACGGTCTGGCGGTACCGCTACGACCAGTTCGGCTGGACCACGCGGTCCTCGCAGCTGTACGAGTCCCGGCTGCTGCGCTGGGCCTCGCCGCTGTTCCACTTCGGCATCCTGGCCGTGCTGGTGGGGCACATCGTCGGGCTCGTGATCCCCCGGGCGTGGACGGACGCGCTCGGGGTCACCGAGGACATGTACCACGTCATGGCCCTGGGCATCGGCAGCATCGCAGGCATCGGCACGCTGGTGGGCATCGTCCTGCTGATCTACCGCCGGCGCACCACGGGGCCGGTGTTCATGGCCACCACGAAGAACGACAAGCTCATGTACGTACTGCTGCTCGGCGCCATCCTGGCCGGCCTGGCGGTCACGGCGATCTCGGTGTTCGACCACTCGGTGACGGATTACCGCACGACCGTCTCCCCGTGGTTCCGGTCCGTCTGGCTCCTGCAGCCGGACGTGGCCGCCATGGCCGCCTCGTCGCTCGGGTTCAAGGTGCACGCGCTGTGGGCGTTCGGGCTGTTCGCGATCTGGCCGTTCACCCGGCTGGTGCACGCCTTCACCGCCCCCCTGCACTACCTGTTCCGCCCCTACACCGTCTACCGCTCCCGGGACACCCGCCGGACCGGCCGCGGCACAGTCCCGGTGCGCCGCGGCTGGGACCCTATCGGCACACCGGACCGCGAGCGCAGCCGGACCCGCCGCTAGGAAGGACCCGAGACCATGAGCGCCACCGCATCCACCGTCACCGAAGCCGACCTCGCCCGGGGCCAGGGCCTGAACCTGTGGCTGGCCACGCTCGCCTCCACCGTCGGGTTCTGGGCGTGGACGATGATCGGTCCGTTGTCCGCCCGCTACACCGAGGCGATGGGCCTGGGCCCGTCCCAGACCGCGGTCCTGGTGGCCATGCCCATCCTCGTCGGCGCCGTCGCCCGCGTGCCGGTCGGCGTGCTCACGGACCGCTACGGCGGGCGCATCATGTTCACCGTGCTGCTGGGGGCCACGGCCCCGCTGGTGCTGGTCACCGGCCTGGTCGGCACGCTGAACGCGTACATCCCCCTGCTGGTCGTGGCGTTCTTCCTCGGCATCGCCGGTGCGGTCTTCGCGATCGGCATCCCCTTCGTCTCCGCCTGGTACCCACCGCACCGCAAGGGCTACGCCACCGGGATCTTCGGTGCGGGCATGGTCGGCACGGCGGTCTCCGCCTTCGCCACCCCGCAGCTGGTGGCCGGCATCGGCTACTTGGCCACGCACCTGCTCGTCGCGGCCATCGTCGCGGCGGTAGCGGTCCTGTGCGCCCTGCTGCTGCGGGAATCGCCCACGCGGGCCGGCATCACGCCCGCCCCGGCGCTGCCCAAGCTCCTGCGGGCCTTCTCCCAGCGGGTGACGTGGCAGTTGTGCTTCCTCTACGGCGTGGTCTTCGGCGCCTTCGTCGCCTTCTCCAACTATCTGCCCACGTACCTGGGCAACGTCTACGACTACGCCGCCACCGAGGCCGGCTGGCGCACCGCCGGCTTCGCCCTCGCCGCGGTCATCGCCCGGCCGGTCGGTGGAACGCTGGCCGACAGGCTCGGCCCGCGGGCCGTCACGCTGACCTCCTTCGCCGGGGCCGCCGTCCTGGCCGTGGTCGTCGCCCTGCAGCCCGGAGCCGAACGCGTCTACGGCCCGGTCTTCCTGCTCATGGCGCTCTTCCTGGGCCTGGGCACCGGCGGCGTGTTCGGCTGGGTCGGCCGCGCCGCCGACCCGCGCGACGTCGGCACGATCGGCGGCATCATCGCCGCCGCCGGAGGGCTGGGCGGCTACTTCCCGCCGCTGGTCATGGGGGCCACCTACAACGAGGAGCACAACAGCTACTTCGTGGGCCTCACGCTGCTGGCCGCCTTCGCTGTCGTGGCGTTCCTGCTGACCTTCACCGTGCGCAACGGCGGCCGGGTGGACGAACGGCCGGTGCAACGGGCCGGGCCATAGACTGGACGGCATGACTCTAGATTCGATCCGCGTCGCCATCCTGGGCGCCTCCGGGAAGATGGGCCACTACGCCGTCGAGGCCGTCGACGAGGCGGAGGACCTGGAGCTCGTCGCCCGGCTCGGCTCGAAGGACCGGATGGAGGCCGTGCTGGACGCCGGAGCCACCCACGTCCTGGACCTGACGGTCCCGGACGCCTCGCCGGACCACGCGGCCTTCGCCGTCGAGCACGGCCTGCACACCGTCGTGGGGACCTCCGGCTGGTCCGACGCGCGGCGGGCCGCCCTGAGCGAGCAGCTCGCCGGGCGCCCAGAGGTCGGGGTGCTCATCGCCCCGAACTTCGCCCTGGGTTCGGTGCTGGCCAGTGCCTTCGCCGCCAAGGCCGCGAAGTACTTCCCGTCGGTGGAACTCATCGAGATGCACCACCCGGCCAAGGTGGACGCCCCCTCGGGCACGGCGGTGCGCACCGCAGGACTGATCGCGCAGTCCCGGGCCGCGGCCGGCGTCGGACCCTCCCCGGACGCCACCACCCACGATCCGGACGGCGCCCGCGGGGCCCTGGTGGACGGCATCCGGGTGCACGCGGTGCGGCTGCGGGGACTGGAGGCCCACCAGGAGGTGCTGCTGGGCGGACCGGGGGAGCAGCTGGTCGTGCGCCACGACGCCTTCGATCGCGGCGCCTACATGCCCGGGGTCCTGCTGGGACTGCGCACCGTGGCCTCTCGGCCGGGCCTGACCTACGGTCTCGACGGCTACCTCGACCTGGACTGACGGGATCTGATGAAGACCAAGATCGGCGTGGGCGCGATCGTCGCCCTGATGCTGCTGTTCGCCGTGCTGGCCGTGTTCTCCGCGGTCAGTTTCCTGCAGGCCCCGCAGCCGGTGGCCAGGATGCTCGGCCTGGCCACCCTCGGGATCGTGGCCGTGGGGCTGTGGACGCTGTGGCGGGAGCTGCGCTTCGGGGTCATGATGGAGCGGCTGGGCCGCACCCTGGCCGCCGAGGGCGGCCTGCCGGCCGACGACCTGCCCCGCTCGCCCGGCGGGCGGATCGACCGGACCGCGGCGGATGCCCAGTTCGAGGCCTTCCGTGCCGGGGCCGAGGCCGCCCCGGAGGACTGGCGGTCCTGGTACCGGCTCTCCCTGGGCTACGACGCCTCCGGTGACCGGTCGCGGGCCCGGCGGGCGATGCGGGACGCGATCCGGCTCTACTCGTCCTGACCCTGCGCTAGGGACGGGACCCCGCCAGGGTGGACGCCACGTGCGAGACCCCCCGTTCCAGCGGGCCCTTCCAGCTGAAGCCGCGCCAGATCGTCCCGGCCACCAGGCAGCCCACCCAGTAGGCGATGAGCAACCCCAGCCGGGGCCAGCCGGCGGTGAGGGTCTCGAACGCGTCCAGTGCCACCAGGTGCCCCACGTACAGGGTCAGGGTCATGGCGCCGGCCCCGATCAGCGGCAGCAGCGGATAGGTCAGCACGCCCCGGCCGAGGGTGCACAGCAGTTGGCACACCCCCAGCACCATGGCCGAGGTCCCCGAGGTCAGCAGCAGGTCCAGCGGGGCCCCGGAATGCGGGGTGGCCAGCGTGAACCACACCGGGTCGGCCTGGATCGACTCCGTGGGGATCGAGGCACCGGTCAGCAGCGAGGCCGCCAGCCGGTCCGGGGCCACCCCGGTCCCGGCCGCGATCGAGGCCAGCACCCCCGGCAGCGACTGCAGGCCGCGGGAGACCAGGAACGCCGCGGCGGCCAGCACCGCGCCGCCGATGGCCAGGGCGGCGGACACCCGCGTCCGGTCCAGCCGCAGCCGGCCCAGGAACAGCCCGAACAACACGTAGCCGAGCCACTGCAGTACCGGGTAGTAGCCCGTGAACAGCAGGTCCCAGGCCAGCAGCCCGGGATGGGCGACCAGGTCCACCAGGGTGGGGTTGTGCCAGAGCCGCCAGTTCTCCACGTAGGCCGCCGCGCCCACGGCGGACTGCATCGCCGCCGCGAGCAGGCTGGCGGCCACGGGGGAGAGCAGGAGCCAGGCCGCGGCCCACCCGGCCAGCGCCCGGGCACCCAGGTGCAGGAACGGCACGGCGGCGGCGAACAGCAGGGCGTAGTGGGCCAGGATGACGGCCACGTTCATGTCCAGGAACCCGCAGGCGAGCCCGACGGCGAACAACAGCACCGCGCGCACGGCCACCTGCCGCCGGTCCCACCCCAGGCGCGCCTGCTGGTGGGGCGCGCGCCGGGCGCCCGCGCCACCGGTCAGCAGGGCCAGCCCGACCCCGGCCAGGGTGGCGAACAGGGCCGAGGCCTTCCCCGCGAACAACAGCCCCACGGCCGTCGGCTCCGTCCCGTCGGGGGAGACGAGCAGCATCAGGTGGGTGGCGATCATGCCCAGCAGGGCGATGCCCCGTGCGGCATCGACTCCGGGTATCCGGCTCATGGTCGCCATGGGAACCGCCATGCACCCCTCCTGCGGTCGGGTCGTGGTGCGCAACTACGCACCGCAGGACATTCTCGCAGGTAGGCTGGACGCCATGATCGACACCCCTGCCGCACGCTCCGAACTGCCCTTCGGCACCGTCGTCCCGGCCATGGTGACGCCGTTCACCGACGACGGCAGCCTGGACCTGGACTCGGCCCAGAAGCTGGCCGAACACCTGGTGGACGAGGGCGCGGACGGGCTGGTCGTCACCGGCACCACGGGGGAGACCTCGACCCTGCGGGACGAGGAGAACATCGCGGTGTTCGAAGCCGTCGTCGAGGCCGTGGGCGGCCGCGCGAAGGTCATCGCCGGGACCGGCATGAACGACACGGGGCACTCGGTGCACCTGTCCCAGCTGGCCGCCCAGACCGGCGTGGACGGGCTGCTGCTCGTCACCCCGTACTACAACAAGCCCAACCAGGCCGGGATCCGGGCTCACTTCGAGACCGTCGCCTCCTCCACCGACCTGCCGGTCATGCTCTACGACATCCCGGGCCGCTCCGTCATGCCGATCGAGCCGGACACCATCATCGCCCTGGCCGGACACCCGAACATCGTGGCCCTGAAGGACGCCAAGGGCGACTTCCAGTCCACCACCCTCGTGGCCGCCAACACCGACCTGGACATCTACTCGGGCGAGGACGCGCTGACCATGCCGCTGATGTCCCTCGGGGCCGTGGGCGTCGTGTCCGTGACCGCCCACGTGGCCACCCGCCTCTACCGTCGCCTCGTGGACGCCATGGCCGCCGGCGACCTGGCCACGGCCCGCGCCCTGCACTTCGAGCTGGACCCGTACCAGCGCGCGGTCATGACCCACATCCAGGGTGCCGTGTCCGCCAAGACGATCCTGCACTGGCAGGGCATCCTGCCCAGTGCCACAGTGCGGCTGCCGCTGACGCCGGCCACCGAGGACGAGCAGACCGTCATCCGCGCCGACCTCGCGGAGGCCGGCCTCACCTTCTAGAAGGGACCGAATCCCATGGCACCAGGCACCCGCCTGTCCACCCCACCCCAGCTCAAGCCCGGGACCTGCCGGGTCGTGCCGCTCGGCGGCCTCGGCGAGGTCGGCCGGAACATGACGACCTTCGAGTTCGACGGCAAGATCCTCATCGTCGACTGCGGCGTGCTGTTCCCCGAGGAGACCCAGCCCGGCGTCGACCTGATCCTGCCGGACTTCGAGTACATCCGGGACCGCCTCGACGACGTCGTGGGCCTGGTCCTGACCCACGGCCACGAGGACCACATCGGCGCGGTGCCGTACCTGCTGCGGATGAGGCCTGACATCCCGCTGATCGGGTCCACGCTGACCCTGGCACTGATCGAGGCCAAGCTGGAGGAGCACCGGATCCGGCCGCTCACCCTGACCGTGAAGGAGGGGGACACCGAGCGCTTCGGTCCCTTCGAGTGCGAGTTCGTGGCCGTCAACCACTCCATCCCGGACGCCCTGGCCGTGGCCGTCAAGACCCCGGCCGGCACCATCCTGCACACCGGTGACTTCAAGATGGACCAGCTGCCCCTGGACGGGCGCATCACCGACCTGCGTGCCTTCGCCCGCCTCGGCGAGGAGGGCGTGGACCTGTTCCTGACCGACTCCACCAACGCCGAGGTCCCCGGGTTCACCACCACGGAGAAGGAGATCGGCCCGGTCCTGGAGAACCTGTTCGCCCGGGCGGACCAGCGGATCATCGTGGCGTCCTTCGCCTCGCACGTGCACCGCATCCAGCAGGTCCTGGACGCCGCCGGCAAGCACGGGCGCAAGGTGTGCTTCGTCGGCCGGTCCATGGTGCGCAACATGGGCATCGCCGCCAAGCTGGGCTACCTGGACGTCCCCGAGGGGATCCTGGTGGACCTCAAGCAGGTCGACCAGCTGCCCGACCATGAGGTGGTGCTGATGTGCACCGGCTCCCAGGGGGAACCGATGGCGGCCCTGTCCCGGATGGCCAACGGTGATCACCGCATCCAGCTGGACGCCGGTGACCTGGTGGTGCTGGCCTCCTCCCTGATCCCCGGCAACGAGACCTCGGTGTTCCGCGTGGTCAACGGCCTGATGAAGCTCGGCGCCGAGGTGGTCCACAAGGGCATGGCCAAGGTGCACGTCTCCGGCCACGCCTCGCAGGGCGAGCTGCTGTACTGCTACAACATCGTCAGGCCCACGCACGTCATGCCGGTCCACGGCGAGACCCGGCACCTGATCGCCAACGGCCGGATCGCCGAGGCCACGGGCGTGCCGCAGGAGAACGTGCTGCTGACCGAGAACGGCTCCGTGGTGGACCTGAAGGACGGGGTGGCCCGGATCACCGGTGAGGTCGAGTGCGGCTACGTCTACGTGGACGGCTCCTCGATCGGCGAGATCACCGACGCGGACCTCAAGGACCGGCGCATCCTCGGGGAAGAGGGCTTCATCTCGGTGATCTCCGTGGTCAACCGCCAGACCGGCACGATCGTCTCCGGCCCGGATATCCACGCCCGCGGGGTGGCCGAGGACGACGCCGTGTTCGACGACGTCAAGCCCCGCATCGCGCGCGCGCTCGAGGAGGCGGTGCAGTCCAACGCGGACCACACCACCCACCAGCTGCAGCAGGTGGTGCGCCGGGTCATCGGCACCTGGGTGAACCGCAAGCTGCGGCGCCGCCCGATGATCGTGCCGGTGGTGCTGGAGGCCTGAGCCCGGATGTGTTGATCCGGGGAATCGGGTCCCGTGCCCGGTACCGTACCTAGCATGGCGACCCGTACTTCCCCGACGCGTTCGCAGTCCAGCCGGTCCTCGAATCCCGCCCGCAAGGGTGCGGAACCGAAGGCCGCCAAGTCGTCTGCGCGCTCGTCCGGCTCCACCCAGCGCAAGCGCACCGCAACCGCGGCGCCTGAGGCCGAGGCAGAGCCGCAGGCGCCGGTACTGCTGCGTGCGCTGCGCGGATTCTGGATGGCCATGGCCACGCCCGTGGGCGCCGGGGTCCGAAAGATCGGCCGGGATGCGAGGATCGCCCCGGAGGACCGCCGCGACGGCACCGGGTTCTTCCTGGTGGTCCTCGCCGCGGTCATCGGTTCGGTGGAGTGGTGGGGCCTGCGCGGCACGCCCGGTTACGGCACCGTGGTCCACAACGTGGCCGCCGGCACCCTCGGCTGGGCGGCACTGATCTTCCCGGCGGTGCTGCTGGCCGTGGCCGTGCGCTACTTCCGCACCCCGCAGGAACACCGGGACAACGGACGGATCACCATCGGCCTACTGGTGGTGACACTGGCCATCACCGGCATCGCCCACCTCGTCGCCGGCCTGCCGACCGTGACCGAGTCCTTCGACCAGCTGCTGGCCGGCGGCGGCATCGTCGGCTATCTCGTCACCACCCCGCTGGCCTCGCTCGTCACCCCGTGGCCGGTGTGGGCGCTGATGGTGGCCCTGGCGCTGTTCGGCGTGCTCATCGTCACCGCCACCCCGGTGGGCCAGATCCCGCAGCGGATCCGGGACGCCTACGCCTGGCTCACCGGCCAGCCCGACGGCGGCGCGGCCGGCTCCCCGGCGAGCGCGCGCGCTGGGCGCGACGAGGACGAGCACGACCAGTCCTACCTCACCGAGCACGACCGCCCCTCCGGCCGCGGCTCCCGCGCCGGCCGCGGCGGGAAGGCCGGCAAGCGCACGGGCGGCCGCCTGTTCGGCCGCGACGAGGCACCCACCGAGGTCCTCCGGGACACCGGCACCGACGCCTCCGCCACCGAGGCCTACGAGACCGCCGTCATCGACGAGAAGCCCCAGGAGGAGGAGCCCAGGGAGGAGAAGCCGGCCAAGGATGCCGCATCCTCGGTGCCCGCGGGCGTGAAGCGCCCGACCGCCGGGGAACTGGCCATCGCCCGCGCCAAGGAGGCGGCCGGCGTCGGGAGCCCGGACGAGGCCGACCCCGGCCAGGCCACCGGCCCCGCCACCGAGCAGATCGGCGTGGTGAATCCCTCCGTGCCGGCCAGGCCCGTCTCCCGGCCCGCGGACCTTCCGCCGATGCCCGCCCGCTCGGAGCAACTGCACCTGGGCGGGGACGTCACCTACACCCTGCCGGACTCGACGATGCTGCCGGCCGGCCCGCCGCCGAAGGAACGCACCGAGGCCAACGACCAGGTGGTCGCCGCGCTGACCGAGACGCTGAACCAGTTCAAGGTCGACGCCGAGGTCACCGGGTTCTCCCGCGGCCCGACGGTGACCCGCTACGAGATCGAGCTCGCGCCGGGCACCAAGGTCGAGAAGGTCACGGCGCTGTCCAAGAACATCTCCTACGCGGTGGCGTCCTCGGACGTGCGCATCCTCTCGCCGATCCCCGGCAAGTCCGCGATCGGCATCGAGATCCCCAATGCGGACAAGGAGGTCGTCGCCCTGGGCGACGTGCTGCGCTCCAACGCCGCCCGCAAGACCGACCACCCGATGGTGATGGGGGTGGGCAAGGACGTCGAGGGCGGCTACGTGATGGCCAACCTGGCGAAGATGCCGCACATGCTGGTGGCCGGGGCCACGGGCGCGGGCAAGTCCTCCTTCGTGAACTCGATGATAGTCTCGATCCTCATGCGCTCCACCCCGGACGAGGTGCGCATGGTCATGGTGGACCCCAAGCGCGTGGAGCTCACCGCCTACGAGGGCGTGCCGCACCTGGTCACCCCGATCATCACCAGCCCCAAGAAGGCGGCCGAGGCGCTGCAGTGGGTCGTGCGCGAGATGGACACCCGGTACGACGACCTCGCCGCCTTCGGGTACAAGCACGTGGACGACTTCAACAAGGCCATCCGCGCCGGCAAGGTCAACCTGCCGCCGGACTCCAAGCGGGTGCTCAAGCCGTATCCGTACCTGCTGGTCATCGTGGACGAGCTCGCCGACCTGATGATGGTGGCGCCCCGTGACGTCGAGGACGCCATCGTGCGCATCACCCAGCTGGCCCGCGCCGCCGGCATCCACCTGGTGCTGGCCACCCAGCGGCCCTCCGTCGACGTCGTCACCGGGCTGATCAAGGCCAACGTGCCCTCCCGCATGGCGTTCGCGACGTCCTCGGTCACCGACTCCCGCGTGGTCCTGGACCAGCCGGGTGCCGAGAAGCTGCTCGGCCAGGGTGACGCGCTGTTCCTGCCGATGGGCAAGTCCAAGCCGATGCGCGTCCAGGGCGCCTGGGTCAACGAGTCCGAGATCCACGCCGTGGTGGAGCACGTCAAGGCCCAGATGAAGGCCCAGTACCGCGAGGACGTGGTGCCGGAGAAGGTCGAGAAGGTCATCGACGAGGACATCGGCGACGACCTGGACCTGCTGCTGCAGGCCACCGAGCTCGTGGTCACCACGCAGTTCGGCTCCACCTCGATGCTCCAGCGCAAGCTGCGCGTCGGGTTCGCCAAGGCCGGCCGGCTCATGGACCTCATGGAGTCCCGGGGCGTGGTGGGTCCCTCCGAGGGGTCCAAGGCCCGCGACGTGCTGGTCAAGCCGGACGACCTCGCCGGCGTGCTCGCCACCATCCGCGGCGACACCCCGCCGGCGGCCGCGCCCAGCGAGGACGCGCCCGAGGCCTACGCCGAGGACGTCGTCCACTCCGACCACGAGGCAGGCCTCCCGTCCGGGCGAGGCGCCACCGACCAGGAACTGGTGCGCGGATCCCTGCCGGAGGACGAGGGCTACGGGCGTGACCTCGTCGCCGAGGACCTCGCCGGACGCCGCCAGGGGCAGGAGTGGCATGACGACGACGAGGAGGGCTCGGAGGACGCCTGGCAGCTCACCGGCCGGTGAGCCGGCGGCAGGGCCGGGTCCGTAGACTGCAGGGATGAGCGAGAACTGGAACGTGCCCAACATCCTGACCGCGCTCCGGATCCTGCTGGTCCCGTTCTTCATCTGGTTCCTGGTGGCCGGCGGCCCGGCCGGCGAGGACTCGCCGGGCATGCGGTGGGCCGCCTTCGCGGTGTTCGCCGTGGCCATGTACACGGACAAGCTCGACGGGGACATCGCCCGGGCCCGCGGGCTGGTCACCAGCTTCGGGAAGATCGCCGACCCCATCGCCGACAAGCTGCTCACGGGTGCCGCCTTCATCGTGCTCTCGGCCCTGGGCGAGCTGTGGTGGTGGGTCACCATCCTGATCCTGCTGCGCGAGTGGGGAATCACCCTGATGCGCTTCGTGGTCCTGCGCTACGGGGTGATGCCGGCCTCGCGGGGCGGGAAGCTGAAGACCGTGCTGCAGGCCGGGGCGCTGCTGCTGATGCTCGCGCCGCTGGCTCCGCTGGTGGGGGGCTGGTATCCCTGGGTCGGCTGGACCGTGATGGGTGCCGCGCTCGCGGTCACGCTCGTCACCGGCGCGGACTACGTCCTCAAGGCGATCAGGCTGCGCCGCACCGCGCTGGCCGGTGGGGCGCGCGCATGAGCCTGCCGGCCGACGTCGTCACCGAGCTGATCCGGCGCGGGCTGAGGATCGCCACCGCCGAGTCGCTGACGGCGGGACTGCTGGCCGCGACGATCGCGGACGTGCCCGGGGCCTCGGGAACCCTGCAGGGAGGTGTCGTGGCCTACCAGAACGAGGCCAAGGAGCGCCTGCTGGGCGTGGACCCCGGCCGGCTGGCCAGCCACGGCGCCGTGGACGCCCAGGTGGCGGCCCAGATGGCGGAGGGGGCACGCCGGGCGCTCGGGGCGGACATCGGCGTGGCCACCACCGGGGTGGCCGGGCCCGAACCCCACCAGGGCCGAGCCGTCGGGACGGTCTACCTGGGCATCGCGGGCCTGCCCGGGGCCGCCGCCGAGGAACTGCACCTGGACGGGGACCGTGAGGGCATCCGCCGGGCGACGGTGCAGGCCGCCCTGCACAGCGTGCTGCGGCGGCTGGGACAGGAGGCGGGGAGTTGACGACGGCGATCGGGCTGATGGCCGATCCCGGCCTGCCGGCCATCGTGGCCTCCCGCATCCGGGACTCCCTCCTGGCGGAACTGCCCCGGCGGGTGGACGCCAGCACCGAGTGGCGGATCGACGTGGTGGACGAGATCGTCCCCCTCGATGCCGAGGGCAGCGTCGACCTGACCCGCTGGGCGGTCGAGGCCGACACCCGTCATGACTGGGACATGGTCCTCTACATCACTGACCTGCCACGCTACGAGCACGGACGCCCCGTCGTGGCCGAGGTCTCCCGTCAGCACAGTGCCGCCATCCTCTTCCTGCCCGTGCTCGGCGTGGTCCGGCTCGACCGCCGGGTCGTGGAGTCGCTGGCCCGGCTGGTGGGCCACCTGCACCGGGGCTCCGTGGACGTCGGTCCCGAGGGAAGGGTGGTCACGCGCGACCCCGACCACCCGGAGGCCCTGAACGCACTGGTGCCGCTGTCCGGGACGGCCTCCGAGGCCGCGGAGTCGGTCGAGCAGATCTACGCCACCGGCCCCTGGGCCGTCCCGCGACTGCTGACGGGGATGGTCCAGTCCAACCGTCCCGGACGCCTCCCGGCCGCCATGACCGCCTCGGCAGCCGCGGCCTCCGCCGCCGGCGCCTACGGCGTGTTCTTCGGCAGCATCTGGACGCTGGCCGCGGACATGGGGGTGGACCGCCTCTCGGTGGTCACGGTGCTGGCCGTCATCGGCATGACGAGCTGGCTGATCGCGACGAACGGACTGTGGGCCCGCCGCAGCGACTGGTCCACCCGGCGGTGGGCGGCCATGGACAACCTGGTCACCGTCATCACCGTGGCCGTGGCCGCTCTGATGATCTACGCCGGGCTGTTCCTGCTGCTGTTCGTGGCCGCGGTGGTGGTGGTCCCGCCGGACTACCTCTCGGAGGCCCTGGGGGAGCCGGCCGGGATCCAGCACTACCTGAAGTTGTCCTGGCTGGCGGCCAGCCTGGGGCTCATCGCCGGTGCGATCGGGTCCAGCTTCGACGACGACGAGGCCATCCGCAACGCCACCTACTCCCGGCGGGAGGCCGAGCGGCGTGCCCTGCACCAGCGGCTGGAGGAGCTGGAGGCAGAACGCGCGGAGCGCCGGGCGCCCAGGACGGAGGCGTGACGAAAGCGTCACGATCCGGGTCCGTGCCGGCGGGGACCTTGTCAGGGTGCGCCATGGTGTCGCTAGGCTGGGACACGAGGGCCTGGCGGGATGCCGGGGCTTCTGCCCGTGGCTGTGAATCCCCTGGCAACCGGCCATCGTGGGAGCGCTCGTGGGAACAAAAACCGGGGCTCAACCGGTTATATGAGCAGTTGACCCCGGATCGGCAGAGGGCCGGATGGTCCGTTCCCAGAACTCGTACAGGAGAAACCAGTAGACATGATGAAGCAACCGGTTACCATCAACGGAATCACCCGTTGGCTGGCGGCCGGAGAGTCCATTCCAGCAGCGACCCCAGAGACCAAGGAGCACGCCGTGCCAGTCCTTCGCCAGGAAATCGGAGATGTGCTGCGAGACGTGCGTCAACGTCAGGGCCGGACCCTGCGTGAGGTCTCGCACCACGCCCGCGTGTCGCTCGGCTACCTGTCCGAGGTCGAGCGCGGCCAGAAGGAGGCCTCCTCCGAGTTGCTGTCCTCGATCTGCGGGGCCCTCAACGTCCCGATGTCCCTCATGCTCCGTGAGGTGTCGGACCGCATCGCCCTCCAGGAGGGCGTGCACATCCCGGACCACATCCCGGCAGACCTGGAGGCCGGCTACCGCCGCGATGCCCTCGGCGGCGCCCTGCCGAACGAGGTCCCGGACGATCTCGGTCAGCTGGCCGGCAGCCACTGAGCCCGGCCGCATGCCGACGTGGCCGCAGACTCCAGGGTCTGCGGCCTCGATCGTGTCCGGTGCACAATTGGACCCATGAGACTCAGTGAGTTCCGCCGTCTGATGGACGAGGAGTTCGGCTCGGCCAATGCCGGGGTGATCGCCTCGTCGCTGGTCCTGCCCACCCTGGACACCACGGCGGACCAGGCCCTGGATGCCGGGTGGGACCCCCGCCGCGTCTGGCTCGACGTCTGCGACCTGCAGGGGGTCCCCGAGGACCGCCGGCTCGGCCGGGACATCCCTCCGAGGGACTGACGCCCATGGGCCGGTGGACACGCCGCGCGAGTACTCGAAAATATGTTCGAATGGCGGTAGTGTCCTGCACAGGACGTCTCCCGGGCCGGAACCCGGGCATGTCCTCCACAGTGACCGCGGTGTCCCGTTAACTTGTCCGGGCGGCCCGTTAGGTTCGTCAACAGCACAGGGGATCGGCCCGACGGCCGCCCGCCACCAACACACCCAGGGGTGAATCATGGCGTCAGCCACTGACCGCGAGAAGGCACTGGAAGCCGCACTGGCCCAGATTGACAAGCAGTTCGGCAAGGGCTCGGTGATGCGCCTCGGCGACGACGCGCGCGCACCGATCGAGGTGATCCCCACCGGCTCGGTGGGCCTGGACGTGGCCCTCGGCATCGGCGGGTTCCCCCGGGGGCGCGTGGTGGAGATCTACGGCCCGGAGTCCTCCGGCAAGACCACCGTCGCCCTGCACGCGGTGGCCAACGCCCAGCGCAATGGCGGCATCGCCGCGTTCATCGACGCCGAGCACGCGCTGGACCCGGAGTACGCCAAGAAGCTGGGCGTGGACACCGACGCACTGCTGGTGTCCCAGCCGGACACCGGTGAGCAGGCCCTGGAGATCATGGACATGCTGGTCGGCTCCGGCTCGCTGGACATCGTCGTCATCGACTCCGTGGCGGCCCTGGTGCCCCGCGCCGAGATCGAGGGCGAGATGGGTGACAGCCACGTCGGCCTGCAGGCCCGCCTGATGTCCCAGGCGCTGCGCAAGATCACCGGCCGGCTGGCCCAGACCAAGACCACGGCCATCTTCATCAACCAGCTGCGCGAGAAGATCGGCGTGTTCTTCGGCAGCCCGGAGACCACCACGGGCGGCAAGGCGCTGAAGTTCTACGCCTCGGTGCGCGTGGACGTGCGCCGCATCGAGACCCTCAAGGAGGCCGGCAACGCCGTCGGCAACCGCACCCGCGCCAAGATCGTGAAGAACAAGATGGCCCCGCCCTTCAAGCAGGCCGAGTTCGACATCATCTATGGCGAGGGCATCTCCCGGCAGGGTTCGCTCATCGATATGGGCGTCGAGGAGGGCATCGTCAAGAAGTCCGGCGCCTGGTTCACCTATGACGGTGACCAGCTGGGCCAGGGCAAGGAGAACGCCCGCCGGTTCCTCAAGGACAACCCGGACCTCGCGGACGAGATCGAGAGCCGGATCCTGGAGAAGCTGGGGATCGGTGTCTCGCCCGAGGAGGCGTCGGCGGCTGAACCGCAGCTGCGCGCCGTCTCCGGGGAGTCGCCCGCCTGATGACTCGCCGCCATCTTCGCGTGGTGCCGGATCCGGACGTCCCCGAGCACCTCGCGGACGATCCGGAGCCGGCCGCCGAGGAGGTGGCCCGGAGCATCGTGCTCCGCCTGCTGACGGCCTCCCCGAAGTCACGCAGGCAACTCGAGGAGAAGCTGGCCGCGCGCGCCGTGCCGCCGGAGGTGGCGGCCAGGGTGCTGGACCGCATGGAGGAGGTCCGTCTCGTCGACGACGAGGCCTACGCCGAGTCCTACGTCGCCTCCCGCCAGCGCAGCCGGGGCCTGGCCCGCGGCGCGCTGCGGCGGGAGCTCCACCAGAAGGGCGTCACCGGCGAGGCGGCCGAGCACGCCCTGGAGACCATCAGCGAGGACAGCGAGCGGGCCGCCGCCGTCGAGCTGGTGGAGAAGAAGCTGCGCGGCCGCCCGGCCCCGTCAGGGGACGACCCCGAGTCCCGCGCGGAGCGGGACAAGATCGTGCGTCGGCTGGCCGGGATGCTGGCCCGCAAGGGCTATGCGCCCGGGATGGCCCTCGGTGTGGTCAAGGACGTGCTGGGAGGCCTGGACCCGGACGACTAGAATGCTGCGGTGACTTCCGTCCTCCTGCCCCCCGATGACCGCACGTACCAGGTCCGCACCTTCGGCTGCCAGATGAACGTGCACGACTCCGAACGCATCTCCGGGCTGCTCGAATCCGCCGGGTACACCCCGGCGGGCGAGGCCACCGAGCCCGACCTCGTGGTCTTCAACACCTGTGCCGTCCGGGAGAACGCCGACAACCGCCTCTACGGCAACCTCGGCAACCTGCGCTCCGTGAAGGACAACCACCCCGGCATGCAGATCGCGGTGGGCGGATGCCTGGCCCAGAAGGACCAGAAGGCCATCCTGGAGAAGGCCCCGTGGGTGGACGTCGTCTTCGGCACCCACAACATCGGCTCCCTGCCGGTGCTGCTGGAGCGCTCCCGCCACAACCGGCAGGCCGAGGTGGAGATCCTCGAGTCGCTCGAGGTCTTCCCCTCCACGCTGCCCACCAAGCGGGAGTCCACCTACTCGGGCTGGGTCTCCATCTCGGTGGGCTGCAACAACACGTGCACCTTCTGCATCGTCCCCTCCCTGCGCGGCAAGGAGAAGGACCGCCGCCCGGGGGAGATCCTCGCCGAGGTGCAGGCGCTGGTGGACGCCGGTGCGGTGGAGGTCACCCTGCTCGGCCAGAACGTGAACACCTACGGCGTCGAGTTCGGGGACCGTGGGGCCTTCGCCAAGCTGCTGCGCGCCTGCGGCGAGATCGAGGGGCTGGAGCGCGTGCGGTTCACGAGCCCGCACCCGGCCTCCTTCACCGATGACGTCATCGACGCCATGGCCGAGACCCCCAACGTGATGCCGCAACTGCACATGCCGCTGCAGTCCGGCTCGGACAAGGTCCTCAAGGACATGCGCCGGTCCTACCGCTCGAAGAAGTTCCTCGGCATCCTGGACAAGGTCCGCCAGCGGATCCCGCACGCCGCCGTGACCACGGACATCATCGTCGGCTTCCCCGGTGAGACCGAGCAGGACTTCCAGGACACCCTGGCCGTCGTCGAGGCCTCCCGGTTCTCCTCGGCCTTCACGTTCCAGTACTCCATCCGCCCCGGGACGCCGGCCGGGGAGATGGCGGACCAGGTGCCCAAGCACGTCGTGCAGGAGCGCTTCGAACGGCTGACCGCCCTGCAGGACCGGATCAGCGCCGAGGAGACCGTCCGGCTCGTCGGCACCCGGCAGGAGCTGCTGGTGACCAACCAGCCCGGCACCAAGGGCGCGGAGACCGGGCGGCTCGCCGGCCGGGCTCCGGACAACCGCCTGGTCCACTTCAGCGTCCCGGCCGGGGCGGAGGCCCCGCGCCCGGGGGACTTCGTCACGGTGACCATCACCGAGTCGCACCCCTACCACCTCATCGCCGATCCCACGGCCCAGGACTACCGGTTGCGCCGCTCCCGCTCCGGTGATGCCTGGGACCGCGCCCAGGCCGAGTCCTGCGGCGTCCCGGCGCCGGGCGGGCCGGGGGACCGGGCCCAGGGCGTGAGCCTGGGCATGCCCACCCTGCGCGTCGGCCCCTGAGCCGGGAGCGCGGGATGGCGGCGCCCGAGGACGCCCACGAGGTGATCGCCGTCGTCGGGCCCACCGGCACCGGGAAGTCCGACCTGGCCCTGGACCTGGCGGAGTGGCTGGGCGGGGAGATCGTCAACACCGACGCCCTGCAGCTCTACCGCGGCATGGACATCGGCACCGCCAAGCTGCCCGCGTCCCAGCGCCGCGGGATCCCGCACCACCTGCTGGATCTCCTGGACGTCACCGAGGAGGCCTCCGTGGCGCGGTTCCAGGCCGCCGCCCGCGAGGTGATCGCAGACATCACCGCCCGGGGACGGCGGCCGGTGCTCGTCGGGGGATCCGGGCTCTACGTGCGGGCCGCCCTCGACGTTCTCGAGTTCCCGCCCACCGATCCGGCGGTCCGCGCCCGGTTCGAGGAGCTGGCGGGGCGAGTGGGCCCCGACGCGCTGCGCGAGCGGCTGCGCGAGGTCGATCCTGCCGGCGCGGAGCGACTGGGTGACGTCCGCCGGCTGGTCCGCGCCCTGGAGGTCCACGAGATCACCGGCCGGCCCTTCTCCTCGTTCATGCCCCAGCGGACCTACTTGCGGCCCACCGTGCAGGTCGGCCTGGACCTGGACCGGGCTCGGCTGCACACGCGCCTGCACCGGCGAGTGGTGGGCATGGTGGAGGCCGGGCTCGTCGAGGAGGTCCGGGCCCTGGACGCCGCCGGGCTCCGGACGGGCCGGACCGCCTCCCGGGCCATCGGCTACGCCCAGGTGCTGAAGGTCCTCGACGGCGAGGCGGACCTGGACTGGGCGATCGAGGACACGGCCACTGCCACCCGCCGGTTCGCGCGCCGGCAGCTGACCTGGTTCCGGGCGGACCCGCGCGTGACGTGGTTCGATCCGACCGAGCCGCACCTGCTGGAGCGGGTGCTGGCGCACCTGGGTGGAGACGCCCCGCCTAGACTGGGTCCATGACCCTGCCGATCGCCCAGGACCCCGACCGCCTGCGGACCGCCCTCGCCCAGCTGGGCGGGCTGCGCTACGCGAAGGGTCAGGGCACCGGCAATGACTTCGTGCTCGTGCCGGACCCGGACGGGGAGACCGAACTGTCCCCGGACCACGTGGCGGCCCTGTGCGACCGGCGCTTCGGGGTCGGCGGCGACGGCCTGATCCGCGTGGTGGAGTCGACCCACCTGATCGAGGGGCGCGACCTGCTGCAGGACCACCCCGAGGCCACCTGGTTCATGGACTACCGCAATGCTGACGGCTCCGTGTCGGAGATGTGCGGCAACGGGGTCCGCGTCTTCGTGCACTACCTCGCCACGCGCGGCCTGGTGGACCTGGCGCCGGGGCAGGCGCTCACCATCGGCACCCGCGCGGGAGTGCGCACCGTGACCCGGCTGGAGCACGGTTACGCGACCGACATGGGACCGTGGAGCTTCATCGACCCCGAGCTGGCCCGCGAGAGCGCCTCCGACTCGCTGGTGCTCGCCGCCGGGCTGGTGGACCCGCGGCCCGCGCTGAGCATCTCGATGGGCAATCCGCACACCGTCGTGGCCCTGGCCGAGCCCGCCGAGCTGGCGGCCCTGGACCTGTACCAGCAGCCCTCCGTGGACCCGGTGCCGCCGAACGGCACCAACGTCGAGTTCGTCGTCGCCGCGGACCCGCTCTTCCACGACGGCGTCGGCCGGGTGGACCTGCGGGTGCACGAACGCGGCGTGGGGGAGACCCTGTCCTGCGGGACCGGCGCCTGCGCTGCCGCAGCCGCGGTCCGCGTCTGGGCCGGCGACGAGACGGCCACCCGGTGGCAGGTCGGGGTGCCCGGAGGCCTGGTGGGCGTGGAGTTCCGCCCGCAGCCGGACGGCACCGAGCACGTGGTGCTCTCCGGGCCGGCCGAGCTGGTCTCCGAGGGCACGGTGCTGTGAGCTCCGCCCGCTGGGCGGTCCGTCCCGGGGATCGGCATGGCTCGGACCGCGTGGGCGGGGAGTCGTCCGCCGCCCGCGCCGTGAACGGTGCTCCGGGGCCGGCGGGTCTCCACCGCCCCGGCCGCCTCAGGCCCGCTCGACCAGCAGGATCCTGAAGCCCTTCTCCGTGGCGTGGCGCCGGGCGGTGAACTGGCCGGGGTGGCGTTCCTCCAGGGCGGTCCGGATCCACGGCAGCAGGGAGTCGGCGCCCAGGTTCTTCTGCACCACCAGGTAGGCCCGGCCGCCGGCCGCCAGCCGGGGCAGCCACTGCAGCAGGATCCCGTGCAGGGCCTCCTTGCCGACGCGGATCGGCGGGTTGGACCAGATCAGGTCGAACCGCGCGGACTCCGGGACGTCCTCCGGCCGGACCACGGTGATGCGGTCCAGGCCGAGCGCGGCGGCGTTGTCCCGGCAGAGCTGGGCCGCCCGGTCGTTGACCTCGACGGCGGTGACCTCCGCCTGCGGGCTGAGCAGCCCCAGGGTCAGCGCCAGCGGCCCCCAGCCGCAGCCGATGTCCAGGAACCGGCCCGAGGACGGCGGGTCCGGCACGGTGCGCAGCATCGCCGCCGTGCCCTTGTCCAGGCCCTCCGGGGAGAAGATGGCGTTCGCCGTCTGGACGGTGACCTCGCGACCGGCCAGGGTGACCGTGAGCCGGCGTCGGCGCTCCGGCGTGGCCGGGTCGGGGGAGAAGTAGTGTGCGGAGTCCATCACCGCCCGATGCTACCGGGGAGCGCGGGGCGGCCGCTTGACAGGGGCCATATACTGGACGCTATGTGGATTCACCTGCGCTGACCCCCGTGAGCGATGGCTCACGGCTCCGGACCGATGACTCCCCGCGGTGGCGGGTCGAGGACTCGTCCGAGATGGCCATCCACCCGCCCCGCACCGTCCAGAACGCCCGGAGGAACCGGCACCGTTCGGCGTGCACCCGCCCGGTCCCGTCTCTCGCAGGGTCCGGCGGACGATTCCCCCAGGAGGTCCACGATGGCCCCGGAGAACCCTGTCCACAACAGCACGCCAGACCGTTCCGGCGTCCGCGGCAGCGACTACCCTAGATACCACGCATCTTCCAAGGAGACCATGACCGAGAACCCCCAGAACGGGAACGACCAGCCGGACGAGTCCCAGATCCAGGACGTGATCGACCGCATCCTGGCCGCCGACGCCGCCAGCGCCTCCGCCGAGCACGGCGTCAGGCCGACCGAGGGCCGCGCCCTGGCCCTCTCCGAGGGCGGGGACGGGCACACCGAAGCCGACGGCGAGCAGTACGACCTGGCCGAACGCCAGGCGTTGCGCCGCGTCTCCGGGCTCTCCACCGAGCTCGAGGACATGACCGAGGTCGAGTACCGGCAACTGCGCCTGGAGCGGGTCGTGCTGGCCGGGCTGTGGTCCGAGGGCACCGCCGCGGACGCGGAGAACTCCCTGCGCGAGCTGGCCGCGCTCGCCGAGACCGCCGGCTCCGAGGTGCTCGACGGCCTGATCCAGCGCCGGCACACCCCGGACCCGGCCACGTTCCTCGGCAAGGGCAAGGCCGAGGAGCTGCGGGACATCGTCGCGATGACCGGGGCGGACACCGTCATCGTGGACTCCGAACTGGCGCCCTCCCAGCGCCGTGCGCTCGAGGACGTCGTCCGGGTGAAGGTCATCGACCGCACCGCCCTGATCCTGGACATCTTCGCCCAGCACGCCAAGTCCCGCGAGGGCCGCGCCCAGGTGGAGCTGGCCCAGCTCGAGTACCTGCTGCCGCGACTGCGCGGCTGGGGCGAGTCCATGTCCCGCCAGGCCGGTGGCCGCGCCGCCGCCGGTGAGGGCATCGGCTCCCGCGGTCCCGGTGAGACGAAGATCGAGCTGGACCGCCGCCGCATCCGCACCCGGATGGCCAGGTTGCGCCGGGAGATCGCGGGCATGAAGCCGGCCCGCGAGACCAAGCGGGCCAACCGCCGCCGGAACCGGGTGCCCTCCGTGGCGATCGCCGGGTACACGAACGCCGGCAAGTCCTCACTGCTCAACCGGCTCACCCACGCCGGGGTGCTGGTGGAGAACGCGCTGTTCGCCACCCTGGATCCCACGGTGCGCAAGGCGGTCACCCCGGACGGGATCGGCTACACCCTCTCGGACACCGTCGGCTTCGTCCGGTCCCTGCCCACCCAGCTGGTCGAGGCGTTCCGCTCCACCCTCGAGGAGGTCGCGGACGCGGACGTCATCCTGCACGTCGTGGACGCCTCGCACCCGGACCCGGAGGGCCAGATCGCCGCGGTCCGCACCGTGCTGGCCGAGGTGGACGCGCGCCGCATCCCGGAGATCATCGTGCTGAACAAGGCCGATGCCGCGGACCCCGTCGCCATCGCCCGGCTGCGGCAGCGGGAACCGCGCTCGGTGGTGGTCTCCGCGAGGACCGGGGAGGGGATCGCCGAGCTCGAACGGGCCATCGCGGACGCCATCCCGCGCCCGAGCGTCGCCCTGGACCTGCTGATCCCGTTCACCGACGGGGACGTGGTCTCGAGGCTGCACTCCCCGGACGCGGACATCCTCTCCGAGACCTATGAACCGGAAGGCACCCGGCTGCGGGTGCTGGTCCGCGAGGACCTCGCCGAGGACCTGCGGCGCTTCGCCGTCGACCGGCCCGAACCGGCCGGGGCATGACGGGCACGGCACAGGAGGCCGCCGCGGACCAGGAGGTGCTCGCCCGGACCGAGGCCGAGCGGCAGGCCCTGCGCTGGCTGGACGCCGCCGTCGAGGCCACCGGTGGACAGCACCGCGAGGGCCAGCGCCGCATGGTCGTGGAGGTGGCGCGGTCCCTGGAGTCCGGCACCCACCTGCTGGTCCAGGCCGGCACCGGCACGGGCAAGTCGCTGGCCTACCTGGTGCCGGCCCTGCAGCACGCGGTGGACGCCGAGAACCCCGTGGTGGTCGCCACCGCCACCCTGGCGCTCCAGGCCCAGATTATGCGCCGGGACGCCCCGCGGCTGCTCCAGGCCCTGCAGGACGAGCTGCCCCGGGAGATGACCGTGGCGCTCGTCAAGGGCCGGTCCAACTACCTGTGCCGGCACAAGATCGAGGGCGGCTTCCCGGAGGAGGACGGCCAGGCCCTGTTCGGCCTCGCCGACGACGGCGAGGCGATGGTCAGCGGCGACGCGGGACCGACCAGTCCCCTGGGCCGGGAGGTCAGGCGACTGCGCGACTGGGCCGAGGAGACCGAGACCGGGGACCGTGACGACCTGGAGCCCGGCGTGAGCGACCGGGCCTGGCGCCAGGTCTCGGTCTCGGCGGTGGACTGCATCGGCGCCCAGCGCTGCCCGATGGCCGCCGAGTGCTTCTCCGAGCAGGCCCGGGCCGACGCCGCCGACGCCGACGTGGTGGTGACCAACCACGCGATGCTGGCCATCAGTGCCTTCGAGGGGCTGGCTGTGCTGCCGGAGTTCGACGCCGTGATCGTGGACGAGGCCCACGAGCTGCAGGACCGTGTCACCGGGGCCGTCACCGGACAGCTCTCCGGGGCCATCGTCCAGGCGGCCGCCTCCTCGGCCCGCAAGCACACGGCGATCGCGGTCGAGGACCTGATGCAGGCCGGCGTCGGGCTGGACGCGGCGTTCGCGGCCACGCCCACGGGGCTCATCCCGCGCGGGCCGGACGAGGTCCAGCAGAATGCCCTGCGCGCCGTCCGGGACGCGGCACGGCAAGGGCTCAGCGACTCCAAGGGCTCCGGAGGCGCCGGAGGGTCCGCGGATGCCGCCGACGGCGGCCGGCAGATGGCACGATCCCGGCTGCAGGACGTGCTCGAGGTGGCCGAGCGGATGCTCGACGCCGTCCCCGGCGTGTCCTATCCGGAGGTGCTGTGGGCCTCCCGGCCGGGCCGGTTCGAACCCGGGACCGGATGGGTCCCGGGCGACGAGACGGCCGCCCCGGTGCTGTGCGTCGCCCCGCTGTCGGTGGCCGGCCGGCTCCGGGACGGGCTGTTCGGCCGGGCGACCACGGTGCTGACCTCGGCGACCCTCACGGTGGGGGAGTCCTTCGACCCGGTGGCCGGCTCCCTCGGGCTGCTCGGGGAGGGCGCGCCGCGATGGACCGGAGTGGACGTGGGCAGCCCCTTCGACTATCCGCGCCAGGGCGTGCTGTACGTGGCCCGGCACCTGCCGCGGCCCGGCAGGACCGCGTCCCCCGACGCCTACGAGGAACTCGAGTCCCTGCTGCGGGCCTCCGGGGGCGGGGCCCTGTGCCTGTTCTCCTCCAAGCGGGCAGCCGAGGACGCGGCCGCGGAGATGCGGAGCCGGCTCGGAGCCACGCCGCCGGTGCTCTGCCAGGGTGATGCCACCCTGTCCGCTCTCGTGCGCCAATTCGCCACCGAACCGGACACCTGCCTGTTCGGGACGATGAGCCTGTGGCAGGGCGTGGACGTACCCGGGGAGGCGTGCCGCCTGGTGGTGATCGACCGGATCCCGTTCCCTCGGCCGGACGACCCGTTGGGCACCGCACGGTCCCGCGAGGTCAGCCGTCATGGCGGCAACGGGTTCATGGCCGTCTCGGCCGCCCACGCCGCCGTCCGGCTGGCCCAGGGCGCGGGCCGGCTGATCCGGACCACCACGGACCGGGGCGTCGTGGCCGTGCTGGACCCCCGGCTGGCCACCGAACGCTACGGCGGCTTCCTGCGCTCCACCCTGCCCGACTTCTGGCCGACCACCGATCCGGCCGTGGTGAGGGGCGTGCTGGAGCGCCTGCGGGAGGCCTCCTAGCGGTCAGGACCTGTCGGCGTCCGCGAGCAGCTGCAGGACCTCTACCGTCCGGATGCCCCGCCAGTCCAGCCCCTGGCCCGGGCACCAGGCCGGCCAGTCGACGTGCCAGCCGCCGTCCGCCTGCTGGCCCAGGATGACCCGGTCGAGATCGCCGTGGAGCTGCTTGCCGGTGAAGAGCCGACGCGCGGGCTCGCCAGCCGGTCCCGAGCCCTCCCGGGCCGTCCACGGATCGGCGGCCAGGTCCCAGGGGTGCAACCGCTCACCGTCGGCCCCGCCCTCCACGGGCAACGCGCCATCCCGGTCCAGTCGGGCCCGCCATCCCGTGATCGCTGCGTCGCTGGCCGGGTCGGAGACGGCGCGTCGATCGGCGGCCAGGAAACGCAGGGCGTACTTGACGGCGTAGGCGGACAGGCCGGGATCGGCCACCCGGGAGCGGCACCAGGCGACGGCCGCCGTGGCCCAGCCGCCGGTGAACCCGGTCCGGAGGGCGGCGGCCGCGAAGCCGAAGGTCACGTGGGATCCTTCCGGCGCCGGCTGCACCCACGGAGCGTGCGGCCAGGCCAGTGAGGCCTCGGTGACGAAGGGCAACGACCCGTCGAGGCCGGACACGGAGGCGGCCCACTCGAGCCCACTGCGGAACCAGGGGTGGTCGGCCAGGCCCCAGCCGGCCAGGAGGTCCAGCGCGGCGAGGGTGGACAGGGACTCGCTCACCGGTGAGCGGACATCAGGTTCCAGGCCGTGGCCGAACCCGCCGTCCGGATTGCGATAGGCACCCAGCGCGGCCAGGACGCCCTCGGGCCCGCCGCCGTGCAGCAGCAGGTCCAGCCGTCTCCGTTCCAGCAGGCGTCCCCGGGTGTAGACGAAGCGCTCGGCGTCCGCCACCCGGACGCCTCTCGGGAAGGGTCGGTGGTTCATCGCCGCGCTCCGTACGGGTGTGTGTCCGGGTCAGAGGGCCCGCAGGACCGTGACGACCTTGCCCATGACCGTCGCCTCGTCCCCGAGGATCGGTTCATAGGCCGAGTTCTGCGGCAACAGCCACGTGTGGCCATCCCGCTGGCGGAACGTCTTCACGGTGGCCTCGTCATCCAGCAACGCGGCCACGATGTCCCCGTTCTGGGCGGAATGCTGCTGGCGGACGACCACCCAGTCGCCGTCGCAGATCGCGGCATCGACCATGGAGTCACCGGAGACCCGCAGCATGAACAGCTCACCCTCGCCGGTGAGCTGGCGCGGCAGCGTCATGACGTCCTCGACCTGCTGGTCGGCCAGGATCGGCCCGCCCGCGGCGATGCGCCCCACCAGCGGGACCGGGACCGAACTGCCCTCCACGGCTCCGGTGTGCAGGGCCGTGACCGGTGCTGGATCACCGGCGGTCTCCGACGTGGCCGGCGCGACGGGCGGCAGGGGCTGGCCATCCTCGTCCAGCAGCACCTCCATGGCGCGCGGCCGGCCCGGATCCTTGCGGATGTACCCCCACTTCTCCAGCTGTCCCAGCTGGTGGGTCACCGAGGACAGGGACGCCAGGCCTGCGGCGTCCCCGATCTCCCGCATGGACGGCGGGTAGCCGTGCCGGGCGATGGCCGAGCGGATGGAGCCCAGGATGACCCGCTGGCGGTCCGTCAGCGTGCGTGCGGCGGGAGCCGGCCGGGTGTCCGGGTCGGGTCGGGAATTCCGGGGGGCCATTCGAAGATCCGTTCTTAGCGTGTCCGTGGTGCCGGGTGTGATGACTCGTGGTCGTCCTGCGCGGCGTTGACGGGCCATCACCTGGTTCTGAGGGTACCGGAGGACACCGGGGGATTCAAAGATATGTTCGAACGATGTTTGGCGTGTCTCGAACAGACGTGCTAGACAAGGTCCGAGCGAATAGAACACACGTTCGAAAGGCCCGGCGTCGCCGGGCGGAGAGGCAGAAGAGCATGAGCACTGCAGCATCGGTCAAGATCCGCACCGCCGGCTCCGCCGGATTCCACCTGAACCGTCGTGGTCGCTTCCTGTTCGTCGGGCTCCCGGTCCTCGTCCTGGCCGCCCTCGCCGCCGCGGCGGCGGTGTTCTTCGGGACGCATGCCGTGGCCCCCGCTGCGGCGGCACCTCAGCGGCCGGCCACGGCCCCGGTGGAGTCCGTCACCGTGGACTACGGCGACACCCTCTGGTCCCTGGCCGGCCGCGTCGCCCCGGAGGCTCCGCGCAACGAGACCATCCTGCGGATCGGTGAACTCAACGACCTGACCGGTTCCGAGCTGCAGCCGGGCCAGGTGCTGTTCGTCCCCCGCGCGAGCTGACATGGGCGCATCCGCGGTCCGATAGACTGGCGGGGCCTGTGGGGGACAGGGCCGGGTGCATCGAGGGGGAGCCATGACGCGGAGCCGCGACCGGCTCAAGAAGGCCGCAGCGCCCGTCGCGTTCTCCGCCGTCGGGGCACTGGTCGCCACCACCGCACTGCTGTACCCGGGTTTCGAGACCGCCGAGCTGGACCTGCATGACAGCGGCATCTGGGTCACCCATGACCAGGGCGGCATGATCGGGCACCTCAACTACACCTCGTCCATCCTGGACGGTGGCGTGCGTCCGCCGGTGGAGGACTTCGAACTGCACCAGGAGGACGGCAACGCCCTGATGCTCGACCCAGCATCCGGCGCGCTGACCGGCATCGACGCCGCGACGATGGCCGTCGGGGACCCGGCGATGCTGCCGGTCACCGAGCACTTCGCCCTCGGGGGCGGGGCCTTCTCGGCCTCGGACGCCGAAGAGGGCACCGTCTACGCAGGGACCCTGGGCCCCGCGCCGCAGCTCGCCGGGGAGGGCCCGCTCTACGAGGGGGACGGGCCCGTCGCGTCCACCACCACGCAGAACGGCCAGGTCCTCGTCGCCGACCTCGAGACCGCGGAGGTGGTGCGCTTCGATCGTCCGGATCAGCCCGGAGGACCGTTCACCGAGGCCGGCACGCACGCCCTGAACGGGCTGGACTCCCTCGGCGCCCCGGAGATGACCGCCGTCGGGGACGTCCCGGTCGTCGTCGATACCAACGCCGGCCGGGTCCTGTGGCCCGGCGGGTCCGTGCAGGACGACCGACTCGTCGGGGCCGTGCCCCAGCCTGCCGGCCCGGTGGCCGGCTCGGTGGCCCTGTCCACGGGCTCGCACCTGGTGACGGTCGGGCTCGACGGAGGTGAGGTCACCACGCTCCCCCTGGCCGCCCCCGACGATGCGGCGGCCGGCGGCTCGACCCCGGGCGGCCAGGTCCCCGGAAGCCAGGTCACGGCCCCGGTCAGCGTGGCCGGTTGCACGCACGCGGCGTCCGTGACGACCGGGTACTACCTGCGCGACTGCGAGGGCGAGGCCGGGGACGAGGTCGTCGGGATCCCCGACCTGAAGGCCGGCTCTGAACTGGTCTTCCGGGTGAACCGGGACACGGTGGTGCTCAACGACACCGCCTCCGGCACCTCCTGGATGGTCCTGGAGCAGATGAAGGTCGTCTCCAACTGGGACGACCTGGAGCCGCCGAAGTCCAAGGGGGAGCAGACCGACCAGGAATCCGACGACGTCACCCAGGAGACGGCGCTGCCGGATCGTGAGGAGGAGAACCGGCCACCGGTGGCGGAGGACGACACCTTCGGCGTCCGGGCCGGGCGCACCACCCAGCTCCCGGTGCTGGCCAACGACTCGGACCCGGACGGGGACGTGCTCACGGCCTCCCCGGCCGGCGAGCAGCCCGCACTGGGCACCGTGCAGCGGATTCTCGACGGGGTCGGCCTGCAGGTCGTGGTGCCCGATTCGGCCACCGGCAGTGCGACCGTCAGCTATGAGGCAGACGACGGGCGCGGCGGCACCGACATGGCGCAGGCGACACTCCGGGTGGTCCCGGACACGCAGAACAGTGCCCCCCGGCAGGACCGCGTGCCGGTGCTGCGGGTCCCGGCCGGTGAGTCCGTCTCGGGCCAGATGCTCCCGGACTGGATCGACCCCGACGGTGACGACATGCAGCTCGTCGGTGCCCTGGCCGAGCAGCCGGACACGGTGCGCACCCGCCCGGACGGACACTTCACCTTCCAGGACAACACCGGCGAGCCGGGTACGCGAGAGGTCGAAGTGACCGTCTCGGACGGCCGTGAGACCGCCACGGGCACGGTCCAGGTCGAGGTGCTCGAGCGCGGCTCCATCCAGCCCCCGGTCACCCAGGCGGACCACGTGACCGTCCAGGCCGGCCAGGAGGCCACGTTCCACCCCCTGGAGAACGACGAGGACCCGCTCGGCGGCCAGCTCCGGCTGGCGCACGTGGGATCCGCCGAGGGCGTCGAGGTGTCCTACTCCACCTCCGCCGGCACGGTGCAGCTGGCCGCGGACACGCCGGGAACCTATTACCTGGGTTACGTGGCGGCCAATGAGTTCGACTCGGCGGACGGGCTGATCCGGGTGGACGTCGAGGACTCCGATGCCGGTGACGGGTTGCCGGTGGCCGTCCGGGACACCGCGCTGCTGCCGGCGGGCGGACAGGTGCTGGTCAACGTCCTCGGCAACGACACCGACCCCGCGGGTGGGGTCCTCGTGGTCCAGGGCGCGGAGCCGGCCACCACGGCCTCCGGGGAGGAGGCACCCCTCAAGCTCGCGGTCGAGGACTTACACCACATCCGCGTGGTGGACGCCGGCGGACTGTCCGGACCGGCCACCTTCACCTATCGCGTCTCCAACGCCGAGGGCACCTCGTCCGGGGAGGTGACGGTGGTCCCGCTGCCGGAGCCTGAGGTCATGGAGCCGCCCGTCGCGGTGGCCGACACCGCCGTGGTCCGCGTCGGGGACGTGGTGACCGTGGACGTGCTCGCCAACGACCTGCACCCGAACAACGAGGACCTCACGCTCGCGCCCGCCCTGGCGAAGGAACCGACGGCCCAGGACGGCACCGGCTTCGTCTCGGACGGCACGGTCCGCTTCCGGGCCGGCAACGAGCCCGGCCGAGCCTCCCTGGCGTACACGGTGAGCGGGCCGGACGGCCAACAGGCCTCGGCCACGGTGGACATCACCATGCTGCCCATGGACCGGGCAGCGAACAATCCGCCGGTGCCGGAGACGGTCTCGGCACGGGTGCTGGCGGGCGAGTCCGTGGTGGTACCGGTCCCGCTGGACGGCATCGATCCCGACGGCGACTCGGTCACCCTGGTCGGCGTGCAGTCACCGCCCGAGCAGGGCTCGGTGCGGATGGAGGAGGGCCGGCTGGTCTACACCCCGGCGGCCTCCGCCTCCGGCACGGACACCTTCACCTACCGGGTGGCCGACCGGCTCGGCGCCCAGGCCACCGGCACGGTGTCCGTGGGCATCGCCCAGCCGCTGACCGCGAACCACCCGCCCGTGGCCCTCGACGACGAGGTCCAGGTCCGTCCGGGCCGGACCTTCACCACGAACGTCCTGGCCAATGACGCCGACCCTGACGGAGACCCGGTCTCGCTGGTGCGCGGCGGACTCAGTGCGAGCGACCCGGCCACCGCCCTGGAGATCGTCGACGGCCGGCTGCAGGTCACCGTCCCCGAGGCGCCCGGCACCGTCAACGTGACCTACACCATCGCCGACCCCGCCGGGGTCACGGACACCGGCAACCTGTCCGTGACGGTGGATCCCGAGGCGCCCCTGATGCCGCCGATCGCCCGCGATGACCTGGTGGGTGCCGAGCAGCTCGACGGCCGGGAGTCCGTCACCGTCTCCGTCCTGGACAACGACGAGGATCCCGATGGCACCACGGCCGGCCTGGAGCTGGCCGTGGCAGCCGAGGACGAGGCGGCCGGGGTACGGGCGGACGAAACCGGCATCACCGTGCCCGTCCGGGACTCTGCGCAGACCATCATGTACTCGGTCACCGACGTCGACGGTGGCGTGGGGCGGGCGTTCGTCCTGATCCCCGGCAACGACCACCGCCCGCCGTGGCTGACCACCGCGGAGCCCCTCCAGGTGATGGCCGGGGAGGCCCTGCGCATCGACCTGGCCGACCACGTCGGGGTCCGGGAGGGCCGCACCCCGCGGCTGACCGGCGACGCCTCGGCCACCGCGGCCCCCGCCGCCGCCGAGCTGGCCGTGGACTCGGCCACGGACGTGGTGTTCACCGCCCCGCCCGCATACTCGGGGACCGCCTCCGTCAACGTCACCGTCACGGACGGGGAGAGCGGATCCGATCCGAACGGGCTGGTCTCCACGCTGTCCATCCCGGTGAGCGTGACACCGCGCCCCGAGGAGAACAGCCCACCGCGGGTCCAGTCCAGTTCCGCGCGGATCGAGCAGGGCGGTGACCCCGTGACCGTCGACCTGGCGCCTCTGGCCTCCGATCCCGACGGCGACGACCTGGCCTTCGCCCTCGGGACGATCGCCGGGGAGTTCGCCGCGGACCTGGAGGGCACGGTCCTGACGCTGACGCCCTCCGCCAACGCGGAGCGGGGCACCGCCGGGACCGTGGAGTTCACCGTCTCCGACGGCGGATCCGAACCGGTCGGGGCCCGGATCGCCGTGGAGCTGGTGGGCACCTCGCGTCCGCTGCCGAGGGCCCTGGACGACGAGGTGCCGGAGGGCCGGGCCGGGGAGCCGGTCACGGTGGACGTGCTGGAGAACGACGTGAACCCGTTCGAGGGAGAGGCCCCGCTGACCGTCGCCGACGCCACCGCGGTGACTGGGTCCGGGACGGTGGCCTTCGACGCCTCCTCGGTCACCATCACGCCCGACGCCGGGTACTCGGGCCGGATGCGCGTGACCTACACCGTGCAGGACCTCACCGGGGATCCGGCCCGCCAGGCCCGGGGCAACGTGACCGTGGTGGTCAAGGGCCGCCCGGACGTGCCGGGGATCCCCCGCATCGAGGGCGTGGACGACGCCACCGTGGACCTGTCCTGGGCCGCGCCGCCGGACAACGGGGACCCCATCACCGGGTACACCGTCACGGACACCACGACCGGGTCCACCCAGCAGTGCGCCGCCACGGCCTGCACCATCACCGGGCTGGCCAACGGCGTGGAGCACCGCTTCTCCGTGACCGCAGCCAACTCGGTGGGGGAGTCCGAGCCCTCCGGGGTGTCCGCGCCCGCCGTCCCGGACGTGCGCCCCGAGATGCCGGCCGCCCCCGTCCCCGAGGCCGGCGACGGCGTGGTGGAGCTGGCCTGGACGGCGCCGGTGAACCGCGGCTCGGCGATCACCGACTACCGGGTGCAGGTCTCGCCGGCACCGACCGGTGCCGCCACCCGCTCCGCCGGCACCGGGACTGCCCTGCGCTGGGACGGGCTGCAGAACGGGGTGCCGTACCGCTTCCGCATCCAGGCCGTGAACTCCGCCGCGGAGCCCTCGGAGTGGTCGCCCTGGTCCGCGGACGTCACCCCGGCCGGCAAGCCCTTCGCCCCCGGCACGCCGTCGGCTGCCCGGGACCAGTCGGCCGTCGACGGCGGCGTGGTCCGGTTGTCCTGGTCCGCCGCGGACGACAACGGTGCGCCGCTGAGCGGGTACACCGTCACGGCGCACGCCGGCGGTACGTCGACCACCAGGCGCGTCGCGGCCGGGACCACGTCGATGAACTGGACCGGGCTGGATAAGTCCACGGCCTACTCCTTCTCGGTGGTGGCCACGAACGCGGAGGGCGACTCGCCGTCGTCGGGACGCAGTGCGACCGTGACGCCCTACGGGTTGCCGGGCGCGGTCTCCGGGCTCACCACCTCGCCCACCGGCACGGACCGGACGCTGCGGTACTCGTTCTCACCGGCCGCGTCCAACGGCTCGCCGGTTACCTACCAGTACTCCACCGGCGGCGGCTGGGCCAGCCTGGGCACCGCCACCTCCGGGACCCTCACGGTCCCGGCCAACGGCACCGGCTACCGGCTCTCCGTGCGGGCCACCAACGCCGCCGGAGCCGGCCAGACCACCACCGTGTCCACGGCCAACGCCCACGGTCCGCTGAAGCCGCCGGCCATCTCCGCCAGCTCGAGCCAGGGCCGGGTCTCGTTCTCCTGGAGCACGAACACGGCCACCGCCGGCAACGGCCGCGACGCGACGATGACCGCCACCGTCAACGGCCGCACCATCCCGAACTCCGGCACCCACGCCACCGAGTGGACCCGGCCCACGACGACGTACACCCTCAAGGTCACCGTCTGTGCCGACGGAGAGTGTGCCTCGACGGAGCGTGAGGCCACGACGGGCGCCGTCCCGGACCCCACCCTCCGGTTCGCCCTCGGGGCCCCGTTCGGCGACCCGGAGTCCTGCGGCGCCAACGGGGCCTACAAGAACTGCCACTACTCGGTCCTCAACGCCTCTGGCTTCGAGCCGAACCAGCGGATCACCGGGGGGACCTGCCACGGCATCGCGGCGAGGGACGGGCGCCACTTCACCTGGGAGAACGGGACCGTCGACTTCACGGTGGACGCGGACGGTCGCCTGGTCGACGGGAACGTGGGGTGCTGGCCCACTGACAACCACTCCGAGGTCTGGGTCGTGGCGGGCGGCGTGGAGTCCAATCACATCCGGGGGCCCTGGTAGGCCACCGGGGCGTCACCACGGACGTCACCGGGGCCCGGCGGCCTGCGCGAGCGCCTAGGCTGTTGCGGGTGAGTGATGAGGATGCGATCTCGAGTCCGGAGGCCCTGGCCGCCCTGCCCCTGCGGGAGAACCTGCGGGGCCTGAGCCCCTACGGGGCACCCCAGCTGGACGTGGCCGTGGCGCTGAACACGAACGAGAACACCCATCCGGTGCCGGAGGAGGTGGTGGCCGCGATCGCCGAGTCCGTGGCCGAGGCCGCCGCGACGCTGAACCGCTACCCGGACCGGGAGTTCACCGAGCTGCGCAAGCGCCTGGCCGAGTACCTGGGGCACGGGCTGTCCGAGGCCAACCTCTGGGCCGCCAACGGCTCCAACGAGATCCTGCAGCAGCTGCTGCAGGCCTTCGGCGGGCCGGGGCGCACCGTGATGAGCTTCCCGCCCACCTACTCGATGTACCCGCTGCTGGCCGCCGGCACGGACACTCGGTACCTCGCCGGGGTCCGCGGGGAGCACTTCTCCCTGACGGCCGAGTCCGCCGCCGCGCAGGTCGCCGAGCAGCGGCCGAACGTGGTGCTGCTGTGCTCGCCCAACAATCCCACCGGCACCGCCCTGGGGCTGGACGTCGTGGAGGCCGTCTACGCGGCCACCGAGCAGTACCAGGGCATGGTGATCGTGGACGAGGCCTACGCCGAGTTCGCCCTCGCCGGCACGCAGTCCGCGCTGAGCCTGCTGCCCGGCCGCCCGCGGCTGGTGGTCACCCGCACCATGTCCAAGGCCTTCGCCCTGGCCGGCGCCCGCCTGGGCTACCTGGCCGCCGCCCCGGAGGTCACCGACGCCCTGCGCCTGGTGCGCCTGCCGTATCACCTCTCCGCCGTCTCCCAGGCCACGGCCAACGCGGCGCTGCAGCACTACGACGTGCTGCTCAAGAACGTCGAGGACATCAAGGCCCAGCGCGACCGGATCGTGGACGGGCTGCGCGAGCTGGGCCTGGACCCGGCCGTCTCGGACTCCAACTTCGTGTTCTTCGGCGGCCTCGCGGACTCCCACGCGGCGTGGCAGGGCCTGCTCGAGCGCGGGGTCCTGGTGCGCGACGTCGGCATCCCGCACCACCTGCGTGTCACCGCCGGCACCGAGGCGGAGACGACGGCGTTCCTCACCGCCCTGCGCGAGGTCCTGGCCGAGGACCCGGCGGCGGCGCCCGGCCGGCAACCGGCCCGGTAGACTGGACCACCGGATCCCCCCTTACAGCAAGGAGCTGACAGAGCATGGGCGCAGAGCTGATCTCCGGCCGGAAGGCGCGGATGCAGCGCACCACCAGTGAGTCCGACGTGTACGTCGAGATGGACCTGGACGGAACCGGCACCTCGGAGATCTCCACCTCCGTGCCGTTCTACGACCACATGCTCACGGCGCTGTCCAAGCACTCGCAGATCGACCTGACGGTCCGCGCCACCGGGGACACCCACATCGATGTCCACCACACCGTGGAGGACGTGGCCATCACCCTGGGCGAGGTGCTCAAGACCGCGCTCGGGGACAAGAAGGGCATCCGCCGCTTCGGCGAGGCCTCGGTGCCGCTGGACGAGGCGCTGGCGCGCGCCGTCGTCGACGTCTCCGGCCGGCCGTACCTGGTCCACGAGGGTGAGCCCGAGGGCCAGCAGTACCACCTGATCGGCGGACACTTCACCGGGTCCATGACCCGGCACGTGTTCGAGTCGATCACCTACCACGCCTCGATCTGCCTGCACATGGACCTGGTCCGCGGCCGGGACCCGCACCACATCGTGGAGGCCCAGTTCAAGGCCTTCGCCCGCGCCCTGCGCGCCGCGGTGGAGGACGACCCGAGGGTCACCGGCGTGCCCTCCACCAAGGGCGCCCTGTGATGGCCGGCGTCTCCGGCACCGCCCGTCCCACCGTCGCCGTCCTGGACTACGGTTCCGGCAACACCCACTCCGCCGTACGCGCGCTGCAGCGTGCGGGAGCCGACGCGGAACTGACCGCGGACGCGGACGCCGTGATGAACGCTGACGGGCTCGTGGTCCCCGGCGTGGGGGCCTTCCAGTCCGTCATGGCGGCCCTCAAGGACCTCGGCGCGACGCGGTGGATCGGCCGGCGGGTGGCCGGCGGCCGGCCCGTGCTGGGCATCTGCGTGGGGCACCAGATCCTGTTCGACGCCGGCGTGGAGCACGGCGTGCGCACCGAGGGCATGGCCGAGTGGCCCGGGGTGGTCGAGGCCCTGCCGGCGGACATCGTCCCGCACATGGGCTGGAACACCGTGCGCCCGGCCGAGGGCTCGGAGCTGTTCCGCGGCATCGAGGACGAGCGGTTCTACTTCGTGCACTCCTACGGCGTGCTCCGCTGGGAGTTCGACCAGGCCCACGAGAGGATCGCCCCGCCGAAGGTGACCTGGGCCAACCACGGCGCCGACTTCATCGCCGCCGTGGAGAACGGCCCGCTGGCCGCCACCCAGTTCCACCCGGAGAAGTCCGGGGATGCCGGCATGCAGCTGCTGTCCAACTGGCTCGGAACGCTCTGATGCCCTTCTGGTCCACGCTGCTGATCGCCCTGGGCGGGCTGCTGATCGGCGGCGCCTGGTCGCTGCGCCAGCAGAAGGCGCCCGCGTGGCTGCAGGTCGGCTTCCTGGCGTGCGCCGTGCTGGCGATCATCGCCGGTTTCCTCACCGCCTGACGCCTGATCCCCTAGTCCGACAGCCGCTGCCTGTCACGTACGAACCCGAGAGGACCCCCTCATGAGCCAGACCCCCCAGACCGCATCCGCGCTGGAACTGCTGCCCGCCGTCGACGTCCAGGACGGCCAGGCCGTGCGCCTCGTCCAGGGCGAGGCCGGCTCCGCCACCTCCTACGGTGACCCGCTCGAGGCCGCCCTGGCCTGGCAGCAGGCCGGCGCCGAGTGGATCCACCTGGTGGACCTGGATGCCGCCTTCGGCCGTGGGGACAACCGCGACGTGATGTCCCGCGTGGTGGACGAGCTCGGCGTGAAGGTCGAGCTCTCCGGCGGCATCCGCGACGACGCCTCGCTGGAGAACGCGCTGGCGATGGGCGCCACCCGCGTGAACCTCGGCACCGCCGCCCTGGAGGACCCGGAGTGGACCGCCACGGTCATCGAGCGCTTCGGCGAGCAGGTCGCCGTCGGGCTGGACGTGCGCGGTACCACGCTGGCCGCCCGCGGCTGGACCAAGGACGGCGGGGACCTCTGGGAGGTGCTCGACCGCCTCGAGCAGGCCGGCTGCGCCCGCTACGTGGTCACCGACGTCACCAAGGACGGGACGCTGAAGGGGCCGAACACCGAGCTGCTGGCCGAGGTGTGCGCGAAGACCCACAAGCCCGTGGTCGCCTCGGGCGGCATCTCCTCGCTGGAGGACGTCGCCGCGCTGTACGCCATGGTCGGGCAGGGCGTGGAAGGCGCCATCATGGGCAAGGCCCTGTACGCCGGCCGGTTCACCCTGGAGCAGGCCCTGCTGGTGGCCCGCGGCGTGAGCGTGAACGATGCCGTGAAGCAGGCCGCCGCGCAGTGACGGAGCCGGACCGGGAGCGCCACCTGCCCGGGCACATCCAGGCGGCCATCGACCGCAATCTCGCCCGCCAGCACCGGGACGACGCCGGCCGCCCGGCGGACTCCGCGGGCGTCGCCTGGCAGGGGCGTGACCTCAGCGGAGCCGGCATCGACGGCTCGGCCAATCCGCTGCACGCCTTCGACACCGACGACGGCACCGCCGACCCCGCCTGGGGCCCCGTCCTGGACCGGCTGGCGGCGGGGCAGTCCGGTGAGGCCGAGGTGGTGGAGACCCTGTCCCGCATGCGGGTCTTCGCCGCCGTGCTGCCCACCGTGGCCGAGCACGACGAGCACGGCGGGGACGGGCCGCAGGGGGACAAGGAGGCGGACGTCGCGCTGGTGACGCTCCGGGCTCCCGACGGCCGGGCCGCCCTGCCCGTGTTCACCAGCGTGCCGGCGCTGACCGCCTGGCATCGCGACGCGCGGCCCGTGGCGACCTGGATGCCCCGGGCCTGCCTGTCCGCCGTCGACGAGGGAGCCGAACTGGTGGTGGTGGACCCCGCCGCCGACCGCACGTTCGTGGTGCGCCGCCCGGCCGTCTGGGCGCTCGCCCAGCAGCGGGCCTGGATCCCGTCCTACCAGGACACCGAGCTGGCCGGGGAGCTGGCGTCCGTGGTGGACCTGGTGCCGGGACTGGAGCGGCTCGCGCTGGTGCCCGGGGCCGGCGTCGCCTCCCGGACGGCCTCCGGTGCCGTGCTGCCCGGCGGGGGAGCCGGGCCGGAGCTGCGGCTGGTGGCCTACCCCGATGCCGGGCTCACCGCCGCCGGCGACGAGACGGCGCTGCGGCTGATGGCCGCCACCCTGCAGCAGGTCCTGGGCGAGGTGCGGGCCCTGGCCGAGCGGGCCGATTCCGTGGAGATCACGGTCAGCCGGTAGTCTCTTCAGCCCGCGGGGGGCTGCTCGTCGTCCTCCAGGGCGCAGCCCAGGCGGGAGAACACCCGCAGCAGGGTCTCGGCCTCGGCCTCGTCGACCCGGTCCAGGAACAGCTCCTGCACCTGGCGGGCGTGCAGGGCCGAGGCGCGCCGGAAGAGGCGCCGGCCGGCGTCGGTGATCACGGCCTCCTGGCCGCGGCCGTCCTCCGGACAGGCGCGGCGCTCCACGAGACCGCGCTTCTCCAGGGTCTTGACCTGGTACGTCACCCGCGAGGGCGAGAACACCATGAGGCTGGCCAGCTCGCCCATGCGCAGGTGCCCGCCGGGGGCCTCGGTGAGCAGCAGCAACAGGTTGTAGTCGGCCAGGTGCAGCTCCGCGCCGGAGCGCAGGGTGCGCTCGAGCCGGTCCTGCAGCAGCGCGGTCGCCTCGAAGTAGGCGCGCCAGGCCTGGCGGGGCACGTCCGCCGGCGGACGGCCCGGCACCGCGGCGCGGGACCAGGCGGTGGTGTCATTCTCCGCGGAGGAGCTGGTCAAAGGGGGTCACCTCCAGGGGCTTGGGGGCACCGGAGGCCCGGCGCGGACGGGCGGCCAGCCGCGCGACCACCGAGGCCAGGTCCGCCCCGGCCGCGGCGATGCGGGTCTGCAGCGGGGTGGTGCGGGTGGAGGCCTGTCCGCCCTCGACCTCGCCCCAGTCGTCCGAGGCGGCGAAGATCCCCGAGGACAGGACCTTGGTGCGCAGGTAGCTGAACAGCGGGCGCATCGCGGTGTCGATCATCAGCGAGTGCCGCGGCGTGCCGCCCGTGGCACCGAGCAGCACCGGCACGTCCCGGATGACGCCGTCCTCCACGAGGTCCCAGAAGGACTTGAACAGGCCCGAGTAGCTGGCCTTGAAGGTGGGGGAGACGGCGATGATCCCGTCGGCCTGCTCCACCTCGTCCAGGGCGGCCTGCAGCGCCTCGGAGCGGGACGGGTTGACCATCGCCTCGGCGATGTCCGTGGCCAGCAGCCGCAGCTCCACCACGTGCACCTCCGGCACGATCCCCTCGGCGGAGAGGGCGTCCGCGGCCGCTGCGGCCAGCCGGTCGGCCAGCTGGCGCGACGACGACGGGTCGCCCAGCCCGCCGGAGACCACCACCAGGTGACGGGCCTGCGGGGTGAACGGGTCGGTGGACTCGGGGGCGCCGAAGGCCTCCGGGGCATCGAAGCTCGGGGTCTCGTCCATGGCTCAGGCCCCCGGCTGCTCTGCGTGCTCTGCCGTCGCGGCGCGTTCCTGCGCGTCCTGCCAGGCCGGTGAGCCCTCCTTGCCGCCGGGCACCGGGTCCTCGCCGCGCTCGTGGCGGGCCACCAGGAACTCGTGGGTGGGGGCCTCCGGGACGTCGGCGGGCTTCAGCGCGGCGAACTCCTTGCGCAGCACGGGCAGGACCTCCTCACCGAAGATGTCGATCTGCTCCAGCACCACGTCGGTGGGCAGGCCGGCGTGGTCGATGAGGAACATCTGGCGCTGGTAGTCGCCCACCCAGTCGCGGAACTCGAGGGTGCGCTCGATGACCTGCTGCGGGGAGCCCACGGTCAGCGGGGTCATCCGGGTGAACTGCTCCATGGACGGGCCGTGGCCGTAGACCGGGGCGTTGTCGAAGTACGGGCGGAACTCGTTGACCGCGTCCTGGGAGTTCTTGCGCATGAACGCCTGGCCGCCCAGGGCCACGTAGGCCTGGTGGGCCTTGCCGTGGCCGTAGTACTCGTAGCGCTGGCGGTAGAGCTGCACCATCTGGATGACGTGCTCCTTGTTCCAGAAGATGTTGTTGTGGAAGAAGCCGTCACCGTAGTAGGCGGCCTGCTCCGCGATCTCCGCCGAGCGGATGGAGCCGTGCCAGACGAAGGGGGCGACGCCGTCGAGCGGCTGCGGGGTGAGGGTGAAGTCCTGCAGCGGGGTGCGGAAGCGGCCCTGCCAGTCGATGTTCTGCTCATGCCACAGCCGGTACAGCAGGTGGTAGTTCTCCACGGCCAGCGGGATGCCCTGGCGGATGTCCTTGCCGAACCAGGGGTAGACCGGGCCGGTGTTGCCCCGGCCCATGGTCAGGTCCACGCGGCCGTCGGCCAGGTGCTGCAGGTAGGAGTAGTCCTCGGCCAGCCGCACCGGGTCCATCGTCGTGATCAGGGTGGTGGCCGTGGACAGGATCAGCTTCTGGGTCTGCGCGGCCAGGAAGGCCAGCAGCGTGGGCGGGTTGCCCGGCGCCACGAAGGGCGGGTTGTGGTGCTGGCCGGTGGCGAAGACCTCGAAGCCCGCCTGTTCGGCGTGCTGGGCGATCCTCACGGTGTCCTTGATGCGCTGGTGCTCGGTGGGGGTGGTGCCGTTGGTCGGGTCGGTGGTGATGTCACCGATGGTGAAGACGCCGAACTGCATGGAGTGCTCCTCGCGAGGTGTGTTGTTGAAATTTGAATCAACTGTACTAACGGGAGGGTGCCGGGATGTATTCCCAGCATCTCGCACCCATGGTGAGTCCGCCACGTCCGGTCCCGACGACGGCCGCCCGCGGCCATGGACCCGCACCGTCCCGGTGATGCCCGGTTAGCATGCTGACGTGAACTTCGCCGCCTACGGACACCTGCTGCGGGACCAGCGCATCCGCCGGGTCCTCGGCGTCGGGTTCATCGCCCGGTTCCCCAACGCGGCCCTGGGCATCATCCTGACCCTGCACGTGGCCGTGACCCTGGGGGAGGGCTACGGAGCGGCCGGGCTCGCCGTGGCCGCGATGACCCTGGGCATGGCCGTGGGCTCGCCCTGGCGCGGCCGGCTGGTGGACCGGCTCGGGTTGCGCCGGGCCCTGGTGCCCTCCGTGGTCACGCTGGGGATCGTGTGGACCGCGGTGCCGTTCCTGCCCTTCGAGTGGCTGCTCGTCGGTGCCTTCCTCGGCGGGCTGTTCGCCCTGCCCGTGTTCTCCGTGGTGCGCCAGTCCATCGGCGTGCTGACCCACGGGGCCCGGCGGGAGACCGCCTTCGCCCTGGACTCGATCATCACCGAGACGATCTTCATGATCGGGCCCGCCCTGGGCGCCGTCGTCGCCACGGCGTGGTCCAGCGCGTGGGGACTGGCGATCGTCGGCTGGTCCGCGACGCTGGCCGGGCTGTACCTGATGTGGTTCGACCCGCCCACCCGGTCCTCGCAGCTGGCCGGGGCCGGTACCGCCCGGGAATACACCGCAGAGGAGGACCTGCGCCGGGCCGTGGACGGCGCCGTCCACGGGGCCCCGGCCCACCTGGACCTCACGGCCACCGAGGTGTCCACGGGGGCCATCCCCGTGATCCGGTCCGAGGACCACCGGCCCGAGGCCGGTTCCCGCCCCGGCCTGTCCGCCCGCCTGCAGTCGTCGTTCAGCTGGCTCAACGGCAGCGCGCTCGCGGTGCTGGCCGTGTCCACGGGCTCGGGGATGCTGATGTCCGGGACCGAGGTGGCGATCATCGCCGAGCTCGAGCGCTCCGGCGAGGCCGCCCAGGCGGGCCTCGTGATCGCCTCCTGGTGCGGGGCTTCGGCGGTGGGCGGCATCCTCTACGGCGCCCTCGGCCGGCGGATCTCCCCGCTGCTGCTGCTGGCCCTGTTCGCCCTCGGCACCCTCCCGATGGCCCTGGTGGACGGGGTGTGGGCGCTGGCGCTGGTCTCCCTCATCGGGGGGCTGTTCACCGCGCCGACCCTCTCGGCCGCCTCCGCCCTGATGGCCCACGTGGTCCCCGAGGACCGGCGCGGCGAGGCCATGGGGTACTACGGCTCGGCCATGACCTCCGGCGCGGCGCTGGGGGCGCCGGCCTCCGGGGCGTTCATCGACGGCATCTCACCCGAGGCCGGCTACGTCTTCGCCGCCCTCGTGGCGCTGGTGCTGGTGGGCGTGGCCCTGCTGGCCCGGGCCGTGCTGCGCCGCCGCCGGCTGGCCAGGGCCTGAGGGCGTCGTCGATGCCGGCCCCGGTTCCGTGCCGCCCAGCGCCAGCTGGACGGCGATGCCCGGCGCTGGATGCTCCGGCGTGACCATGACGGCACGGCCCGGGACCTCGCGGACTCGGTGGAGGGTGGGCCAGACCATCCGCTGCTCCGGGGTGGACCCGGCGGGCACGTAGAAGCGGTTCGGCACCTGGCCCAGCACTCGGCCGCCGGCCAGCTCCCGGCCGCCGAACAGGGCGACGGCGAGCAGGGACGGCGGGTGGTCTCGCAGGAGCAGCGCCAGGTGTTCCTCGGCGGTCTCGTATCCGGTGCCGACGCGCAGCCCCGCCCAGCGCCCCCAGGCGGTGACCACCAGGTGCACCGGCCGGCCCACCGCCAGGTCCTCCCGGACCTCCTGCACGAGTGCTCCGAGTCCCTCGGGCGTAACCTCGCCCGGGGACAACACGGTCCAGTGGTCGGGAGCAGGGTGCTGACCCAGGCCGTCGGGGATGCAGTCCCCGTCGCCGTCGAGGACGATGGTGCGCGGCGGCGATGCGGACGCCGGTGTCGCCGCCGGGAAGCCGGCCAGTTGCCGGAGGGCGGACCGTGCCGCTGCCTGAAGCCCACCGGCATCCGTCCCGATCCAGGCCACCGGGCGGTCCCGGCCCGGCATCCAGGTCACGGGCGCCTGGCGTCGGTCACCGGGGAAGTCGCCCAGGCCCACGACCACGGCGCCGCGGTGCGCGAGGTGCTCGGTCTCCGTCGGACACCAGTGGGCGGGCAGTGCCGGCATGACGACAGCCTCCGGGACGGCCAACCCGAGCCGTTCGGCGTTCCCACGGATCCGGCCGACGAGGCCGGGCCAGTCGGCCGTTCCGCGGCCGTCCTGGGCACCCGCGGATCCACCGTCCCCGCCGTCCCACGGAATGAGTTCCGGTGGGCCCGGTGTGCCGGCGAACCGTCCGGCCTGGAACGCCCGGGGCGGAGAACCGCCGTGCCGGATGAACGCCGTGCCGGGAGAACCCGCATCGATGGCATGCGCATCGGGGCACCCCAGCAGGTCCCACGACTCCTGTTCGGTGGCCGTCCGCAGGCAGAGGACCGTGCCCAGGTTGGAACGAACGTCGGGGCCCACTGCGCCCTGGGCCCGCTGGGTGGCGAACACGAGATGGAATCCCAGGGACCGTCCGGTGGCCGCCAGCCGGGCCAGGACGGCCGCGGACCGGGGGTGGTCCTCGACGAGGACGCGGAGCTCATCGATGGCCACGACCAGCCGGGGCAGCACCTCGTGCGGGCGGGACCGGCGGAACGCGGCGTAGTCGACGCTCGAGGTGGACAGGAAGAGCTCCTCGCGGTGGCGTAATTCGGCCGTGAGGGCATCGAAGGTCCGCAGGGATTCTGCCTCCACCAGGTTCGTCTCGACGGACATCGTGTGGGGGAGTCCTGACAGTGGGACGAACGACGAGCCGCCCTTGAAGTCCATCAGCACGAAGGACACCTCGGCCGGTGGATACGCAGCGGCCAGGCCGGTGAGCGCGGTGAGGAGCAGTTCCGACTTGCCCGATCCCGTGGTGCCGGCGATCAGGGCGTGCGGGCCATCCCGCACCAGGTCGAGGTGCACCGTGCCGGCGCCTCCGGTGAGCGGTGAGCGCAGGGAGTCCACGGACGGTGCCGGACGCTGCTGCAGGGGCAGCTCCATGCGGGGCGGTGACCGGACCACGCGGGGCCGGGACGAGTACCCGAGCTCGTCCACGAGCCATCCTGCGGTGGAGGCCGATATGCCGTCCCACCGGAACCCGTCGAAGTCCAGGCCGCCCACGGTGGCCCGGGCCTCATCCGGGAACAGGCGGTCGCACTCGGCCCGGTCCTCCTCACTGTCCCCCGAGCTGTCGAGGATGACCCGGTGCCAGCCGTCCGGGACCGCATCGCCGGGCGCCCCGGCGTTCAGCACGGCCGTACCCTCGGCGGCCGCGGCACCACCCCCGAACCAGGTATCGCCCTGGGCTGTTCGGACGAGGACGCCACGGGAGGTCGCGGCCGCGTCCCGGCACAGCTGGACCACCAGCCAGTGTGAGATGGCCTGAAGCGTGGAACGTTGACCGGTGACCCGGGTGGTCACTCCGGGGTGCAGTTCGGTGACGTCCGGCAACGTGGTCCGGGTCCAGGCCGACCAGCCCTCGCGGTCCCGGCCGGCGCCCAGGGGCAGCGTGGTGGTACCGACACCCCACCGGATGAGTGGGGGTCCACCGCTCGGCGCCACGGTGCCGAAGCGATCCGCCGCCGCCGACCGAGCCGCAAGGGCCAGGGCGCCGGGAGCGGGAGCCAGCGCCTCCACACGGTCCTTCAGGCCGACGGCCTCCTCGGTGATCCGACGCCCGTGTGCCGACCGGGCTGACCGGTGCTGTGCCCACATCACCGTGGCCACTCCCACCGAGATGAGGCTGAACAGCAGGAAATACCAGTGGCCGGTCACCACGGCCAGGACGACTCCGATGACCAGCGGCCCGAGGGCCATGACCGCCTGGAGGATCGCGTTAGGACGGGTCGGCTCGGGGCCGGGATCAAGGGCCAGCGTCGGCATCGGCGTCCGGGCGGACAAGGGCTCAGGCCGTCCCCGCACGAGGCGGAAGCCCGAACTGCCCGCTCTCCAGGGCGTGGACCCCGTCTGGGGCGTGCCCTCGTCGCCCTCGGCAGCAGTGCGCGCCCGGGCACCGGCCAGGCGGACGATCCGGATACCGTCCAAATCGACGACCGCCTGGAAGTGGGGCCCGGACAGGAAGGGGTCGGCGACCCTCACGGCGGCGTGGTTCCTGCCCACCGTCAGTCCGGACCGGGGCAGGGCAGCCAGCAGGCCGGCATCGGGCCCGTCCTCGGTGACCAGCACGACCTCCGGGCCACTGCCCCGGGTGGCCGTCCGGCGCCCGGATGGGCGGGCGACCACGGTCAGGGACGAACCCGGGCCCAGGACCGCGGTGTTGGCCTCGGCAAGGGGCTCGCCGCGCACGGAGAAGTGATAGCCGGGCAGGTGGCGGCATAACAGTTCGTCCCATCGCGGCCCGTCGGCGCCCTCCATGTTGAGGGCGTTCCACCAACAGGGCGCGCCGTCCGGAAGGCCCAGAACCCGCAACCACATGGGTGCCACCTCCTCCGGTCCCGGTCGTGCTGGCGGGGCACCTGACCGACGATCGCCAGCGGTGCCACTGTCCCGGACCCACTCTGACCCCGAAAGGCGGAGGCCAGCGCCCGCCGGGGGCCCGGTTGTGGACGACACGCGCGGACGAGGTGACCCGCGGGAGCCCTCCGGCGGGTTGTCCACAGGAAATGGGACGGTGACATGCGCAATCCCCGGGGCATCGGTACTCTCAGTGTCAGGGATGAGGCCCGAGAAGGGCACGCATGGAGGGGAAGCCATGGAAGCCGTCCGAATTCTCACGGATGAGGTCCGCGAATTGATCCGCCGGCGCGGCCTGGATCCGCTGCGCGAGCCGGAGGACGTGCGGCGCCTGGTGCTGGAGGCCACGGCGGACTACGACGCCCGCTCGCTGATCGGCTCCCTGCCGCTGCTGGCGGACCGTGATGAGGCGGCCAGGACGGTCTTCGACTCCGTGGCCGGATTCGGTGCCCTGCAGCCATTGCTCGATGACGACTCCGTCGAGGAGATCTGGATCAACGCGCCGAACGCCGTGTTCTGTGCCCGCGGCGGGGTCTCCGAACTGACGAACATCACCCTGACCGAGGAGAACGTCCGCGACCTCGTGGAGCGGATGCTGAAGTCCTCCGGCCGGCGCCTGGACCTCTCGTCCCCGTTCGTGGACGCCGCCCTGCCGGACGGGTCCCGGCTGCACGTGGTCATCCCCGACATCACCCGGCGGCACTGGTCCGTCAACATCCGCAAGTTCGTGGTCCGAGCGCATCACCTCGAGGACCTGGTTCGCTCGGGATCACTGAGCGCCGATGCCGCCCGCTACCTCGACGCGAGCGTGGACGCCGGACTGAACATCCTCGTCTCCGGAGCCACCCAGGCCGGCAAGACCACCCTGCTGAACTGCCTGTCCGCCTCGATCGGCAGCCGTGAACGGGTGGTCACCGTGGAGGAGATCTTCGAGCTCAAGCTGCCCCTGCGCGACGTGGTGCAGATGCAGTGCCGCCAGCCGAACCTGGAGGGCAATGGCGAGATCCCGCTGCGCCGCCTGGTCAAGGAGGCCCTGCGCATGCGCCCGGACCGACTGATCGTCGGCGAGGTGCGCGAGGCCGAGAGCCTGGACATGCTCGTGGCGCTCAACAGCGGAATGCCCGGGATGTGCACGATCCACGCGAACAGCGCCTCGGACGCGCTGACCAAGATCTGCACGCTGCCCCTGATGGCCGGAGAGAACATCTCCCGCAATTTCGTGGTTCCCACGGTGGCCTCCTGCTTCGACCTCGTCGTGCACTGCACCCGGGACCGGCACGGACGCAGGTACGTGGAGGAGATCCTCGCCGTCGGCTCGCGGGTGGAGGAGGGCATCATCGAGTCCTCCACGGTCTTCCACCGGGTCGACGGTCAGCTCGTGCTCAATCCCTCGGCCATGCTGGAGAACAGCAAGCTCGAGGCCCACGGCTATGACGCCCGCACCGTGGCCGGGGTCGGCTGATGGCCCTGCTTCTCGGCCTGATGCTGGGATCCGGCCTCTTCCTGGTGTGGTGGTCCTTCTGGCCACGGGAGGCACGGAGAGAGGCCAGCACTCCACGCGACAGCAGGCTGCGGCAGCTACTGGCCCAGGCCGGGGTGGAGCAGGTCGGCCCGGCCGGCGTCGTGGCGGCCACGGTCGGCAGCTGCCTCGTCGCCCTCCTCCTGGTCTTCCTCATCACCAGGACCCTGACCATCGCCCTGTGCTTCGCCCTCTTCGGTGCCCTGGTGCCGTGGATCGCCCTGCGTTGGCAGGCCCGTAAACGGCGCACCCTGCTGCGGGACGTGTGGCCGGACGCCGTGGACCACCTCCGCTCGGGGATCCGGGCCGGCCTGACACTGCCCGAGGCCCTCATCCAGCTGGGGGAGAAGGGGCCGGAGGAGCTGCAGCCCGCCTTCCGGGAGTTCTCCCGCGACTACCGTTCCGGCCAGCGGTTCACCGAGGCCCTGGAGAACCTCAAGTTCCGGATGGCGGACCCGGTGGCCGACCGGCTCGTCGCCGCGCTCCGGCTGACCCGCGACGTCGGCGGCGCCGATATCGGCAACCTGCTGTCCACACTCGCTGAGTTCTTGCGTGAGGACGCCCGGACCCGCAGCGAGCTGGAGTCGCGCCAGTCCTGGACCGTCAATGCCGCCCGGTTGGCCGTCGCGGCTCCCTGGGTGGTCCTGCTCCTGCTCGGCACCCAGCCCGAGGCCGTCCGGGCCTACCAGTCCCTGACCGGGGTCTTGGTCCTGGTCGGTGGACTCGCGGTCTCCGTGGTGTGCTACCAGCTGATGCTGCGGATCGGCGCCCTCCCGGAAGAGAAGAGGGTGCTGTAGATGTCCACGCCGATGACGGCACTGCTGCTCGGGCTGACACTGGGCACCGGTCTGGCCCTCGTGGTGATCGCCGTGCCCTGGGGCTGGCAGCCCTCCCTGGTCCGGCGGGTGGAGCCGCAGCTGCGCAACCAGGCCCCTGCGTCGTCCCTGCTGGACGAACACCAGAAGGTGTCACCGTGGGGAGCGCTGGGACGGATCCTGCACCCCGTCCTGGCCGAGGGCGTCCGCCAGCTGGGGCGGTTCAACCTGGGCCAGCAGGCCCTGGAACGCAAGCTCCAGGCCGCCGGTTCCGCCCTGTCCGTCCAGGACTACCGTGCCCAGCAGCTCATCACCGCTGCCGCAGGAGCGGCGGTGGGCATCGTGGCCTGTGTCGCGCTGGCCGTCAACGGTGGGCTCCATCCCGTCCTCGGTGTCGTGATCGTGGCGGTCCTGGCCGTGGTCGGGTTCTTCCTGCGTGACAACCTGCTGACCGGCCAGGTCAAGCGTCGGCGTGCCCGGATCCTCAGCGAGTTCCCGTCCATCGCCGAGCTGTTCGCGATGTCCGTCAGCGCGGGCGACAGCGCGCCGGGAGCCCTGGAACGCGTGGCCACCTCGGCACGCGGCGCGCTGGCCGAGGAGTTCAGCACGGTCCTGAGCGACATGCGCGCCGGGGCCTCGATCCACACCGCCCTGAAGTCCTGTGCCCGCCGGGTCCAGCTGGCCCCCGTGGAGCGTTTCATCGAGGGCATCCTCGTGGCGCTGGAACGGGGCACGCCACTGGCCGATGTCCTGAGGGCACAGGCCAAGGATGTGCGGGAACTGTCCAAGCGGGAGCTGCTGGAATCGGCCGGGCGCAAGGAGATCGGCATGATGGCCCCGCTGGTCTTCGGGATCCTCCCCCTGACCGTGGTCTTCGCGATCTTCCCCGGCATCTCGATCATGAACATCGGCTTCTGACCCACGCCATCCGACCGACTTCGACAACCACCAGAACCACCGAACCCATGGAGAGGGACACCATGCACCATCACCAGGACACCACCGGCATCGGGTACCGCATGCTCGTGGCACTGCGGGCCTTCGTCGACGGGGCCCGCACCGACGACCGGGGTGACGTTCCCGGCTGGGTGATGATCACCCTGATGTCGGCGCTGCTCGTCGCGGGCCTGCTGGCCATCGCGGGACCGGCACTGACCGACCTGTTCAACCAGGCCATCAGCCAGGTCTCCACCAACTGACAGTGCGGGAGCCAGAGCGCGGTTCGGCGGTGGCCGAGTCCGTGATGGTGATGGCCCTGCTGGCCTTCATCTTCGCCGCCATCCTGCAGTTCGGCCTGATCATCCACGTGCGCAACACGCTCATCGATGCGGCCAGCGCCGGGGCGCGTTACGGCGCGCTCGCGGACCGGACGCCCGAGGACGGCGCGGCGCGGACCCGCGAGCTGCTCGCGGGGTCGATACCTGGCGGGGCCGAGGCGGAGGTGTCCGCCGGCCTGGTGGGCGGATCGGGCAGCACGATGGTCCGGGTCAGCGTCCGGACACAGATGCCCATGGTGGGATTCCTCACCGGGCCGGTCGGGCTGGAGGCGGACGGTCATGCCTTCCGCTACTGAGCGCCGCGCGGGCCGACGTATGGGCCGCCGCATGGGCCGCCGCGCAGGCTGCCCGCCGACGACCCGGGGGCCGGCGAGCCGACGGCCTGCGACCGGAGGAACGGCGTGCCCGGCAACGGACGCCGAACGCGTGGACACCTCGGGGGAGAACGGATCTGCCACCGTGGAGTTCGTCCTGTTGGCAGCACTGCTGCTGATCCCGGTCATCTACTTCCTGATCCTGACCAGCCAGATCCAGTCGGCGGCCTATGCCTCGGTCGCCGCCGCGGACCAGGCGGCCAAGGCGATGGTGGTGGCTCCGGACGAGGCGGAGGCCGCCCAGCGCGCTGACCGGGTCGTGGCCCTGACCCTCGGGGACTACGGACTGGACCCGGCCACGTACCGGACCAGCATCAGCTGCACCTCGACGCCGTGCCTGGAACCCGGTTCCGCGGTGGCCGTGGACGTCGCCATCCGGGTCCCGGTTCCACTGCTGCCCCAGGGACTGGGCTGGGACGCGGCGGTCGCCACCGTCACCAGCAGCTCCCAGCAGCCTGTCCCGAGGTTCGGATGAGACTGACGATCCCGGAGAGCCGCGCCGCCCGGGCGGACCGCCAGGTGGGGCCGGCGTCCGCAGCGGCCGAGGACGGACAGACGACCGTGCTCGTCGTCGGGCTGACCGTCGTCTGCCTGCTCCTGGCCACGGTCATCCTCGCGGTGACCGCCGTGAACATCGAGGCCCGTCGGCTGCTGTCGGCCGCCGACGGCGCCACCATGGCGGCCGCCGACAGCTATCGGATCGATACCGCCCGGGACAACGCTCCTGTGCTCACCAGCGTGCAGGCAAGCGCCGCCGCCAACGAGTACCTGTCCGCGGCAGGGGCCTACGGCCGGTTCGACGGACTGGCCGTCCGGAGCGTGAGCGTCACCGACGGCGGGCAGACGGTGGAGGTGGTGCTCACGGCCACGGCCCATCCGCCCGTCGTGAACTGGGTCGTGCCCGGCGGCGTGACCGTGGTGGCCACGAGTTCCTCCCGCACGTCACTGACCCGCTGACACCGTACCGCGCCGGATCAGGGCCGCACTCCCGCGATGACCTTCCGGGCCGCGGACATCTGGGCCGCGGTGCACGTGCCGCCGTAACCGACGGTCCAGGTCGAGCCATCATCGGAGGAGGACACGCGCCGGGCGCCCATCGCGTCGGCCATGCAGTCCGCCATGTGCTCCGTGCCCCCGGACGTCCCGTTCGGGTAGATGCGGTCCATGCGCGCGTCCAGGGCGTCCCCGTCATAGCGGTAGGTGCGGTACTGCAGGATGTGGGCACACTCGTGGAGCTGGACGGCCCGGGCGGGAACGGAGTCCGCGTCGAGGTCGTGCCCGAGGCCGATCAGCTCCTGCACCTCGTAGGTCGAGGGCCACTCCGGGTACCCCCGGACCTCGTACTCCGCCCAGGCGTGGGTGCCGTCGAACGTCGTCATCGGGATGTCCCAGCACCAGGCGGCCATGGTGTTGGCGGCGCGGTGCTCGTACCTGGTGGGCGTCGGGTAGGGCGTCCTCGTGGTCCCGGGCTCGCCCCGGGTGAGGAAGTCGGAGTTCACCCAGCCGGTGGTGGACCCCGCGCGGACCTGCGTCATCGAGCCCTGCTCGGCCAGCCGGACCACCCCGGTCTGCGGCGGCAGGTCCCGCATGGCCCTCGTCAGCGGGTTGGCGGTGGCATGCAGGGGCGTGAGCACGGTCGTCCACCGGTTGGCGTTGGACGTCGGCAGGGTGCCTTCGCGGGCTCGGTCGAAGGAGTAGAGGAACGTGGCGGCCTCCCCACGGGTCACCGGACGGTTCGGCCGGAAGGACCGGTCCGTGTAGCCGGAGATCATCCCGGTGGACTCAAGCCAGGCCGCCGCAGTGAAGAACGCGGACTGCGGGGACATGTCAGAGTACGGCGAATACGCGCTCGTGCGGTGCGCCTGGCCGGACATCCGGTAGAGGAATGAGGCCAGTTCTCCCCGGGAGATGCTCCTGGTGCGGTCGAAGGTCCCGTTCGCATACCCGGCGCTGTACCCCTTCTCCTCCATCCAGGACACCGCCGTGAAGTACGCGCCGCCGACCGGGACGTCACGGAAGTCGACCGTGGTGCCCGGCTGGTGGCGCTCGCCGGAGAGCCGGTAGAGGAACATCGCCGCCTCCCCGCGGGACAGCTGCCGGCTCAGCCCGAAGGTCCCGTTGGCGTAGCCGGCGGTCAGCCCCTCGCAGGCCATCCAGTGCACGTACCGGTAGTACGAGTGGCCCGGGGGGATGTCCCGGAAGTCACGGACGGCACAGGCGCCGAGCCGGCCCGAGCGCATCTCCGGGACCTCGGCGGCCGCGGGGGCCTCGGGCAGTTCCTCCAGCTCGGCCACGTCGACGCCGTCGACCGTGACCGGCACCGGCTCGGAGGTGACCGACTCGGCGATGACCGGGGCCTCCATGCCCGGCGACGGGGCTGCCACCGCCGAACCGGTGGGCGGCAGGACCAGGGCCAGGGCGGCGAGCGCAGAGAGGAACTTCACGCCTTCATTGTGCTGTCTCGCTATCGGAGAACGCGGGATGCTACTCGATCGTGACCAACCATGCCGCGGCCTGCCGGAGCGGGTCATGCCATGTCGGCAGGGACTAGAGTGCGGCCATGGACGTCGATGACGGTGACCCATCAGACCTCGCGAGGCTCCTGCGCTGGGAGGACTCCGGCGGGGGATGGCGGGTGGCCGCCGTCGGGAACGGCTCCCTGACCCTCTCCCTGGTGACCTGTGACGGTGGGGAGGAGATGGCCGTCCTCACCTCCGCCGAGCCCGCGCTGCTCGAGCACGTGGGCGGCCGGCGCCGGCACCCGTGAGCCCACCCGGGTGCATCCGGCGCACCGGGGCACGCCCGCCGTCGCGGTAGGCTGGACCACACCATGGCTGAGACTGACTACACCGCTGAAATCAAGGAGCTGCGCTCCACCCTGTCGCAAATCGAGCAGGTGTCTGACGTCGCCCAGATCGAGGCGGACATCGCTGACCTCGAGCAGCAGGCCTCCGCGCCCGATCTCTGGGATGACCCCGAGGCCGCGCAGAAGGTCACCTCCAAGCTGTCGCACCGCCAGTCCGAGCTGGAGCGCATCAAGCGGCTCGCCTCGCGCATCGACGACATGGAGATCATGGTCGAGCTCGCCGCCGAGGAGGACGACGACGCCGCCCGCGCGGACACCGTCCGTGAGCTGAAGTCCATCCGCAAGGCCATGGACGAACTGGAGGTCGTCACCCTGCTGTCCGGGGAGTACGACGAACGCGACGCCGTCGTCACCATCCGCGCCGGGGCCGGTGGCGTGGACGCCGCCGACTTCGCCGAGATCCTGATGCGCATGTACCTGCGCTGGGCCGAGCAGCGCGGCTGGTCCACCAAGGTCATGGACACCTCTTACGCGGAGGAGGCCGGGCTGAAGTCGGTGACCTTCGAGGTCAACGCCCCCTACGCCTTCGGCACCCTGTCCGTGGAGGCCGGCACCCATCGCCTGGTGCGGATCAGCCCCTTCGACAACCAGGGCCGGCGCCAGACCTCCTTCGCCGCCGTGGAGGTCATCCCGCTCATCGAGTCCGACGACTCGGTCGAGATCCCCGAGTCGGAACTGAAGGTGGACGTGTTCCGCTCCTCGGGCCCGGGCGGTCAGTCCGTGAACACCACCGACTCCGCAGTGCGCATGACGCACATCCCCACCGGGATCGTGGTGTCCATGCAGAACGAGAAGTCCCAGATCCAGAACCGCGCCGCCGCGCTGCGCGTGATGCAGTCCCGGCTGCTGCTCGTGCGCAAGCAGGAGGAGGACGCCAAGCGCAAGGAGATGGCCGGCGACGTCAAGGCCTCCTGGGGTGACCAGATGCGCTCCTACGTGCTCAACCCGTACCAGATGGTCAAGGACCTGCGGACGAACCACGAGGAGGGCAACCCCGCCTCCGTGTTCGACGGGCACATCGACGGGTTCATCGAGGCCGGCATCCGCTGGCGCGCCGGTTCCCGCCACGACGACTGAGGTTCCCGGGCGCCGTTCCCGCGTGACACCATCCGGACGGGCGACCGCGGTGCGCCCGATCAGTGCCAGACTGGGGCCATGGACGCCTCCCTGCCCCCTGTCTCCGAACGCATCGTCACCGCTGAGCGCACCGTGCGTGCCCCTGCCGAGCTCCTCTTCGGGCTGATCGCCGACCCGGCCCGCCAGCCCGAGTGGGACGGCAACGACAACCTGGCGAGCGCCGCCGCCGGCCAGCAGGTACGCGCGGTCGGTGATGAGTTCCTCGTGGAGATCACCAGCGGCAAGACCATCCGCAACCGGGTCGTCGAGTTCGAACCGGCACGACGCATCGCCTGGAATCCGGCCCGGGCGGACGAGACCACTGCGCCCGGCCACCTGTGGCGCTGGGAGACCATTCCCGTGGACGGCACCACCACGCTCGTGCGTCACACCTACGACTGGACGGCCCTGACGGACGACCCCCGCATGCGCATCGCGAGCGGGTACACCCCCGAGGCGCTGCTGGACTCCATCGACCGGCTGGCCGCCGTGGCCGAAGGCCTCGCCGGCGTGCCGGGACTGCCCCCCGTCTCCGACCGCATCGTCACCGCCCAGCGCACCGTGCGCGCGCCCGCCGAGGTGGTCTTCGAGCTGATCGCCGACCCGGCCCGCCAGCCCGAGTGGGACGGCAATGACAATCTCGCCGAGGCGCCGGCCGGGCAGCGGGTGCGCGCCGTGGGCGACGTGTTCACCATGGAGCTGACCAACGGCCAGGGCCGGGAGAACCACGTGGTGGAGTTCGAGGAGGGCCGGCGCATCGCCTGGCTGCCCGCCCCGGCGGGGGAGCAGCCCCGGGGCCACCGCTGGCGCTGGGAGCTGGAGCCGGCCGGCGAGGACACCACCCTGGTGCGCCACACCTATGACTGGACGCAACTGAGCGACGAGACCCGGTTCGCGCGCGCCCTGGCCACCACGGAGGCGTCCCTGGGAGCCTCGCTGGACCGGCTCGCCGCACTGGCCGAGGCAGGGGCACCGGCCGAGCACGGAGGCTGATCCGCGCGTGGACCAGACCGCCGTGCGGGCGCTCGTCGACTCCCTGGGCAGCGACGACGCCATCCTCGAGGAGACCGTCCGGGTCCTGCGCGACTCGGTCCCGGGCTACGACGACGTGTCCACCGAGTCCCTGCTCGCCTCGGCTCGCCGCAACCGGGCCCTGAGCATCCGCACCATCCTGGACGGCCGCGCCCCGGCCCCCGAGCAGATTGACGAGCCGCGCACGCTCATGGAGGAACGGATGGGCCAGGGGGTGTCCATCGTCAGCGTGCTGGCCGGGTTCCGCCTGTCCATGTCCGTGATCCTGCGCCACCTGCTGGACCTCGCTCCGCGCCACGGCGTGGCCGCGGATGCCGCCCTGACGTTCAGCACCCTGCTGTGGTCGCTGGGGGATGCCTTCACCACGCAGGCGGTCGTGGTCTACCGGGACCGCTCCATCGCCCAGGCCGTGGCGGACTCCTCCCGCCGCACGCAGTGGATCCGGGACGCCGTCGTCGGCGTCCTGGACCGCTCCGGGCTGCACGCCGGGGCCGCCACCTTCGACCTCCCGCTGGACGGGCCCGTGCGTGCCGTGCGCGTCGACCTCGGGCCCGGGGACGCCGGGGACCCGGCCGGCCGGCTGCAGGACTGGGCCGAACGGGCGGGGGCCCGCGCTCTGGCCGCCCCGCGCGGGGAGGGCGCCGTCGGGATCCTGATCGGCGACGTCGGCCCGGCGGCCCCCGCGGCGGGGGTGACCGTCGCGCTGGGCCCCCCGGTGCCGCTGGCAGACCTGCGGGAGTCCTTCGACGGCGCCACCCGGGTCCTGGAGACCGCGCGCCGGGTCGGCTGGCAGGGCGTCGTGGACGTGGACCGGTTGTCCTGGCGGATGGGCATCCTCGCCAGTCCGGAGGCCACGGAGCTGCTCCACGCTCGGCACGTGGAGCCGGTGCTGGCGGAGGGACCGTTCGGGGAGCTCGTCCTCGAGGCACTCGGAGCCTACCTGCAGCACGGGATGAGCATCCCGCTGGCGGCGGCCTCGATCCCGGTGCACGTCAACACCCTGCGCTACCGGCTCAAGCGGTATCAGGAGCTGACCGGGGCCGACGTGCGCGAACTGCAGACGCTGATCGAGGCGTCGTGGGCGCTCTCCGCGCACCGGGGAGTCGGACGCGGCACCCCGTCCGAGCAGTTGTAGCCCGCTACGAAACCCGCTCCGATCTGTTGAACTCCTCTACGTAGCGCGCCTCACAGCGGTGGGACCATGCTGGCGGGAGTGAGTCGATGTGGTCCACGCCACGCCCCCCTAGTGGCCCAGGTCATAACCTGAGACCATGTTCACATTGAGTTTCGGGCCCCGCCCGGAGAGGAGAACCCCATGACCACCACCCCGATGTCTCCGTCGCCCCAGGACGCCGTGATCGTCGGAGGGGCCCGCACCCCCTTCACCCGGCTGCTCTCGCAGCAGGCCGCACTGTCCGCCGTGGACCTCGGCGCCCACGCCATCCGGCACGCCCTGGAGCGTTCCGGGGTGGCGGCGGCGGACGTGGACAGCGTCATCATGGGCCAGGTGGTCCAGGCCGGTCAGGGCCAGAACCCGGCGCGCCAGTCAGCGCTGGCCGCCGGGATCGGCTGGGAGGTGCCCGCCACCACCGTCAACAAGGTCTGCCTGTCCGGGCTCACCGCCGTGATCGACGCCTCCCGGCTCATCCGCCTCGGTGAGGCGAGCGTCGTCGTCGCCGGTGGCCAGGAGTCGATGACCAACGCCCCGCACCTGCTGATGGGCGGCCGCAAGGGCTACAAGTACGGCCCGACGACGGTCCAGGACTCGGTGGCCCACGACGGACTCACCGACTCCCTGACCCATGAGGCCATGGGCGAGCTCACCGAGGCCGGCAACGCCGAGCGCTCGATCGGCCGGGAGCCCCAGGACGAGGCCGCCTGCGCCTCGCACCAGCGGGCCGCCCGCGCCCAGGCCGAGGGGGTCTTCGACGCGGAGATCGCCCCCGTCGAGATCCCGCAGCGCAAGGGCGAGCCCGTCGTCGTCGCGCAGGACGAGGGCGTCCGCCCGGAGACCACCGTGGAGTCCCTGGGCGCCCTGAAGCCCGCCTTCGCCCAGGACGGGACCATCACGGCCGGCAACTCCTCGCCGCTCTCGGACGGCGCCGCCGCCGTGGTGGTCACCTCCCGCGCCTATGCCGAGGAGAAGGGCCTGCAGATCCTGGCGACCATCGGCGCCCCGGGGCAGATCGCGGGTCCGGACGACTCGTCCCTGCACGACAAGCCCGCCGACGCCGTGTCCGCGGCCCTGGCCAAGGCCGGCTGGACTGCGGACGACCTGGACTTCCTCGAGGTCAACGAGGCCTTCGGGTCGATCGTCGTGCACTCGCTGGGCAAGCTCGGCTACCCGCTGGAGAAGACCAACATCCACGGCGGGGCCATCGCCCTCGGGCATCCCATCGGGGCGTCCGGCGCCCGGCTGGCGCTCACCGCGGCGCTGGAGCTCGCCCGCCGGGGAACCGGCCGGGCCGGCGTCGCCCTCTGTGGTGGCGGTGGCCAGGGCGAGGCGCTGCTGCTCAGCCGCTGAGAAGACGCCGCTCGTGACCGCCCATCACCCCATGACCATCGTCCGCAGGAAGGCAGCCCGACCATGACCGAACAGAACACAGCACCGGGAGCACCGGAACCGAGCCGGGCGGGGAGCGTGATCGCCGACGGCGCCCTGGCCGGCCGCCGGGCCCTGGTGACCGGCGGGGCCTCAGGCATCGGGGAGGCGTGCGTGCGTGCCTTCGCCGCCGCCGGGGCCACCGTGACCGTCGCCGACGTCAACGCCGACGCCGCCGAGGCCCTCGCCGCTGAGGTCGGCGGCGAGACCTGGGTGTCGGACCTGTCCGACACCGCCGCCCTGGACGGCCTGGAACTGGACACGGACATCCTCGTCAACAATGCCGGCATCCAGCGGGTGTCCCCGATCCACGAGTTCGACCCGGACAACTGGCGGTTCATGCACCGGTTGATGCTTGAGTCCCCGTTCCTGCTGATCCGGGCGGCGCTGCCCGGGATGTACGCACGCGGCTGGGGCCGGATCGTGAACATCTCCTCCGCCCACGGGCTGCGGGCCTCGGCGTTCAAGAGCGCCTACGTGGCCGCCAAGCACGGCCTCGAGGGGCTGTCCAAGGTGACGGCGCTGGAGGGTGCCCCGCACGGGGTGACGTCCAACTGCATCAACCCCGGTTACGTCCGGACCGCCCTGGTGGAGAAGCAGATCGCGGACCAGGCCCGCACCCACGGGATCGGTGAGGACGAGGTGGTGGAGAAGATCATGCTGACCGACTCGGCCATCAAGCGGCTCACCGAGCCGGCGGAGGTCGGGTCACTGGCGACCTGGCTCGCCTCCGAGGCCGCCGGGATGGTCACCGGTGGCTCCTACACCATGGACGGCGGCTGGACCGCCCACTGACCACGCCGTCGTCGGACGGCTCCGAACCCACACCACCGGTACCGGAGCGATGGAGCTCCCTCGAGAAGGAGAACTGCACCATGACCCTGGACAAGACTGTGGCATCGGCCGCCGAGGCCGTCGCCGACATCCCGGACGGCGCCTCGCTCGCCGTGGGCGGCTTCGGCCTGTCCGGCAACCCGATCCAGCTCATCGAGGCCCTGCTGGAGCAGGGCGCCACGGGGCTGTCGATCGTCTCGAACAACTGCGGCGTGGACGGCTGGGGCCTGGGCATCCTGCTGGGCGCCGGCCGGATCGCGAAGATGACCTCCTCCTACGTGGGCGAGAACAAGGAGTTCGCCCGCCAGTACCTGGAGGGTGAACTGGAGGTCGAGCTGGTGCCGCAGGGGACCCTGGCCGAGAAGCTGCGGGCCGGCGGCGCCGGCATCCCCGCCTTCTTCACCCGCTCCGGGGTCGGCACCCAGGTCGCCGAGGGCGGCCTGCCGATGAGGTACAACCCGGACGGCACGGTCGCCAAGTCCTCCGAGCCCAAGGACATCCGGACCTTCGACCTGGGAGGCACGGGGGAGAAGCAGTACGCCCTGGAGGAGTCGATCGTCACCGACTACGCGCTGGTCCACGCCGCCCTCGGTGACCGGCACGGCAACCTCGTCTTCAACAAGGCCACCCGGCAGTTCGCCCCGCCGGCGGCGATGTCCGGCAAGGTCTGCATCGCCCAGGTCGAGCGCCTGGTCGAGCCCGGGGAGATCGACCCGGACCAGGTTCACCTGCCCGGGGTGTACGTGCACCGGGTGGTCGAGGTCGGCCAGGACATCGAGAAGCGGATCGAGAAGCGGACCGTGCGGTCCGCCTCCACGACGGACAAGGACGCCTGATGAGCACCGAACAGAGCACCCAGACCCGGCTGCAGGGCTGGACCCGTGACCAGATGGCCGCCCGCGCGGCGCAGGAGCTGCCGGACGGCGCCTACGTGAACCTGGGCATCGGCATGCCGACCCTGATCCCCAACCACATCCCGGAGGGCCGCACGGTCGTGCTGCAGTCCGAGAACGGGATCCTCGGCGTGGGACCCTATCCGGCGGAGGACCAGGTGGACCCGGACCTGATCAATGCCGGCAAGGAGACCGTCACCGTGAATCCGGGGGCCTCGTTCTTCGACTCGGCCACGTCCTTCGGGATGATCCGCGGCGGCAAGATCGACGTGGCAGTCCTCGGCGGGATGCAGGTGGCCCAGAACGGTGACCTGGCGAACTGGATGGTGCCGGGCAAGATGGTCAAGGGCATGGGCGGGGCCATGGACCTGGTCCACGGCGCCGGCAAGGTCATCGTGCTGATGGACCACACCGCCAGGGACGGCGCCCCGAAGATCCTCACCGAGTGCGACCTGCCGCTCACCGGCAAGGGGGTGGTGGACCGCATCATCACCGACCTGGCCGTGATCGACGTCGACAAGTCCGGCCAGTTCCCCCGCCTGGTCCTCGTGGAGACCGCCCCCGGCGTGAGCGAGGAGCAGGTCCGGGAGTCCACCGGCGCCGAACTGCACTGAGGCCTCTGGCCGTCGCCGGGCACCATCGTGGTCCCGACGCCGGCCCGCCGGCCCGCGGAGCCCGGTCACCCAGCAGGGTGGCCGGGCTCCGCTGCGTCCGGGCCGGGCCGGGCCGGACGGGATTGATGACGACCGCGAGAGCTCCTGAACCTGAGACCTGATTCAGGAAAGTTCCAGCAAGGCCTTGACGAGGGTGTGACCTTTCACACATACTCTGAGCACAACCTGAATCGTCTTTCATGTTGAGCCCGCGAGGCCTTGTCGCAACCGGGCGATCACCCCCGCGGGAGCAGCCTCCCGACCATCGAACCACCCGCACCCCCTGGTCCTCATGGAAAGGCCCACTCGTGAAGAACCCAGCCAAGATCATGGCCGCCGGCATCCTCGCCGCCGGACTGACCCTCACCGCCTGCGCCCCCACCGCCCAGACCGGCACCGGAGCCGAGGACGGCGCCACCGCCGAGGCTCCGGAGAGCGTCAACGTCGGCATCGTGTACTCCAAGACCGGCCCCCTGGCGGCCTACGGCGAGGAGTACTACGCCGGCCTCCAGGCGGGCATCGACTACGCCACGGACGGCACCGGCAAGGTCGGCGAGACCGAGATCAACCTGACCTACCACGATGACGGCGGTGACCCGGACAAGGGCGTCTCCATCGCCAAGGAGCTGATCGGTAAGGAGTACAAGATCCTGGCGGGCACCACCGTCTCCGGCATCGCCCTCAAGCTCGCCGAGCAGGCCGAGCAGAACCAGATCCTCTACATCTCCGGCCCCGCCGCCACGGACGCTGTGACCGGCATCAACGACTACACCTTCCGCTCCGGCCGCCAGTCCGTCCAGGACGTCGCCACCGCCGGCCAGTTCGTGAAGGACCTGAAGGGCTCCAAGGTCCTGGTGTTCGCCCAGGACAACGCCTTCGGCCAGGGCAACGTCGCCGCCGTCGAGGGCGTCCTGGGTGCCGAGGGCGCGGAGGTCTCGGACATCCTGGTCCCCGAGGACGTCACCGAGTTCACCCCGTTCGCGCGCCAGATCGTGGACGCCAAGCCCGACCTGGTGTTCGTGGCCTGGGCCGGCGCCAATGCCGGGTCCATGTGGCAGGCCCTGGAGCAGCAGGGTGCCTTCGAGGCCGCCCCGATCGTCACCGGCTTGGCCAACAAGGCGACCTACGGTGCCTACGGCGCCGCCGGCGAGAAGATCTCCTTCCTCTCCCACTACTTCCCGGGCGCCGGGCAGAACGAGGTGGAGGAGTTCATGATCGACCACGTGGAGAAGCAGGGCGCCGAGGCGGACCTGTTCACGCCGGACGGCTTCGTGGCCGGCCAGATGATCGTCCAGGCGATCGAGGAGGGCGGCGGCACCGACGTCGACTCGATGGTCCAGTCCCTCGAGGGCTGGGAGTTCGAGGGCCCGAAGGGCACCACCACGGTGCGCGCAGACGACCACGCCCTGGTCCAGGACATGTACCAGGCCAAGCTCGTCCAGAAGGGCTCGGAGTGGACGCCGGAGCTGGTGGACACCGTCGATGCCGCCGACGCCGCCCCGCCGGTGGCCGCCCAGTGACCTGACGCCGGCACACCCCGACCCTCTCCCGCAGACCCCGCCCGAAAGGACCACCATGACCACCCAGACCCCTGCCCTGAGGTTCCAGGGCATCGGCCTGCACATCGGCGGAGCGCGCATCCTCCAGGACATCGACCTGGACGTCGCCTCCGGGGAGACGGTCGGGGTGATCGGCCCCAACGGGGCCGGCAAGACCACCCTGTTCAACCTGGTGTCCGGCCTGATGCGACCCACCGAGGGGACCATCCAGATGAACGGCCAGGACATCACCCACCTGCCGGTCGACCGGCGGGCCAGGGCCGGACTGGGACGCACGTTCCAGACCTCGTCCCTGTTCCCCGGCCTGACCGTGCTGGAGAACGTCCGGCTCGCCGCACAGGCCAGGCAGGGAGGCTCGCTGTCCCTCATCCACTTCCCCCGGCCCACGGACGCGGCCACCACGCTGGCCACCGAGTGCCTCGAGCAGGTCGGGCTGCAGCACCGGTCGGACGCCACCGCCGGCGGGCTGTCCCACGGAGACAAGCGCAAGGTGGAGATCGCCATGCTCCTCGCCACCGACCCCGAGCTCATCCTGCTGGACGAGCCGATGGCCGGCGTGGGTTCCGGTGACGTACCGGGACTCATGGAGATCATCCGGCGCATCCACCGGGAGTCCGGCCGCACGCTGATGATGGTCGAGCACCACATGGAGGTCGTGCTCGGCCTCGTGGACCGCGTGGCCGTCATGCACCACGGCACCCTGCTGGCCGTCGACCAGCCCGAGCGGATCATGGCCAATGCCGAGGTCCAGGCGGCCTACCTCGGTGAGATGGGAAAGGTGGCCTGAACCGATGAGCACCACGCCCCAGACCACGCCGGCGCCCGCGGCGGCCGGCGGCACCGGCACCGCCCCCGTCCTGACCGTCTCCCACCTCAAGGCCTCCATCAACGGCCAGCAGGTCGTGGAGGACGTCACCTTCTCCGTCCCGTCCATCGGCATCACCGCACTGCTCGGCCGCAACGGCGTGGGCAAGACCTCCTCCATCAAGGCCATCCTCGGCCTGATCCACCGGGACGCGGGAACGGTGGAACTCGAGGGTCGGCCCATCCACACCCTGCCCACCCACCGGATCGTCCAGCGCGGCGTCGGCTACGTCCCGGAGGACCGCGAGGTCTTCGCTGGACTGAGCGTGGCCGAGAACCTGCGGCTGTCCGAACGGGACGACCACCCCCGCCGGGAATTGGTCGAGTCGCTCTTCCCGGACCTGGTCAAGCGCGCCCAGCAGGCCGCCGGCTCCCTGTCCGGGGGCCAGCAGCAGATGGTCTCCCTGGCCCGGGCCCTGATGAACGACAATCGCGTGCTGCTGGTGGACGAGCCCACCAAGGGCCTGGCGCCCAAGATCGTCGGCGAGGTCGCCGACGCCCTCGAGGAGGCCGCCAAGACCGTCCCGATCCTGCTCGTGGAGCAGAACCTGGCGGTCGTCCGCCAGCTCGCCGCCGGGGCCATCGTGCTCTCGGACGGCCACGTGGTCCACACCACGGATTCCGCCACGTCGTTCCTCGACGACGACACCCTCGTCACCCGCCACCTCGGCGTGGGCACGGGACCAGCACCGAAAGGAGCCTGACCCATGAGCACCATCCTCCTCCTGCTGGTCACCGGAATCGGCCTCGGCGCCGTCTACTTCCTGGTGGCCTCCGGACTGTCCCTGATCTACGGCCTGATGGGGGTGCTGAACTTCGCCCACGGTGCGTTCCTCACCCTGGGGGCCCTCATCGGCTGGGAGACCGCGCGCATCATGGGTGCGGACTCCTGGGGCGGCTTCGCCCTGTCCCTGCTGGTCGGCTGCCTCGTCGGGGCCCTGCTGGCCGCACTGACGGAGTTCGTGCTCATCCGCCCGCTCTACGAACGGCACATCGAGCAGGTCCTGGTCACCGTGGGACTCAACCTCGCGGCGATCGCCCTGTTCGAGGGCATCTGGGGCACCGACCCGGTCTTCATCCAGGGTCCCACCTGGATGGGCATGACCACGGATGTCCTCGGGGCGCAGATCCCCAACCACCTGTTCATCACCATCCTCGTCGCAGGGCTGGTCCTGGCCGGCATGGTGCTGTTCCTGAAGAGGACCCGCTACGGCATGATCATCCGCGCGGGCGTTGAGAACCGCTCCATGGTCACGGCCCTGGGCATCGACGTCCGGCGCGCGTTCACCCTGGTCTTCACCATCGGCGGTGCCGCGGCCGGCCTCGGTGGCGTGCTGGCCAGCCACTACTTCGGCTATGTCTCCCCGCTCCTGGGCGGGTCGCTGCTGATCTTCGCCTTCATCGTCACCGTCATCGGTGGCCTCGGGTCCCTCGCCGGCGCGGCGGTCGCCTCGGTGCTGGTCGGGGTCCTGCAACAGTTCGCCAACTACTACTGGAGCATCGGCGACTTCGTGGTCGTCATCCTGCTGGCCGTCGTACTGCTGACCAGGCCCTCCGGACTCATGGGACGAAAGGTGGCCACCGCATGAGCGCCTCCACGGAAGAACTCAAGGACCAGCACGAGGGCCGCCAGGGCCTGTCCGCCAAGGACCGGCTCCGGGCCTCCCTCACCCCGCCGCCGAAGCCGGGCCCGTCCGCCTCCGGCCAGCCGGCCGCCCGTCGCAGGCTCATCGGTGGCGCCGCCGCCGCCGTCGGGGTGGTGGTCCTGGCCCTGCTGCCGCTGCTGAACATCCAGCTGCCCGGCATCCTCCCGACCGCCACCTACCAGCCCGGCGCCCTGCAGCTGATGGCCCTGTGCATGCTGATGGGAGCCGCGGCACTGACGTACCACCTGCTGATCGGCGTGGCCGGCCTGCTCTCCTTCGGCCATGCGCTGTACGTCGGCGCCGGCGCCTATGTGCTGGGCATCCTGCTCGAGCGCACCGGTATGGGACTGGTCCCGGCCATGCTGGTCACCCTGCTCGTCGTCGTGATCCTGGCCAACATCACCGGCGCGGTGGCGCTGCGGGTCAGCGGCATCCCGTTCGCCATGGTCACCCTCGCCTTCGCCCAGGCCGGTTCCGTGCTGGTCCGGCGCAATCCCGAGGGCGCGACCGGCGGCGAGGAGGGGCTGAGCCTGAACACGGAGCAGATCCCCGCCTTCCTGGTGGGCGTGTCCAACACCAGGAACCTGTACTGGCTGGCGCTGGCCGTGCTGATCATCGTCTTCGCCGTCGTCAGCTGGATCCAGAACTCCCGGGCCGGCCACCTCGCCGAAGCCGTGCGCGAGAACGAGAACCGGGTCAGGGTGCTGGGCCTGAAGCCCTACCTGGCCAAGCTGCTGATCTTCGTGGTGGGCGGCACCCTGGCCGGCTGCGTCGGGATGGTCCACCTGCTGCTGCAGTCCGGGGCCGTGCCGCGGACCGTCTCGGCGGACTTCACCATCACGCTGCTCGTCATGGTGGTCCTCGGCGGCGTCGGATCCCGGTGGGGGGCCGTGGTGGGCGGCGTGCTCTACACGCTGCTCGACCAGCGGCTCACCGTCCTGGCGCAGTCCGAGGCCATCCAGTCGATGCCCGCCCTGTTCCGGGTGCCGCTGTCCGAGCCGCTGTTCCTGCTGGGAACGCTGTTCGTCCTGGTGGTGCTGTTCATGCCGGGCGGCCTGGCCGGGTTCGTCCGCCGGCTCTCGGCCCGCACCGGAGGGGGCCGGCCGCGCAAGGATCCCGTCAAGGTCCTGGAGCAGGCCGAATGAACGCCGGACTGCACACCCTGGGGCGGTGGACCGCGGACCGGGCCATCGCCACCCCCGGCCGCACCGCCATCCTGGACACCGGGGTCGCCCTGACCTACCGGGAGCTCGAGGACCGCGCCACCCGCCTGGCCGAGAGGCTCATCGCCGCCGGCTACCGGCCGGGTGAGCGCATCGCCACCCTCTCCGGCAACAGCTCGGACCACGTGGTGCTGTTCTTCGCCTGCGCGAAGTCCGGCCTGGTGCTGACCCCGCTGTCCTGGCGGCTGGGGGCGGCCGAGGTGGCCGTCCAGCTGGAGACCGCGGACCCCGCCCTGCTCGTGGTGGAGGAGGAGTTCGGCTCGCTGGCCGCCGAGGCCTGTGCCCTGCTGCCGATGCCTCCGTCCCACGTGCGTCCCGGTCGGGCCGGCATCGAGCAGGACGTGCCGGCCCCGCACCGGCGGGCGACGGGCGCGGGCGACCGGGCGGAGGAACGGGCGCCCGGTCGCCCCGTCCGGGACGACGACCCGGTGCTGATGCCGTTCACGTCCGGCACCGAGGGGGCCTCCAAGGCCGTGGTGCTGACCCACGCCAACTGCTTCTGGAACAACCTGGCACTGTCCCGCACCCTGGAGATCACCTCCTCGGACGTGGTGCTGGCCGTCCTGCCCCAGTTCCACACCGGCGGCTGGAACATCCAGCCCCTGCTGGCGTGGTGGTCCGGGGCCACGGTGGTCATGGAGCGGACCTTCGACGCCGGCCGGGTGCTCTCCCTGATCGAGGACCGGTCGATCACCACGCTGATGGCGGTCCCGGCCCAGTACCTCCTGCTGGCCGAGCATCCGCGGTTCGCGGCCACGGACCTGTCCAGCCTCCGGCTGGCGGTGGTCGGCGGCGCCGCGATGCCGCCGGCCCTGATGCGGGCCTGGCACGCTCGCGACGTGCCCCTGGTCCAGGGCTACGGGCTGACCGAGGCCGGTCCGAACGTGCTCTCGTTGCCGGCCGAGGACGCCCGCGAGAGGGTGGGCTGGATGGGACGGCCCTACCCCCACGTCGAGGTCGCCGTCGCGGACCCGGCCACCGGCCGCCTGCTGGACGGCCCGGCCACCGGGGAACTGCTGGTGGGCGGCCCCAGCGTCTTCGCCGGGTACTTCCGTGATCCGGGGGCGACCGCCCGGGCACTGGCCGGTGGCTGGCTGCACACCGGTGACCTGGTGGAACGCGATGCCGACGGCTACTTCCGGATCGTGGACCGCCTCAAGGACATCTTCGTCTCCGGCGGGGAGAACGTGGTCCCCGCCGAGGTGGAGCAGGTCCTCACGGGCCACCCGGCGGTGGCCGCGGCCGCCGTCGTCGGCACGCCGCACGAGCGCTGGGGGGAGACCGGCCACGCCTTCGTGGTCCGCCGGGCCGGAGTGCCCGTGGACGAGACCGAGCTGCGCGAGCACTGCGCGCGGTTGCTGGCCGGTTACAAGCAGCCCACCCAGTACACCTTCGTCCCGGAACTGCCCCGGACGGGCCTGGAGAAGATCGCCCGGGGCCGGTTGCGGCCCCCGGCGCGGGAAAGGACTCACCATGGCCATTGAACCGCTCCATCCGGACACCGACGCGCCCGGTGGCGAGGAGGTGCCGACCACCACCAAGGGCACCGTGCTCACCGCCCGGGGCCTGCGCACCCGCCGGAGGCTGCTGGACGCCGCCGAGAAGATCTTCGCCGAACTGGGCTACCCGGCGGCCTCAATCGTCAAGATCACCGAGGAGGCCGGCTGCGGCCTGGGCACCTTCTACCTCTACTTCGAGGGCAAGCAGGAGATCTTCAACGAGGTCGTGGTGGACCTTAACCGGAGGGTCCGGCACGCCATGAACGACGCCGCCCGGGCCGAGGCCGGCTCCGGCCGCATCGCCTCCGAGCGTGCCGGCTTCCGCGCCTTCTTCCGCTTCACGGCCGAGCATCCGGCCCTGTACCGGATCATCCGCCAGGCCGAGTTCGCCTCGCCGGACGCGCTGCGCCTGCACTACTCGCGCATCGTGGACGGCTACGCCCTGGGGCTCGAGCAGGGACAGGAGTCCGGCGAGGTCCACCGCATGGACCCCGAGGTCATCGCCTGGGCCCTGATGGGCATCGGCGAGATCATCGGCATGCGCTGGGTCCTGTGGCCCCAGGACCACAACGGCACCACGAGTGAGGGTACGGGGGACGTCCCCGACCACGTCTTCGACACCATGATGGAGTTCATCGAGCGGGCGCTGGCGCCTGCCCCGGTGGACCGGGAAGGAACGGACCATGTCCGAGACATCTCTGACCGCTGACGCGTCCTCCCCGGTGGAGGGAAACCACCGCCACACGGACCTCGGCCCCGGCTACCGGCAGACCACGGTCGCCGTCACCGGAGGGCGGATGACGGTGGGCCTGTGGGGTCCGCTGGACCCGGGCACGCCCACGGTCCTGGCCGTGCACGGGGTCTCGGCATCCCACCGCAGCTTCGGCCTGCTCGCCGAGGCGCTGCCCGGGGTGCGGATCATCGCGCCCGACCTGCGCGGCCGCGGCCGGTCCGGCACCCTGCCGGGGCCCTACGGGATGCCGGTCCACGCGGAGGACCTGGCCGCCGTCCTGGACCATCTGGCCGCCGGACCGGTCGTCGTCGTCGGGCATTCCATGGGCGCCTTCGTGACCCTGGTGCTCGCGCACCGGCACCCGGAGTGGGTGCGCTCCGTGGTCCTGGTGGACGGCGGCATCCCGCTCAAGGTGCCCAGCGGCCTCAACCCGGACCAGGTGGTCCAGGCGGTGCTCGGGCCGGTGGCCGAGCGGCTGGCCATGCGCTTCGGCTCGGTGGAGGAATACCGCCGGTTCTGGCTCGAGCACCCGGCGTTCCGCGACGCGTGGGCGCCGGGCAGCGGCACCGCGGCCCTGATGGACGACTACATCACCTATGACCTGGAACCAGATGGCTCCGCCCTGCGCCCGGCCACCCGCTACGAGGCCATGGCCCAGGACACCGCCGAGCTCCAGGGCGGCGGCTCCCTCCGGGAGGCGATCGAGCAGCTGGCCGTCCCGGCACGCCTGCTCTGGAGCCGCAGGGGGCTGTTCAACGAGGAACCCGGACTGTTCAGCGCGGACTACATCGCGGCCTGGCAGGACCGGGTTCCCGCCCTAGCCCGGAACCTGACGGTGACGGAAGTGCCCGCGTCGAACCATTACTCGATCGTTATGGCTCCCGAGGGCGCCCGGACTGTGGCAGAGATCATCACCGTGGAGGTCGCTCGCGCCACCTCGCGTGGCAGTGCCGGCTGACAGGGGGCGACGCGGCGGTTTCGCCGCCGTCCCTGCGTCAGGACACGCCTGCGTCCGGCCGTAGCCTCCCACGTTTGTTACCGTCCCGTGACTACCGTGGACGGTGCCGGCACCGAGCCTTCCCCCGACCCAGCCCCGGGTGCCGCAGGGCGTCATGCCCGTGGGCGAGTGTGGAACATGATCCGGTTCGAGCAGGTCAGCAAGGTCTATGACCGCCGTTCCCGTCCGGCCCTGCAGGACGTGACGGTGGAGTTCGAGCGCGGCCAGTTCGTGTTCCTTGTGGGTGCGTCGGGGTCCGGCAAGTCGACCTTCATCCGCCTGATGCTGCGGGAGGAGCGCGCCAGTGCCGGCGCCGTCTACGTGGCCGGCCGCAACGTGGCCCGGCTGCCGGGCTGGCGGGTGCCCCGGCTGCGCCGCAGCATCGGCGTGGTGTTCCAGGACTTCCGGCTGCTGCCCAACAAGACCGTCTTCGCCAACGTCGCCTTCGCCATGCAGGTGCTCGGCAAGGGACGTGAGCAGATCCGCCAGGCCGTTCCGGAGGTCCTGCGCACCGTGGGCCTGGACGGCAAGGAGCGGCGCATGCCGCACGAGCTCTCCGGCGGTGAGCAGCAGCGCGTGGCCATCGCCCGCGCCATCGTCAACCGTCCGGACATCCTGCTGGCGGACGAGCCCACCGGCAACCTCGACCCGGAGACCTCCTTGGGGATCATGGCCGTGCTGGACCAGATCAACGAGAACGGCACCACCGTGGTCATGGCCACCCACGACCACGACATCGTCAACCAGATGCGCCGGCGGGTGGTGGAGCTGCGCGACGGGCGGATCGTCCGGGACGAGCAGGCCGGCGGGTACCGGACGGCGTCGGCGGCGCCGGACGAGTGGGTGGCCACGGTGGGGGAGACGGTGCAGGCGGACCCGGTGCGGCCCCAGCCGGCACGGGTCGAGACGGCGGAGGGCCCGCGATGAGGTTCGCGTTCATCCTCGGGGAGACCTTCTCCGGTATCCGCAGGAACCTGTCCATGGTGGTCTCCGTGATCCTGGTGACCTTCATCTCGCTGGCCTTCGTGGGTGCCGCGGGCCTGCTGCAGCTGCAGATCAACCAGATGAAGGGCTACTGGTACGACCGGGTGGAGGTCGCCATCTTCCTGTGCACCGACACCTCGACCACCGCCTCCTGCGCCGCCGGGCCCGTGACGGACGGCCAGCGCGAGGCGGTCCGGGACCTGCTGGAGTCGCCCACCGCGGCCCCCTACGTCAAGAGCTACGAGTACGAGTCGCAGGAGCAGGCCCTGGAGATCTTCCAGGAGCAGTTCAAGAACTCGGCGATGGCCGGCACGGTGACCGCCGATCAGTTGCCCGAGTCCTTCCGGGTGGCCCTCGTGGACCCGGAGCAGTACGAGGTGGTCAATGAGCTGTTCTCCTCGATGCCCGGCGTCGAGCTGGTCTCGGACCAACGCGAACTGCTCGAGCAGATCTTCTCCCTGATGAACATGGCCTCGGTGATCGCGGTCTCGGTGGCCGTGGTGATGCTGGTCTGCGCCGTGCTGCTCATTGCCACGACCATCCGCCTCTCGGCGTTCTCCCGGCGCCGCGAGACGGGCATCATGCGCCTGGTGGGCGCCTCGAAGACCATGATCCAGCTCCCGTTCCTGCTCGAGGGCGTGATCGCCGCCCTGCTCGGGGCCGTCCTGGCCAGCGGGGTCACCTGGGCGATCGCCGAGTTCTTCATCGGGGACTGGCTGACCCGGCAGTACCCCGGCACGGGCTTCATCGCCGGCGGGGACGCCCTCGTGCTGGTCCCCATCCTCATCGGCGTCTCCGTGGTCCTGGCCGCCGTGTCATCCCTGCTCACCCTGAGGCGCTACCTTAAGGTGTGATCCCCGTCTGATCTGCCCGTATCCCACTGTGTCCGCATCGCGACCGCACCGCACCACCGGAGGAAGACCATGAAGCGAGGCCGGCTGTCCCGCGCCATCCTGGGCGCAGGACTCGTGACCGTCCTGACCCTGTCCATGGGTGGCACCGCCCTGGCCCAGGACGGCATCGACGACCTCCAGCGGCAGATCGAGCAGGCCGAGCGCGAGAAGTCCCGGATCAACGGCGAACTGGGCGACCTCGGCGGGGAACAGTCGTCGCTCCAGGACCGTCAGGGCGACCTCGACGCCTCACTGGAAGGCCTGGATGCGGAGATCGCCGACAAGATCCGGGAGCTCAACCGGCTCCAGGACCAGCTGCCCGGGGCGCAGGAGGCCCTGTCCGCGGCCGAGAGCCGCGTCTCGGCAGCGGCGGCCGAGGTGCGGTCCCTGCAGGAGCGGGTCCGCCGGGCCGAGTCCAGCCGCGCGGAGATCCTCGCCGAGATCACGGCGAGCGAGAGGGAACTGGACACCGCCCAGGAGGAGATCGGCCAGATCGCCAACCAGGCCTACAAGCAGGGCGGGGTCTCCTCGGACCTGGCGTTCATGCTCGGCCTGAGCGACTCCTCGCTGCCGGATGCCGTGGGCCTGGCCAACCAGGCGATGCGGATCCAGAACAGCCGGATCTCCTCCGTCTCCCAGGCCCGCTCCACGGACGTCAATGCCGAGGCGCGGCTGGCCGCCGTCGAGACCGAGATCCGTGACCTGCGCGCCGAGGCGGAGAAGGCCCTGGAGCGCGAGGAAGAGGCCAGGGACGAGGCCTCCCGGGCCAAGCGCGCACTGGACGGCATGGTGGCGACCACCTCGCGGCTGACCGACGAACTCCAGGCCCAGCGCCCGAAGATCCAGGCCCAGATCGACGCCAACCGGGCGGCCCAGGACAAGGTCAACCAGCAGATCGCCGAGCGCCAGCGGGCGCTCACCGCCCAGTCCGACCGCCAGTCTGACCTGCAGCGCCGGCACAGCGAGGCGGTGGCGGAGGCGGAGCGCAAGCGCCGGGCCGCCGAGGAGGCCGCGCGCAAGGCCCGTCAGGCCGCCGCCTCCGCGGACCGGGCGGCCGCGCGTCGTGCCCAGGCCGCCGCCGACCGGGCCGGCCGGGCCGCCCAGGCCGCGGAGCAGCGGGCCCGGCAGGCCGAGCAGCAGGCGTCCCGGGCCTCCTCCGGGTGGGGCCTGCAGATGCCGGTCAACACCTACATCACCTCCGGGTTCGGCTGGCGCCCGACGCCGGCCGGCACCTTCGACTACGGCGGTGCCGGCGGGTACGTGCACACCGGGGTCGACTTCGGCGGTGGCTGCGGGATCCCGATCAGGGCCGCCGCCGCCGGCGAGGTCTGGAACGCCGACTGGGCCGTGTGGACCTCCGGCAACCGCGTGGTCATCTCCCACGGCGTGGTCAACGGCCGTGCGCTGGCCACCAAGTACCACCACATGACCCGGTCTGTCGTCTCGCCCGGGCAGAAGGTCCAGCGTGGGCAGGTCATCGGGTACACCGGATCCACGGGCAACTCCACGGGTTGCCACCTGCACTTCGAGACCGTCCTCGACGGCCACGCCGTCAACCCGCTCGGCCTGCTCTGACCCCGCCGGCCCGGGCGCTCAGGCGCGGGTGGCCAGGTCGTGCCGGTAGTGGGGGCTGTCGGCGTTGAGCACGGAGTTCCGGCGGCCGTAGGCGAAGTAGATGACGAGGCCGATGACGAGCCACACGGCGAACCGCAGCCAGGTCTCCCAGTGCAGTTGCAGGATGAGGAACAGCGAGGCCAGCACGCCGAAGGCGGGCACCACGGGCATCCAGGGCAGCCGGAAGGTGCGCGGGGCGTCCGGGCGGGTGTAGCGGAACAGGATCACGGCCGTGCAGACGACCACGAAGGCCGACAGGATCCCGATGTTGGTCAGGTCGGCCACGGCCCGGATGGGGAAGATGCCGGCCAGCACCGCCGAGGCGACGCCGGCGATCCAGGTCACCCGCTGGGGCGTGCCCCGGTGGTCCACCTTGGCGAACCACGGCGGCAGCAGGCCGTCACGGCTCATGGAGAACCACACGCGGGTGACGCCGAGCAGGAACGTCAGCATCACGGTGAGGATGGACACGACGGCGAAGATGGAGATGATGGTGGCGATCACGGGCAGGCCCACCGAGGTGAAGGCCGAGGCGAAGCCGGCCTCGGGGTCGATGTCCTGGTAGTTCTGCATCCCGGTCAGCACGAGGGTGGCCGCCACGTAGAGCACCATCGCGATGATCAGGGACAGGAGGATGGCCTTGGGCATGTGCCTCGTGCCGTCCTGGGCCTCCTCCGCGGCCGTGCTCATGGCGTCGTAGCCGAACACGGCGAAGAAGACCGTGGCCGCCCCCGTCAGCACGGGCCCGAACCCGGACGGCATGAAGGGGTCGAAGTTCGCGGTGTCGATGTAGAAGACGCCCAGGCCGATGATGAACAGGATCAGCAGGATCTTGAGGCCCACGGCGATCAGCTCGAAGCGGCCGAAGGTCTTCGTGCCGCGGCTGAGGATGAAGGTCACCAGCAGGCAGATCAGGATGGCCGGGAGATTGATGATCCCGCCCTCGCCCTGGTCGGGTGTCGAGGCCATCCAGGCGGGCAGCTGCAGCCCGAATCCCTCGAGGAACGCCTCGGCGTAGCCGGAGATGCCGATGGCCACCACGGCGACGATCGCGATGTACTCCAGCAGCAGGTCCCAGCCGATGAACCAGCCGATGATCTCGCCCAGGGCCACGAAGCCGTAGGTGTAAGCGGACCCGGCGCGGGGAACCATGCCCGCGAACTCGGCGTAGGACAGCGCCGCGGCCGCGGAGGCCAGGCCCGCGATGAGGAACGAGATCAGCACGGCCGGACCCACCGGGGGATTGTTCGGGTCCCCGTGCGCCACGAGGCCGGCCAAGGTGAAGATCCCGACGCCGACGATGCCCCCGACGCCGAGGGCGGTCAGCTGCCACAGTCCCAGGCTCTTGGACAGCACCGCGTGCTTGCTCTCCTCCTCGACCAGCTCAAGGGGCATGCGCCGTAATACGGACTTGGGGTTCTGTGCTTTCATGGCAATCCTGCCTATCCGTGCACCGCTGGCGGACGTGATGGCTCGAAACTACTCGCCTCCACCGGGCACGCCAAGGATCGCCGTCTCGCCGACTGGCCCGGATGCGCCCATCCCGGGACGCTCGCCCGCGGCGGCGTCCTTGACGGCGGCGGTACACTGGAAAGTCCGCGTGAGGACCATGAGCACCGTGAGCCGGGAGGGAGTTGCCATGGCGAAGAAATCAGCCGGGTCGAAGAAGACCGACGCCGAGGGGCGGCAGGTCATCGCGACCAACCGCAAGGCCCGGCACAACTACCTGATCATGGACACCTACGAGGCCGGGATCTCCCTGATGGGCACCGAGGTGAAGTCGCTGCGGGAGGGGCACGCCTCCCTGGTGGACGGTTTCGCCGTCTTCTACGGCAACGAGCTCTACCTCGAGCAGGTCTACATCCCGGAGTACCTCAACGGATCCTGGACCAACCACGCCGCGCGCCGCCGCCGGAAGCTGCTGCTGCACCGCCAGGAACTGACCAAGATCTCCCGCCAGATCCAGGAGTCCGGGCACACCATCGTGCCGCTGCAGCTGTACTTCCGCAACGGCAGGGTCAAGGTCGAGATCGGCGTCGCCCAGGGCAAGAAGGACTACGACAAGCGCCAGGCCCTGAGGGAGAAGCAGGACAACCGCGAGGCGCAGCGTGCCATGCGGATCCGCAATCGCCGCGCCGCCTGACCGACGGGTGCCGGGAATACCCGGGGCCCGGAGTCGGTTATACTGGGCAGTCCGGACCAGGTGGGGGATCAGCGAAACCCCGCAGGGGACCGGTTGATTGACAACAGAACATGGGGATGATCGGTTTCGACGATGCACGTCGCGACAGGGGAAGCGGGCCGAGGACGCAGAGTTATCTCGGAAACGCCCTCTGCAAACCAACAAGTGCCGAATCTAAGCGCACTGACTTCGCTCTCGCTGCCTGATCAGTGAACGAGTCCGTCAGCCCGGGGATGCTATCGCCCCGGATCCTGGCGTCGATTAGATAGCCACTGTCCGCCACCCTCGCCGGGGGTCGTGGTGGAGACATTAATCCGGCTGGGCCCGGGTTGGCTGCCTGTTTGCGGGACAGCCAGGGCCGAGTAACACCCAGCGCAAACTGCGCCCGGAGAAGCCCTGACAACACTGCATCGGACGCGGGTTCAATTCCCGCCATCTCCACGGACTGAGCCCGGATTCCCCGTGAATCCGGGCTCTTTCGTGTGTGCCTGGGCTCGTCATGCCGTACCCCCGTCCGTTGGCCTGCTGTGGCGGATGGCCCCGGCCGGATCCCGCCGTTGACATGGCCGGATCCCGTGGACCGCCTAGACTGTGGTGTCGTACGCGGACTCTTCCGCCCTCCAGCCGCCGACCCCCGAGGTGCAACCATGAACACCGGTGCAGCGACCCAGGCCATCCTGATGTTCCTGCTGGAACTGGGCCTGTTCGGGGCGGCGGGCTTCTGGGCGCTGTCCGTCTTCGGCGGTCCCTGGGCGGCCGTGCTGGCCGTGATCGTGGTGGCCGCCGCCTGGGGGCTGGTGCTGTCCCCGAAGGCCCCGGTCCGCCCGCCGTGGCCCTGGCACGCCGTGCTGGGGCACGTGCTGTTCCTGCTCGGGGCCGTGGTGCTCTTCGTGGGCGGCTGGCCGGTCCTCGGCGCGGCCTACCTCACGCTCATCCTCGTCTCCGCGGCGCTCACCGTCCGGTTCCGGGACCGGCTGGCCCTCGACTCCGCCCGGGCCCGCCAGGAGCGGCGCGAGGACACGGAATCCTCCTCGGTCCGGCCGGCCCGTCCCACGGGCCGCCGGGCGGCCGGCCGGGACTGAGGGCGGAGCCCCGGCTCACGGGGCGGACAGCGCCGCTCCGGCCACCAGTCCCAGCACCACGGCGAGGCCGCCGGAGCCCAGGTGCAGGGCCCAGCTGCCCACGGCGGCCCGCCACCTGCCGTGCCGCACCTCCTCGGCGGTGTAGGCGGACACGGTCGAGAAGGTCGTGAGCGCGCCGGCGAGCCCGGTCACCCAGATGGTCACGGAAGGCCCGGCCGGCTCGATGCCGATCACCAGCCCGGCCGCGAGCGAGCCAGCCACGTTCGCCAGCAGGATCCCGCGCCGCGGCAGCCAGCGGTCGCAGGCCAGGCGCAGCACGGCACCGACCGCGCCCGCCAGCATCAGCCACGGCACGGCGCCGGCCCCGGAACCCTCGGCCAGGATGCTCACCCGCTGGCCCCCTCCGGTCCGCCACCGCACAGGGGGCGGTCCCGTCCGCCGGCCCACAGCCCGGCCAGCGCCGCCGCGGTGCCGAGGGCGGCACTCAGGGCGAGAGCGGTGACGGTGCCGACAGCCGTGAGGGCGAGGGCGGCCGGGCCCGCGGGCGCTTCTCCCGGGCCGAGCCCCGTGACCAGGGCGGCGGCCAGGACCACGGCTGAGAGCGACGTGAACGAGCCCAGGACGCCCACCCCGAGGCCGGCGGTCAGCCAGCGCGGCAGCGGCCGGCGCGCGACCCGGGCGTTGAGCAGGCCCAGCAGGAAGGAGCCGGTGAGGTTGACGCCCGCCAGCATGAGCCACCCGGGGACGGGAGAATCCGCCGGGGCGGGGACGACCTCGACCAGTTGCCACCGCGCCAGCGTCCCGGCGACCCCCCCGACGGCGACGGCCAGCACCATCGCCGCGGTCAGCGGGGCGCGCGCGGGGGCCGGTCGTGGGGTCGCGGGGCGCTGGCCGGTCATCAGGCCTGGCTGGCCGACCAGGTCCGGGTTGAGGGCCTCGAGCGCATCGGGATGCAGTAGGCCGTTGGTGGCGAGGGCATTGCCCCCGAAGGGGCCGTCCTCGCCCTCGAGCGAGGTGAAGCGTCCGCCGGCCTCGGTGACGATCGGCACCAGGGCGGCCATGTCGTACAGTTCCAGCTCCGGCTCGCAGGCGATGTCCACGGCGCCCTCGGCGACCATCATGTAGGACCAGAAGTCGCCATAGGCGCGGGTCCGCCACACGGTGGAGGTCAGTTCCAGGAACTCACGGATGTTGCCGCGCTCGCGCCAGCCCTCCAGGGAGGAGTAGGACAGCGAGGCGTCCTCGATCCGGGACACGTTCGAGGCGTGGATGCGGGTGGCCGAGGCCAGCGACTTGCCCATGAAGGCGCCGGTGCCCTTCGCGGCCCACCACCGGCGGTTGAGGGCCGGTGCCGAGACCACGCCGACCACCGGCTCACCGTCGTCGATCAGGGCGATCAGGGTCGCCCACACGGGCACCCCGCGCACGAAGTTCTTCGTGCCGTCGATGGGGTCGATCACCCAGCGCCGCGGACCGTGGCCCTGCTCGCCGAACTCCTCGCCGAGCACGGCATCCCGGGGCCGGGCGCGGGACAGGTTCCCCCGGATCAGCTCCTCGGCCGCGCGGTCGGCGTCCGTGACGGGGGTGAGGTCCGGTTTCGTGTCGACCTTCAGGTCCTGCGCCTTGAAGCGGGACATCGTCTGGGAGTCCACCGAGTCGGCCATGATGTGGGCCAGCCGGAGGTCGTCCGTGTAGTTCTTGGGCGCATCGGTCATGCAGGCCACGCTACCGCGAGGCCGGACCGTGCCCGGGCACCGGCACGGATCGATCGGTCCCGGTCACCACTCGTCGTCGGAGCGGCCGTCCAGCAGGCGTCGCAGCGAGGCCAGCCGCTGGACCCCGGACGTCCCGGCGTTGCCGCCGGCCACCCACGCATCCAGGGCGCAGCCGGGTTCACCCTCGGCATGGGTGCAGCCGCGCGGGCAGTCGGCGAGGGCGGGGGCGAGGTCCTCGAAGGCCTCCACCACGCGGTCGCGGTCCACCAGGCCCAGCCCGAACGAACGGATCCCCGGGGTGTCCACGACCCAGGACTCGTGCTCGCCGGTGGAGTCCACGGACGGCGCGTCCCCCGCGGAACCCTCGGCCGGCAGCGGGATCGCCAGGGCGGAGGAGGAGGTGTGCCGGCCCCGGCCGGTGACCGCGTTGACCTGCCCCGTGGCCCGTCGGGTGCCGGTCAGGGCGTTGAGCAGGGTGGACTTGCCGACGCCGGAGGGGCCGACCAGCACGGACAGGTGCCCCTCGAGCCGGGCCCGCAGGGACTGGAGCAGGGCCGGGTCCAGGAGCGCGCCGCCGTCCGCCGTCCCGGCTGCCGCGGCACCGGAGGTGAGCACCTCCAGGTCCAGGTGCCGGTAGTGCGCCAAGAGCCCAGCGGGGTCCCGCAGGTCCGTCTTGGTGATGCACAGCACCGGCTCGATGCCGGCGTCGTAGGCGGCCACCAGGGCCCGGTCGATGAACCCGGTGCGAGGCTCCGGGTTGGCCGCGGCCACCATGACGACGAGGGTGTCGACGTTGGCCACCACCACCCGTTCGTAGGCGTCGGAGTCGTCCGCGGAGCGCCGCAGCACGGTGCTGCGCTCCTCGATCCGCACGATCCTGGCCAGGGTGCCCTCCAGGCCGGAGAGGTCCCCCACGACGCCGACGAGGTCCCCGGTGACCACCGGGTTGCTGCGCAGTTCCCTGGCCCGCATGGCCGAGACGGTGTGGAATCCCTCCCGCCCGGGCAGGTACACGGTGTACCGGCCGCGGTCCACCGTGACCACGCGGCCGGTGACCGCATCCTCATGGGCCGGACGTTCCTTGGTGCGCGGGCGCGAACCCCTCTTGCTGGGGCGCGAGCGAACGTCGGACTCGTCCCAGCGCTTCGGGTCGAAGCCGCGCCCGGGCCGGCTCATGCGCCGTCGCCGTCCCCGGTCACCAGCCGCGTCCACAGCTGCGGGAAGTCGGGCATGGTCTTGGCGGTGGTGCCCACGTCACGCACCAGCACGCCCGGTACCGCCAGGCCCACGACGGCGGCGAAGGTCGCCATCCGGTGGTCGTGGTAGGTCTGGAGGGTGGCACCGTGCAGGGCGGACGGGTGCGCGGCGGGGCCACCGGTGCCGTGGAAGGCGAGGTAGTCCGGGCCCTCCTCGACCTGTCCACCCATCCGCCGTGCCTCGGCGGCCAGCGCCGTGAGGCGGTCGGTCTCGTGGCCGCGCAGCTGCCCGATCCGGGTCAGCCGTCCCGGGCCCTCGGCCAGCAGGCACAGGGCTGCGGCCGTGGGCGCCAGCTCGCCGGTGTCCGGCAGTTCCCCGGGGGCGGCGATCCGCGGGTGACCGGCCTCCGTCAGGGCACCGGTCACCGTGAGGGTGCCGGTGTGGCCGTCCGGGGCCGGGGCGAAGTCCACCGTGGCGCCGAACGCGGGCAGGATGGTCCGCCAGCGGTCACCGATCTGCGTGGTGGCGGCGGGCCAGTCCGGTACGGAGACCTCCCCGCCCGTCACCACCGCGGCGGCCAGGAACGGCCCCGCGTTGGACAGATCCGGTTCCACGGCCAGGTCCAGGGCCCGCACCGGGCCGGGGGAGACCCGCCACTGGCCGGGGATCGAGTCGTCCACCTCCACGCCGCACCGGCGCAGCACGGTCACGGTCATCGCCACGTGCTCGGGGCTCGGCACCGCCTCACCGGTGTGCACGAGGTGCAGCCCCTGCCGGAACCGCGGTGCGGCGAGCAGCAGGGCGGAGACGAACTGGCTGGAGCCGGAGGCGTCGACCTCGATCCGGCCGCCCTCGACGCTGCCGGTGCCGTGCACGGTGAAGGGCAGGGTCCCGCCCGCCGTCCCCGCCCCGTCCACGGCGACGCCGAGGGCGGCCAGGGCGGCCAGGACCGGACGCATGGGGCGGGCCAGAGCGGCCTCGTCGCCGGTGAAGTGGGTGGCTCCGGGCACCAGGGCAGCGACCGGGGGCACGAAACGCATCACGGTGCCGGCCAGCCCGCAGTCCACCGTGTGCCCGGCCGGGGCCGCGCCCGCCGGGGCCGGGGTGCCGGGGCCCGCGCCGCCGTGGGGAAGAGGGGTGACGCGCACGGTGCCGGGGCCGGTGTGCTCCACCGTGGCCCCCAGCGCCGTGAGGGCCTGGATCATCAGGCGGGAGTCCCGGCTGTCCAGGACTCCGCGCAGCACGCTGGGGCCCTCCGCCAGGGCGGCGAGGACGAGGTAGCGGTTGGTCAGCGACTTCGACCCGGGGACACGCACCGTGCCGCGGACCGGACCGGCCGGCTCGGGAGCGGGCCAGGGGTCGGGCAGGGGCGAGGTCGAGGCTGTACTGGTCACCCATCCAAGATACCGGGCGTGGAATATCCGCGCCCGGCGGGTTGCTGTACCCCGTATCACCACGACGACGGCCGCAGCCAGCGGGCCTCGGCGGCTCACGACGCGCGAAGGGACGGTTCCATGGCACCTGGTGCAGCGACCCTGGCCGGACCCGCCTCGGACGTAGACTGGGCCGCGATGGAAACGCACAAGACCGACCAGGCTCCCACGGAGCACGACGACCCGGACGTGGACCTCACCACGGAGTCCGACGCCGCCCGCCGCCAGCGCTTCGAACGCGATGCCCTGGAGTACGTCGACCAGCTGTACTCGGCGGCGATGCGCATGACGCGCAACCCGCAGGATGCCGAGGACCTGGTGCAGGAGGCGTACACGAAGGCCTACTCGTCCTTCCATCAGTACCGCCCGGGGACCAACCTCAAGGCCTGGCTGTACCGGATCCTGACGAACACGTACATCAACCTGTACCGCAAGCGTCAGCGTCAGCCTCAGCAGGCGGCCACGGACACGGTCGAGGACTGGCAGATGGCCCAGGCCGCCCAGCACACCTCCACCGGGCTCCGGTCCGCCGAGACGGAGGCGCTCGATCACCTGCCGGACTCCGATGTCAAGGACGCCCTGCAGGCCATCCCGGAGGAATTCCGGCTCGCCGTGTACTTCGCGGATGTGGAGGGCTTCGCCTACAAGGAGATCGCCGAGATCCTCGACATCCCCATCGGCACCGTGATGAGCCGGCTGCACCGCGGGCGCAAGCTGCTGCGCGGGCTGCTGACGGACTACGCCCGGGAACGCGGCATCAAGGTCGAGGACAAGACCCGGAAGGCCGCCGCGAAGAGGGCTCCGGCGGCGAAGGCGGGCACGTCCGGCGGTGCCGCAACCAAGACCACGACCAGCAAGAACACGGAATCCGACGCCGGCGCCACCGGCGGGACCAAGGAACAGGAGGCGGGCAGATGAGCGCGGACTGCGAGAAGATCGGCGACTGTGAGGATGCCCGGATCCAGCGGCTCTACGAGTACCTCGACGGTGCACTGACGCACGAGGACCTCGAGGAGGTGCGCAGCCACCTGGAGGAGTGCCGGGAGTGCGCGCACGAGTACGACCTGGAGTGCATCATCCGCTCCGTGGTCCGGCGCAGCTGCACGGAGAAGGCCCCGGACACCCTGAAGGTCAACATCATGGCGCGGATCAGCGAGATCCGGGTCGAAGCCGGCCACTGATCACGGTCCGGGCCGCCCCGCGTGGGGGCACCCCGGGCGCTCGGCGCCCGCAGACGCAACAGACCCCGCCGGCCGGGACGGTTGAACCGTCCTGACCGGCGGGGTCTGGTGCATTCCGGGGCATTGCCTCCGGCCGGGCCTCAGGTGTTGGGCCGCTTGCCGTGGTTGGCGCCGCCCTTGCGGCGATCGCGCCGCTTGCGTCCACGCTTGCTCATCGCGTTTCCTTCCGGTCAGGGGAACGGACCCGCGCCTCACGGGCGCGTTCCTGTGCTGTCCCGGTGCGTGACAGCATCATCCAGTTTCGCACACCCCGTCACCACCGACCAAAGCGGTGCGCCCGTGGGCGTCCGGTGCCGGTCGGCCCGACGGGAGCGGCATCAGGCGGTGGGCTCCGGCACGTTCAGCCACTGGTACCACCCGCGGTGGAGCACCAGCCAGGCGATGAGCCCGTACCCGGCCTGGCCGGGCAGCCCCTGGCCGGCCGCGAGGTCGTTGCGCCACTGCTCGTGGTTGACCAGCGGGGTGAAGGTGTCCACGTAGTAGTGGTGCCGGCGGTCGGCCACGTCCATGTACGCGGCGTTGAGCTCGGAGAGCCGGGCGTTGCGCTCGCCGTCGAGGGAGGGCACGGGACCCACCACGAGGGTGGCGATGTCCAGCTGGGCGGCGCGGTCCAGGACGTTGGCCAGGTTGAGCCGGGCCCTGGCCGTGGAGGACTCCAGGTCCAGGTCGAGGTCGGACAGGCCGATGACCAGCCGGTTCTCGGTGTCCTGGCCGTACCGCAGGGCCGACTCCGCCTGCCAGCGCTGGGACAGTGCCTCGGTGCCCTCTCCCGGGCAGGCGAGCACGTAGCTCTCCAGCTGGACCCCCGGCGCCGAGGTCTTGGCCAGGACGCGTCCCAGCCAGCCCAGGGCACGGGGGTCGCCCACGCCGGCCAGCAATTCATTGCCGACGGAGGCGATGCGGATCCGACGAATCTCCACGGTCTACCTTTCGATTGCGATGGTCGCCACTGTAGCAAGGGCCCCGCCGTGCATCCGGCCCGGCCACCGCGGGGGTGGCCGGGCCGGATCCCGGTCGGGAACCCGCCGGGGACTGCCGCCGGCGGCGGCGCCCCCCCGGCGGTCAGCGGGAGAAGGCCTGGTCCAGCAGGACCGACGCCTCCTGGTCGTGACGGGCCTTGGAGCCGGCCGCGGTGGAGGCCGAGGCCGGGCGGGACACCAGGGTGACCTGGCGATCCAGCTGCGGCAGCAGGTTCAGCGCCATGAACGGCCACGGCCCCTGGTTCGCCGGCTCATCCTGCACCCAGGAGACCTCCGCGCCGGGGTACTTGGCCAGCTCGGCGGCGATCTCGTCCGCCGGCAGCGGGTAGAGCTGCTCCACGCGGACGATCGCGGTCTTGCTGTCCTGGTCCTTGGTCCGGCGCGCCAGCAGGTCGTAGTACAGCCGGCCGGAGACCAGCAGCACCTTGTCCACGGAGGAGTCCGCCTCGCGGTCCGGGATCACGGCCTGGAACCGGCCCTGGGTGAAGTCCTCCACCGAGGAGGCCGCGGCCTTCAGGCGCAGCAGCTGCTTGGGCGTGAAGACGATCAATGGACGGCGCGGGCGGGCATAGGCCTGCTCGCGCAGCAGGTGGAAGTGGTTGGCCCCGGTGGAGGGGTTGACCACCCGCATGTTGTCCTGGGCGCACATCTGCAGGAACCGTTCGATGCGGGCGGAGGAGTGGTCCGGGCCCTGGCCCTCGTACCCGTGCGGCAGCAGCAGCACGAGCGAGGAGTTCTGGCCCCACTTCTGCTCCGAGGAGGAGAGGAACTCGTCGATCATGGTCTGGGCGCCGTTGACGAAGTCGCCGAACTGGGCCTCCCAGAGGACCAGCGCGTCGGAGCGCTCCACGGAGTAGCCGTACTCGAAGCCCATCGCCGCGTACTCGCTGAGCAGCGAGTCGTAGATCCAGAACTTGGCCTGGTCGCTCGACAGGTTCTTCAGCGGCGTCCACTCGTCGTCGTTGACCCGGTCGTGGAAGACGGCATGCCGCTGGACGAAGGTCCCGCGGCGGGAGTCCTGGCCGGCCACGCGCACGGGCACGCCCTCCATGAGGAGTGAGCCGAACGCGGCGAGCTCGGCGAAGCCCCAGTCGATGTCCCCGTTGACGGCCATCTTGGCACGCCGCTCGAGCAGTGCCTTCAGCTTCGGGTGGACCGTGAAGCCCTCCGGGATCTCCAGGTGCGCCTCGCCGATCCGCTGCAGGACCTCCTCGGGGATCCGGGTGCCGTCCGGGGCCTGCGGGGAGCGGTCGACCTCGTTCGAAGCCTTCTCCAGGCCTGCGCCGACCACCGGGATGGGGGAGGTCTGGGCCTCGTGGGTCTCGGCGAACACCCGCTCGAGGCGCTGCTGGTAGTCCCGCAGGGCCGAGTCCGCCTCGTCCTGGGTGATGTCACCGCGGCCGACGAGGTTCTCCACGTACAGCTTGCGCACGGAGCGCTTCTGCTCGATGAGGTTGTACATGCGCGGCTGGGTCATCGAGGGGTCATCGCCCTCGTTGTGGCCACGGCGCCGGTAGCAGATGAGGTCGATGACGACGTCCTTGTTGAACCGCTGCCGGTACTGGAAGGCCAGCTGGGCCACGCGGACCACGGACTCCGGGTCGTCGCCGTTGACGTGGAAGATCGGCGCCTGGATGGTCTTGGCCACGTCCGTGGCGTACACGGAGGACCGGGCCGAGGACGGCGGGGTGGTGAATCCCACCTGGTTGTTGACGATCACGTGGATCGTGCCGCCCGTGCGGTAGCCGCGCAGCTGGGACAGGTTCAGCGTCTCGGCCACCACGCCCTGGCCGGCGAAGGCCGCGTCGCCGTGCACCAGGATCGGCAGCACGGAGTAGGAGTTCACGGACTCCGCGCCGTGGTCCAGGCGATCCTGCTTGGCGCGGATCATTCCCTCCAGGACCGGGTTGACGGCCTCGAGGTGGGAGGGGTTGGCGGCCAGGTAGACCTTCGTGCGGTTGCCCCGGTCCGAGACGAACGTGCCCTCGGTGCCCAGGTGGTACTTGACGTCACCGGAGCCCTCGGCGGAGCCCGGGATCGCGGTGCCCTCGAACTCCCGGAAGACCTGGGCGTAGGTCTTGCCCGCGATGTTGGTGAGCACGTTGAGGCGGCCGCGGTGGGCCATGCCGATGCCCACTCCCTCCAGGCCCTCGTCCGCGGCCCCGGAGATGACGCCGTCGAGCAGCGGGATCAGGGACTCGCCGCCCTCCAGGGAGAACCGCTTCTGGCCGACGAACTTGGTCTGCAGGAAGGTCTCGAACGCCTCGGCGGCGTTGAGCCGGCCGAGGATGCGCAGTTGCTCCTCACGGGTCGGCTTGGAGTAGGGGTGCTCCAGCTCGTCCTGGAACCAGTGGCGCTCGGCCGGGTCCTGGATGTGCATGTACTCCACGCCGGTGTTGCGGCAGTAGGCGTCACGCAGCACGCCCAGGATGTTGCGCAGCGGCAGCAGCGGCTTGCCGCCGAAGCCGCCGGTCGGCCACTCGCGGTCGAGGTCCCACAGCGTCAGCCCGTGCTGCAGGATGTCCAGGTCCGGGTGTTTGCGCATGGTGTACTCGAGCGGGTCCACGTCCGCCATCAGGTGGCCGCGCACGCGGTAGGCGTGGATCAGCTGCTGGATCCGGGCCACCTTGTTGATCTCGTCCTCGGGGTTGACCTGGACGTCGGGCCGCCAGCGGGCCGGCTCGTAGGGGATGCGCAGCGACTCGAAGATCTCGTCGTAGAAGTCCTGTTCGCCCAGCAGCAGCCCGTGGATGAGCTTGAGGAACTCCCCGGAGGCGGCGCCCTGGATGACGCGGTGGTCATAGGTCGAGGTCAGCGTGATGGTCTTGGAGACCGCCAGCCGGTTCAGGGTCTTCTCCGAGGCGCCCTGGAACTCGGCGGGGTAGTTCAGGGCGCCCACGCCGATGATCGCGGCCTGGCCCTCGGAGAGCCGCGGGACCGAGTGCACGGTGCCGATGCCGCCGGGGTTGGTGAGCGAGACGGTCGTGTTGGCGTAGTCGTCGAGGCCCAGCTTGTTGTCCCGGGCGCGCTTGACGAGGTCCTCGTAGGCCCGCCAGAACTCGATGAAGTTCAGGGTCTCGGCGGCCTTGATGTTCGGCACCACCAGGGTGCGCGAGCCGTCCTTCTGCGGCAGGTCGACGGCCAGGCCGAAGTTGACGTGCGTCGGCTCGACGAGGGAGGGCTTGCCGTCGACCTCGCGGTACAGCACGTTCATGGCCGGGTACTGGGCCAGGGCCCGCACCAGGGCGTAGCCGATGAGGTGGGTGAAGGACACCTTGCCGCCGCGGGTGCGCTTCAGGTGGTTGTTGATGATGATCCGGTTGTCGATCAGCAGCTTGGCCGGGACATCACGCACGGTGGTGGCGGTGGGCATGGACAACGAGGCGTCCATGTTCTTCGCCACGGCGCGGGACATGCCGCGCAACGGGGTGACCTTGTCCTCGACCGGCTCGGAGGCGTCCTTCTTCTTGGACTTCTCCGGCTCCGAGGGCACGGGCGCCCCGGCCGGGGCGCCCGACTTCTTGACCGACGGCGCCGAGGACTGCGTGGACGACGGCGTCGCGGCGGTCCCGGCCGGGGCCTGGGCGGCGGGCCCCGGGGCGGACTTCACGGCGGGCTTCGCACCGGTGGGGGTGGACACGCTGGCCCCGGACTGCTTGCCGGAGTCCCGGGGCCCGTCCTTCACCGTGGTCGCGGCCCCGGCGCCCGACGCGCGGGCCCGGTCATTGGGCTTCCCGGCGCCGGCCACGGACACGCCGCCGGCGGGTCCGTCCGCCTCGAGACGCTCGAAGATCTCCACCCACTTCGCGTCCACGGAGGACTTGTCCGCCTTGTACTTGTCGTAGATCTCCGCGACGAGCCATTCGTTTCCGGGGAACTCCGCGGAAAGCCGGTCGGACGTGAGTTCTGGCACGGTGGATACGCCTCTTCCGTAGTCATGTTGTGATTCACCGGCGGGGTTTCGCCCGCGCGCCCCGCTCCGGTCCGGCGGGCGCCGGACCCTGCAGTCCGGCCCGTGGGCACGCTCGTACCAGCATAGTGATATTTCGAGGTCAGTCACCAACGCCCCTCGCGCGGAATTGCCGCCGTGCCCCGAAGGGATGGGACGATGTCGGCATGGAGTTCATCTCGACCCCCACCACCGACCTCACCTACTCCGACGTCTTCCTGGTCCCCTCGAAGTCGGAGGTGACGAGCCGGATGGACGTCGACATCGCCGCCGATGACGGCACCGGGGCCACCATCCCGCTGGTGGCCGCCAACATGACCGCGGTGACGGGGCGGCGCATGGTGGAGACCATGGCCCGCCGCGGCGGCCTCGGCATCCTGCCCCAGGACGTGCCGATCGAGGTCATCCGGCGGGTGGCCGGCTGGGTCAAGGACCGCCACCCCGTCTTCGAGACCCCGCTGAAGGTCCAGCCCACGGACACCGTCCTGGACGTGCTGCACCTGCTGGGCAAGCGCAATCACCCGGCCGTCTGCGTCGTGGACGAGGACGGTGCCTTCGCGGGGATCGTCCGGCAGGAGGACTGCGAGGACGTGGACCGGTTCTCCTCGGTGGACTCGGTCCTGCGCCAGCCGTCCATGGTCTTCCGGGCCGGTGACTTCCCGGCCCTGGCCGGCGGGCGGATGCCCGAGGAGGCCCTCGAGAATGCCTTCACCCTCATGGACGGCCACGGGACGTCCTATGCGCCGGTGCTGGACGGGACCCGGCTGGCGGGCATCATGACGCCCTCGGGCGCGCTGCGCTCGGGCATGTTCGCCCCCGCGCTGGACGACGCCGGCCGGCTGCGCCTGGGCGCCGCCGTCGGGATCAACGGGGACGTGGCCGGCCGGGCCGCGGCGCTGGTGGAGGCCGGCGTGGACGTCCTGGTGGTGGACACCGCCCACGGCCACCAGCGCAAGATGGTGGAGGCCCTGGGCGCGGTGCGCGCGCTGGGCCTGGACGTGCCGGTGGTGGCCGGCAACGTGGTCTCCGCCGCCGGCGTGCGGGAGCTCGTCGCGGCCGGTGCGGACATCGTCAAGGTGGGCGTGGGCCCCGGTGCCATGTGCACCACCCGCATGATGACCGCGGTGGGCAGGCCGCAGTTCTCCGCGGTGCTGGAGTGCGCGGCCGCGGCCCGGGACCTGGGCAAGCGGGTGTGGGCCGACGGCGGCGTGCGCTACCCGCGGGACGTCGCCCTGGCGCTCGTGGCCGGGGCGTCCCAGGTGATGATCGGGTCCTGGTTCGCCGGCACGGTCGAGTCCCCGGGGGACCTGGAGACCGACGCCGACGGGCGGCGCTACAAGGAGAGCTACGGCATGGCCTCGGCGCGGGCCGTGCAGCACCGGACCCGGGCCGAGGACGCCTACGCCCGGGCCCGCAAGGCCATGTTCGAGGAGGGGATCTCCACCTCGAGGATGTACCTGGACCCGGAACGGCCCTCGGTGGAGGACCTGCTCGACATGATCACCGCCGGCGTGCGGTCCTCCATGACCTACGCCGGCGCCGCGGACCTGGCACAGTTCCGCGAGCGCGCCGTGGTCGGGGTGCAGTCCGCCGCCGGCTATGAGGAGGGACGGCCCGTGGCGCAGTCCTGGTGAGCGGCCCCGGTGCCATCGGCGGCTGTTCCGCACACCCCATATACTGGACCGCATCATGGACAGACACCGATCCGGTGCCACCTCCCGCCCCGGCGCATCAGACGCCGTGGCCGGAACGGAGCCCTCCAGTACGTGCTCACCCCTGACTGACGGCCGGCCTTCCAGGCTCCACGCCGCCGCGCCCGGCGACGGGGGTGAGCGCTGACCGTGGAGTGGCTTCTCCTGGCCCTGGGGCTGCTGCTCATCCTGGGCACCGGGTTCTTCGTGGCCGTCGAGTTCTCGATGATCGCCCTGGACGTCCCCACCGTGCAGCGGCTGGTGGACGAGGGCGACCGAGGCGCCGAGCCGCTGCTGAAGTGCCTGAAGTCCCTCTCGACCCAGCTGTCGGCCTGCCAGCTCGGCATCACGCTGACCACCCTGCTCACCGGCTACCTGATGGAGCCCTCTCTCGGGGCGCTGCTCGCCGGGCCGATGACGGCCTGGGGCCTGCCGCGGGCCACCGCCTCCGCGGTGTCCCTCGTGGTGGCGATGATGGTGGCCACGCTGCTGTCGATGCTCGTCGGCGAGCTGATCCCGAAGAACCTCTCCATCGCCCGCTCGATGCAGATCGGCCGGGCGCTGGCCCGTCCGCAGCTGGTCTTCACCGCCGTGTTCCGGCCGGTGATCTTCATCCTCAACGGCTTCTCCAACCGCGTGCTGCACCTGTTCGGGATGGAGGCGAAGGAGGAGATCTCCGGGGCCCGCACCCCCGAGGAGCTCTCCTCCCTGGTGCGCCGCTCGGCCGAGATGGGCACCCTGGACGAGAAGACCGCGACCTTCGTGGACCGCACCCTGCGCTTCTCGGACCGCACCGCGGCCGACGTCATGACCCCGCGCATCCGCATGGAGTCCATCGAGGCGGACGAGCCGCTGGACTCGGTCATCGACATCGCCCGTCGCACCGGCTACTCCCGCTTCCCCGTCATCGGCGACTCCCCGGACGACGTCCGCGGGGTGCTGCACGTGAAGAAGGCCGTGGCCGTGCCCCGCGCCAAGCGCCGCGAGCTCGTCGCGGCCACCATCATGACCGACGTCGGGCGCGTGCCGGAGACCGTCCACCTGGACCAGCTGCTGGGCGAGCTGCGCTCGGCCAGCCTGCAGGTGGCCATGGTCGTGGACGAGTACGGCGGCACCGCCGGCATGGTCACCCTCGAGGACCTCGTGGAGGAGATCGTGGGAGAGGTCTCGGACGAGCATGACCGGGTGACACCGGGCGTGCTGCAGACGGCCTCCGGGAAGTGGTACTTCCCGGGACTGATGCGACCGGACGAGGTCGGTGCGCAGATCCCGTCCCTGAAGGTGCCGGAGGACGGTTCCTATGACACGGTCGGCGGCTACGTGATGGCCGTGCTGGGCCGGGTGGCGGAGGTGGGCGACGCCGTCGAGGCCGAGGGCGGCACCCTCGTGGTGGAACGCATGGACGGCCGCCGCGTGGACCGGGTCAAGTTCATCCCGGCCGAGCGCACCGCCGACGCCCCGTCCGCCGGGTCGCCGGTGGAGGCGTCCCGGTCTGCCCGGAGTTCCCGGACCCCGGAGGAGGCGCGATGAACCAGGACGTCATGGGCATGCTCTGGCTGGTCGTGCTGCTGGCCGCGAACGCCTTCTTCGTGGCGGGGGAGTTCGCCGTCATGGGCGCCCGCCGCAGTCAGATCGAACCGAAGGCCGAGGCCGGTTCCGGGCCGGCGAGGACGGCCCTGTTCGCCATGGAGCACGTCAGCCAGATGCTGGCCGTGTGCCAGCTCGGCATCACCGTCTGCTCGCTGCTGATCCTCAATGTCTCCGAGCCGGCCATCCACCACCTGCTGGTGGTCCCGCTGGAGGCGGCAGGGGTCCCGACGGCGGTCGCCGACGTCTCGGCATTCGTCATCGCGCTGCTGGTGGTCACCTTCCTGCACGTCACCTTCGGCGAGATGGTCCCGAAGAACGCGGCCGTGTCCATGGCGGACAAGGCCGTCATGCTGCTGGCGACGCCGCTGGTCTGGCTGAACCGGATCCTGCACCCGGTGATCGTCCTGCTCAACTGGGCGGCCAACCTGGTGCTGCGCGCCCTGAAGGTGGAGCCCCAGGACGAGGTCAACTCCACCTACACCCTGGAAGAGGTCCAGTCGATCGTCGCCGAGTCCACCCGCACCGGGCTGGTGGACGACGGCTCCGGCCTGCTCAGCGGCGCCCTGGAGTTCTCGGACTACACCGCCGGTTCCGTGATGGTGCCGAGCGCCGAGGTGGTCACCCTGCCGGCGGACGTGGCCCCCAAGGCCTTCGAGAAGGCCGTGGGGCGGACCGGGTTCTCCCGGTTCGTGCTCCAGGACGCGGACGGCTCCTACACGGGCTACCTGCACCTGAAGGACGTCATGACGGTGCCCGAGCAGTACTACCGCGAGCCCGTGCCCGTCACGAAAGTCCGGTCCCTGGCCAACGTGGGCATCGCCGACGAGATCGAGGACGCGCTGTCCCTGATGCAGCGCACCGGCTCGCACCTGGCGCGGGTGATCTCCGAGGCGGGGGAGACCGTGGGCGTGCTGTTCCTGGAGGACGTGCTGGAGGTGCTGGTGGGGGAGATCCACGACGCCACCCAGTCGAACAACCCCAACCGGGTGCGCGCTTCGCGGGTGGCCGGGGCGGAGGGCTGACGGGGCGGGGGGCGGCCTCGGGACACTGGCCGGGCGTGGGGCAGCAGCCGCCGACCCCTTATTGCGAATGAGTCGCATCGTGTACTCTTGACAACGATTTGCAATAACACCCGATCCCGAAGGATGTTCGATGCCCGATCCCGTACGCCGCCCCCGCCGACTGCTGCCAGCCCTGGGCGTGGCGGCCGTCACCCTGCTGGCCGTCACCTCCTGCTCGGCCGGTGGCGGTGCCGTCGGGACCGAGGGCGCGAGCGGTGGTCCCGGCGGCGCTGCGACCGGCGATCCGGTGGCCGTGGCCACCACCACGCAGCTGGGCAGCGTCCTGGGCGACATCACCGCCTGCGCGGGGACGTCCTCCACCACGCTCATGGGTCCGGGCGACGACCCGCACGACTTCTCGCCCTCGTCCCAGCAGATCGCCGGGATGACGCAGGCGGAGCTGGTCGTCGCCAACGGCCTCGGCCTGGAGTCGGGGATGGAGTCGGCGCTGGAGAACGCCGAGGCGGACGGCGCCCGGGTGCTCGAGGTCGCCCCGGAACTGAGTCCCCTGCCGTACGC
>JASBVO010000004.1 GCA_029961105.1 Micrococcus sp. | reverse complement strand
TGTCGACGACGCGTGAAAGATGACCCCTTAGCGGCGGGTGAATCTTGACCCCCTCGCATGATGCTAGGAGGCATGATCACTGTGGAGGACTGGGCCGAGATTCGGCGGTTGCACCGCGCCGAGGGGTTGCCGATCAAGGAGATCGTCCGGCGGACGGGCAAGGCGCGGAACACCGTGCGCAAGGCGTTGGCCTCGGATGAGCCGCCGGCCTACCGACGACCGGGCAAGGGCTCGATCGTGGACGCGTTCGAGCCGGAGATCCGCAAGCTGTTGGTGGAGTATCCGCGGCTGCCGGCCACGGTGATCGCCCAGCGGATCGGCTGGACCAACTCGATGACCGTGTTGAAGGATCGGCTCCGGGCGATTCGTCCGGATTACCTGGGCGTGGATCCGGCCGACCGGTTGGTCCATGAACCGGGCCAGGCAGCGCAGATGGACCTGTGGTTCCCGCCGACCAAGATCCCCGTCGGGCACGGGCAGGAGCAGGTGTTGCCGGTGCTGGTGATGACGCTGACGTATTCCAGGGCCCTGTCCGCGGTGCTGTTGCCCTCGCGCAAGTCCGGGGACCTGCTGGCCGGGATGTGGCAGCTGATCCACGGCGTCGGTGCGGTGCCCAAGACGCTCGTCTGGGACCGGGAGGCCGCGATCGCCCCGAAGGGCAAGCCGTTGGCCCCGGTGGCCGCGTTCGCCGGGACCATCGCCACTCGGATGGTGATCGCCCCGCCCAGGGACCCGGAGTTCAAGGGCATGACCGAGCGAAACAACCAGTACCTGGAGACCTCCTTCCTGCCCGGCAGGGCGTTCACCGACCCGGCGGATTTCAACGCCCAGCTCGATGAGTGGACCGGGACCATCGCGAACCGGCGCACCGTCCGCTCCCTGGGCGGGACACCGGTGGCGGCGCTGGCCCGGGACCGGGAGGCGATGACCGAGTTGCCGCCGACCCCGCCGGCCACCGGGCTGCGGTGGCGGACCCGGCTGCCCAGGGACTACTACGTGCGCATCGACTCCAACGACTACTCCGTGGACCCTCAGGCGATCGGCCGGTTCGTGGACGTCAGCGTGGACCTGCACCGGGTGATCGTGGTCTGCGCCGGCACCATCGTCGCCGACCATCCGCGGTGCTGGGCCGACCGGCAGGTCATCACCGACTCGGCCCACGTGGAAACCGCCCGCCGGTTGCGCAGGGAGTACACCACGGCCCGGCTCCGCCCCCGCCTGCCCGATCCGGGGGGAACAGTGCCGATGAGAGCGCTCAGCGACTACGACGTGCTGTTCGGCATCGACTTCACCGCTTCCGCCGACCAGCAGGTTCTGGCCACCGAGCAGGACCAGGAGGACGTGGCATGACCCAGACCGACGCGCCCAACCCTTTGAACGGGCGGGCAGAGAACGTGGAATCGACCATCCTGCACCTGGCCAGGGCGATGAAGACCCCCACGATCGGGCGGGTCTTCGAACAGCTCGCGGTCACGGCCCGGGACCAGGGCTGGAGCCACGAGCAGTACCTGGCCGCGGTGCTGGACCGGCAGGTCTGTGACCGCGAGGCCAACGGCACCGCGCTGCGGATCAGCGGCGCCCACTTCCCGGTGGTGAAGACCCTGGAGGACTTCAACACCGACTACCAGCCTGCCCTGCGCCGGGACGTGCTGGCCCACCTGGCCACCACCACGTTCGTGCCCAAGGCCGAGAACGTCATCCTGCTCGGCCCGCCCGGCACCGGCAAGACCCACCTGGGCATCGGGCTGGGCATCAAGGCCTGCCACGCCGGATACCCCGTCCGGTTCGACACCGCCACCGGGTGGGCCAACACGCTGCGCGCCGCCCATGACAGCCCCGGCGGGCTGCAGAAGGAACTCAAGCGGCTGAAGCGTTACCGGCTGCTGATCATCGACGAACTCGGCTACCTGCCCTTCGACCCGGCCACCGCGAACCTGTTCTTCCAGCTGATCACCACCCGCTACGAGCAGGGCTCGGTGTTGATCACCTCGAACCTGCCGTTCGGGCGCTGGGGCGAGGTCCTGGGCGACGAGGTCATCGCCGCGGCCATGATCGACCGGCTGGTTCACCACGCCGAGGTCCTCACCCTCGACGGGGACTCCTACCGGACACGAGCCCGCCGAGAACTCATCACCGACACCACCACCTAAGAACACAACCAACCCAGAGGGGGTCAAATTTCAACCGTCGCTAAGGGGTCAGATTTCGACCGTCGTTGACAGGGTCTCCACCCTGACCGGGTTCGGGCTGGCCGTGGAGATCGGCGACTGGCACCGGTTCACCGGCAACTCCATCGGCTCCTTCGTCGGGCTGGTGCCCTCCGAGCACTCCTCCGGGGCCTCGCGGTCTCAGGGTCCGATCACCAAGGCCGGCAACACCCATGCGCGCCGATTACTGGTTGAGGCCGCCTGGCACCACCGGTCCCGGTACACCATCGGCAAGACCATGCGCGACCGCTGGGAGGCGGCCCCCGCACCGGCCCGGGCCCGCGGCGATGCTGGCAACCGCCGCCTGCATGAGAGGTGGGTGCGGTTCCTGGCCCGCGACAAACGGGGCACGGTGGCCAACGTAGCCATCGCCCGCGAGCTGGCCGGCTGGTGCTGGTCACTGGCCGTGATGGAGGACTGAGCCACAGAGACCGCTTCGCATTCCGCCGTGGCCGGTGGCAGCGCGTGGAGCGACCCGCGATACAACTATGAGCAGCCGAACCCCGTCCGACGACGCTCGATCCTAGACACGCGGTCCCGCTCCTGCCGAACACCCCGTCCTGCGGTACCCAACCCGCGCATATCAGTCTGACCGCGCGTCGATCAATGACACGCTCACCGAACCCCCGCGAAGCGAAGCAAGAGGCGCCCGCCCCCCGATCAGGGACGGGCGCCTCGCCCTGCCTCTTGACAGGAGGCCACTACATATCAGGTGTGATGTCCAGGCAGGTTGTTGAGTCTGCTGATGGGTGTGGCTCCGATTGCGGAGTGATGTCTGTGGTGATTGTAGAAGTGCAGCCATCCTGGCAGGGCGGCGCGTCGTTCGCTCTCTGAGGGGTAGAAGCGGGCGTAGGCCCATCCGTCGGCGAGGGTGCGGTGGAATCGCTCGATCTTGCCGTTGGTCTGTGGCCGGTAGGGGCGCGTGCGTTTGGGCGCGATCCCCAGGGCCGTACAGGCCTGGCGCCAGGCGTGGGACTTGTAGGCGGACCCATTATCCGAGAGCACTCGTTCAATGCTCACGCCGCGCTCGGTGAACCATGCGACCGCCCGGTGCAGGACACCGATCACCGTGACCGCCTTCTCGTCGGCACAGATCTCCGCATAGGCCACCGAAGGAGTGGTCATCGATGACTGTGTGCACGAAGGCGGTGCCGACGTTGGGTTCGTAGTGCCCGTGGCGTCGCCCCGTGCGTTTGGCGGTCGCCTCACGGTTCCGGTCGCCCTGCTGCTTGCCGACGAACCGCCAGCCACCGCCGTCGGGGATGTTGCCGAACTTCGTGACATCGACGTGGATCAGCGAGCCCGGGTGTGGATGTTCGTAGCGGCGCAGGGGCTCCCCAGTGACCCGGTCGAGGTGGGCCAGCCGGTTGATCCGGCAGCGCACGAGCACGGCGTACACGGTCGAGGCCGCCATGCCCAGCTCCCCGGCGATCTGTACCGGGCCCAGGCGTCGACGCCAGCGTGCCGTCACGATCCGTTTGACCACTTCCGGTGGCGTCTTGGCCGGCATCGAACGAGGTCGACTGGATCTGTCTGCCATGCCGGCGGCCCCTTCGGCGCGGTAGCGTCCCAACCATTTGCGTGCCGTCACCGGCGAGACCATGAACATTCTGGCCGCGACGATGACCGGCCACCGGTCCTCGACGATGAGCCTTGCCAGCCGCAACCGGGCGCGGGGAGTCAGGGCAGCGTTAGCGTGGGTCAGTGTCAAAGTGGTGGTGCCGCGGGTGACGCGGTGGTTGGATTTCTTCCACCCGGAGCCTGGCTCGTAGCGTGGGTGGCCCACCGCTGGTGTGTCCTGCGTGTGTTATGCCGACTCCGGGTGGAAGAACCGGCCGGCGTGACTTGATAGGAGCGTGCTGGCGCCCCACTGAGGTTTGTCCGCCGACCGGCCCAACCGTTCACCCCCGTGCGAACAGGAGGCAGGTCCCATGGTTCTCTTCATCGGCGCTGACGTCCACAAGAAGTCCCACACCCTGGTCGCGGTCGATCCGGCGGGCAAGCAGGTCGGCCACCTGCGTGTGTCGGCCACCGGTTCCGGGCACGAGAGGGCCTACCGGTGGGCGAGGAAGTTCAAGGATCAGGATCGGGTCTGGGGGGTGGAGGACTGCCGCCACCTCACCGGGCGGCTGGAACGAGACCTGCTGGCCCATGGCGAGCACGTGGTCCGCGTTAAGCCCAAGCTGATGGCCGCCCAGCGTTCGGCCGCCCGCACCTACGGTAAGTCCGATCCCATAGACGCGCTGTCCGTGGCCCGGGCCATGGCCCGGGAGCCGGACCTTCCGGTGGCTCGCCCGAGCGGTGAGGAACGACAGGTCAGGCTCTTGCTGGCCCGCCGCGAAGACCTCGTGGCCGAACGGACCCGTGCGGTCAACCGGCTGCGCTGGCACCTCCACGAGCTGGAACCGGAACTGGACCCCAAGCCCCGGGCCCTAAACGGCCCCGGCGCCCGGCAACGGGTCCGGGACTTCCTGGCTGGTCAGGAGAGCATCGTCGCCGAGATCGCCAGCATGGAACTCGACGACATCGACCGATACTGCCAGCAGGTCACGGACCTCGAGCGCCGCATCAGGTATTGGGTGGCCGAGCTTGTTCCAGAACTGCTGGAGATTCCCGGTTGCGCGGAACTGACCGCGGCCAAGATCCTGGGCGAGACTGCCGGCATCGAACGGTTCGCCAGCCCTGAAAAATACGCGATGTTCTCAGGGTGTGCCCCCATCCCGGCCTGGTCCGGCAGGACCGAGGGCAGGGTGAGGCTCAACCGTGGCGGGAACCGGCAGTTGAATTGCGCGATCCACCGCATCGCGGTCACCCAGATCCGTCTCGAAGGTCCGGGCCAGGACTACTACCAAAGACTGCGCACCACCGGGAAGGGCAAGATGGAGGCACTCCGATGCCTCAAGACGGCCATCGCCCGAACTCTCTGGCGAGTCCAGACCCGCGGCCGAGCCGATACTGGAGCCGGCGTCGGGCTGGCCATGCCCGAAACGACTTGCCTCTCACAGGCAGCTTGACATAGGAGTAACACACGCAGGCCTCCTGTTTTGCGTGCAGCGGTTCCTAGACAGGTCCACTCTCGCAACGGGAGGCCTTCACCCGTCAGCAGATCACACGATATTCACGAAACAACGTCCCTGGACATCACAGGCCCAACTCAACGAGACCCGGGTGGGCGCAGTCGATAACCGTTCCGAGTATGCTTTCAAGGCACAGCTCGGCCAGGGCCTGATCCGTAAGCTCGACGCCGATGCCCGCAGTGACGGATGGCTACGCCCATCTGCTGGAGTCATTGAAACAGCGGGGCCGGCAGACTGACGGCCACTCCCACACCGCGCCCCACGAGAGTGTCAGATCGCTGCTTATCGGCGCTTAGCGCTAAAGGCCTACTGGCCCTACCTCGGCGACAGGACGTCTGCTCTCTGCGCCATGACACCTGCGGACATGCCCCGGACAGCATCGACGTGGGGATCACACACGTCATCGGCTCCAGCCATCTTCTGGCCGCGGACCGTTCCTGGACCCCACCGGTTCCGGCACGGATCCCAAGGCGTGCACCCGTCAGGAGGCAATCAGCCCCCGCCAGGGTGCCACCACCCACCACGCCAAGGACTGCAACTGCACGGCAGTCACTACGCACTGACCCCGGCCTGGCACCTCACATAGACCCCGCCAGGCCCGGTCCGATTGATGTCCCCAACTCGACTGCGCCAGACTGGGAACATATGCCAGACTGCAGGCAAATAGCCCGGTGGTGCAGAGCCAACTGGTACACCCTCCGCGCACGGAAGGAAAGAGGAGATGTCCACTCCCGATCCGGAGTCCCCGAGCGGCGACGGCCAGGCCCTGCCGGATATCCCTCCTCCCACCACGGAAGAGGCCGCGGCCTCGGACATCAATTACGACGAGGTCTTCTACCCCGCCCGACCCCGGGCGGCGCGCCCGAAGGCCCGCCGCAATCAGCAGTTCGGCGAGGCGAGGCCCCCCTTCGAACCGGTGGGGACCAATCCCGCCTATGTCCACTGGCTACGCACCCGACTTGGCTCACGGTTCGCTGATTTCGTCGTTTTAGGCCTCGACTTCCGCGTGATTCCGGGGTTCTTGTTCTCGACGTGGGGCACTAGGGATGGGGGTTCTAAGCTGGCGGGGTGTACATCCGGCGGGTGAATACCAGCTCCGGGGCGACCGCGGTGCAGCTGGTGGAGAAGGTCCGTGGCAAGCGGCGCATCGTCGAGCATCTCGGTTCCGCCCATGATGAAGTGACCCTGGCGGCCTTGGAGCAGGTGGGGCGGGAGAAGATCCAGGGCGACCAGCTGGCCTTCAGCCTCGACGTCCACACCGATGCCCCCAAGCCCAGACAGGCGCTGGATGCCGGGGGCGGGCTGGTGCTGCACGGCACCCGGCCGCGGCTGCTCTGGGAGGTGCTGGAGCAGGCCTACGCACGGATTGGCTTCACCGAGGCGGTTCCCGATGAGGTGTTCAAGCAGCTCGTGCTGGCCCGGGTGATCGAGCCGACCTCGAAGCTGGACTCCCTCCGCGTCCTGCAGGAACTCAACGTGGATTCGGTGCCGTCCTATGCCACGGTCAAGCGCCGCCTGCAGGCGGTCATCGCCGAGAACTGGCGGACCAAGCTCACCGAGGCGGCCTACCGGTTCGCCGCCGGGACCGGGGCGGTGAGCCTGTGCCTGTACGACGTGACCACCCTGTACTTCGAGGCCGACGAGGAAGACGAGCTGCGCAAGAGCGGGTTCTCCAAGGAACGCCGGATCGACCCGCAGATCCTGGTCGGGCTGCTGGTGGACCGCCACGGGTTCCCGCTGGCCATCGACTCCTTCGCCGGCAACACCGCCGAGACCCGCACCATGATCCCCGTCCTGGATGCCTTCCGGGAACGCCACCACGTGGACGACATGCTGGTCGTGGCCGACGCTGGGATGCTCTCCTGGGCGAACATCCAGGCCCTGGAGGAGGCCGGCTACCAGTACATCGTCGGCTCACGCACCTCCAAGGCGCCGATGGACCTGGCCGAGACCTTCGCCCGGAAGGGCAACCACTTCGCCGACGGGCAGATCCTCGAGGCCACCACCGAGCTCAAGCGCGGGGTGGTCTCCTCGAGGCGGCGGGCGGTCTGGCAGTACCGGCTGGCCCGCGAGCACCGCGACCGGCGCAACCACACCCTGCAAATCCAGCGGGCCGAAGACATCGCCGCCGGCCGCAAGGCCCAGCGCCGGGCCCGGTTCCTCACCACCACCGGGGCCAAGAGGCCGGAAGTGGACTACGAGGCCGCCCGTCAGGCCGAGCGGCTCTTCGGCCTGAAGGGCTACGTCACCAACGCCAGCCAGAAGGTCCTCACCGGTGCCGAGGTCGTCGCCGCCTACCACTCGCTGTTCGAGGTCGAGGCCTCGTTCCGGATGGCCAAGTCCGACCTGAAGGCCCGGCCGATCTTCCACCACACCCGCGAGGCGATCGACGCGCACCTGACTATCGTGTTCTGTGCCCTGGCCGTGGCCCGGCACCTGCAAGCGGCCACCGGGCTGAGCCTGCGCAAGATCCTGAACACCCTCAAGCCACTGCGTGAGGGCCTGGTCGAGATCAACGGCACCACCACCGCAATCCCCGCCGCCCTGACGCCCGAAGCCAAGGACATCCTCAACGCCACCCAGCAGCAGTCAGGGCACTAGGCGTGAGCCAAGTCGGGTCGGACATCAATTACGACGAGGTCTTCTACCCCGCCCGACCCCGGGCGGCGCGCCCGAAGGCCCGCCGCAATCAGCAGTTCGGCGAGGCGAGGCCCCCCTTCGAACCGGTGGGGACCAATCCCGCCTATGTCCACTGGCTACGCAGCCAGTCCATGCTCGGTGATGCCCGGGCGCTGGCCCGTCAACTGTCCGGGCAGGCCAGCATGTGGCAGCACGCCTACGCCCGCCCCGATCCCCGGCGAGCCGTGCAGACCGCCAACGTGTGGGTGACGTCCTATCCCCTGGCGGTCATCACCCGGCCGGGGCAGTCCTTCCTGGGTGCGCTCGGTGATCCGAGGCTATGGTCCGCGTTCGAGCAGATCGGCATCGACGCCATCCACACCGGGCCGCTCAAGCGGGCCGGCGGCATCGAGGGCTGGGACTTCACGCCCAGCGTGGACGGCCACTTCGACCGCATCAGCATGGCCATCGACTCCGTCTTCGGCACCGAGGACGAGTTCCGCGAGATGTGCGCCGTGGCCAAGGACCATGGCGGGACGATCATCGATGACATCGTGCCCGGCCACACCGGCAAGGGGGCCGATTTCCGCCTGGCCGAGATGAACTACCGGGACTACCCAGGCCTGTACCACATGATCGACATCCCAGAGTCCGACTGGCACCTGCTGCCCGAGGTGCCCGATGGCCAGGACTCCGTCAACCTGGACCGGGACACCGAGCGCGCGCTCCAGGAGGCCGGGTACATCATCGGCGAGCTGCAGCGGGTGATCTTCTACGAGCCCGGGGTCAAGGAGACCAACTGGAGCGTGACCCGGACCGTCCTGGACACCGAGGGCAAGCCCCACCGCTGGGTGTACCTGCACTACTTCAAGGACGGGCAGCCCTCCCTGAACTGGCTCGACCCGACGTTCTCGGGCATGCGCCTGGTCATGGGGGACGCCCTGCACTCCCTCCTGGACCTGGGCGCCGGCGGCCTGCGCCTGGACGCCAACGGCTTCCTCGGCGTCGAGAAGGGAGCCGACCAGGGCGCGGGATGGTCCGAGGGCCACCCGCTCTCGGAGGCCGCCAACCAGCTCCTGGGCTCCATGGTGCGCAAGGTCGGTGGGTTCACGTTCCAGGAGCTGAACCTCTCGATCGACGACATCAAGGCCACCTCCGCGAACGGGCCGGACCTGTCGTACGACTTCGTGACCCGCCCGGCGTACCACCACGCCCTCGTCACCGGAGACACCGAGTTCCTGCGCCTGACCCTGCGCGAGGCCCTGGCCATCGGCGTGGACCCCGCCGGCCTGGTCCACGCCCTTCAGAACCACGACGAGCTGACCTACGAGCTCATCCACTTCGCCGTGCGGCACCGGGACCGGATCTTCGAGTTCGACGGCCGGCAGGTCACCGGCGGGGAGCTTGCCGAGGAGATCCAGGAGACCCTGCGGCAGCGGATCGCCGGCCCGGCGGCGCCCTACAACCTCGTCTTCACGACCAACGGGATCGCCTGCACGACGGCCAGCGTGGTCACCGCCGCCTTGGGGATCACCGATCTCGACGCGATCACGGACAACCAGGTCGAACGGATCCGGGACGGCCACCTGCTGCTGGCCATGTACAACGCGCTGCAGCCGGGGGTCTTCGCCCTGTCCGGGTGGGACCTGCGCGGCGTGCTTCCCCTGCCCCAGGATGAGGTGCGCGGACTCATCTCCCGTGGCGACACCCGGTGGATCAACCGTGGCGCGCACAACCTGATGGGCTCTGCCCCCGAATCGCGCTCCTCCGGCTCCGGACTGCCGCGGGCCCAGTGCCTGTATGCGCCGCTGCCCGAACAGCTGGAGGATGAGCGCTCGTTCGCCCGGCGCCTTGCAGACGTCCTCGCCGTCCGCAAGGAGCACGGGATCGCCGCGGGGAAACTCCTCGAGGTGCCCGAGCCAAACCAGCCGGGGCTCCTGGCCATGGTGCAACGCACGGCCACCGCAGAGATGGCCGTGACGGCCCTGAACTTCTCCTCGGGACCCCTGAGCTGCAGGGTGGAGTCGACGCACCTGGAGATCGGCACGGCAGTGACGGACGCCTTCTCCGGCAAGGAGATCGGCACCGTGGACGAGCACCACGGCTTCCCCGTCCAGCTTCCGGCACACCAGGGAACCCTGTTCCTCATCCGCGCCGACTGACACAGGCTGCAGGCGGCAGGAGGTTCTCGTGCGGACCTCCCCACCAGACGACGCCCGCCCCTCGCATCCCGGCCCCAGGTCATCTTTCGACCTCCAGTTGCCCGGAACGGGCCGACGTCGGGAAGAATGAGACCAAACGGGTCCGCCGGCGCCGAAGCGCGCCCGGACCCCACCCCCTGCTGGAAGGACCCTCGTGGCAGAACACCAGTTCGGCTTCCGTACCCGCGCCCTGCACGCCGGGGCCGTCCCCGACGCCGTGCACGGATCCCGCGCCGTGCCGATCCACCAGACCACCTCCTACGTCTTCGAATCCGCCCAGGACGCCGCGAACCTGTTCGCGCTGCAGAAGTACGGCAACATCTACTCCCGCATCGGCAACCCCACCGTCGCCGCGTTCGAGGAGCGGATGGCCTCGCTGGAGGGCGGCATCGGGGCGGTCGCGACGGCGTCCGGCATGGCCGCCGAGTTCGTCACCTTCGCCGCGCTCGCCCAGGCCGGGGACCACATCGTGGCCTCCTCCAAGCTCTACGGCGGCACCATCACCCAGCTCGACGTCTCGCTGCGCCGCTTCGGGATCGAGACGACGTTCGTGAACTCGATGGAGGCCGAGGACTTCGCCGCCGCCATCCAGCCGAACACCAAGGCCGTGTACACGGAGGTCGTGGCCAACCCCTCCGGGGACATCGTGGACCTGCCCGGCCTGGCGAGGGTGGCCCACGCCGCCGGCGTCCCGCTCGTGGTGGACTCCACGCTCACCCCGCCGTACCTGATCCGCCCCTTCGAGCACGGCGCGGACATCGTCATCCACTCGGCCACGAAGTTCCTCGGCGGGCACGGCACCACTCTGGGCGGCGTCGTCGTCGAGTCCGGCCTCTTCCCCTGGGACAACGGCAAGTTCCCGGCCATGACCGAGCCGGTCCCCTCCTACGGTGACGTCTCCTGGTGGGGAAACTTCGGCGAGTACGGCTTCCTGACGAAGCTGCGCTCGGAGCAGTTGCGCGACTTCGGCCCCTCCCTGGCTCCGGCCTCCGCCCAGCAGCTGATGATCGGCATCGAGACCCTGGCGCAGCGCATGGACGCCCACCTGGCCAACGCCCAGCGGGTGGCCGAGTGGCTCGAGGCCGACGACCGGGTCAGCTGGGTGAACTACGCCGGCCTGCCCTCCCACCCCCACCACGAGCGCGGCAAGGAGCTGCTGCCGCTGGGCGTGGGCTCCGTGTTCAGCTTCGGCGTGAAGGGCGGCCGCGCGGCCGGCGCGGAGTTCATCTCGAACCTGCAGCTGGCCAGCCACCTGGCCAACATCGGCGACGCCAAGACGCTGGTGCTGCACCCGGCCTCGACCACCCACCAGCAGCTGACCGCCGAGCAGCTCGTGGCCGGCGGCATCCCCGAGGACCTCATCCGCCTCTCCGTGGGCATCGAGGACGTCGAGGACATCCTCTGGGACCTCGACCAGGCCCTGGAGGCCGCCGTGAACGGCGCCGGCCCGACGTCGGCTCCGTCCGGCGAGCTGGCGGAGTCCCTCGCCGCGTCGGAGACACCGTCACCCTCCGCCGTCGACCCGAGCGGGAATGCCCCGGCCGGGGACAGCGTTCCTGCCGGTACCGCATCGAAGGAGGCCACCCAGTGAGCACCGCACTGCCCGACCGCACCTGGACCGGACCGTCCGCGCCGGAGCGCCTGGCGCTGCTGCGCCGGACCGAGTCGATCGCCATCGTCGGCGCCTCGGACAAGCCGGCCCGCGCCTCGTACTTCGTGGCCACCTACCTGCTGTCCTCCACCACCTTCCGGGTCTACTTCGTGAACCCGATCCTGGCCGAGCAAGGCAAGCAGATCCTCGGCCACCCCGTGTACGCCTCGCTGCAGGACCTGCCCGAGGTCCCCGACCTGGTGGAGGTATTCCGCAAGGCCTCGGACGCCCCGGGCATCGTGGAGGAGGCCCGCGAGGTCGGCGCGAAGACGGTCTGGCTGCAGCTGGGCATCTGGAACGAGGACGCCGCCCGCCTGGCGGAGTCCTACGGGATGGACATCGTGATGGACCGCTGCGTGAAGATCGAGCACGCCCGCTTCCACGGCGGCCTGAACCTCGCCGGCTTCAACACCGGCGTGATCTCCTCCAAGCGCCAGGAACTGGACCGCTGACCCGGTCCGCGGCAGCCGCACCTGCACTCGGTGCGGCCGCCGCGGACGGAGAACGGACCAGGCGCCCGGTCAGGAGGCGAGCAGCGCCCGAACCACCCTGGACGTCCCCCTCGCCGGGGTCAGGTCGGCCAGGGCCAGCACGGTCCCCAGGCCCTTGGGCCGAAGGTTCCGGGGCCGCTGCATCTCGCCGTGCTTGGCGCCCAGCACGATCACCGTGCCGGCGAAGGCCGGGATGGCCCACTGCAGCATCCGCAGTTGCTCCTGGGCCTTGGCAAGCTCCGGGGAGGCCGTCGGCGCCGGCTCGGTGGCCCCCACGGCCCCCTGGTGGGACAGCTCCTCGACCTTCTTGCCCAGGATCCCCGAGTACAGGGTCACGGCCGCCCCGGCCACCGTCACCCCGGCCTTGATCCACGTCCAGCGCATCACGCCCGCCTGGGTGGCGTAGCGGGCCTTGTTCTCCCACAGCAGCGGCCCCCAGGTGCCCAGGTGCGCGGCGAAGGCGGCGGTCTGCACCGGGGCCCACCGCTTCCAGCCCAGGCTGGACAGGCGGGTGCGCTCGGTGGGGTCCTTGGCCTCGGCGGTGGCACCGTTGAGGCCGATGGCTCCCATCAGGGACCCGCCGAACCACGCGCCGGCGGTCAGGTCGTGGATGGAACGGGCCAACAGGTTTCCGGACATCAGTGGTCCTGCCTTTCGTGGTGGCGTTGAGAGCCGATCACGAACGACCGGCTAGGCCCCACCTTTCCGCGCCCCGTCGTGCTCGTAAAGGGGTGTTTCGCTCCAGTCGTGGGTTCAGCATCGCGAACGCGTCCCGGGGAGAGGGCCCTGGGGCGACTGATGGCCCGTCTAGGAGCTCCGGAACAGGTGAATGAACACGCCTCCCCGGTCAACGCTCACTCGTGGGCCAGAGCCTCGATGTCGGTGACGCGATCCAAGATGTGGGTATGCGGAACCCTGCCCAGGGTTTCAACACTCTGCGCCCCGCTGAGCAGGCCGACGACGAAGCCCGCCCCGGCGTTGGTGCCTGCCCGCAAGTCGTTGACCGTGTCCCCGGCGACCAGGACGCGGCGTACGTTGGTGACGCCGGTGGCCTCCATGGTGCGGAAGATGAGGTACGGCGCCGGGCGGGAAGCCGCCACGCTGTCCGACGTCACCACGGCGTCGACGGTCTCGCCGATCCTCCATCCCGCGTTCTCGAGGATCAGATCGGTGATGGGCTTGGCGTAGCCGGTCTGCAGGGCCACCTTCACACCGGCGGACCGTAACCGGTTGAACATCTCCGTCACCCCCGGGAAGGGGCGCGGCGGATCCTCACGGTAACTGCGCTCGAGCTGAGCGCTGAACGCGGAGTAGACCTTCTCGGGATCCGCGTCACCGCGGACCTCCTTGATGATTGCCCGAATGGCCTCGATCTTCGACGTTCCCGTCCAGCGATCGACGATGTCCCAGGGGACGTCGGTGCCGAGGGCATCCGCGACCGAACGGCGTAGCACGTCGTAGACCACGTTCCCTTCGTCGAAGGTGGTGCCTGCCATGTCCAGGGAGAGGAGGTCGTAGTGCATGGAATGTCCTTTTGGTAGTGGGGCTTGTCGGCACCGATCGTGCCGGTGAGTACACCGCAGGGGCGTTGAGTGGCAGGTTCAGTTCAACGAGATGTCGTCCAGGGAGGCCCGCGAGGCGCTGACGCCAGTGGCTGACGTGGCGCGATTATTGCGCAGGCGGATGGTCGCTCGGTCGGGTCGGTACCGGTCGTCCGAGTATTCGAGCAGTTCACCGTCGGCCGACCGGGTGTACCGCCGTACGCGCAGCACCGGCGCGCCCAGGTCCACCTCGAGCAGCTCGGCGTCGGTCTCGGTGGCCAAGACCGCATCGACAAGGTGGGTTCCGGTGTCCAGCGGCGCCCCTAGGCCGATGAGGTACTCGAAAATCGAGCCACTGTCCGTGTCGAAGTGCATGAGGTGCTGGCCGAGGGAGTCATGGAAGACGCTGCGCTCAAGCATGGTGGGCAGTCCGTCGATGGTACGCAACCGCGTGATGTGGACCAGGTACTCCCCTTCTGGGTAGTCCGTGTTCGAGTCGCATTCGCCGAGCACGCGGCGGCGCGCGATTTCCACGGTGCGTTGCCCCGGTTCCCTTCCCTGGGCTCGCACCCACGCTGAGAAGGAGAAGAACTCGTCGATCGCGTGCTCGAGCGGGCGGTTGAGCACGGTTGGCCGGCGCCCACGATGCGTCTCGACGAGTCCCTCGTTGCGCAGCATCGCCACGGTCTGACGGACCGTGCCCCGGGACACCGAAAAGCGCTGGCACAGCTCCGATTCGGACGGCAGTGCGGTCCCCACCGGGTACAGCCCCGACTCGATGCCCTGGCGCAGGGTGTGCGCGATCGAGGCGTACTTGGATTCATCTGGCCCGTTGGAAGTCACACAAACCAATATATACAAGTTTCCGAGACTCCCCTCTCCGGTGGGTACTGCAGTGCCCCTGGGGGTTCGGCCCCGGCTTCCGGCGGCCTCAGGCTCGACTCCCTTTGCTGCCAACCGAAGCGGAGCAGGAGTGACCTCCAGGCGTTGAGGTGCCGCGTTATCAGGTGGACGAAGTGAGTTAGCACACCTTCCTTCTCCAACAAAAGGTTGCCAAGGTGAACAGTTGGTGACCGCGTGATGCACGCTGCCCGAAACGGCCAACTTGTCTAGCCATGTCCTGCTTTGATTGCTGCCGTGAACCACTCCCCTTCCTTCGCCACCACCTCCCGCCCCAGCAATCACCTCGGTGATTTCGACCTCGTGGTGGTGGGCGGTGGCATCCTTGGCCTCTCCCACGCCCTGCATGCCTCAGACCGGGGACTACGGGTGGCCGTCGTCGAACGTGATCTGCACGCAGTCGGTGCGTCCGTTCGCAACTTCGGACATCTCTGCATCACCGCGCAGTCGGGTGCGGCGCGCTCCTATGCCGACGTGGCCCGTGAGCAGTGGTTGCGCATCGGCCGCCAGGCCGATATCAGCCTCCGCGAGTCCGGGACCCTCGTGGTGGCCCGTACCGAGCATGAGACGGCGGTCCTGGAAGAGTTCGTCCAGGTGCACGGGGCGGAGGAGGCCCGGTTGCTCACGGCCACTGAGACCGCAGACGTCCTGGGTGTCGAATCGGGAGAGATCCTGGCCGGGGCCCACCTGCCCCTGGATCTGCGCGTCAATCCGCTCGTCGCCGTCGCCCGGATGACGGAGCTGCTGCGTGACCGGGGGGTGGCCTTCTTCCTGGGCACCAACGTCGGCGCGGTGGAGAGCGGGCAGGTGCTGACCAGCCGCGGCGTGCTCACGGCAGCCAATATCGTGGTGGCGATCGGCCATGACCTCGACCGGTTGTTCCCGGAACTTGCGGATCAGTACCAGGTTGAGCGTTGCCGGTTGCGCATGATGGAGATCAAGGCGCCCACCGGGCGCGTGATCGACCCGGCGATCTTCACCGGGCTCTCGCTCCTGCGCTATGGCGCCTTCGCCGAACTGGCGTCGACGACTGCCGTGCGCGCCGACTTCATGAGCCATCGCCCCGAGCTCCTCGAGCACGAGATCAACCTAATGTTCACCCAGCGACCCGACGGCGCCCTCGTCGTCGGCGACACCCACCATCGCGGGCGGGTCGAGGACCCGTTCGAACTCGAACGCAGCGACGAACTGCTGCTCGAGGAGACCAAGCGGCTCTTCGGTCTCGACACGGTCGAGGTGCTGCGCCGTTGGCGGGGGGTGTACGCATCCTCGCCGATGACCGATTTCCTCTGCGAAACCCCGCTGCCGGGCGTCCGGGTGACCGCCGTGACCACCGGCATTGGCATGACGTGCTCACTGGGCTTCGCCCTCGATTCGCTGAACTCTCTCCTCCATTCCCCCGCTCCTACTGCTTCCTGATCTGTTCCCTCCCCTCCCCCGTTGCGTGCGTCCTCCTGCACGCCTCACGAAAGGTCCGTCATGAACCGTCGACTCACCTCGGCTGCCGTCGCCGTCTCGGCCGCCGTCCTGCTGACCGGTTGTGCCTCCGGTGCCAACACCGTGGATGCCAACTGGTCCGAACCCTCCAACCCCGAGGTGGCCGCAACCCAGGCGGGCACCATCACGACCTACGCCCTGCCGGACACCTGGGCCAACTACGGCGCGCTGCTCGAGGGCTACTGCGAGTCGATCGAGGCCGAGTGCGAGCATGTTGACACCGACATGTCCTCGAGTGAGGCGATCCAGCGCTACGACGCCGAGCAGGGCAACCCCGTCGGCTACTTCAGCGACATTGGCGGCCTCTGGGGCCCGGTCGCCGAGGACGTCGGCGTCACCGCACCGTATGTGCCCGAAGGAGCAACGGACCTGGAACCGGGCCAGTATGCCGAAGACGGCGGCTGGGTCAACACCTTCACGGGCGTCATGGGGTTCCTGGTGAACCCTGCGGTGGTCGAGGAAGCGCCCACGAGCTGGGATGCGCTCCTGCAGGACACCTACGCCGACGGCAAGGTCGCCTCGGCCGCCCTGACCGCTCCGAGCAGCGGGTCGGCGCAGGCCGCCATCCTGTCCATCGCACTGGCCCGGGGCGGTTCGATCGACAATCTTGACGCCGCCTGGAAGTACCTCAACGAGCTGTACGCCACCGGCAACATCTCTGATGCGCCGCCCAGCGTCGAGGCGCTGATCCGCGGCGAGTACGGCGTGATGCTGCAGTACGACTTCAACGCCGTCGCGATGATCGAAGAGGCCGCCGCACAAGGCGTGGAACTGGAGTTCTACGTGCCGCAGGACGGCTCCATCTACATGCCGTCCTCGATCCTGGCCAACGGTCACAACGATGAGGACATGGAGTTCATCAAGGGCTTCCTGGACTACGTGCTCTCCGACGAGGGCCAGCTGCTCTTCGCCGACTTCGGCGCCCGTCCCATCCGCTACGTCAACGGCGACCTCGAGGTCCCGGAGGAGCGGCGCGAGCGGTGGCTGCCCGAGGAGCTCTACGCCAATACCCAGACCATCGACCCCTCCGCGATCGACCCCGAGCAGCTGATCTCCGAGTTCGAGTCGGACGTCAACCTCTAACGCAACCCCTCCACCCCCACGACGGTGCGTGCGAGTCGTACGCGACGTGCACGCACCGTCGTGCTCAACCTCGGGAGTTCTCGTGAACCTGGAACGCCTTGGACGGACAGCACCGGCAGTACCGCTACTGGTGCTCGGCCTGGTGTGTCTGATCTTCCCGCTGCTCGTCCTGCTGCATATCTCCTTGCAGGTACGCGGCGGCTACGGCCTGGGCAACTTCATCGACGTCTTCTCCAGCGGTGTCGACCGGGCGGCGCTGGGAAACTCACTGCAATTCGCGCTCTGGCAGGCCGGACTGTGTGTCGTGCTCGGAACGCCCATCGCCCTTGCACTCGTCAGGCTGAAGGGCCGGGCCCGCGGCGTGGTGATGTCCTTCATCAATGTCGCCTCAAGCTTCGGCGGGCCCGGGCTCGCCTTCGCCTTCATGCTGCTGATCGGCACGACCGGAGTGCTGACGACGATCTGGAGCCAACTGTTCGGGCAGGCCGAATTCCCGTCCCTGGGGTCAATGATCGGGCTCAACGCCATCATGCTGTACGTCCACCTGCCCCTGTACCTGATGCTCTCGCTGCCGAGCTACGCACTGCTGCGCAACGAGTGGCGTGAAGCCGCCCGCATGTCGGGCGCCGGGTTCTGGCGCTTCTGGAGGCAGGTCGGGCTTCCGACGCTGGCCCCCTTCGCGCTCGGCAACGGCCTGCAGATCTTCATGTGGTCCATGGGCGCCTACGCGATCCCGTACGTCGTGACCACCTCACCGGCGTCCATCGATCTCATCTCCATCGAGATCGGCCGCGACCTCGAGAGCTCGGTGTTCGGCGTCGAACGCGCCGCCACCCTCTCGGTCATCCTGATGCTCCTGGCCATCGCCATGATGTGGATCTACCGCACGCTCCAACGACGAGGGGAAAGGATCCTCTGATGTCAGCCCAGACCGTCGCCCCCCTGGCGTCCACAGGGACCACTACCTCGAACGACGAAGCCGACTCCTTCCTCGGCCGCTGGGGTGCGCTGATCCTGCTGATCGGCTTCCTCGGCATTCCCCTGCTCGCGCTGCTCGTCTTCAGCGTCGCCACCGCCTGGAGCGGAACGGTGCTGCCCAGCGGCTACACCGCCGAACACTGGATCGGCGCGCTGACCTCATCCGACGTTCTCTCCGCCGTCGGACGATCCCTGTTCCTGGCTGTCGCCGTGTGCGTCATCAACTGGATCCTGGTCATCCCCGCGGCCTATGTCTCGGTCGTCGTGGAGCCACGGATCCGCCCCTGGTTCCAGGCCCTGGCCGTCGTGCCCTTCGCACTGCCCTGGATCGTGATCGCCGCCGGCATGCAACTCACGGTCAAGGAGATCGCCCCCGGGCTCTTCGGCACCGTCGGGTTGCTCGTGCTCACCCTGTCGGGGGTCACCTTCCCCTATCTGTACTGGGCCGTGGAGAACTCTCTGATCACCAACAACGCCAAACAGCTCTCCGAGGCGGCTCGGATGAGCGGGGCCAGCCTGCCGCGCACCTTGTTGCAGGTCATCGTCCCGGCCATCCGCACCGGCGTGATGTCGGGATCGCTGCTCACCGCCGCATCAGTCTTCGGGGAATTCCCCATCACCATGACCCTCATCGGCGGCGGGTACGAAACCCTGCCGCTGTGGACCCTGCGGATGTTCTCCGGCCGGGTCCCGGGGGCGGGAGCCGAGCTCGCGGCCGTCTCGTTCGCGACGTTCGCGCTGCTGTTCGCCGTCTCACTGCTCATCACGCGCATCGACACCGCCACCAAACCAGCCGACCCTGTCCGCCCTCCCGCTCGAATCTCTTAGGGGCCTGCCCATGGGAAATGTCAGTCTTCAACACATCACCAAGTCCTACGGGACCAACGTCGTCCTCGATGACCTGTCCCTGGAGATCGGCGACGGCGAGTTCGTCTCCCTCCTCGGTCCCTCGGGCTGTGGCAAGACCACGCTGCTGCGCACGATCGCCGGACTCCAGCACTTCGACGCCGGCCGGATAGAGGTCGATGGCGTCGACGTCACCGACCTGCCGCCGCAACGGCGGGGCATCGGCATGGTGTTCCAGCAGTACTCGCTGTTTCCGAACATGACCGTCCGCCGGAACATCGCCTTCCCGCTGCAGGCCTCCGGAATGAAGTCCGAGCAGATCTCCCAGCGCGTGGACGAGATGGTCGAGCTCGTGGGACTCACCGAGCACCAGCACAAGCGCCCCAAGCAACTCTCAGGCGGCCAGCAGCAGCGAGTGGCCTTGGCCCGGGCGCTGGCGCCCCACCCGCGCATGCTCTTGCTCGATGAACCCCTCAGCGCCCTCGACGCCCAGGTGCGCAACCACCTCCGCGACCAGATCCGCGAGATCCAGCGGAAGGTCGGCATCACCACGATCTTCGTGACGCACGACCAGTCCGAGGCGTTCGCCTTGAGCGACCGCGTCGTCCTCATGGCCCGGGGCGAGATCCTCCAGGCAGCCGCCCCCAGCGAGATCTACGCTCGCCCCAAGCGCATCGAGGCCGCACGGTTCGTCGGACATCGCAGCGAAGTCGACATCGAGGCCCGTCACGGCCGCCTCCGCTGGGGGAAGGTCTTCGACCTGCCCTCCGCCTTCGCCGACGGCACCCGGGTCACCTGCTCCTTCCATGGCGAGAGAGTCCGGGTCAGTCCCGACCCCCACAGCCAGCCCGAATGGGCCAGAGCGACGGTCGTGCACCGCACCTACCTCGGTTCAGTCAGCCAGCTGCGCTTACGCCCGCTCGACTCCGACACGGAGATCGTGGCGACCGTTACCGGCGCCGCCGCGGAACTCATCCACGACGACGCACAAGTGGCCCTGCACGTGGACGAGCAAGACGTCAACGTCTACGAATCCGGCCACCTCATCGCGACCCGGGGCAACGCCTGATGACCACCGCGAAAGTCCTGCTCGTGGGCATTGACGGGGTACGGTTCGACATCCTCCAGCAGGCGCGCACCCCCACACTGGATCGATTGGCCGGGTCCGGATGCCACCACTCGATGGCGATCCCCGAGGAGGGGATCACGGTCTCAGGGCCAATGTGGTCATCCATCCTCACCGGCACCTGGCCCACCGAGCACGGCGTGTACGACAACTCCACCGCCCCCGAGCGACGGTTGCCGGACGTGTTCACCCGATTGGGCCGCCAGGGAATGCTGACCCGGCCTATCGCGGTGGCCGCCTGGCAGCCCATCGTCGCCGCCACCGGATGCGGGCCCTTGGTGGACCCCACACTCGTGGACTGCGTACCGATCGACATGCCGGATGAATCGCCCGAGTCCTACATCGCTGGCGACCGCACGGTGCTTCAAATCGCACAGGCAAGGCTCGCCGACCCCGCGGTGGACGCGGCGTTCGTCTACTTCGGTGAAGTCGACGAGGTCGGCCACCGGGACGGCGTCAGTGACCGGTACCGGGCCGCGATCGAGCGCGCCGACAGCCTGCTCGGGGAGCTGCTCGACCATCTCGACGCCCGGACAGACCGTGAGGACTGGACCGTCATCGTCACCACCGACCACGGGCACGTGGACGGCGGCGGCCATGGCGGCACCACGCTTGCCGAACGCCAAGTCTGGGTCACCAGCGATCGAGAACTCGGCATCGTCAGCCCGGTCGATATCGCCCCGGCCATTTATGAACTCGTCTCAGCCGGACACCATGGCAACAGTTGCGGTCATCAGGCCGAGAGTACGCCGGATACTGTCCCGGCCCGTGCGCACACGTAGAACTGCGCACAGATAGAACTGCGCACAGAGCGGGCGAGCGGTCGGCGCAGACAGAGTTCGCGCCAGCACACGGAGTTGGCGACCTCGTCGAGGCCCCGGGTCGTGTCCACCAGGTCACGCTTGTTCGAAGTGGACCATGTCAGCCGTCGGCACGGGCTCCATGCCCGAGAGGTGTCCTTGAGCACCTGACCACCGCCGTCTCCCCGTCTCCTAGAGTGAGGGGATGACGACGACTCCGACGGACGTCCACCAGCTCGCCCGGGAAATCTTCGGCTGGGAAGAGCTGCGCCCCAGCCAGGCCGAGGCGGTGGAGGCCGCGGTCTCCGGCCGGGACGTGCTGGCCGTGATGCCGACGGGGTACGGGAAGTCGGCGGTCTACCAGCTGGCCGCACTCCTGGCGGACGGGCCCTGCGTGGTCGTCTCCCCGTTGATCGCCCTGCAGGCGGACCAGCGTGACGGCCTCAACGAGTTGTCCGCGGACGCTGCGCCGCACGCCGTGGCCATCAATTCCTCGGTCCCCGCCCGTGAGCGGGATCGCGCCTGGCAGGCCCTGGAGGACGGCACGGCGAAGTTCGTGTTCCTGACGCCCGAGCAACTGGCGAAGGACGAGGTGCTGGAGAGGCTGCGCGAGATCGGGCCGGCCTTCCTCACGGTGGACGAGGCGCATTGCGTCTCCTCGTGGGGCCATGACTTCCGGCCGGACTACCTCCGCCTCGGCATGGCACGTCACCGGATGGGTTCGCCGGTCATCATCGCGCTCACCGCGACCGCCTCCACCCCGGTGCGGGAGGAGATCGTCGAGGGGCTGGACCTGGCCGATCCTCTCGTCATCGCCCTGGGCTTCGACCGGCCCAACCTGCACCTGGCGGTGGAACGTCACCACGAGGACCATCACAAGCACGAGACCGTCCTGGAGCAGGTGGCCGGCCTGCCCCGCCCGGGCCTGCTCTACACCGCTACGCGCCGGGAGGCCGAGGACTATGCCGGCCGGCTCACCGAGCGAGGGCTGGTGGCCCGGGCCTACCACGCCGGCCAGAAGACCACGGTGCGCGACGAGACCCTGGAGCAATTCCTGGACGGGCGTCTCGACGTGGTCGTGGCGACGAGCGCCTTCGGCATGGGGATCGACAAGGCCGACGTGCGCTTCGTGGTGCACGCCGACATCACGGACTCGCTGGACACCTACTACCAGGAGGCCGGCCGCGCCGGCCGCGACGGCGAGGACGCCCGAGTGGTGCTGCACTACCGCAGCGAGGACCTCGGGCTGCGCAGCTTCTTCAGCTCCCAGCACGCGGACCAGGACGTGGTGGCCGCCGTCGTCAAGGAGCTGCAGCGCGCGGACGGCCCGGTGCGCCTGACCCGGCTGAAGAACGAACTCAAGACCGACGGGGGCATCAGCGCCCGCCGGGTCACCGGCACGGTCAATCTGCTGCAGGCCGCCGGCGCCGTGACCTCCACCCGGAAGGGGCTCCGGCTGGCGGAGGGCGTCGGGCCGAAGACGGCCGCCCGGCTGGCCGAGGAGACGGCCGAGAGGCTGGAGCGCATCGACCGCTCACGCATCGAGATGATGCGCGGCTATGCGGAGACCCACGGATGCCGACGCCAGTACCTGCTGGGCTACTTCGGCGAGGACCTCGACTCCCCCTGCGGAAATTGTGACAACTGCGATGCCGGCACCGCCGTGGACCTGACGCATGACGACGAACGGTTCCCCCTGCAGAGCCCGGTGGTGCACCGCGAGTGGGGCCCGGGCATCGTGATGAGCGTCGAGGACGACCGGCTCACCGTGCTGTTCGAGGAACAGGGATACCGGACCCTGTCCCTGGACGCTGTGGAGGAACAGGACCTGCTCCGTCCGGCGTGACCCCGTGCCCCGTAGCCGGTGCCCCGTAGCCCAGGCCCGCGGGCGGACCGGGGCGACGGGCAGCGGACGACGGGCGCTCTCAGTGCCGGCGGCTCGTGCCCGAGGATCCCCCGCGGCCGAGGAAGCGCTGGGCCAGCCCCATGATCCCGTTGGACCCGGACTGCCGGCGCACGCCCTGGACGCCCCGGCCCCTCGTGCCGCGCTGGCGCATGGCCTGCCTGCCCTGGCTGATCAGCCTGCGTCCCTCAGGGCTGTTGGCGTAGTTACGGGCCCGGTTGAACAGGTTCTTCAGTGCCATGGTGTCCTCCTGGATGGATGGTGCTGGACCGTGGTTTCGAGTATTGCCGCTCAGACGCCGCCGCGCCAAGGCAGTGCCGGCGACGCCCTCCGATCGAGGTCGAGGGCGACGTCCGGGCCCGGCTGGCCCATCGCCGTCTGCATCGGTCCGACGACGACGTCCTTGGATTGGGGCCCGGGAACGCCAGGCGAAGGCAGGGGGCGCCAACTTCCGCCCGTGCAGAGGGCATGAGCAGGGCCCCGGGTAACCGGCTGCGGAGGGGAATCGCATTCGCCGGGCCCGGGGCCCCTGTCATCACTCGCACCTTCATCACTCGCACCTTGATGAGGCTCTTTCAGAGTAGGGGTCGGACTTGTGTGCAGACCGGACGCCGACTGGGAGATCGCTGGCAGTCTGGACCGGCGAATACCCGAGCGGTTGTGGGCGGTCGCGGAAGGATGTCCCGCCGGGGACTCCCGCCATCCCACCGGCCGCGAGGCAGGGGCCCGAGCGGCCGCGCGGCTCGGAGGAACCCGCAGGACATGGCAGGGCCCCGGGTGTTCCGGCTGCGTGAGGGGAACGCATTGCGCCGGGCCCGGGGCCCTCTTGTCATCACTCGCACCTTGATGAGGTGGTTACAGCATAGGAATCGGGTGTGGGAATGGCTTGGGAACATGCTGGGAGTTCCCTGAGAACCGTTGAGGGCCTCCACCATCCGCGAGGGTTCGTCACCGGACAATCGGTGGGCCGCCGCGCGGCTACCGTGAGGGACATCACCCCGGAGGGCCGGCCTCTCCGCGCCGCCCCGTTCATCACTCGGAGGACAGATCCGTGACCCCCTCTCCCGACCCCGTCATCACCTGGACCCCGGACCCGGAGCACGTCAGCGTGGCGCAGCGCTTCATCGACTGGCTCGCCGAGCACCGCGGCGTCGCCGTCCACGGCTACCGGGAACTCCACGCCTGGTCGATCGAGGACCTCAACGGGTTCTGGGATGCCGTGCGCGAGTTCTTCGGCGTGATCGGCGAGGGTTTCGACGGCCCGGCCCTGGCCGAGGCGGCCATGCCGGGCGCGGTCTGGTACCCGGGGGCCCGGCTCAACCTCGCGGAGAACGTGCTGCGCTGGGCGGAGGACCGGCAGCGGGCGGACCAGGCCTCCGTCGTGCACATCACCGAGGAGAACGAGGTCCTCCAGATCAGCTGGTCCGGACTGCGGGACCGCACCGCCGCCATGGCGGCGCAGCTGCGCGGGCTGGGCGTGGGGCCCGGGGACCGGGTCGCCGCGGTGCTGCCCAACGTGCCCGAGGCGATCATCGGACTGCTGGCGGCGGCCTCCATCGGCGCGGTGTGGACCATCAACTCCCCCGACCTGGCGGTCACCGCCACCCTGTCCCGCCTGCAGCAGCTCGAGCCGGTGGTGCTGATCGGCACGCGCGGCTACCGGTTCAGCGGCAGGGACCTGGACCTGGGCGCGCAACTCGACGAGATCGCCGCCGGCCTGCCCACGGTCCGCGCGGTGCTCACCGAGCAGGACGTCCCCGGCCCGGACGCCACGGGCACCGGCGCCGCCCCCGAGTACGCCCGGGTGGCGTTCGACCACCCGCTGTGGGTCCTGTTCTCCTCCGGCACCACGGGCAACCCCAAGGGCATCCTCCACGGACACGGCGGGATGCTGCTGGAATCGCTCAAGGGCACCGGCCTGAACCAGGACATGCGCCCCGGGGACCGCTACTACGTGGCCGCGAACACCTCCTGGATGGTCTGGAACACCCTGGTGTCCAACCTGGCCTCCGGGGCCTCCGTGGTCACGTACTCCGGTTCCCCGAAGGCCGGGGACGCGGACCGGCAGTTCGAGATCCTCGCCCGCACGAAGGCCACCATGTTCGCCACCGGGGCGGCCTACCTGTCCCTGGTGGAGAAGTCCGGGCTGGTCCCGGCCGAGCGCTGGGACCTGTCCGCGCTGCGGGCCATCCTCTCCACCGGATCCCCGTTGCCGGACTCCACCTGGCAGTGGGTGCACAGTGCCGTGAAGCCGGACGTGCACCTGGGCTCGGATTCCGGCGGCACGGACATCTGCTCGGGCTTCGTGGGTTCCAACCCGCTGGAGCCGGTGCGCCTGGGTGAGCTGCAGGGTCCGCTGCTGGGGGTGGACGTGCAGGCCTGGAACGAGGACGGCCAGCGGGTGATCGGCGAGGTCGGCGAGATGGTCATCCGCCAGCCGATGCCCTCCATGCCGCTGCGGCTATGGAACGACCCCGACGGCGCCCGGTACCGCGAGACCTACTTCTCCACCTACCCGGGGGTGTGGGTGCAGGGCGACTGGATCACCGAGACCGAGCGCGGGACGATCATCGTGCACGGCCGCTCGGACGCCACGCTGAATCGGTCCGGGGTCCGGCTGGGCTCCTCGGACATCTACGCGGCGCTGCAGCTCATCCCCGAGGTCGTGCAGTCGATGGTGATCGGTGTGGAGCACCCCGGCGGCTACTACATGCCCCTGTTCGTGGAGCTGGCCGAGGGAGCCGAGCTGACCGACGAGCTCCGCGAGCGCATCAACCGGACCATCCGGTCCACCGCCTCGGCCCGTCACGTGCCCGACCAGATCATCGCCGCGCCCGGTATCCCCGTCACGCACGCCGGCAAGCGCATCGAGGTGCCGGTCAAGAGGATGTTCACCGGCCGCGCCCCTCAGGACGTGGTCAATACCGGTTCACTGGCCAACCCGGAGACGGTGCCCTTCTTCGTGGACCGGGCGCGGGCCTTCCAGGCCTCGCTGTCGGGCTGATCCCGGGCGTCCAGTTTCCGCCAGGCTCCCGCGCGTCCGGCCCGACGGCGGCCTGCCGGGTCCGCGCGCGTCAGCCCAGGATGTCGGTCCGGCGGTTGGCCAGCACCGGCAGGAAGGAGCGGACCTCGTCGATGCGCTCACGGGTGACCTCGGCCGTGGCGATCGCCTCGGCCTCCTCGCCGAGGTGGGCCACGGAGATGGCCAGCGGGTCCACGATGGCCGAGTGACCGATGGTGTTGTCGCTGCGAGTGTCGGCGGCCACCACCCAGACGGTGTTCTCCACCGCGCGGGCCTTGAGCAGGGTCTGCCAGTGGTCGATCTTGTGGTCGCCCGCGAACCAGGCGGCCGGGACGAGCAGCACGTCCGCCCCGCCGACGGCCAGCGCGCGGGCCACCTCCGGGAAGCGCAGGTCGTAGCAGGTCATCATGCCGAAGCGCAGTCCGCCCAGTTCGGCGATGGACAGGTCCCGCTTGCCCGGGGTGATCCGGTCCGACTCCTTGTGTGTGAAGGCGTCGTAGAGGTGCATCTTGCGGTAGGTGTCCACGATCCTCCCGGTGGCGTCCACGGCCACGAGGGTGTTGAACGGCCGGTCGGTGCCGGAGGGCTCGTACCCGCCGGCGACGATCGCGATCCCCAGGTCCGCCGCGATCCGGGTGAGGTCGCGCACGAAGCTGGACCAGCCGGCGTCGACGGCCTCGGCGAAGGAACCGGGCACGTGCCGGACCGTGAACATGGACTCCTCCGGGAAGAGGATGAGCTCTGCTCCGTCGTCCTTGGCCTGTCCGGCGAGCCGTTCCATCGTGGCGACGTTCTCGGCGACCACTCCGGTGGGGCGGAACTGCCCGACGCTGATCCTCATGGGTCCGTCCTCCTCGATGTCTCCGGCGGTGTCCTCTCAGCCTAGTGCCCGGCCGCTTGGACCAACCGGCGCAGGGGCCAGCGCGTGAAGGGCGCATAGGGGCCCACCAGCAGGGCGGGCCCGTCCAGGTCGACGCCGGCGCGGGTGCCGTCGTCCTCGGCCGTCAGGTCGTGGAACAGGATGAGGCGGTGGCCGAGCACCCACACGGTCCAGGACCACGTCCGGCGCGCCCGGTCGACGGCGTCGATGCGGAAGGCCACCCGCAGCCCTGCCGGCCCGTGGACGGTGCCCCGCACCCCGGGGCGGATCTCGTCGGCGTCGGCCTCGACCCGGCGGATATGGGGCGCCCACCCGGGCCAGGCGTCGAACCGCTCGTAGCGAGCCCACGCCGCCTCCGGCGAGGCGGTGCCACGGACCTCGACGCGGCGGTGCATGCCGCCATCGTGCCAGTCACCTGCCATCGCGCGGAAGACGCCCGTCACCCATGGAGCGGGTGCCCGCGCCTGCCTACGCTGGGGGCGTGCCTGCAGCGACCTCGCCCGATTCCCCGGCAGCGGCCTCCCCGCTGGCCCCGGGCTCCCCGCCGGCCGCGCCCCTGCCCGGCGCTCCGGGAGCGCGGCCCACCGCCTTCCGGACGGACGTCCTGGTCGTCGGCGCCGGGCCGACCGGGCTGATGGCGGGCGCCTGGTGTGCCCGGCTCGGGCTGCGGGCCGTGGTGGCGGATGCCAAGCCCGGGCCGACCCGGGAGTCCCGGGCCCTGGCCCTGCAGGCCCGCTCCATCGAGGTGTACCGGCAGCTCGGCCTCGAGGAGGCCGTGCTGGCCCGCTCCGTGCCGGCGCGCCACGTCAGTCCCGGTATCGGCCGGTGGCGGCTCGGCACCGTGCACCTGGACCGCATCGGTCACGGGCTCACCCCCTTCCCCGGCCTGCACGTCCTCGAGCAGAGCGCCAACGAGCAGATCCTGGCCGACCACCTGGCCGCGCTGGGGCGTCCTGTCGCCTGGCGGCACGCCTTCCGCGCCCTGGCACAATCCCCGGACGGCACGGTGACCGCCACCCTCGAGGCCCCGTCCGGACCCGTGACCTTGACCGCCCGGTACCTCATCGCCGCCGACGGCGCCTCCTCCCCCGTCCGGCATGCCCTGGGGACGCCGTTCGAGGGCACCACCAGTCCGTTCGAGTTCTACGTCCTGGACGCGCTCGGCGTGCGGGGCGTCGGTGACGGGATCGAGGTCCGCTTCTCCGCCGAGCACTTCATGCTCTGCTTCCCCATGGGCCGGGACGAGCGGGGCCGGCGCTCGCGGCTGCTCGGCATCCTGCGTGCCCCGGACGCCACAGCCGAGGGGGCCGACGCCGGCACTCCGGATCTCGAGCCGCGGTCCCGTGCCGCGCTGGCCGGCAGGTTCGGCATCACCTATGCGGACACCGCGTGGTCCAGCCGGTACCGCGTCCACCACCGGGTGGCCGCCGCCTTCCGCAGCGGAGCGGTCTTCCTGGCCGGCGACGCGGCGCACATCCACTCCCCCGTCGGCGCCCAGGGCATGAACACCGGCCTGCAGGACGCGCAGGACCTGGTCTGCACGATCGCCGACGTCCTCGCCGGACGGGCTGCTGAAGGCTCCCTGGACCGTTACGAGGCCGAGCGCCGGCCGGTGGCCCTGAACCTGGTGCGCACCACGGACCGGGTGTTCGCGGCGGTGACCTCCCTGAGCCCGGTGGCGAGGTTCGTCCGCTCGGTGCTCGCCCCCGTGGTGCTGCCGGTGGCCTTGCGGGTCATCCCCCGCTCGCCGGCGGGCGGACGGGTCTTCGGCTACATCTCGCAGACCCGGATCCACTACTGGATGGGGCCGGGCCGGACCCGTCCGGCGGGGCAGCGGCGCGGCAGGGTGCTGGGCCGGCGCCTCCCGTGGGTTCCCGACGCCGGCCACGCCGGTCCGGTGCCCGGCGGCGACGGCCGCGGGGACAACCACGAGGCCCTGAACCTTCCAGTCTGGCAGGTGCACGCCTACGGCCCGACCGCCGTGCCGGTGGCGCGTGAGCTGGCCGAACGGCACCGGGACAAGGCCGCGGGAGCCGCGGGGCCGGCGTCGGGGGTACGGGTACCGGGGGCGCAAGTGCCGGGCGCGCAAGTGCCGGGCGCGCTAGTGCTGGGCGAGCGGGCACCGGAGGCACGGGTACCGGGCGTGCGGGCTTCGGGGGCGGGGGTGACGGAGGGACCCGCGATGCGGGATGCCGGGGCGCCGGGAGTCCTGGTCTCCCGGCTGTCGGGGCCGCCGGACCTGCCGGTGCACGAGTTCCGGGCGGCCCCGGAGCAGGACCTGCCCGACGGGACCGCCGTACTGGTCCGTCCGGACGGCTTCGTCGCGGAGGTGGTGACCGCGCCGGCGTCGGGGGCTGCGGCGGCGAAGGCGGCGGCGGAGACCGCGCCTTCACGGAGCGCGGCGAGCAGCTTACGGACGTGACGGCGGCGACCGGGGAGTCGGGAGGTCATCATGGGTCGGCATGTGCAGACCGGAGACGTCCAGGCCTGGACCGAGCAGGTGGGGTCCGGGGCCGACGTGCTCCTGATCGGCGGGCTCGGGGACACGGTGGAGTCCTGGGAGTTCCAGCTGGACGGGCTGGCGGACCGCCACCGGCTCACCGCCTTCGACAACCGAGGTGCCAGGCGGACCGCGATGCCGCCCGGAGTTCTGTCGGGCGGTCGCCGCAGAGATCCCGCGGGCCCTGTTCGAGGTGATGGAGGGCCAGGCGCACCAGCCGTTCCAGGAGGTACCCGAGGCCTGGAACGTGCGGGTGCACGGGCCTGACCCCGGCTACGGACAACTGGAGGTCAATAGATGACGTGGAATCGCCTATCCGCGCGATTCCACGTCATCTATTGACCTCTAGATTCGGGGGACGGTCAGTCCTCGATGAGATCCCGGACCTGGACCACCTGGTCGCGGCCCGGTCCCACGCCGATCGCGGAGATCCGGGTGCCGGACATCTTCTCCAGGGCCAGGACGTAGTCGCGCGCATTGGCCGGCAGGTCATCCAGGGTACGGGCGCCCGAGATGTCCTCGGTCCAGCCGTCGAAGTACTCGAAGACCGGCTGGGCGTGGTGGAACTCGGTCTGGGTCATCGGCATCTCGTCGTGCCGCACGCCGTCGACGTCGTAGGCCACGCACACCGGGATCTGCTCGATGCCGGTGAGCACGTCCAGCTTGGTCAGGAAGTAGTCCGTGAAGCCGTTGATGCGGGTGGCGTGTCGGGCCATGACGGCGTCGTACCAGCCGGTGCGGCGCGGACGGCCGGTGTTCACGCCGAACTCCCCGCCCACCGTGCGCAGCCGGGTGCCCATGCCGTCCTCGTCGAACAGCTCGGTGGGGAACGGCCCGGCTCCGACGCGCGTGGTGTAGGCCTTGACGATCCCGATGGTGCGGGTGAAGCGGGTCGGGCCGATGCCGGCGCCCACGGAGGCGCCGCCCGCCGTCGGGTTGGAGCTGGTCACGAACGGGTAGGTTCCGTGGTCCACGTCCAGGTAGGTGGCCTGGCCGCCCTCCATGAGGACCACCTTGCCGTCGTCCAGGGCATCGTTGAGCAGGATGGTGCTGTCCACAACCATCGGGCGTAGCCGCTCGGCGTAGGACAGGAAGTACTCGGCGATCTCGTCCACCGTGATCGCGCGGCGGTTGTAGAGCTTGACCAGCAGCTCGTTCTTCTGGCGCAGGGCACCCTCGATCTTCTGCCTCAGGATGGACTCGTCGAAGACGTCCTGCACGCGGATGCCCAGGCGGCCGACCTTGTCCATGTAGGTGGGGCCGATGCCGCGGCCGGTGGTGCCGATGGCCCGCTTGCCGAGGAAGCGCTCGGTGACCTTGTCCATGGTCTGGTGGTACGGGGCCACCAGGTGGGCGTTGGCGGAGATGCGCAGGTGGTCGCAGCGCTGGCCGCGGGACTCCAGGCCGTCGATCTCCTCGAACAGTGCCTCGAGGTTCACCACCACGCCGTTGCCGATCACGGGCACGGCGTTCGGTGACAGGATGCCGGCCGGCAGCAGCTTCAGCTCGAACTTCTCGCCGCCGACCACCACGGTGTGCCCGGCGTTGTTGCCGCCGTTCGGCTTGACCACGTAGTCGACCCGGCCCCCAAGCAGGTCAGTGGCCTTGCCCTTGCCCTCGTCGCCCCACTGGGCGCCGACGATCGCGATTGCTGGCATGAGTGCATCACTCCTGAGCAGGCCCCGGGTCATCCCCGTCCGGCCCTCGACATGGAAAACGCCCCCGGTGAGCGGTCCGTGTCGGGGTCATCCCGGGACTCCACCGTGCGGTATTTCACCTGAGGGCCTTACATCGGGAGTTTACCAGCCGTCGTCAGGGCGCCTTTTCCGCATAGGCGCGGAACTCCTCCAGCTGGGCGGCCTCGGCGTCGGCGAGCGCGACGGCGAGGTCGTGGGCCTCCTCATGCAGGTCCGGTACGGAACGCACGGCCACCCTCAGCTGCACCCGCGTCCAGTCACCGTCCGGGAGCAGCAGGTAGCCGTACTCCACCCGAAGGTCGGCGTCGTCCGCGCCGTTGACCATCGTCATGCCGTGGCCCGGGTCGTACGTGGACAGGGTGTACTGGCGTTCATGGCCACCGGCCACGTAGGTGAGCTCCTGGCCCGGGCCGGCGGGTCCGTTGACGTGCATCTCATCCACTCCCGGCAGCCAGACGGGCGCGGCCGACCAGTCCGTGAGCAAGTCCCAGACCCGCCCGGTGGGCAGGTGGACCACGACCTCGTCCTCGAGCGCGGTGAAGGTCTCCATGACTGCATCCTGACGCGCACCACCAGGTGACGGAAGGGTGAACGGTCGGGCAGCGGTGCGGGGACGGGCGGCGAGTCCGTTGACCTGGGGAGAGACTCTCCATAACGTGAGGAGAGTCACACTCTGTCCGCACGTCCGTCATGCACGCCGCCGTCGCCCCGGCGGCAGACGAGGAGATCGCACCATGTCCAGCGCCCCCGGCAGCACCGAGGCCCGCACCGTCAAGGAGGGCACGCCCCTGTCCCGGGCCATGCGGCCCGTCAACAACGTGGTCGAGCGGTTCATCCCCTCCGCCCTCGTGTTCTCGATCGTGCTGACGTTCATCGTCGCGATCCTGGCCCTGATCCTCACGGGTACCGGCCCGGCCGACCTCGTGCTGCACTGGGGTGAGGGGCTCGCCGGGCTGCTGGACTTCATCACCCAGATGGCCCTCATCCTGCTGTTGGGCCACATCCTGGCCAACACGGGCCCGGTCCGCAGGGCGCTGGCCTTCCTGGGCAGCGTCCCCCGGACAGAACTGATGGCGTACGTCTTCGTCTTCGTCGTGGCCGCCGTCGCCAGCCTGATCACCTGGGGCCTGGGCCTCGTGGTCGGCGGGCTGCTGGCCCGGGAGGTGGCCTACCAGGGCCGCCAGAACGGCTTGAAACTGCATTTCCCCATGCTGGTGGCCTCCGGGTTCGCCGGGTTCGTGGTCTGGCACATGGGGTACTCGGCCTCCGGCCCGCTGACGGCCGCCACGGAGGGGTCCTTCCTCATGGAGTCCCTCGGCGGGCAGACCGTCCCGATCTCCGAGACCGTGTTCTCGTCCTGGAACATGATCGCCGCCGTCGCGACCATCCTCGTGGTGGGACTGGCCCTGTTCCTGGTGGCCCCGCGCGCCGGGGACCGCGTCAAGGAGCTTGAGATCGATGCCCGCGAGCAGGCCGACGACGGCCAGGAGGAGATCGTCACCCCGGCGGACCGGCTGGACGCCAGCCGGTTGCCCACCCTGCTGCTGGGGCTCATGCTGGTCGCCTACCTCGTCCTGCACTTCGCCCAGGGGGGCACGCTGACCCTGGACACGGTGAACTGGTCCTTCCTGGCCCTGATCCTGCTGGTGGTGCGCAACCCCTTCGAGTTGATCGCCCTGGCGAAGAACGCCGCCTCCAACGTGGGCGAGATCCTGCTGCAGTTCCCGCTGTACGCGGGCATCCTGGGCCTGATGACCGGTTCGGGGCTGATCCAGGTGTTCTCGGACGCCTTCGTGGCGATCTCCAGCCCGGTCACCTTCGGACTGCTGACCTTCCTGTCCGCCGGCCTGGTGAATTTCTTCGTCCCCTCCGGCGGCGGTCAGTTCGCCGTCCAGGGCCCCATCATGCTCTCGGCCGGCGCGGAACTGGGCGTGGATCCGGCGATCACCATCATGGCGGTCGCCTATGGGGACCAGTGGACCAACATGGTGCAGCCGTTCTGGGCCATCCCGCTGCTGGCGATCGCCGGGCTGAAGATGCGGGACATCCTGGGCTACACCACGGTGGTGCTCATCGCCTCCGGCCTGGTGTTCGGGGTGACGCTGCTGCTCGTCTCGCTGTGACCGCCTGACCGGCTCATACCGTGCGTTGGCCCGGCATGAGCCGGTGTGGCAGTCGTCGTGGTCAGGACAGTTCGGCGCAGAGGTCCCGCTGCCTGCCGGAGGCACTGACCAGGGTGAAGAGGCCCGTGTCGAGGTCAATGGTGTAGACGATCCGTCCCGTGTACTGGATGGCCGACGGCGCATCGACGCCCGGTACCTCGGACATATCGGTGGAGAACAGGATCAGGCCGTTGCTTCCAGTCGCCGTGACGGTCACGACGTTGTCGGCATCGGGGGCCGAGGTACGCTCAGCCCCTCCCTTAGTCTCGAAGGTCAGCGATTCTCCCGTGTCCACGTTCGTGTAGGTCGCCAGAAAGCCCTTGCCTGAGATGATCTGGCTGCCGTTCCTGAAGGTCTTGACGCGTGCCTTGGCGCCGGTTCCGCTGACCTCCAGCTTGAAGTCACAGGCTTCCCCGGCGGCGACGGAGGTCAAGGGAAGGTCTGGGCGGGTCGGTGGGGCCGGTGTATCACGGGGAGGCGCTGCGGCGGCCGGCGATGCCGCGGCGATGATGGCAGCGGCCAGGAGAGCGGGTGCGCAGCGGCGGACGGTGGCGCGGATCATGGCTATCTCCAAGGGTTGGGGGGGTACCGATAGGGATGTGACAGTCCAGGCCGATGCGTGATGCCATGGTCGAGGCCCGGGCATGCTCCGAAGCAAACCCCGGACCCAGCTCTGTTGACAAGGTGCAGCGGTCCGGCGGCCATACCTCGTTACACAGGGTCTATCCGGGACGCCACACCGCTCAGCCCGGCGCCCGCCCGGTACACATCGTCCACTGAGGCGCTCGCCAACCCACCCGGCAGCACCCCACCCCACGCATAACCGTGGTCGTCAGCCAGCTCGCGCAACCGACCCAGGTTCGCCCGGTGCACCGCCGTGGGCTCCGCCGGCCAACTGCCGACGATCAGTGGTCCCGGGCGGACTCCACGCCGCCCGGCGGCCTCCAGCGTCAGGCCGGTGTGGTTCAGCGTGCCCAGGTCGGGACGGGCCACCACGGCCAGGGGTGCGTCCGCGCCGAGTGCGAGGTCGGCAATAGCCGCTCCGTCCGGGGTCAACTGCACGAGCAGCCCGCCGGCCCCCTCGACCAGGACCGTGTCATGGTCCTCGCCCAGCGTCGCGATCCGCTGCAGGTGCCACGCCAGTCCGGGCAGCGCGGCAACCGACGCCGCTCCCCCGGCCTCGATCGCGGCGTCCACCGGGGCCATGGCCGGGCCGAGCCGCACGCCCTCGGCCACGGTGAGTCGGTCCGGGCGACCCAGCAGCCTCGCCACGGTCTCCACGTCACCGGACTCTCCCGGTCCGACACCGGTCTGAGCCGGCTTGTACACGGCCACCCGGTCACCCCGGGCCAGCGCCGCGGCCGCGAGGCACGCCGTCGCCATCGTCTTGCCGACGTCCGTGTCCGTGCCGGTGACGCACAGGACGGCGGCGCTCACGGGTCCTCCCGCTCAATGGCTGCGGCGACCGCCTCCAGCGCTCGCACCAGGCTGCGCGGTGCCAGGTCGGCGTGCACGGTGATGCGCAGCCGGGCGATCCCGTCCGGGACGCTGGGCGGGCGGAAGCAGCCCACCGCGATCCCCTCCCGGCGCAGCGCCTCGGCCGTGCGGACCGCCGCGGCGGGGCTGCCCATCCGCACCGAGTGGACGGCACCCTCACCGCGCTCGACCCGGCCCGCGGTGACCGGGTGCTCGGCCAGCACCCGGTGCGCGAGGGCGGCATTGGCTACCAGCCGGTCGATGCGGCGCTCATCGGCCAGGCCCAGGGCACGCCGGGCGGCGCCGGCGGTCGGCGGGGCCAGCGCCGTGTCGAAGATGAAGGTGCGCGCCGTGTTGAGCAGGTGCGAGCGCCACTGCACGGCCCCGTCCCCGCCGAGCAGGATCACCCCGCCCTGCGCGCCGAGGGCCTTGGACAGGGTGGCCGTCACGATCACGTGGCCCGCGTCCCCCAGTCCCGCCGCGCGCACCACCGAGCCACCCGGGACGGCGGCCAGCGTGTGGGCCTCGTCCACCACCAGCAGCGCGCCGTACCTCGCGCACAACTCGGCGGCCCCGGCCAGCGGGGCCGTGTCGCCCAGCACCGAGTACAGGGACTCCATCACGACGGCGGCGCGGGCACCGGGTCCGGCCGCGGCACGGTGGGCGCGCAGCGCGTCCTCGACCTCTCCCAGGTCCCCGTGGCCGACGACGCGCACCTCTGCCTTGGCGAGCCGGGCGCCGTCGATCAAGCTGGCGTGGGCGTGGGCGTCCGAGACCAGCAGCGTCCCCGGGCCTCCGAGGGCACCGAGCAGGCCCTGGTTCGCGGCATAGCCGCTGGAGAAGACGAGCGCCTCACGGCGGCCGGCGTAGCGGGCGAGGTCCCGCTCCAGGTCGGGTAACAGCGCGTGGGTCCCGGTCACCACGCGGCTGGCGCCCGCACCGGTCCCGTACCGACGCGCGGCCCGGGCCGCGGCCCGGGCCACCGACGGCTCCCGGGACAGGCCGAGGTAGTCGTTGGAGGCCAGGTCCACGCCGCCCGTCGACCACGTACGGTCGAATCGTTCGCCGGCGCGGTCCTCTCGCTCCCGGGCCCTGCTCTGGACCCAGTCACTCCAGGGCCCCGCCGATCCCACGCCTGGCGTGGCCATCCCGGCCACCGCCCCCTCAAACGGGACCGACGGCCGGACCCGTCCTGTCTCAACCGTGGACACGGGCCACCCCCTCGATGATCGCGGCACCCAGCGCCCGGATGTCATCGGCCGTGCAGACGTAGGGCGGCATGACGTAGACGAGGTCCCGGAAGGGCCGCACCCAGGCACCCCGGGCGACGACCTCCCGGGTCACGGCGGCCACGTCCACGGGCCCGTGCAGCTGGACGACACCGACCCCGCCGAGGACCCGGACGTCCCGGACACAGTCCAGGCCCCCGGCCGGAGCGAGCGCCCGGCGCAGTCCGGCGTCCAGGGCGTGCACCTGGTCCCGCCAGGGCGGCGAGCCGTCGGCACCGGCCAGCAGGTCCAGGGACGCGTTGGCGATGGCGCAGGCCAGCGGGTTCCCCATGAAGGTGGGTCCGTGCAGCAGGGCCCCGCCGTTGGGCCCGGCGGTCAGTTCCGCGGCCACCTCGGCGGTGCAGAGCATCGCGGCCAGCGTCAGGTAGCCCCCGGTCAGGGCCTTGCCCACGCACAGGATGTCCGGGGTCACCTCCCCGCCGCCGCGGGCCGAGGACCCCTCGCTCGCCCACTCGGAGGCGAACAGCCGCCCGGTCCGACCGAAGCCGGTGGCGATCTCGTCGAGGATCAGCAGCAGCCCGTGCTCGTCCGCGAGCTCCCGGAGGATCCCGACGACGGCCGGCGGGTAGGCGTGCATCCCACCGGCGCCCTGCAGCACCGGCTCGCAGACGATACCCGCCAGTTCGGGGGCGAGTCCCACTGTGATCTCGCGGGCCTGCGCCTCCCAGGCGGCGAGGGCGCCGTCGTCGTACTCCCAGGTGCCGTCCGCGCCCAGTTGGCCCGCCGGGGGGCGGGGCAGGAACGCCTGCTGCGGGACCAGCCCGGAGAACTCGGCGTGCATCCCGTCCTCTGGATCGCAGACGCCCATGGTGGCGAAGGTGTCCCCGTGGTAGCCGCCGCGCAGGGCCAGGAAGCGCCGGCGCCGGTGCTCGCCGCGGGAGGCCTGGACCTGCAGGGCGAGCTTGAGGGCGACCTCCACGCTGATCGAGCCGGAGTCGGCCAGGAAGACGTGCCGCAGTCCCTCCGGGGCCAGCTCCACGAGCCGCTCGGCCAGGGTTACGGCGGGCTCGTGGGTGAGCCCGCCGAACATGACATGGCTGAAGACGTCGAGCTGTGCGCGCGCCGCGGCGTCCAGGACCGGGTTCCGGTACCCGTGGATGGCCGACCACCAGGAGGACATGCCGTCGATGACCTCACGGGTGCCGCCGTCGGGACCCTCGAGGGTCAGGCGGACCCCCTCGGCGGCGCGGACGGCGTACAGCGCGCCGGCGTCGACGGGGGCGTAGGGGTGCCAGACCAGGCCGGCGTCGCGCTGCAGCAGCGAGCGCCGGGCCGGTGGAGCGGGGTCGCTCCGGGGCCGGTCGAGCGTGGGACTGCTCATGCGTTCGGAGCCTCGGCGGTGCCCGCCCCGCGGCGGCGGATCCGGGGCTCCACGCCTGCGGGGATCCTTGCCGGGGCTCCGGTGGCGGCATCGGCGACGGCGCCGGCGCCGGTCTCGGCGGGGGTGCCGGCGCCGGTCTCGGCGGGGGTGTCGGCGGAACTCCCGGCCGAGCAGCATCCGCAGCTCGCCCCCGCATCGGCGTGGGAACCACACGGCGTCGCTGCCGGTCCACCGGGCACCGCCGCCGCGCCGCAGGACCCACCGGCCGGCGTCGTGGACTGCGCGGAGCCGGCTTCGGAGGGGACCGCCGCCCAGGGTGCCGCCTGCCCGGCAGCGGCCTCGGCGCCCGGCTTCTCCCCGGCACCGAGCACCCGGAAGCCGGCGTCGGCGATCATGGCCAGGTCCTGCTCGGCGGTCTGGCCCTCGCTGGTGAGGTAGTCGCCGAGGAACAGGGAGTTCGCGACCTCCAGAGCCGTGGCCTGAAGGCCGCGCAGGTGCATCTCCCGGCCACCGGCCAGGCGGAGTTCGGTGTCCGGTGCCGCCAGGCGCACGAGGGCGAGGATCCGCAGGCACCGCAGCGGGGTGAGCTCCCAGGTGCCGGCCAGCGGGGTGCCCTCGAAGGGCATCAGGAAGTTGACCGGGATGGAGTCGCTGCCCATCTCCCGCAGGGCCAGCACGGCCTCGACGACCTGCTCGTCCGACTCTCCCATCCCGACGATCAGCCCGGAGCACGGGGACAGGCCGGCGCCCTTGGCCCGCTCGACGGTCTCCACGCGGTCGGCGTAGGTGTGGGTGGTGGTGATGTCCGCGTACTTGGACTCCGCCGTGTTGAGGTTGTGGTTGTAGGCGTCCACCCCGGCCTCGCGCAGCCGGTCGGCCTGGCCGTCCTTGAGCAGGCCCAGGCAGGCGCAGACCTCGACCTCGGGGTGCTCGGCCTTGAGCTGGTCCGTCATGGTGGCCACGCGCTCGACGTCCCGGTTGGACGGGCCGCGGCCGCTGGCGACGAGGCACACGCGCGATGCGCCGCCGCCGATGCCGAGCTTGGCCTGCTCGACGGCCTCCTCCGGCTTGAGCCAGGAGTACTTGAGGATCTCCGCGGTGGACCCCAGGCGCTGGGAGCAGTAGGTGCAGTCCTCCGGGCACAGGCCGGACTTCAGGTTGACGAGGTAGTTCACCTTGACGGTGTTGCCGAAGTGCTGGCGGCGCAGGCGCCCGGCCTCGGTGACGAGCCGGAGGGTGTCGGCGTCCGGGGTAGACAGGACCGCCAGGCCCTCGTCTGCGGTGAGCCGGTGGCCTGCGGCCACGGCTGCGGCGATCGCGAAGGGGTCGGCCGGTGCGGGGTCGGCCGGTGCGGGGTGGTGGGCCGGCTCGACGGCGGACGGAGCCTGTGCGGCGACGGGCAGGTTCTCCTGGACGGACTCGGGAGCGGTCTGGACCATGGGGTGCCTTCCGGGTCAGCCGTCGGCCAAGTCGGCCTTGAACGGCGTTCAAGTGGTGATGCTGGTGAGTACAGCACAGCCCTGAACGGTGTTCAAGAATGTGACGTTGCTGGGACGCGGCGAGGGACGGCCGCGCGCTGGGTGGGCCCGGACCGCAGCCCGGGCCCCGGACCCTACACTGGAGCGCATGACGCTGAGCCGGGAGCGGGTGGAGGACACGGCCCTGGCCATCCTCACCCGCTTCGGCCTCGCCGACCTGTCCATGCGCCGGCTCGCCCGGGAACTCGACGTCCAGGTCGGCGCGCTCTACTGGCATGTGAAGAACAAGCAGGAGCTGCTCGTGGGCGTGGCCGCCCGCCTCCTCCAGGGCCTCGACACGGGAAACGAGCCGGAATCCTCGGCACAGGACCACGCATCGTCAGGCGTAGACCCCGCCCCTCCGGCGTCGCGGGATCACGTCTCCGGACGCGCCGCCGTCGCCGCACTGGCGCAGGGCATCAGGGCGGCGCTGGTCAACGTGCCGGACAGTGCGGAGGTGGTCCAGGTCGCCCAGTCCCTCCAGCCGGAGGCGCTCGCGCCCCTGAACCGGCTCCGCACCCTGCTGGAGGCGGCCGAAATCGAGAACGCCGCCTGGGCTCAGCACCTGGTCATGAACCACGTCCTCGGCTCCATCGCCGCGGCGCAGGAGGCGGCCCGGCTGGCCGCCGTCGATCTCCCGGGTGCCACGAGCCCCCTCGGTGACGACGCGTTCGAGTGGGGACTGCAGATCCTCCTCGACGGACTGTTCGGACAGCCCGTCCCGGAGCCGCGCCCCTGAGACGGGGCTGGAGGGTCAGTCCAGGTCGACGACCTCGAACTCCAGCAGTTCCGCTCCGGTGGCCACCGGTTGCCGGGCCCGCCCGCCGTCATCGTGACCGTTGTTGCGGGAGCTCCGCCAGGTCTCGAAGTCCTCCTCGGTGGCCCAGTGGGTGACCACGAAGTACCGTGACTCCCCCTTGACTGGGCGCAGGAGCTGGAAGCCCTCAAACCCTGGAGCCTGGTCCACGGCGTGCTTGCGGGCGGCGAACCGCGCCTCGAGCTCGCCACCCTGTCCCTCGGGGACGGTGATGGCGTTGATCTTCACCACGGTCATGCTTGGCCTCCTGCTTCTTCGGGGAATGTGCATTGCCAGCCAGCCTACGGCCTCGCGCGTGTCCGTCAGGAGGGCCGCCGCGGAGGCCTGCGGCCCTCTCGCGCGGCCTGCAGGTGTTCCTGGACCTGCGGCAGGAGTTCCACGGGCGAGGGGCGCGTGTCGCCTTGCGTCCGGACGATCGGCACCGTTGCGGGCAGTCCGCCCATCTGGAACGGCCGGCCGGACTGCCAGCGATTGGCCTCTCGCACGCGGACGAAGGCCTCGTCCGTCACCAGGAGAGCCAGCTGCTGCTTGTGCGGACGCGCGGAGGGGTCGGGAAGCACGCTGGCCTCGCGGATCTCCATCCAGCCCAAGGTCCAATCGGGGGTGGAGATGCCGCCCTCATCGATCCTGACGTGCTGCGGGCGGCGCGCGCCCTGGAGATAGAACCAGGCGCTGAACCCTGCCAACGGCAGTCCCACGATCGTCAGTATGCGCAACCACACCATCATGGGTGACGGGTCCTCGAAGAACGAAGGCGGTACACCGATCAGGGCGCAGGCCAGTCCTACTGACAGGAGAACACTGAGAACGGCGGCGAACCACCAGCGGCCGACGTTCACGCGGGCGGTGATGACTTCGCGCGTCGCGTGAGTAGAGGGGCCTGTCGGCGCATGCTGGTCAGTCATGGGGCCACGCTACCGGTAAGCGAACGGGCCACGCCCCGGATGAGCCTGGACCCCGGGTCAGGGAGACCACGGCCTAGACCTCCGCCCCATCGGGAATGCCTGCGGAGCCAGCAACCCTACAATCCGTCGCACACGAGCAGCAGTCAGCCCAGCCGTCCGCCGGACTCCTGCAGGTAGCAAACGCCGCACAGGGACTCGTAGGTGACCTCGACGCCGTCGATCGCCACTTGGTCCCCCTCGAAGATGAAGCGCTCCACGGCTGCATCCCCCTGCACCTCGACGACCTTGCGGGTGTTGAAGATGGCCTTGCGCCCGCACCGGCAGATGGTCTTGAGCTCCTCGAGGGAGTGCGCGAGCTCCATCAGCCGGGCCGAGCCGGGGAACGAGTCGGTGCGGAAGTCGGTCCGGATGCCGTAGGCCATCACCGGGACACCCTGCAGCACCGCGATGCGCAGCAGGTCGTCCACCTGCGCCGGCTCCAGGAACTGGGCCTCGTCCACCAGCAGGCAGGCCACCGGCTTGACCGCGGCCTCCACGTGCTCGATCAGCGCGGATGGGTCGTCCCCGGTGGCGTGACGGCGGAAGAGCTCCAGCAGGTCGGCCCCGTGCGGGATGAGGAAGTCGACCGTGCGGGTGACGCCGAGCCGGGAGACGATCTGGTCGTCCCCCTTGGAGTCCACCTGCGGCTTGGCCAGTAGGACGCGCTGGCCGCGTTCCTCGTAGTTGAAGGCGGCCTGGAGCAGTCCGGTGGACTTGCCGGAGTTCATCGCCCCGTAGCGGAAGTAGAGTTTGGCCACGGTCGACGAGTCTAGTTCGCCGCCCTGCCGGCTCTCCGCGCCACGGTCACTGGATGGAGTTCGGGTGCTTCGCCAGCGGGGTGACCTTGATCTTCATGTACGGGTACATGGGGAAGCCGGACAGGATGGCGTGGAGCTCATCATTGTCCGCCACGTCGTAGACGGAGTAGTTCGCGTACTCCCCGACGACCCGCCAGATCGACTGCATCTTCCCCTGGCGCTGCAGGTTGCCCGAGTACTCCTTCTCCCGGGCCACGAAGTCGGCCTTGACCTCATCGGTCATCGACTCGGGGAAGGTCACGTCCATGCGGGCCAGGAACAACATCTCATCGTCTCCATGCGGTCGGGAAAGTTTCGGCAGGGTCACCCTACCCGGACCCGGGACGCCGGACGGCCGTGAGTCCGGGAACCGGGCGGCCGAAGGCTCCCGGGTCGCATGCCACGGGTTGGGGCCGGAATCACCCAGGGAATGCGACCCCGGAACGCCGGCCCCGGCGGGATCCGGCCGGCTCCGGCGGGACCGGCGGGACCGGGGCTCAGTCCACGGGCAGCAGGAACCCCGGACGCCGGACCGGGGCGCGGCCCGTGGGGGCCTGCGGGATACCCGCGGCGTCCAGCGGCAGGTACACGACGGCGTCGTCCCGTTCCAGCGCGACCAGCAGCCCCTGCCCCCCGGCCGGCCCGGCCAGGGCGATGTGGCGGGGCCAGTTCCCGCCGCACGGCACCTCGGCGATGAGCTCGAGCGGCTCGCCCCGGCGGATGACGCCGATGGTGTCCCGTCCGCGGTTGGCCACGTAGACCAGGGCCCCGTCCGCCGAGACCACCAGGTGCGAGGGCAGGTTGTCCCTGGCCGCCTCCGGGTCCGCGTCCTGGGCATGGGTGGGGACGATGCCCACCTCCGGGAAGCCCTCCGGGCCGGCGTCGAGCCCCAGGACGTGCAGCCGCGAGTCCAGTTCGCCCACCACGGCCAGGTGCGGCCCCGGCCGCTCAGCCTCCGGGCGCGCGGGCAGCACCGCGAGGTGGCGCGGCCCGGTCCCGCCCGGCAGGTGGTGGGCGGCCACCGGTTCAACGGAGACCCGTACGATGCCGGCCACGGCACCGTCCGCGGGCATCCCGCCGGCCGGGTCACCGAGATCCTCGCCGCCGACCTCGCGGCAGGCCTGGCCGTCGGCTGCACCCGGCGCTTCGCCCGTGGGACCGCCCTCGGTCGCGCGGGCCGACGCCTCGAGCGCGGCCACCGAGTACTCGAGGATCCGGTCGCCGCCGAGGTCGGTGACGAGCAGGCGATCGTCGTCGAGGAACAGCACGAAGTGCAGGTGGGGTGCGTCCTGTCGGGACTGCACCGGTCCGGAGCCCTCCGGGGCCTGGACCGCGACCGGCCGTCCCAGCCGGCCGTCGTCGAGCACCTTGGCGATGGTCAGGGTGCCCGAGTCATAGGAGGCCGCGGCCAGCCAGGTCCCGGCGGGGTTCAGGTCGGCGTGGCAGGTGTTCTCACCGCCGGTGGGTACCTGCTGGGTGATGACCCAGCCGACGTCGTCCGCCGCAGACCCCGGCCCGGCCCCCGCTCCGACCTCCGGTCCGGCAGCCGACAGGACCGCCAGCGCCCCCTCGGACACGTGCTGGGCGGCATACAACCGGCCCCCGGACGGGGCGCCCGGACGCCCGGGGACCAGCCATGACGGTGCGTCCGGACCTGATCCGGCCACGGTACGCGGCTCCTCCGGCCAGCCGGCCGTGCGCACGATGCCGCCCGAGGACGGCAGGGCCGGAGCGTGCTCCCCGGGTTCGTTGAAGGTGCCGACCAGGACGGAGGCGGTCACGGCTCAGCCCCGGGCGATCTCGTCTTTGGCGGTGGGGTCGGCGTCTGCCAGGAAGGCGTCGATCCGGTGGACCTCCTCGCCCTCGCCGATGGCCGCGGCGGCCTGGCCGAGCAGGTAGAGCGAGCGCAGGAAGCCGCGGTTGGGCTCGTGGCTGTAGGGCACGGGGCCCGCACCGCGCCAGCCGGCGCCCCGCAGGGCGTCCAGCCCGCGGTGGTAGCCGACGCGGGCATAGGCGTAGGCGTCGATGGTGCGGCCCTCGTCCCAGGCGTCCTCCGCCATGAGCGACCAGGCCAGCGAGGACTTCGGGAAGCGGGTGGCGATGTCCTCGGGCAGGTCACCGGCCTCGAGCCGCGCGAGGACCTCGGGCTCCTCCGGCAGGCGGGTGGGCTCGGGCTGCATCAGGTTCCTGCCGACCAGGGACGCGTCAGACATGGTGCTCCTTCCGGGGCGGACGTGGGTGGGGCGGGTTCACCCCCGACTCTAGCCCCGGGTCGGTTCCCCGTCCCCGTCCAGGCCGAGCTCGCGGGCACGCCGGGTCCAGCGGTCCTGCTCCAGGTCCCGGGCCTCGCGCCGGTCCTGACGGGCCTCGAGGCGCTCGATCCGCTGCTCCAGCTCCGGGCGGGCGGTGCCCCGCTCCAGGGCATCGAGCCGTCGGCGCAGCGTCTCCAGCTCACCGGGGTCGCCGCCCTGGGACCAGGGCAGCGGCTTGCCGGTGACCATGCTCAGGATGGTGATCGCACCGAAGATCACGATAGCCACGATGGCGACGATGGCGTACCACGGCATGACGGTCTCCCGGGGGTCTCAGGCGGTCACTTGACGGACTGGCCGGCGGAGCCCAGCTCCTGGCAGGCCTGGACCACGCGCTCGGCCATCGACGTCTCGGCGAGGGCGCCCCAGGTGCGGGGGTCGTACATCTTCTTGTTGCCGACCTCGCCGTCGATCTTGAGCACGCCGTCGTAGTTCTGGAACATGTGGCCCACCACCGGGCGGGTGAAGGCGTACTGGGTGTCCGTGTCCACGTTCATCTTGATGACGCCGTAGGAGACGGCGTCCGAGATCTCCTGCCGGGTGGAGCCGGAGCCGCCGTGGAAGACCAGGTCGAAGGGCCGCTCCCGGCCGATCTTCGCGCCGACCTCACGCTGGATCTCGTCCAGGATCTCCGGCCGCAGCTTCACGCCGCCCGGCTTGTAGACGCCGTGGACGTTGCCGAAGGTCAGCGCCGTGATGTAGCGGCCGTTCTCCCCGGTGCCCAGCGCCTCGACCGTGGCCAGGCCGTCCTCGACGGTGGTGTAGAGCTTGTCGTTGATCTCGTGGGCCACGCCGTCCTCCTCGCCGCCGACGACGCCGATCTCCACCTCGAGGATCTGCTTGTTGGCGTGGGTCCGGGCCAGCAGCTCGCGGCCGATGCGCAGGTTCTCCTCGAGGGTCTCGGCGGAGCCGTCCCACATGTGGGAGTTGAAGAACGGATCCCGTCCGGCCTTGACCTCGGCCTCGGAGGCGTCCAGCAGCGGCATCACGAAGCCGTCCAGCTTGTCCTTGGGGCAGTGGTCGGTGTGCAGGGCGATGTTGACGTCGTAGTTCTTCGCCACCTCCCGGGCGAAGGCGACCATGGCCAGTGAGCCGGTGACCATGTCCTTGACGGAGGAACCGGAGAAGTAGGCCGCGCCGCCGGTGGAGGCCTGGATGATGCCGTCCGAGCCCGCCTCGGCGAAGCCGCGGATCGCCGCGTTCAGCGTCTGGGAGCTGGTGACGTTGATCGCCGGGTAGGCGTAACCGCCGTTCTTGGCGGAGTCGATCATCTCGGCGTACTTGTCCGGGGAAGCGATGGGCATTGCGGCTCCTTGGCATCTGGTGACCGTGACCGCCGGCGGCCGGCGGTCGTCGGATGTGACGGTCCGCGGGCCGGGGCAGGCAGGCCGTCCCGGTGCAGACCCTGTCCGGAAACCATCCTAGCCATCGGGACCGGGCCCGCCGCGCGGACGTCCGGAGGGGAGCGGCCGAGGCCCCTCAGGCGTGGTCGATGCCGAGTTCCTCGGCGAGGACCCGCCTGGCCAGCGTGCGCACCTTGCGGATCTGCGCGGCGGCCGAGTCCCGGGGGATCCCCAGCGCGTCGGCCACCTCGAGCGCCGTCAGGACCCGCTGCGCCCCCTCGGAGGCGTAGACCCCGGAGAGCCAGGCCTCGGCGACGTCGGCGGTGACGCCACCGATCCTCCGGGCCCGGTCGATGATGGCGCGGACCAGCCCCGGCCCCTCGGCGGCATGCAGCAGGCCGTCCTCTGGCGTGACCATGGCCTGGGTCTGGTCCAGGGAGTGGAGGTCCACCGCGGGGCCGGCCACCGCCAGGTCCCCGGCGGTGGCCAGCATGCCCTGCCGCGCGGCATCGGCGCGCGCGGCGGTCATCCGGCGATTGTGTTCGCGGGCCACGTCCTCATCGGTGGGCTCGGCACCGGTGGCCGCCCGCAGCTCATCCCGCAGCTGGTTGAGCTTGCGGACGCGGCGTCTCAGGGAGACCATCCCGGAGGCCGGTGAGAGCTCGCGGTCCGCCCACGTCCGCACCGAGGCCCGGGAGCGCACGTGCAGCAGGCCCTCGAAGTTGACGATGGCCTCGATCGCGGCGGGATCGGCCACGAGCTCGTCCACCCATTCGACGGCGCCCATGGCGATGACCTGCTCCACGTCCTCACGGTGCAGCTCTGGCCGGAGGCCGAAGCTGCGGCACAGCCGATGGGCCAGCAGGCGGAACAGCCGGCCGTGGGCCGCGATGAACTTCTCACGCAATTGCACCCGCCGGGGCCCGGTCGCGCGGGCGATCTCCCGCAACTGGTCCAGGGCCGCCGGGGCGCCGGAGCCGACGGACGCTGCCACCACCGGCGCGATCCGCCCCGTCTCCACGGCCGCGGCCACGGCCGGCGCATCGAGCCCGTCACCCGGCGTGAGCAGGGAGGCCTCCGGAGGTGCCGCCGCCTGGCCGCGCACGATTCCCAGTGGCTCCCCGGTGGACTCTCCCAGCAACACTGCGTTCATGGCCTGCTCGACTCCCGTCTCGTGAAGTTCCGCTTCGTCCGTGCGGTCACCCCCCGCCCGGGGGGCGTCCCACTCCCGACGCTAGCGAGAGACCGCCCACGTCGGAACCCCGTATGGCCGGGCGCGGCACAGACAGGACCTTCGGCCAGGGAGCACCGCCCCAGCCCGGTGCGGGGCCGGGGTCCTACTGGCCGAAGGCGTGGTGGCGCACCCACGCGTGCATCGCGATGCCCGCGGCCACGCCGGCGTTGATGGAGCGGGTGGAGCCGAACTGGGCGATCGACAGGGTCGCCTGCGCCGCGCGGTGCACCTCCTCGGAGAGCCCGGGGCCCTCCTGGCCGAAGACCAGCACGCACCGCTCGGGCAGGTCGTAGGTCTCCAGCGGCACGGAGTCCGGGAAGATGTCGACGCCGAGCACCGCCAGCCCCTCCGAGCGCGCCCAGTCGATGAAGTCCTCCACCGTGGGGTGGTGGTGTACGTGCAGGTAGCGGTCCGTGACCATGGCGCCGCGCCGGTTCCAGCGGCGCCGGCCGATGATGTGCACGCCGGCGGCATTGAAGGCGTTGGCGGTGCGCACCACGGTGCCGATGTTCAGGTCGTGCTGCCAGTTCTCGATCGCCACGTGGAAGGGGTGCCGCCGGGTGTCCAGGTCCGCGACGATCGCCTCCAGCGACCAGTACCGGTAGTGGTCGGCCACGTTGCGCCGGTCTCCGTGCCGCAGCAAGTCCGGGTCCCAGTGGTCCCCGGACGGCCAGTCGCCGGTCCAGGGGCCCACGCCCACCTCACGCTCCGGCCCGGCCCCGGGCACGACGTCGGCACCCCCCTCCCCGGGTGCGTCCGGCCCCGGCGCGTCCGGCCCCGGCGCCTCGGGTGCCGCCGTGGCGGCTACCGGGGCACCCGAGGTGGCAGGGCCGGCGTCGGGGGTCACCCCTTGCGGTCCACCAGCGCCCACGAGGCCACTGCCGAGGCAGCGGCGACGGTGAGCACCGAGGGCCAGGCCCCGATCTTCTTGGCCAGCGGGTGCGAGGCACCGAAACCGCCCAGGTACACGGCGGACAGCGCGGCGGTGGTGCCCGCGCCGGCCTTCGCGGCCCAGGTCCGGCCCGCGTAGGCACCGACGGCGGCCAGGACCACGCCGCCGAGGGGGCGGATGCCGGTCTCGCGGGCGGTCAGGTAACCGCCGATCAGGCCGAGGGCCGCCAGCGGGGCGGTGGTGACGGACTCGGCGGGCTTGAAGACTCCACGTTCGCTCATGGTCACTACGCTAGCCGTCCCGGCGGCCCGGCACCCGCCCCGCACGCGCCCGGACACGCCCGGGCACGCCCGGTACGCACCGGTGGCGGACGGGGCCACCACCGGGCCGCGCCGCGCCGAGCACGGGTATTGACGCGTTGATGCGAGCCGGAGCACAGTGGTGATGCACCAGCCACGCGGGCCTGGAGGGATGAGGCCACTCGCAGCGCGCGGCACCGTGAGATGAGGGATGACATGTCTGAGAGTTCCGCGCCCACCACCGGGCTGCCACCGGCCGCCGTCGACCCCGCCGTGGCGGAGGAGCAGGACCGGAAGTGGACACCGGCCAAGATCATCATCTGGGCGGTCATCGCCCTGGTCGGCGGGATCGCATGGGCCATCCTGGCCATCTCCCGCGGCGAGACGATCAATGCCATCTGGTTCGTGTTCGCCGCCGTGTGCACCTACCTCATCGCCTACCGCTTCTACTCGAAGTACATCGAGCGGAAGATCACGCGGCCCGATGACACCCGGGCCACGCCGGCCGAATACAACGACAACGGGCGCGACTACATGCCGACGGACCGGCGGGTCCTGTTCGGCCACCACTTCGCCGCGATCGCCGGCGCCGGACCCCTCGTTGGCCCGGTCCTCGCCGCCCAGATGGGCTACCTGCCGGGCACCGTGTGGATCATCGTCGGCGTCGTCCTGGCCGGCGCCGTCCAGGACTACCTCGTCATGTTCTTCTCGATGCGCCGCGGTGGCCGTTCCCTGGGCCAGATGGCCAGGGAGGAACTGGGGATCATCGGCGGCACGGCCGCCCTGCTGGCCACCCTGACGATCATGATCATCATCGTGGCGATCCTCGCGCTGGTCGTCGTCAACGCCCTCGGCGAGTCGGCCTGGGGTGTCTACTCGGTCGCCCTGACGATTCCGATCGCCCTGTTCATGGGCGTCTACCTGCGGTTCATCCGCCCGGGCCGGATCATGGAGGTCTCCCTGATCGGCTTCGCGCTGCTGATGTTCGCCATCATCTCGGGCCGCTGGGTCGCCGAGTCCGCCTGGGGCGCCGAGCTGTTCCACCTGGACCGCACCACCATCGCCTGGGCGATCATCATCTACGGCTTCGTGGCCGCCGTCCTGCCCGTGTGGCTGCTCCTGGCCCCCCGCGACTACCTCTCGACCTTCATGAAGATCGGGGTCATCGTCCTGCTGGCCCTGGCGATCATCGTGGTGCGCCCCGAGATCTCCGTGCCGGCCTTCTCGGAGTTCGCCGGGCGGGAGGACGGACCGGTCGTCCCCGGGTCACTGTTCCCCTTCCTCTTCGTCACCATCGCCTGCGGCGCATTGTCCGGATTCCACGCCCTGATCTCCTCCGGGACCACCCCGAAGCTCGTCGAGAAGGAGAAGCAGACCCGGTTCCTCGGCTACGGCGGCATGCTCATGGAGTCCTTCGTCGCGATCATGGCGCTGGTCGCCGCGATCTCGATCGACCGCGGCATCTACTTCGCCATGAACTCCTCGGCCGCCGTCACCCAGGGCACGGTCGAGGGTGCCGTCGCGTTCGTGAACTCCCTCGGCCTGGCCGGCGTCAACCTCACCCCGGACGCGCTCACGGGCCTGGCGGCCAACGTCGGCGAGGAGTCCGTGGTGTCCCGCACCGGCGGCGCCCCGACGCTGGCCGTGGGCATCGCGACGATCATGAACCAGTGGTTCGGCGGGCCAGCGATGATGGGCTTCTGGTACCACTTCGCGATCATGTTCGAGGCCCTGTTCATCCTCACCGCCGTGGACGCGGGCACCCGCGTGGCCCGGTTCATGCTCCAGGACACCATCGGCAACTTCATCCCGAAATTCAAGGACACGTCCTGGCGCCCCGGCGCCTGGCTCTGTACGGCGATCATGGTCGCCGGCTGGGGCTACATCCTGATCCTCGGCGTGACCGACCCCCTGGGGGGCATCAACACGTTCTTCCCGCTCTTCGGCATCGCCAACCAGCTGCTCGCCGCGATCGCGCTCGCCGTGGTCATGGCGATCGTGGCGAAGCGGGGCACCTTCAAGCACCTGTGGGTCGTGGTGCTCCCGCTGGCGTTCGCCGCCGTCGTCACCATCACCGCCTCGCTGTTCAAGATCTTCTCCCCGGTGCCGGCGGTCGGCTACTGGGCCCAGCACAACGCGTTCCGCCAGGCCCTCGCGGACGGGCAGACCAGCTTCGGCACGGCCAAGTCGGTGGAGGCCATGGAGGCCGTGGTCCGCAACACCTTCGTGCAGGGGACGCTGTCGGTCCTGTTCATGGTGCTGACGATCATCGTCATCGCCATGGCCGTGACGGCGACCGTGAAGTCCTACCGCACGCGGGGCATGCCCGAGAACGAGGACCCGCGGGTCGAGTCGCGCATCTACGCTCCGGCCGGACTCATCGCGACTCCGGCCGAGAAGGAGCTGGAGGCGCGGTGGAAGAGCCTGCCGGCCGAGCGGCAGCCGGTCCGGGCCAGGCACTGACCATGGCCACCCGGACCCTCCACGGCCTGGCCAGCGCCGGGCGGAACATCCTGTGGTTCCTCCGCGGCGTGCTCGGCGAGGACGCCTACCAGCACTACCTGGCGCATCACGCCCGGGTGCATCCGCACGCCGAGCCCCTGTCCGAGCGGGCCTTCTGGAAGGACAAGATGGACTGGGAGGATCGGAACCCACAGGGTCGCTGCTGCTAGCAGGGCGCACAATGGTGGTGTGACGATCGTTGACAACGCCATCTACAAGGACGGCAAGCGCATCCTGGCCCCCACCACCCTCCAGGAGACCTTCGAGGAGTGCGAACGGCTGGGCGGCATGGCCTGGGTGGGACTGTACCGCCCGGACGAGGAGGAGCTGCAGGAGGTCGCCGAGGAGCTGAACCTGCACGAGCTGGCGGTCGAGGACGCCCTGGCCGGCGGGCAGCGGGCCAAGCTGGAGCGCTACGACGACGACCGGTTCTTCGTGCTCATCCCCGCCCGCTACCTGGACGAGACCGAGACGGTGGAGTTCGGTGAGCTCAACGTGTTCGTCGGCGACAACTTCGTGGTCACGGTCCGCCACTCCGAGGTGCCGGACCTCTCCCAGGTGCGGCTGCACCTTGAGCGCGACCGGCCGGAACGGCTGGCCGCGGGGACCTCCGCCGTGGTGCACGGGATCCTCGACTCGGTGGTGGACGACTACTTCCCGGTGGCCGACGGGCTGGAGAATGACATCGCGGAGATCGAGGACCAGATCTTCGCCGGGGACGGCAACGTCTCCCGTCGCATCTACCAGCTCTCCCGGGAGGTGGTGAACTTCCAGCGGGCCATCCGGTCCCTGCCCCACATGCTGGAGAGCATGATCGAGAACCTGGAGGAGGACCTCTCCAAGGTCGAGGTGGTCCGCAAGCTGCGGGACGTCCACGACCACACCGAGCAGCTCAACGACCGCGTCGCGGCGATGCGCACCATGCTCGAGCACGCCCTGGAGCTGGACTCGACCCTGACCTCGAAGAAGCTCGCCGAGGTGTCCGTGCGGCAGAACGAACAGGTCAAGAGGATCTCGTCCTGGGCGGCCATCATCTTCGCCCCGCAACTGGTCGGGTCGATCTACGGCATGAACTTCGACCGCATGCCCGAACTCCACTGGGCCTGGGGCTATCCCTTCGCCCTCGGGCTCATGCTGTCGATCGCCGTGGTGCTCTACGTCCTGTTCAGGCGCAACGACTGGCTGTAGGCTCCGGCGGTCTCAGTCGAGGCCGAGCTCGTCCTTGCCGAAGGCGAAGAGGTAGGGCACGCCGGCCTCTGACTCGATCCGTTCGGCGGCGCCGGTGGAACGGTCCACGATCACGGCCACGGCCTGCACGTTGCCGCCCGCGGCGCGGACGCCCTCAACGGCGGTCAGGGCGGAGCCCCCGGTGGTCGAGGTGTCCTCGAGCACGACGACGTCCCGGCCCGCCACGGCCGGGCCCTCCACCTGGCGGCCCATCCCGTAGGACTTCTGCGCCTTGCGCACCACGAAGGCGTCGACCGCCCGGCCCTGCCGGCCGGCCTCGTGCAGGATCGCGGTGCCGACCGGGTCGGCCCCCATGGTCAGACCGCCCGCGGCGCTGAACCCGACGCCGGCCCCGTCCAGCAGGTCGAGCATGACCCGGCCGACCAGCGGTGCGGCCTCGTGGTGCAGGGTGACCCGGCGCAGGTCGATGTAGTAGTCGGCCTCCTGCCCGGAGGACAGCGTGACCCGGCCCCGGACGACGGCCAGTTCCTGGATGAGCTCGAGCAGCCGGGCACGGTCCTGGGCCTTCTGGTCCGCTGAACGGGCGGACGGGGAATCCGGGGTCTGAGTAGTCATGCCGTCCATCCTAGATTCTCGGGCGGACCCCTCCTAGGGTGGTGACATGAGCGATCCCCAGCCTCCCCAGGAACCCCTGTCGGACCGTCCCACCGAACAGATGCTGAGCTACTGGCTCAACATGGTGGACACGCTCCTCACCACGCGCGTCAACGAGTCGCTGGCCGAACACGGCCTCACCCGCGCCCAGTGGCAGCTGATGAACGCCCTGACCTCCCGCCCGCAGTCCACCGAGGAGCTCGGGCATGTCCTGCCGGCACCGGCGGCCGGGGCCGACGAGGGCCCGCGCACGGTCAAGGAACACCTGGACGAACTCGTGGAATCCGGCTGGCTCGTGGCCGAGGGTGACCTCTACACCCTCACGAGCACCGGACGCACCAGTGGTGAGCGGGTGGCCGCCGTGGTCGAGGAGATGCGGGCCGAGATCACCGAGGGCCTGGACGAGGAGCAGTACGAGACCGTGATGACCGCGCTGCGGACCATGGCGCGGAATCTCGGCTGGTCGCGCGCCTGAATCCACCCCTAGGCTGGGCGTATGCGCGAAATGCAGAAGGCGATCATTGCCGAGTTGGGTGTCAAGCCGGAGATCGATCCGGCCGCCGAGGTGGCGGAACGGGTGCAGTTCCTGCAGGACTACCTTCGGGCCAGCGGGGCGCGGGGATTCGTCCTGGGCATCTCCGGCGGACTGGACTCCACGCTGGCGGGACGGCTGGCGCAGCTGGCCGTCGAGGGCCTGCGCGCCGAGGGCGTGCAGGCCGAGTTCATCCCGGTCCGGCTGCCCTACAACGTCCAGCATGACGAGGACGACGCCCAGGCCGCGCTCGACTTCATCGACGGCGACGCCGAGACCACCTTCGACATCTCCGCCGCCGTGGACGGCTTCGAGAGCGAGTTCACCGCTGCCACCGGAGAGCCGATCACCGACTACAACAAGGGCAACGTCAAGGCCCGGGTGCGCATGGTGGCGCAGTACGCGATCGCCGGCGCCCACGGCCTCCTGGTGCTCGGCACCGACCACGGCGCCGAGTCCGTCACCGGGTTCTTCACCAAGTACGGCGACGGCGGAGCCGACGTCCTGCCGCTGTTCGGCCTGAACAAGCGGCAGAACCGGCAGCTCCTGCAGCACCTGGGCGCGGAGGAGCGGCTCTGGGCGAAGGTCCCCACGGCGGACCTGCTGGACGGGCGCCCCGGCCAGACCGATGAGGCAGAGCTCGGGCTGAGCTACGACGTGATCGACGACTACCTGGAGGGCCGGGTGGTCCCGGCGGACGCCGCGGAGAGGCTGGAGCAGCTCTACCTGCGGTCCCGCCACAAGCGGACCACCCCCGTCAGCATCCTCGATTCGTGGTGGCGCCAGGACTGAGCCCGGACGGGGCCCGGCTTGGCTAGGCTGGCCGGGTGAAGATCGCGACCTGGAATGTGAACTCCCTCCGTGCCCGCGCCGACCGCGTGGAGTCCTGGCTCGAGCGAACGGACGTCGACGTCCTGGCGATCCAGGAGACCAAGTGCAAGGACGAGAACTTCCCCTGGGAGCTCTTCGAGCGCATGGACTACGAGGTGGCGCACTTCGGCTTCTCGCAGTGGAACGGCGTGGCGATCGCCTCCCGCGTGGGCCTGGCGGACGTGGAGCGGACCTTCGTGGGCCAGCCGGCGTTCGGCAAGGGCGGCGTGGACGAGGTCCAGGAGGCCCGGGCGATCGCGGCCACCGTCGGCGAGGGCGCGGACGCCCTGCGGATCTGGTCCCTCTACGTCCCGAACGGGCGCGCGCTGGACGACGAGCACATGGCCTACAAGCTGCACTGGCTGGACGTGCTCCGCGAGCGCGCGGTGGGCGCCATCACCGAGGATCCGTCCCTGCGCCTGGCCCTGACCGGGGACTGGAACATCGCCCCCCGGGACGAGGACGTCTGGGACATGCAGTTCTTCCTCGACGGGGGGCTGACCCACGTCTCGCCCGCCGAGCGCGCGGCCTTCCACGCCTTCGAGGAGGCCGGCTTCCAGGACGTCGTGCGACCCCGCCACCCCGGTCCGGGCGTCTACACGTACTGGGACTACACCCAACTGCGGTTCCCCAAGAAGGAGGGGATGCGCATCGACTTCGTGCTGGCCTCTCCCGCCCTGGCCGCTTCCGTCACGGACGCCTGGATCGACCGCGAGGAACGCAAGGGCAAGGGCGCCTCGGACCACGCCCCCGTGGTCGCGGAGCTCGGCCCGGCCGGCGGGGCCTGAGCGGGGCGCATGGAATACCAGTCAGAGCTCCGCGTCTACCAGCCGCTCGCCGCGTTTCCCGACGCCGTGCAGGCCGGGTTCCTGCGCGCCCGTCACCGCACGCGCGCCGCGGCGGAGGAGGAGGCCTCCCGGCGGGCCTGGCGCCGGCTGCTGCGCGACGTCACCGACCCGTTCCCCCACGGCTCGGACCTCGTCCGCGTGCTGCGGGTGCCGGTGCCGACCGGCTCAGCCCGGCGGGACCCCGCGGATCCCGCGGACGGTCCCGAGAACGTCCCCGGGGACCAGGCCACCGGGCGGGGTCCGGAGGCCGCGCCCGTCTCGGAGTACTTCTGCCCGGATGAGATGGCGCTGCGCTGCGAACTGGCCGCTGAACAGCTCGCCGAGTCGATGCGTCCCCAGACCTTCAACCTGGTGGTGCCGGAGGCGGCCCGCCGGGCCAACCTGGAGCGCCTGGCGGAGCACCTGGAGGCGGACGGCCCCGAGGAGCTGCGGCACGTGCACACCCGGACCGCGGTCTGGGGCGTGCCGGCGTCCTGGTTCGCCCTCGTCCACGAGGACGACACCATCGACGTCGAGACGGACCCCGGCTCCGCCCCGTCCGGGGCGGGCGGCGCGTTCGACGCGGGAACCGTCCGCACCGTGCGGATCACCGTCCCCCTGGCCCTCGCCCTGGAGCGCGCCCGGCGGGCCGCCGTCGTGCTCTCCCTCCACGCGCCGGACATGGACCTGCTGACCGACCTGACCATCCTCGTGGCCTGGCTGGAGTCCTTCCACCCGGACTCCATGGTGGAGCTGGACTACGGCGGCCTGGCCCGTCTGGTCTGGCCGGACGACTCCCCCTTCGACGTCCGCACGGCGCTCGAGGCGCTGGAGGACGGCGACCAGGAGGCGGCCGTCGTCGCGAACCACCGCATGGTGCGCCGCTGGCTGCCCGTGCGGCAACTGGGCCGCGCCAGCTGACCCACCGCCGCGTCCGCAGGCTGACATGGGGAGTTCTCCCCATCGCGCCCGGATACGATCTGCGGTGTGATGGGTCTCAGGGACCTATGGCACTCGTCCCCGGATCAACGGACGAGCCGAGCGAGGGAGAGGCGTGGACGGGTACGACATCGACAAGGCCGGGGCCAGGGGCGCGATCGCCTCGGCCCGGAGCATCTGGTCAGGATTGCACGGGCTGGAGAACAGCATCGAGGCCAGCGGGGAGGCCGCGGCGACGGCCACCCAGGAGGACGACATCAACGCCGCGATGTCCCACGCCTTCACGAACTTCCTGCGGCCCTTCACCGTCATCACGGTCCAGATGGGCGACCGGGCCTTCGATGGCGCGGACAACGTCATCAACATCTACGAGACGGCGGACTCGGAGATGAGCGACAACGCCAAGGCGCAGGGGATGGCCGGCGCCCTCGCCGAGTCCCAGGAGCTCACCTCGTACAACGGCAGCGAGTCCACCGGTGGGAAGCGCCCCGAGGCGGTCGACGGAGGGTACGACTGGTGAGCATCACGGGCACATACATCCTCGGCGTCACGTTCACGGACTACCTCCCCGCGGAGCTGGGGGACACGGGCTCCATGGACACCCACGCCCAGGCCCTGCAGGACCACGGCAAGACCCTGACCGACACCTGGTCGGACGCCCGGAGCGCGTACAACGGGGTCAAGCCCCACGTCGACTTCCCCGGCGTCGAGGACTTCGAGCTGGCCTTCGAGAACAACACCCAGGCCACCAAGGAGACCCTCGCCGAGGGGCTCGAGCGGATCGGCCAAGCCGTCAAGGACTTCTCCTCCGCTGTCTCGGGATTCTCCTCCCAGCATGCGAACCTGAAGAGCGCGACCGAGGCGTTCAATGACCTCCACCCCTACTACTACTCGGAGTACGACCGCACCGTGGCGGCCGAGCAGGGCATCGTCCTGCCCACGGCGTCCGAGTGCCGTTCCTCCGGCAAGCGCTCGGACCTGACGAGGTCCCTGAGACACGGCAAGGACCGGTACCAGGGCATCATCGACGATTGCGTCCGGGCTATCAAGGATTCCTCTCCGGCCTCGATGCCCGTTGACAAGCCCTTCGCCCTGGAACGTGTCGAGGCCCTCATGGGCGCCTATGACACGACCCTGGCCTGGGTGGGCCGGGCCGCCTACATTCAGGACCACAACGGTCGTCTCGGCTTCCTGTGGGAGTTCGACCAGGCGTCCGTGTCCACGTTCGTCCAGAACGGCGTCCCGGGATGGACGAAGGTCCACGACAAGGACTCGTGGCTGGGCGCCGTCCTGCCGGACCGGATCAAGGACCGGATCCCGAACGTCGAGAATCTCGGCGACGCGAATTTCGCGAAGAACCTGGACCAGAAGTACGCCGGCTTCCTGGACGGCATGCAGACTCGCGGGAAGGTCTACTGGGCACGCTTCCTCGACGAGCTGCCGCCCGGGGCCCAGGACTGGCTGGTCAGTTCCACGACCCGCACCAGCGACTTCTTCCACTCGAACTTCGTCCTCAACGAGTCCACCGGCAAGTACGTCGCGGCGACCACGCTCATGACCGGGAAGAAGCTGCCCAGCCTGCCGCAGTCCCTGGTGAGGAAGATCGACGACCTCAACCTGGACGACAAGCTCAAGGCCCTGGAGAACAGCAAGTTCGGCAACGTCATGAAGCACGGCGGCAAGGCGCTGGGCGTCGCCGATGCGGGCTTGAACTATTACGGTGCCTACACTGAGGGCTACAACGAGGCCCTCGCGGACAATCCACACGCCTCCGAGGACGAGTTGCGTTCCGAGGGCGTCAAGACGGCGCTCGTCGAGGGCACCTTCGAGACCGGGGGGTCCATCGTCGGCGGTGTCGTCGGTCGAACCGCCGGCGCCGCCGTCGGCCAGGCACTGATCCCGATCCCCGGCGTGGGAGCCGCCATCGGCGGCTTCGTGGGCGGCATGGCCGGCGAGGCCGTGGGCGGCTGGGCCGGCAAGCACGTCGGTGACTTCGCCAATGAGGTCCGCAAGGAGGGCCTGGGCGGTGCCATCAAGGGGCTGTTCGGCGGCTGATGCGGCCCCGGACCGTATTTCGGGACCCGGCATGCCGACGGGCGCACGCTGACCGCGGAAGAGGAAGGACGAGCCGATGAGCAAGCTCGCAGAGGGACGGTCCGGACGCGTGGGCTATCGCGTTCCCGACGACTGGGAGATCACGATCCCGGAGGCCGAGGGCGTCGACTCCCTGGCCCTCCAGGTGGGTCCCGAGGGGACCTTCGCCCCCAACGTCGTGGTCACCGTGAACGACTACACCGGCTCGATCGCGGGCTTTTGCCTGGCGGCCATGGACCACCTGCGCATCACCCTGGAGGACACGGTGATCGTGGACGTGCTGCCGTGGTCGCCGGGCGGGACCGTGACACCGGACGGAATGGCCGTGGACGGCATCGCCGATCAGGGCCGGGTCATCGTCTACACCCACCGATCACCCCGGTCCGGGACGCGGTTGCGCGGTGCGGAGTGGCTGACCGTGCAGTCCGGAACGGCCGTGCAGATGACCTCCACCGCGCAGGTCTCCCAGTGGCCCGTGTTCGCCTCGCTGTTCTCCGAGATCGCCTCCTCGATCACCGTGGCGGTCAGGAGCGAGGCGGAGGGAACCGGTCCGGGCTCGCCCGCCGACGACCTCCCCGAGGCCTCTCGGGACACGGTCCTGGGCGAGCTCACCGGCACGGTCGTCGAGCAGCTGCACGGACTGGCGGAGTTCCAGCGCTACACCCACCAGGGCATACGCCTCCGCGGTGAGGCGTTTGCCCTGTTCACCGAGCTGGCGGACGGCAAGCGCATCGGACGGTTGGACCCACCGGAGCGCCGGAGCGCCGCCCGCGAGCTGGAGGAGGCCGGCCTGGCCGGCACCGGAGGCCTCTCCGAGGCCGGGGACACCCTCGCCACCTTCCTCCAGCAGACCATGGCCTCGCTGCGGATCACGGCCGCCTTCGCCGGAGGTTCCTCCGCCTTCCACGCCTGGGTGGCGGGGAACCACGCCCTCACGGTGGCCGGTCCGGGCTACACGGACTGGCTCTACGGGACCGGGGAAGACAGCCCCGCAATGGACGAGGTCACCCTCGCCGTGGTCCCGCTGATGGACCTGACCACCGAGGCGGCCCGCTGGGTGGGCCTGCAGCCGGCCTGGAACCTCCCGGTGTTCCCCTCGGCGTGCCCGCAGGGCCTCATCGACGGACGCTGGGCCGGCATCGCCCCGCCTCCCGAGGACGCCAGCCCCACGCTGCGGATCCTCTGGGAGGAACAGTGGTTCGCCTGGACCGTCGAGGCCCGGGGACCGGAGTCCACGTCCCCGGCGCAGGTCTACCTCAACGGCGGGCGCATGGGTCACTATGCTTGGGGCCGGGCCGGGGAGGACATCGTGATGATCCCGACCGCCGGAGTCACGGTCCTCGACCGCTTCGAGGAGATGCTGCAGGCGAGCCTGTTCGGCCGCGAAGCACGCATCCACTGACCACCAGCATCCACCACCGGGAGGACACCGCATGACCATCCACCCCGCCGTCACCGTGGCGGCATCGCCGACGGCCGCAAGCACCTCCACGGCCAGCGCGGCGGACGCCGCGATCGCCTGGGGCGGTGTGGTGTTGTGCCTGCTGGTGGCCGCCGGGCTGCTCCTGATCGTCCGACGCCAGCTGAACGGCCAGCACCGCCGCTGGGTGGTGGCCCCGCCGATCCCGTTCCAGATCTCCAACCGGAACACCTGGCCGTTCATGCTCATCGGCTTCGCCGGGTTCTGGGTGATGATGGCCGTGGCCACCGTCTTCGAGGCCCTGGGCAACGAGGACGGCCGCCAGTTCATCTGGTCCTGGCCCGCCTACATCCCCCTGGCATTCGTGATCCTGTCCTTCTTCACCTGGCCCGTGGCCCTGACGCCCGGCTGGTACCAGCGCTGGGCCCGCGATCCCGCGGCCCCGGAGGTCTCCCCCTGGCCCCTCGAGGAGGCCGCCCAGGCCCTGGCGGACGCGCCCGACCACCGCGCCCGGCAGAAGCTCGTCGGGGACATCGGCTGGTCCGGCCAGGACCCCGAGAAAGCCTGGGAGCTCTCCGGGCTGCCCGGCCCTGCGCCCAAGACCCGGTTCGATGAGCGGACGGAGGAACTCAAGCGCGAGCTGGCCCAGCGCGAGGCTGACCGCGGGTAACCGTGGAACTCCCGATGTACCGGCACCCCAGCTTCTGGCTGGGGCCGCTGTTCGTCCTGATCCGGCGCAGCGGCTGACCGCGCCCGCCCACACCTGCGCCTCCCGGGTGCGCCCGCCCACACCTGCGCCTCCCGGGTCGCATTCCGTGGGTTCTACCCGTCAACATCCATGGTTTGCGACCCGGAAGTGACCTCACACAGGGCTTCCGGGTAGCCGGCCACGCGCGGCCATCCCGTCCAATCCATCCCCTGCCCCGGAAACCATGGACCACTAGGCTGGCCCCATGACCACGGGACCCCTGAGCACGCCACCGTCCGAAGCCCGCAACCGTCCGCAGAACCCCTGGTGGGTGGACGCCGTGATCTACCAGGTCTATCCCCGCTCCTTCGCGGACTCGGACGGGGACGGCATGGGCGACCTGGCCGGCGTGACCGCCCGCCTGCCCTACCTGCAGCAGCTCGGGGTGGACGCGCTCTGGCTCTCCCCGTTCTACGTCTCCCCGCAGAAGGACGGTGGCTACGATGTCGCCGACTACCGGGACGTTGACCCGCTCTTCGGCACCCTGGCGGACGCGGACGCGCTGATCGAGGCCGCCCACGAGGCCGGCCTGCGCATCATCGTGGACCTGGTCCCCAACCACACCTCCTCGGCCCACCCCTGGTTCGTCGAGGCACTGGCTGCCGACCCGGCCACCGAGGAGGGCCAGGCGGCCCGGGACCGGTACATGTTCCGCCCCGGGGCCGGCGCCGACGGCTCGGAGCCACCGAACAACTGGCAGTCCACGTTCGGCGGGCCCGCCTGGACCCGCATCACCCACCCGGACGGCACGCCCGGGGACTGGTACCTGCACCTGTTCGACTCCTCGCAGCCGGACCTGAACTGGGACAACCCGGAGGTCCGCGCGGAGTTCGAGGACATCCTGCGGTTCTGGCTGGACCGTGGCGTGGACGGGTTCCGCGTGGACGTGGCCCACGGTCTGGTCAAGGCCGAGGGGCTTCCGGACCACGATGTCCGCCCCGGCATGGTCACGGACGCCGGGGCGGCTCCCGTGACGATGGGTACCGACGACGGGCTGGACGTCTCCGGACACGCCGAGGAGAACCCGCGGGACCATACCCACCCGGTGCCGTACCACGACCAGGAGGGGGTCCACGAGATCTACCGGGCCTGGAACGAGGTGCTGTCCGCGTACGACCACGATCCGGTACTGGTGGCCGAGGCCTGGGTGGCGCCCCTGGAGCGGCTCTTCCGCTACGTCCGTCCGGGCGAGATGCACCAGGCGTTCAACTTCACGTTCCTGCTGGCAGGCTGGGATGCCGTCCGGCTCTCGGACGCCATCACGGTCTCCGTGGAGGAGGCGGACAGGGTGGGCGCCCCGAACACGTGGGTCCTGTCCAACCACGACACGGTCCGCCACGCCTCCCGATTCGGGCTGACCGACCCCACGCGTTACCCCTCCGGCATCGGCGCCGAGGATGAGCAGCCCGACGAGGCGCTCGGCTGGAAGCGTGCCCGGGCCGCCGCCATGATCGAGCTCGGGTTGCCCGGCTCGGCCTATGTCTACCAGGGTGACGAACTGGGCCTGCCCGAGCATACGGAACTGGACGACTCCCTGCGCCAGGACCCCACCTTCTTCCGCACCGGGGGCGCGGAGAAGGGCCGGGACGGCTGCCGCATCCCCATGCCCTGGCGCGCCGGGGCACCCGGGCTGGGCTTCGCCGTCGGGACCCCGGGGGGCGACGACGGCGGCGCCACCGCGGGTGCCCCGGTACAGCCGGCTGCCCCCTGGCTGCCCCAGCCGGAGTCCTACGCCCGGTACTCGGCCGACCAACAGGTGGACGTGAAGGGCTCGACCTTCGAGCTGTACCGCCAGCTGCTGGGCGTGCGCGGCGAACTGGACCTGGGCACCGGTGCCTTCGCCTGGTCGCGGTTCCACGCCCCGGACCACGGGGTGCTCGCCTTCACGGTGACCACCGGCGGCGGCCGGCACCTGGGGTCCGGGGAGCCGATCCCGCAGACCGTGGTGCTGGTGATGGCCAACCTGGGCGAGACCGCCGTGGATGTCCCGGAGGACTACGCCGCGGCGATCTTCAGCCAGGACAAGGCCCTGCAGGAGGGGCAGCTGATGCCGGACTCGGCAGCCTGGTTCCTCAAGCGCTGAGTCGGCCCGGGGCAACCTCAGTAACGGACCGTGTGGCGTACGTCATGCGTCGCCCCGGCGGGATAGCCTGCCGAACATGGACCTGAAGAACAGCTCTGCCCTTGTCACCGGCGCCGCCTCCGGGCTCGGCGCCGCCACCGCCGCGATGCTCGCCGGCCGTGGCGCCCACGTCATCGGCGTGGACCTGCAACCCTCGATCGAGAACGCCCCCGCCGTTGAGGGGGTCTCCTACGCCCCGGCCGACGTGACGGACCCGGAGCAGGTGCGCGCCGCCGTCGCCGCGGCCGCCGAGGCCGGACCGCTGCGGACGGTGGTGAACTGCGCCGGCATCGCCCCCTCCGCCCGCATCCTGGGCAAGTCCGGCGCGCACGACCTGCGGTTGTTCGAGACCGTGGTGCGGGTGAACCTGATCGGCACCTTCACCGTGCTGGCCCTGGCCGCCGAGGCCATGGCGGCCACGGACCCGGTGGACGAGGACGGCCAGCGCGGTGTGGTGGTCAACACCGCCTCCGTGGCGGCCTTCGAGGGGCAGATCGGCCAGGCAGCATATGCCGCGTCCAAGGGTGGGGTGCACAGCCTCACGATCACTGCGGCGCGGGACCTGGCCAGCAGGGGCATCCGGGTGAACACGATCGCCCCGGGCGTGGTGGAGACGCCGATGCTGGCGACGATCAGCGAGGAGTACCGGGCCGGCCTGGCCGAGGGCGTCCCGTTCCCGCACCGCCTGGGCCGTCCGGCGGAGTTCGCGCAGCTGGTCGAGACCTTCGTGGACCACCACTACCTCAACGGCACCACCATCCGGATGGACGGGGCCCTGCGCATGGCCCCGCGCTGAGCCTCCCGGCCGGTGAGCCGGCCCACACGGCCGGTGAGGCGGGCGTCCCGTTATACGGTGGAACGATGTCATCGACAGCAACTCCCCCACCCGCACCGCCCGCCGAAGCCCCGGAGAGCCCGCCCACGGACCAGGATCCCGGTGCTCCGCAGGCCCACCGCTCGCGGCTGGTCCCGTGGGTGTTCTGGCCCTCCGCCGTGATCATCCTGGCCTTCGTGGCCATGACCATGGCCTTCCCGCAGGCCATGGAGGCCGGGATCGGCATGGTGCAGCAGACGATCATCAGCAACTTCAGCTGGTGGTACCTGATCATGGCCTTCCTGCTGGCCGTCTTCTGCATCTACCTGCTCTTCTCCCGCAAGGGCAACATCACCCTGGGCAGGCCGGACAGCACCCCGGAGTTCTCCACCGTCTCCTGGCTGGCCCTGCTCTTCGCCGCCGGCATGGGCATCGGCCTGGTCTTCTACGGCATGACCGAGCCGCTGATGCACTTCGCCACCCCGCGCCCCGCGCTGGACGCCGAGGCGGCCTCCACGGCCGTGCGCGCCGAGCAGGCGCTGTCCACCACCTACCTCCACTGGGGCCTGCAGCCCTGGGCCATCTACGCCGTCGTCGGCCTCGCCGTGGCCCACGCCATCCATCGCCGCGGGCGTCCGTTGTCCATGCGCTGGGCCGTCGAGCCGCTGATCGGCGAAAGGGCGACCCGCGGAGGCTGGGGCAACCTGATCGACACCACCGCCCTGGTGGGCACCGTCTTCGGCGTGGCCACTTCCCTCGGCCTGGGCGTCACGCAGATGTCCGCCGGCCTGCGGTCCCTGGGCTTCGTCCCCCAGGACAGCCCGTGGGTGGAGTACACCATGATCGCCGTCATCACCTGCTTCGTCCTGTGGTCGGTGATCTCCGGCGTCAACAAGGGCATGAAGTGGCTCTCGAACACCAACCTGCTGATCGCGGCCGGCTTCGTGCTGTTCCTGCTGATCGCCGGGCCGACCCAGTTCCTGCTCAAAGAGCTCGTCCAGACCCTCGGTGCCTACCTGCAGAACTACATCAGCATGTCCCTTAACGGCTCCGCCTTCTACGGCGAGGCTGGTGACGAGTGGCAGTCCGGCTGGACCACGTTCTACTGGGCCTGGTGGATGTCCTGGACACCATTCGTGGGCGTGTTCATCGCCAGGATCTCCCGGGGGCGCACGGTCCGCGAATTCATGCTGGGCGTGCTGCTCGTGCCCACCGCGATCTCCATCCTCTGGTTCGGCGTGCTCGGCGGCACGGCGATCTTCCACGAGGTCACGCGCCCGGTGGGCTACACCTCGGTGATCGGCGAGGACGGTGCCGTGGACGTGAACTCCGCCCTCTTCCAGGTCCTGGAGCAGCTCCCCGGCGGTACCGCCCTAGTGATCGGCGCGATCCTGCTCTCGGCGATCTTCTTCATCACTTCCTCGGACTCCGGGTCCCTGGTGATGGCCATGATCGCCACCGGCGGTGATCCCGAGCCCGCCCACCGGCACCGCGCGTTCTTCGCCGTGGCCACCGCACTGATGGCCGCGGCCCTGCTGCTGGCCGGCGGACTGACGGCCATCCAGACACTGGCGATCACCATCGGGCTGCCGATGAGCGTGCTGCTCGTCATGATGTGCATCGCGGCGTTCAAGGCCCTCGGAGTGAACGTCCGTCGGGTGGAGGCGCTGCGCCGCAAGGCCTTCCTCGCCGACATCCAGGACCGGTTCGGGCTGACCACGGACGACGACGCCCAGGAGACGGGCGGGATCTCGGCGGACTTCTGGTGGGCGAATCTCAGCCGCTCGCGCCGCCAGGAGATCGCACTGGACGCCGTCCGGGTCGAGGGCACGGACCCTCGCCCGGCCTCCCGGTCGTCCTGGATCGCCCGGCGCCGGGCAGAGCATGAGCGTCGCTCTCCCCGCAGCGAGGGCTGACGACGCATCGGACGCCCCGGGTTCCCGCCTGCCGGCGGCCCTGGGCATCCGGTGCGGCTCACAGGTGGCCGGAGATCCGGCCGGCCCTGGAGGCATCCCATGGCAGGAGACGACGAGGGCCCCCGCTGGAAGCGGGGGCCCTCGTTCTTGCTGGTGGCTCCGACCGGCGTCGATCCGGTGACCTTTCGATTTTCAGTCGAACGCTCTACCAACTGAGCTACAGAGCCTGGCACCATCCGGTCCTGAGACCGGTGATCACCAAGATCCTCCGGACCGGTGTTACCCGGCGATCGGAACATCCGAGCGACCCTGACGGGACTTGAACCCGCGACCTCCGCCGTGACAGGGCGGCGCGCTAACCAACTGCGCTACAGGGCCAGTGTGCGAGAACCAACTCTACCAGACGTTTTCCGGTGGTCTGACCACCTTCGTCATCCGGCCAGCCGCGACAGCTGGATCAGTTCCTGCGTACCCCCAACGGGATTCGAACCCGTGTCGCCGCCGTGAAAGGGCGGTGTCCTAGGCCTCTAGACGATGGGGGCCTGAACACTTCGGGTTCCCGAAGTGGACCTGTAAGAGTCTAGAGGCTCTCGAGGCCGAACCGCAAACTGGGGGTGAGCCCGTGGACTCCACCGTCAGCAGGCACGATGGAGGGGTGGACTCACCCCAGCATCATCCCGACCATCCCGACCAGTCCGACCAGACTGGCCCGCCTCACAGCTCCGGCCACGCCGGCCCCGAAAACTCCGGAAACTCCGACCACTCCGACGGACCGGGCCAATCCCGCAGTCCCGGGCCGTCCGACGACTCCGGCCAGCGCGAGCGCCCGCACGGGGCCATCGGCGTCGAGATGTCGGAGGAGGACTTCGACCGTGCCGTCTCCGACGCCCTCGAGGCGATCCCGCCGGCGCTGGCCGAGCGACTGTCCAACGTGGCGGTCTTCGTGGAAGAGGAGTACGAGCCCGAGCCCTGGGAGGACGCCGGCACCGAACTGCTGGGACTCTATGACGGAATCCCGCTGACCGAACGGGCCGGGATGCCCTGGCAACTGCCGGACCGGATCGTGATCTTCCGCGGCCCTCTGCTGCGGATGTGCCGCGACCGGGAGGAACTCGTGGAGGAGATCACCGTGACGGTGGTCCACGAGGTGGCTCATTTCTTCGGCATCGACGACGCCACGCTGCACAGCCTCGGCTGGGGATGAACGGCGTGTCCCGTTACAAATGACACCGATGTTGTTTATGCTTCTCACGGGATTCGTGTTGCCTTTGTGACAAATGTCGCTCTATTGTCACACCTGTGGCACCTTCAGGCAGGCCACGAGTCCCAACTGTGATCTCACGGCGACGGACGCGTGACCACTCGCACCCAGGTCTGACCTCTCCCGGCCCCAGACCCGCCTATCACTCGCACCGGTGCCACAGTGAGGAAACTGCCGTGATCCCCCGCCGCACCGTGCGCGTGACCGCCATCGTGGCCGCCGTGGCCGCCACTGGGTTGGCCGCATCGTCCCTGCCGTCCCTCGTCGCTGCCTCCTCGGCAACCGTCCAGACCGACATCCAGCGCGCCCAGCAGGCCACGCCGAGCCAGTCACCGATCGAGCGCCCCCAGGTGCCTTCCCGGGACGAGATCTCCGCCGCCAAGACCGACGCGACCAGCCGGGCCCGGATAGCCGAGCGGCTGCAGTCCGCCATCCGCCAGTCGGCCGAACGCTCGGCGCAGGCCGAGGCCCGGGCCCAGCAGGCCAACGAGGCCCTCCTCGCCGCCGATGAGACCCTGGCCGAGCGCAGCCGGACCGCCTCCACCACCCGCCAACGGGCAGAGCAGGCCGGTTCCGCCGCCGCGGCAGCCCGTGAGGACGCCGGCACCGTGGCCGCCGAGATGTACCGCGGCGGCCAGGCCACTGCCGCGCAGGTGGTCCTGGGCGAGGAGGACACGCTGGCACGTCAGGCGACGGCAGACAAGGTCACCGAGGACAAGGCCAGCGCCGCCGAGGACGCTGCGCGCCGGGCGGCCGAGGCCGAGGCGCTGGCGCGTGAGGCCGAGGCCGCCCAGGAGGCCCAGGCGGAGGCCTCTCGACTGGCCGCCGAGGAGCAGCGTCGCCTCAAGGCCGCCGCCCGCGCTGCGGAGGAGGCGGAACGGCAGAACCAGGCCGACCGCAAGCAGTTGATCACCCTGCTGGCCGAGCTCGAGGACCTCTCCGTGGCCGAGGCGGCCGCCCGGGTGGAAGCACTGGAGCAGGACGAGCGCGACGAAGCCCTGGCCGCGGCGATCGCCGAGTCCGAACAGCGTGCCGCGGCCGCGGCAGCCCGGCCGGACTCGCCGGCGCCGGCGCCGAGCACTGATCCGGCCAGCACGGCCGCGGCCATCAGCGTGCCCGTCATCGCGGCCGCCGTGACCCCAAGCTCGACGCCGGTCCCGTCCCGCCCGCAGACCGCGGCGCCTTTCGCGTCCGCCAGGGCCGCCACGGCCGCCACGGCCTCTAAGCCCACGCCGACGCGGAAGTCCGCTGCGACTCCCCCGCCGACCAGGACCACCAAACCGATGCGCGCCGCGACCGCGGAGCCCGCACCCGCCACGGCCCCTAAGCCCTCGCCGGCCAAGACCGCGAAGCCCACAGCCACCAAGACCGCGAAGCCCAGGCCGGCCACGGTCACCACGCCCTCGCCCACCCGGACGGTCACGCCCACGCCGGCCAAGAGCGCGAAGTCCAGACCGACCAGGGTCACCACGCCCGCGCCCGCCCGGAAGTCCCCTGCGACTCCCGCGCCGGCCAGGAGCGCGAAGTCCAGACCCGCCCAAGTCACCACGCCCGCGCCCAGCCGGACCACCGTCCCCGCCCCCTCTCGGACGGCCACACCGGCCCAGACGACGGCTCCGACTCCGGACAGCACCGACACGCCGACGCGCACGCCGTCGCCGGTGGTCCCGGCCGCCCCGAGCCCGGCGTGGGCCTCCACCGCCATCTCCTGGGCCGTCAACAAGGCCGGCGAGTCCGGCGTCCACTACAGCTGGGGCGGCAACGGCCCGAAGGGCTATGACTGCTCCGGGTTCACCCGCTCGGCCTTCGAGGCCGCGGGCAAGTACCTTCCCCGCAACTCCACCGCGCAGTACCGCGAGGCCAGCCAGTACGTCCCGCTGTCGCAGTTGCAGCCCGGCGACCTGGTCTTCTGGTCCAGCAACGGGGGCAACAGCATGTACCACGTGGCCATCTACATCGGCGACGGCCAGATCGTGCACGCCCGCAACCCCAGCTCCGGGCTGTCCGTGACCGCACTGAACTACGGCGGCATGGTCAACGTGCATCCCTACGCGGGCCGCTACTGACCTCCGGCTCCGGAAGATCGTCACTGAATCCGGCGTGTCGGGTGGGCCAGGGCCTCGACACGCCGGATTCAGTAACGATGAGGCGTGGGAGGGCCCGTCGACCGCTCGGACGACCCCTCAGGAGTAGGTCGGGCCGAAGCGCGCCCGGTTCGCCAGCCGGCTGTCCTTGAGGTAGGGCACCACCATGACGGGGCCGTGAGCGTGCGAGATCACGCCCTGGCTGGTGGAGCCCAGCAGCGCTCCGGTGAACCCGCCGTGGCCGCGGGTGCCGAGCACGGTCAGCCGCGCGGTCCTGGACTCGGTGACCATGACGTCCACCGGCACGCCGTCGATGATCTCCGAGGAGACCTGCAGCCCGGGGAACTCCGCGCGCAGCCACTCGACCCCGGCGTGGAGCTTCTCCTGCATCTCCTCGATCATGGCCTGCTCGTCCACGGTCGCCGGCAGCCAGGCGACCGCACCGGAGATCGGGGGCATAGCGATGACCACCCGCAGCGGGGACTTGCGGACATCGGCCTCCAGGGCCGCAGCCAGCGCCGCCACGCGGCCCTGCTCGGAACCGTCGACGCCGACCACCACGGGCACACCCTCGGCGGCCCGGCTGGCGTGTTCGCCCTTGGGCACGATCACCACGGGGCACTTGGCGTGGGCGGGCAGCGCCGCGGCCACCGAGCCGAGCAGCCGGCCGAGGAACCCGCCCCGGCCCCGGGTGCCGGCCACCACCAGGTTGGCATTGGCGGAGTAGTCCACCAGCACCCCGGCGGCGTCGCCCATCTCCACCCGGTGCACCAGCGGCACGTCGAGGTCGCCCAGCTGGTTCACCACGCCCTGCAGCACCTGCATGGCGCCGTCACGGATCATGGTGTCGTCCGGGATGCCGTAACCGGCCTCGAGGGCCGAGGCTGCGAACACGGGCATCGTGTAGGCGGTGACCAGGGTCAGGGGCAGTCCGCGCAGTTGCGCCTCCCGGGCCCCCCACTTCGCCGCCGAGACGGACTGCTCGGAGCCGTCCACGCCCACCACGATGCCGTGGGTGGTGGCCTGTTCGGGAGTGATCGGGGTGGTGTCGTGGTCCTGCGATCCGGTCATGACGGCCTCCTGTCGTTCTCGCCGCTGTTGTCGTTGACACGGGCGGATGATGGTTCCAGTCTAGGTCCCGGCAGTGGCTCGGCTAAGGGGCGGGACCCTGCGGCGAAGTCCGTGACGGGGTCCAGCAGGCGGGCCGGGAGCGGGTCGGCGAGCAGGTGCCGCACCAGGGCGTCCCGGCTGAGGCCCCCGCCGCCGTCCCGTTCGGTGACGCGGCCGTCGGTGGCGGCGAAGACGATGTTGCCGCGCCGCCTGCCCTTGAGCATCTGGGGGTCCGCGATCGCCACCACGGTGCCGAAGACGGCGCTGAGCGTGGCTGCCTCCCGCCGCGCGGTGGTCAGGTCCGGGCCCCCGCCGTGGTTGACCAGGTAGATTCCCTCCACTCCCAGCACCCGCCGGGCATGGCGTGCCGCGTCCAAGCCGGTCAGGTGATCGGGGGTGACCTGCTCCTCCGCGGTGGGGCCGGCGAAGACGTCCCGGACGATCACGTCGCGGCTGGACTCGCGGGCACCGGCCAGCACCTCCCCGGCCTCACCCACGCGGATCCTCAGCCGCGGGGCGCGGGGCAGGGCGAAGCGATCACGGGCCAGGGCGGCCAGGCCGGCGTCGAGCTCCACGGCCGTCTGCCGGGAGTCCGGGTACCAGGCCGCCGCCCAGCGGGCCAGGGTACAGCCGGCGGCGCCGAGGTGCAGGATACGCAGCGGCACCTCCGGTGCCCAGCGGTGCATCACGACGGCGGCGATCCACCGCATGTACTCGAAGCCCAGTTCCAGCGGATCCTCCGGGTTGAGCTGGGAGGACTCGGCACCGTTGAGCTTGAGCAGCCAGGCGCCGTCGGTGAAGGGGTCGCGCAGGATCTCCGCGGTGCCGGAGTCGATGGGGAAGACGCCCGGTTCGATCGCCGGGGTCTCGGCACCGCGCCCTGCGGGGCGTCCCCGGGTGCCGGCGGCACTGCCGGGTCTCCGGCCCGCGGGCGTCCGGCCGGAACGCTCACGCGCCACGGCGCACCATCAGCTGCGCGTCCAGCCCCTCCCAGGGCCCCGACATCGGCTGCGGGGCGTCGACATCGACGAAGCCGTGGCGGCGGTAGAAGGCCCGGGCCCGATCATTGACGGCCAGGACCCACAGCCGGCACGGGGCGGGCCCGACGGCGCGGGCCATGAGGGCATCGGCGACACCGGTGCCCTGGGCCTCGGCCAGCACGTAGAGCGCATGCAGTTCGAGCGAGGGCAGCCCGGGGCCGGCGGGATCCACGGGCGCGCCGGTCCCGGCGTTCGCGGCACGGGGCGCGCCACCCGACGGCCGGGGGCTGGCCTCCCGGGCAGGGCCGGCGGAGGCCAGCCCCACACAGCGGCCGTGCGCGTCCTCGGCCAGCCACAGCTCGGTCCCCCGCTCCAGCTCTCGGCGCCAGTGCTCGACCTGCTGGGGCAGCGTCGCCTCGGCGGCGGCGAAGAACGCCTCGTCCCTCAGGTGGCCGTAGGCCTCGCGCCAGGCGGCTGCCTTCATGGCCAGCACGGCCTCGAGGTCGGCCTGGGCGGCGTCCCGGACGTAGTAGCGGGGCTGCTTGCCGGCTCCGCTCACCGGTTCTTCAGGGCCGCTTCCAGGCGCTCGACCTTGCCGTCGAGCTCGCCGGTGCGTCCGGGCCTGATGTCCGCCTTGAGCACCAGCGAGATGCGCGAGCCGAACGGGGTGACGGCGTCCACGGCGTCCTTGATGACCGCCATGACCTCGTCCCACTCCCCCTCGATCTCGGTGAACATTGAGGAGGTGCGGTTGGGCAGCCCGGAGTCCCGGACCACCTGCACGGCGGCCGCGACGGCGTCGTGCACGGAGCCGTCCTCGGCCGGCTGCTGCGCGGCGGAAGCCTCGGCGCGGGGCGTTCCGGAGGGGGACACGGAGAAGGCGACGATCATGCCTCCAGTCTGCCCCACCGCCGTCGGGCCGTCACGTGCCCTGCCCTATCCCGCCCCGCTCCCGCCCCGGTCCCGCGTGACACGCTCCCGGGTCTCGTCTGATGGGTGTGGGAGCGGATCACGCGTGGGTTGCGACCCGGGAGTACTCGCGCCCCTCCCGGCGCGGATGCCTCGGGCGGCCCAAGGGTGGGACTACGCCCCGCCGCCCCAGAGCGGGGCCAGGACCTTGTACAGCTCGTTGCCGCCCAGCACCACGAACACCAGGGCGGTGATCCCGAGCAGGACGTTGTGGAACCAGCGGTTGCGGAACTTGGCGGGCACGATCTTCTGGTTGCTCAGGAACAGGAGCGTGATCGCCAGGAACGGCATGAACAGGGCACCGAGCGTGCCGTAGAGCAGGATCAGGAAGATCGGGCGGTCCAGGAACAGCAGGGACATCGGCAGGATGGTCAGCCAGATCAGGTAGAACCGGGCCGGCTTCGACTCCAGCGAGGGGGCGTCGTCCTGGTCGAGCGAGTCCGCCGGCTTGCGGAAGTTCGTCCAGAAGTCGGCGAACATCAGCGAGACGCCATGCCACACGCCGAGCAGCGAGGAGAAGGACGCCGCGAAGAAGCCGATGAGGAAGATGGTGGCGAACACCTCGCCGTAGCGGTCCGCCAACACGATGCCGACGTCCAGCAGGCCGCGGTCACCGGCGGAGATGGCCAGTCCGGCCGAGTGCAGCAGCTCCACGCCCATGATCATGGTGGCGATGACGAAGATGCCGGTGAGGATGTAGCTGACGGAGTTGTCGAACCGCATCACGTTCATCCACTTGGGCGTGTTCCAGCCCTTCTCCCGCAGCCAGTACCCGTAGGCCGCCAGGGTGATCGTGCCGCCGATGCCGCCGGCCAGGGCCAGCACGTAGAACATGGCACCCTCCTCGGTGGGCAGCCGCGGCACCAGGCCGGTGAGGATCTCACCGAGGTTGGGGGCGGTCAGCGCCGCGGAGAGCAGCACGGTGAAGAACATGATGCCGATGAGCACGGTCATCAGCTTCTCGATCAGGCCGTACTTGTTGATCCAGACCAGCGCGAGGCCGATCAGGCCGGAGGCGATGGCGAAGACCTTGGAGTCCACGCCGGGGAACAGGGCGGCCAAGGGCAGCGCCACCGAGCTCATGGCGGTGGCGCCGTAGACGAAGCCCCAGATGATGATGTAGATCCCGAAGTACCAGCTGGTCCAGGACCCGAGGGTGCGCCAGCCCTGGAAGATGGTCTTGCCGGTGGACAGGTAGTACCGGCCGGTGCCCTCCACGAGCACGATCTTGAAGATGACGCCCAGCACCACGGCCCACATGAGCATGTAGCCGTACCGGGAGCCCGCCGTCAGGGTGGCGACCAGGTCCGCGGCGCCCACGCCGGTGGCGGCGGCGACGATGCCCGGCCCCAGCGAGTTCCACTTGATCTTGACCCGTGGCTCGTCGATCTCGGCCTGCGTGAAGCCGACGACGTCGGGGTTGTGGACCGGGTGACCCGTGTCCGTTGGTCTCTGGCCGGTCATGGTGTCCCCTCAGTGATTCCGGTTGGATGATCGAGGAAAGGTTACTGTGTTGGATAACACGTATACAAAACGTCTTCGAACGGGGTCGGACTCCGGGCCGCAGGAGGCCCCGGGGCTGGACCTAGAGTGGTGACCGGAGCCGCGAGCGCCGGTCCCGACCCCACGGAACGCCTGCAAGGCAAGGAGCGCCGCGCATGACCCAGGGCATCTTCGTCACCACGACCACCAACGGAGCCGGCAAGTCCCTCGTGACGCTCGGCCTGGCCGATTCCCTGTACAAGCGGTCCGGCAACATCGGCTACTTCCGGCCGGTGGTCCCCGGCCCGTCCGTGGACACCGACCCCATGGTCCAGCTGATGCGGGAGAACTACGGCCTCGACGCCGACCGGGCCCGCGGCGGCCTGACGGCGGCTGAGGCGCGGGGTCTGCTGGCCGAGGGCCGCGCCGACGAACTCCACGAACGGTGCGTGGCCCTGTTCGATGAGATGGCCGCCCAGGACGGGATCATCGTCGTCGAGGGCTCTGACCTGACCGGGGCGGACCCCGCGGTCGAGCTGGAACTGAACGCCTCACTGGCCCGCCACCTGGGCACCCCCGTGGTGGGTGTCGTCTCCGGGGCCGCACGGGACGCGGCCGGCGTCGCCGACGCCGTGGACCTGGCCCGGCGCACCCTGGACGAGTCCGGGGTCGAGCTGCTGGCCATGATCGTCAACCGCGCCGACCCGGCCCGGCTGGACGCCGTCGCGGCGGCCATCCGGCCCGGCCGCCACCGGTGGCCGGTCTACGTCCTGCCGGAGCTGCCGGAACTGGCCCTGCCCTCGGTGGCGGAGATCGCCTCTTCCCTGGGCCTGACCCAGGTGGCCGGCAGCACGAACCTGGACCGGGACGTCTCCGAGGTCAAGGCCGTGTCCATGGAGGGCGGGAACTTCCTGCAGATCCTGCGTGAGGGCGCCCTGGTGCTGGTCTCCGGGGACCGGTCCGACGCCGTGCTGGCCACCGTGGCCTCCGCCCTGGCCCCGGAGTTCCCGGTGCCCTCCGGGATGATCCTGACCAACGGGATCGAACCGAACGAGCGGATCCAGCGCCTCTACGCCGAGGCCTCGTTCCCCGTCTTCACCACCTTCGCCGACACCTTCGGCACCGCGCGCGCGGTCTCCGCGGTGCGCAGCGAGCTCTCCAGCGCCCAGCCCCGCAAGACGGCCGCCGCCCTGGGCGCCTGGCACCAGAGGGTGGACGGCAACGAGCTGCTGCAGCGGATCGCCCTGCCGCGTGCCGGGCGCACCACCCCGCTGCGCTTCCTGCACGGGTTGATCGAGCGGGCCCGGGCCGACCGGAAGCGGATCGTGCTGCCGGAGGGCGAGGATCCGCGTATCCTGCGCGCCGCCGAGATCCTGCGCCGCCGGGACGTGTGCGACCTCGTCATCCTGGGCGAGGAGGCGCGCATCCGGGACGTCGCCGCCGGGCAGGGCGTGGACCTGACCGGCCTTCAGCTGCTGGACCCGGCCACGGCGCCGGCCCGGGAGCGCTACGCCGAGGAGTACGCCAGGCTGCGGTCCCACAAGGGCGTGGACATCGAGCGGGCGCGCGAGGTGATGACCGAGGGCGCGTACTACGGCACCATGATGGTGCACCTCGGGGACGTGGACGGCATGGTCTCCGGGGCGGCGCACACCACCGCCAACACCATCCGGCCGGCGCTGGAGTTCGTCAAGACCCGGCCCGGGGTCTCGATCGTCTCCTCCGTGTTCTTCATGCTGCTGCCGGACCGTGCCCTGGTCTACGGCGACTGCGCCGTGAACCCGGACCCGGACGCCGAGCAGCTGGCCGACATCGCCTATGCCTCCGCCGTGACCGCCAGCCAGTTCGGCGTGGACCCGCGCGTGGCGATGCTGTCCTACTCCACCGGCGGCTCCGGTTCCGGTGAGGCGGTGGACAAGGTGCGCACCGCCACCGAGCTGGTCCGGTCGGCCCACCCCGCGTTGAAGGTGGACGGTCCGCTGCAGTACGACGCCGCGGTGAACGCCGCGGTGGCAGCCTCGAAGATGCCGGACTCCGAGGTGGCCGGCCAGGCGACCGTGTTCATCTTCCCGGACCTGAACACCGGCAACAACACGTACAAGGCGGTCCAGCAGTCCTCCGGCGCCGTCGCCGTCGGGCCGGTGCTGCAGGGGCTGAACAAGCCGGTCAACGACCTCTCCCGCGGGTGCACCGTGGACGACATCGTCAACACCGTGGCCATCACCGCCATCCAGGCCCAGGGCGACTGAACCCCTGCCCCGCGCCCGATCCTCCAGAAAGGCTCCCCCCGTCATGCTCATCCTCGTCATCAACTCCGGCTCCTCCTCGCTGAAGTACCAGCTGCGCGAGGTGGAACCGGACGGCACCGAGCCGGAGCACCCCGTGATCGCCAAGGGCCTGGTGGAGCGCATCGGCGTGCCCGGTTCCGGGATCGACAACCACGCGGAGGCCCTGGACCAGGTCAACCGGGAGCTGGAGGAGATCATCGGCGACCGGGAGATCGCCGCCGCCGGCCACCGCGTGGTGCACGGCGGTGAGCGGTTCAAGGCCCCGGCGCTGGTGACCATGGAGGTCATCCGGGCGATCGAGCGGCTGGCCCCGCTGGCCCCGCTGCACAACCCGGCGGCCGCCCAGGGCCTGCGGGCGATCGCGGACCGGTGGCCGGACATGCCGCAGGTAGTCGTCTTCGACACCTCCTTCCACCAGACCATGCCGGAGGAGGCATGGCGCTACGCGCTGCCGGACTCGCTGTACACCGAGGAGGGCATCCGCCGCTACGGCTTCCACGGCACCAGCCACGACCTGGTCACCGGGATCGCCGCCGACACCCTGGGGATCGCCCGGGACACGTTCAACGCGGTGATCCTGCACCTGGGCAACGGCGCCTCGGCCACCGCCATCCGGGGCGGGAAGTCCGTGGACACCTCCATGGGGTACACACCGCTGGCCGGCCTGGTCATGGGCACCCGCTCCGGGGACGTGGACCCGTCGATCATCACGCACCTGATCCGGAACCACCACTACGACGCCGAGCAGATGGACCGGCTGCTGAACAACGAGTCGGGGCTGCTGGGGATGTCCGGCAACGCGGACATGCGCCAGGTGCTGGACTCCGCCCACGCCGGCCACCGCCGTGCCCGGACCGCCATCAAGGTGGCCTCCTACCGGCTGGCCAAGTACATCGGCGGCTACCACGTGGCCGTCGGCGGGGCCCAGGCGATCGTGTTCACCGCGGGGATCGGAGAGAACTCCGCGCCCTTCCGGGCCACCGTGCTGGACCGGCTGGAGCCGCTGGGCGTGCAGTACGACGCCGAGAAGAACCTCGAGCGCTCCGACGCGCCCCGCGTGATCTCCAGCGAGGGCTCCGCCATCCCGGTGCTGGTGGTGCCGACCAACGAGGAGATGGCGATCGCCCAGCTCACGCTGCAGGTCGCCCGGCAGCACGGGGCGCTCTAGACCGTCTGCCACGCCCTGCCGAGTGCTCAGGCCACGTCGGTGTCGATCTGCAGCTCGTTGCCCGGGATCGAGGCCAGCAGCCGCCGGGTGTAGGGGTGCCGCGGGTTGGTGAAGACCTCCTCGCTGGTGGCGGCCTCGACCAGCTCCCCGTCCTTCATCACGCAGACGTAGTCCGAGATCAGCCGGACCACGGCCAGGTCGTGCGAGATGAACAGGTAGCTCAGCCCCAGTTCGTCCTGCAGGTGGCGCAGCAGCCTCAGGATCTGGTCCTGGACCAGCACGTCCAGGGCGGAGACCGGCTCGTCGCACACGATCAGCTCCGGTTGCAGGGCCAGGGCGCGGGCGATCGCCACGCGCTGCCGCTGGCCACCGGAGAGCTCGGCCGGGTACCGGCGGAACATGCTCGACGGCAGGGCCACCTGCTCCATCAGTTCCAGGACCCGGTCCCGCCGCTGGCGGGCGCCACCGCGCTTGTAGGCGACCAGCGGCTCCTCGATGATCCGCCCCACCGTGAACATCGGGTTCAGGGAGGAGTACGGATCCTGGAACACCGCCTGGACGCGCTGGCGGAAGTCGCGCAACCCGGCCCGGTCCAGGTCCAGCACGTCGCGGCCGTCGAAGGTGATGGAGCCCGACGTCGGTGTGATCAACTTCAGCAGCATCCTCGCCGTGGTCGTCTTGCCCGAGCCGGACTCGCCCACGATGGACACGGTGGTGCCCCGCGGGATCTCGAGGCTGACGTCCTTCGTGGCGTGGAAGTCCTCCCCGCCGCGGACCGGGTAGACCTTGGTCAGGCCGGTGATGGTCACCAGCGGCTCGTCCACCGCGGGTCCGGACGCCGTCGCGGCCGCCGTCGGAACGGGCGCCCCGGCCGCACCCGCGGGCCCGGACGCCGTGGACCCGCTCCCCGCGGCAGCCGGGGGCCCGGACGCGCCGGTGGTGCCGCCGTCGGGAGCGGGGTGCCCGCCCGGACGGCCGCCCTGGTGCGTGGCGGCGAAGGCCCCGGGGGCCAGCCGGACCGCCGCCACGGAGGGCGCCGCCTTCACCAGGGACCGGGTGTACGGGTGCTGGGGGTCCTCCAGCAACCGGGCGGCCGGCCCGGACTCCACCACCTTCCCGCGGTGCATGACCACCAGGTCCTGGGCACGCTCGGCGGCCAGTCCGAGGTCGTGGGTGATGAGCAGGACCGCGGTGCCGAGCTGGTGGGTCATCTGCTCGATCTGGTCCAGGATCACCTGCTGGACCGTCACGTCCAGGGCGGAGGTCGGCTCGTCCGCGATCAGCAGTTGCGGCCGGCAGGCCAGGGCCACGGCGATCAGGGCACGCTGGCGCAGGCCGCCGGAGAGCTCGTGCGGGTACTGCCTCGAGCGCCGTTCGGCCTCCGGGATCCCGGCGGCCTCCATCACCTCCACCACCTTGGCGTCCACGTCCCTGCGGGTGGCCAGCCGGTGGGTCAGCAGGGTCTCGCCGACCTGCGTGCCGATCCGGGAGACCGGGTTGAGGTTGGACATGGGGTCCTGCGGGACCAGGCCGATCTGGCGGCCCCGGATGTGCCGCATCCCCGCCTCGGGCAGCCCCACCAGGTCCTGGCCGTTGAACCGGATGGACCCGCCGGTGACCCGGCCGTTGCCGGCCAGCAACCCGATCGCCGCCATCGCGGTGGTGGACTTGCCGGAGCCGGACTCCCCCACGATGGCCAAGGTGCTTCCCGCGGCCAGGGACAGCGAGGCGCCCTCCACGGCCCGCACGGAACCGTGCATCGTCGTGAAATCGACCTGCAGGTCCTCGATGTGCAGCAGGGGTCCTGCCTCCACGCGTGGTGCCCTCTCGTCCTCGGTGCGCTGCCGGCCGGCCGCCCGGTTCACGCCGTCCATCCCGATCCCCCCGTCCATCCCGATCCCCCCGTTCATCCCGATCTCCCCATCCGTCCCGTTCACCGCACTCACCGTGCCCTCGACTTCGGGTCGAGCGCCTCGCGCAACGACTCGCCCAGCAGGGTGAATCCCAGCGCGGTGATGGCGATGCACAGGCCGGGCAGGAAGGCCAGCCACGGGGCGATGCCCAGCTCGGACTGGGCGTAGGTGAGCATGCGTCCCCATTCGGCGGTCTCCGGACGGCCGCCGCCCAGGCCCAGGAAGGACAGGGCCGCGGCGTCGATGACGGCGGTCGCCAGCGTCAGCGTGGCCTGCACGATCACCGGACCGACCGAGTTCGGCAGCACGTGGCTCATGGTGATGGTGCGCCGGCTCAGGCCGAGTGTCTGGGCGGCCAGCACGTAGTCCGAACCCTTCTGGCTGAGCATGGAGGAGCGCAGCAGCCGGGCGAAGATCGGCACCTGGGAGACGCCGATCGCGATCATCACCGCATACGGCCCCTGGCCGAGCACCGCGGCGATCGACACGGCCAGCAGCAGGTTCGGCACGGACAGCAAGATGTCCACGATGCGCATCACCACGCCGTCGATCCAGCCGCCGAAGGCCCCGGCCAGCAGGCCCAGGAGCATGCCGCCGGCCAGGCCGAGCGCCGTGGAGACGACGCCGATCATCAGCGAGGACTGGGCGCCCCAGACCAGCTTGGACAGCACGTCCCCGCCGAAGCGGTCCAGCCCCAGTGGATACTGGGGCAGTTCGCCCGGGCCGGGGATGTCACCCGGGGTGATCTCGCGTGCGCCCGGCACCGCCTCCCCCGGGTACGGGGCGATGAGCGGGGCCAGGACGGCCACCAGCAGGAACAGCGCCACGATCACCGCTCCGGCGATCGCGGCCGGGTTGCGCCGCAGCCGCAGGAAGGCGTCCATCCAGACGGAGGTGCCCCGCACGGGACCCCCGGGGTCGCGGCCGGGATCGATGCCCACGCCCGGACCGGGTCCGGCAGCGGGCACCGTCGCGGTCATCCCGGGCACGAGGCCGCCGGATCCCGGGCCGGGGGCCGGCGAGCCCCCGGGCGTCAGGCCCTCGGCGGGGCCGCCGGCGGTGGGAGGCAGGTTCACGCTCATGAGACACGCACCCGGGGGTCGATGAGGCCGTACGAGACGTCCACCAGCAGGTTGATCAGGGAGTAGACGACGGCGATGAAGATGATGAATCCCTGCAGCACCGGGAAGTCGAGATTGAAGATGGCGTCCCACAGGAAGCTTCCGATCCCGTTGAACGCGAACACCGTCTCGGTCAGCACCGCACCGGAGATCAGGAGCCCGAGCTGCAGGCCGAGGGTGGTGACCACCGGCAGCAGGGCGTTGCGCATCACGAACCGGTCGCGGATCAGCCGAGGCGCCAGGCCCTTGGCCCTGGCGGTCCGCACGTAGTCGGCGTTCTGCACCTCCAGCACCGAGGCCCTCGTGATCCGGGCGATGATGGCCAACGGGATGGTCCCCAGCGCCACCCCGGGCAGCACCAGGTGCAGCAGGGCATCCCACGCGGCGTCGTATTCACCGGTGATCATCCCGTCCCAGACGAAGAAGTTCGTGTAGTGGGTGGCGTCGATCCGCGGGTCCTGGCGACCGTCCGTGGGCAGCCAGCCCAGCTGGACGGCGAACACCCACTTGAGGATGAATGCCAGGAAGAACACGGGCACCACCACGCCCATCAGGGACAGCAGCACGGCGAGCTGGTCCTGCCAGCGCCCCACGTTCCGCGCGGCCCAGTAGCCCAGCGGGATGCCGAGGGCCACCGCGAAGATCATCGCGAACGCGGTCAGTTCCAGCGTGGCCGGGAAACGGGCGGCGAACTCCTCCAGCACCGATCGGTTGGTCAGCAGGGAGTTGCCGAAGTCCCCCGAGAGGATCCGACCCATGTAGATGAAGTACTGCTCCAGGATGGGCCGGTCGAAACCGTAGGCCTCGTTGACCCGGGCCACCGCCTCCGGTGTGGCCTTGTCGCCCAGCAGTGCGGTGGCCGGTCCACCGGGCAGCGCACGGACCCAGAGGAAGAGCAGGATGGACAGCCCGATGAGGGTGGGGATCAGCAGCAGCAGGCGCTTGCCGATGAGTCGGAGCACGCGGCGTCCCTTCGCGAGTGGTTGACGGTCCGGCGCGGGACCGGGACGGGCCCGGTCCCGCGGGACCGTCAGGTCACTTGTTCAGCTCGATCTGGTTGAAGACCTCGTCGTTGACCGGGCTGGCCGGGAAGTGGTCCACCCGCTCGGCGAACGCCAGCGAGGGGGCCGGGTGGGCCAGTGGGACCGCGGGGACGAACTCGGAGACCATCCGGTTGACCTCCTCGTACATCGGCGTCTGCTTCTCCAGCACCGGCTCCTGCCGGGCCTCGCTGAGCGCCTGGAACAGCTCCGCGTTGTCGAAGCCGAACTCGGGCTTCTCCTGGCCGAAGAACACGCCCACGAAGTTGTCCGTGTCGTTGTAGTCACCGGTCCAGCCCAGCAGGTGGATGCCGTGGTCGGCCGTGCCGTTGACCCGGTCCAAGTAGTCCGGGCTCCACTTCTCCGGCACCGCGTTGACCTTGATCCCGACCTCGGCGAGCTGGCCGGAGAGGTTGGAGAAGATCTGCTCGGGGGTGGGCATGTACGGGCGGGAGACCCCGGTGGGGTAGTTGAAGTCCACCGTGAACCCGTCCGCGTAGCCGGCCTCGGCCAGCAGCTCCTTGGCCTTCTGGGGATCGTAGTCGTAGGTCTCCACGTCCTCCGTGTAGCCGTTGACCGAGTCCGGGATGAACTCGATGGCCGGCTTGGTGCCCTCCGGCAGCGTCTGCCGGATCAGGGCGTCCTTGTCGATCGCGTGGGAGATGGCCTGGCGGACCTTGATGTCCTTCAGTTCCTCGACCTCCTGGTTCAGGCCCAGGTAGAGGATGGTGAACGGGTCGCGGGTGAAGATCTTGAACCCGGCCCCTTCCAGGTCCGCCACGTCGGCCGGGGCCACCAGGTCATAGCCGTCGATCTCGCCGGCCTCGAGGGACTGGCGGCGGGCCACCGGGTCGTCGATCACCCGGAAGGTGATCTCCTGGACGTCGCCCTGCTCGCCCCAGTAGTCCGGGTTCGCCTTCAGGGAGATGTCCTGGCCCACGTTCCAGGACTCGAAGGTGAACGGGCCGGTTCCGGTGGGGTGCGCGCGGGCGTACTCGCTCAGTTCCGGGGACTCGGCCGTGCCGCCGACCTCGTCCGCCCCGAATTCCTCCATGGCGGAGGGCGACTGCATGGCGAACGCCGGCAGGGAGAGGGAGGCGATGAAGCCGGCGAACGGCTGGGCGAGGGTGACGGTGGCGTGGTTCTCGTCCACCGCCTCGCAGGACTCGTAGACGGCGTCCTCCGGCTTGTCCGCGAAACCGCGGAACAGCTTGCCGTAGTAGTAGGACATGGTCTCGGCCTGCGCGATGCCCTCGAAGTTGTACCAGCGGTCGAAATTGGCGCAGACCGCCTCTGCGTTGAACGGCGTGCCGTCGTGGAAGGTCACGCCCTCCTTGAGGGTGAAGTCGTAGGTCAGCCCGTCCTCGCTGGTCTCCCAGGACTCGGCCAGCAGCGGCGCCGGGTCCGGGGTGCCCGGCTCGGTGCCGACCAGGCCTTCGAAGATCTGGCGGGAGACCCGGAACGTCTCGCCGTCGTTGGCGAAGGCCGGGTCCAGGGTCTTGGGGTCGGACGAGGCGGCGAAGATGAACTGGCCGTCCACGGCGGATTCGCTGCCCCCGCCCCCGCTCGTCTCCCCGCCGGCATCGTCGCGCTGGCTCTGCGCACAGCCGGACAGGATCAGGGCGGCGGCGGCCGCGGCGGCGGCCACCGCGGTGGCGCGTCGCCTGAGGAATGAGGACATGGTTGCTCCCGAGGGTGTCGAGTGATCACCGTGACTGCGGTCACATCACGATGGATGGGGCGAGCATAACCGCATCGCCCCAGATCATCCAGCGAACCCTCGCCCGCTGCGCCCCTCGAGCGTGTGGCGGCCGTCCCCTCAGCGGCCCACGTACGCCGGTGCGGGAACGCTGCGTCCGGCCAGCTGCGCCAGCACCGCCCCGGGCACGTTCGTGGTGATCTCCTGCACGCCCACGGCACGCAGCAGCTCCACGTCCTCGGGGCGGTCCGCGGTCCACACCCGCAGGACCCGGCCGGCGGCGAGCCAGGCCTTCACGTCCGCCAGGTGACGCCGGACGTAGGCCACGCCCGGACCCGCCATCCCGGCCCGGCCCTCCCAGATCAGCCGCTCGGCGTCGGCCACGGCCTGGCGCAGCGTGGCCCGGACCGCGGCCCTGCTGAGCGGGCCGAGGCTGAACCTGCTGGCCACCGGCTCATTCGGCACCAGGGACACCAGCTGGCAGAGGTGGTCGGTGTCCACCGCGGGGGCCAGGTACTGCAGGGATCCCGCGTAGAAGCTCATGAAGGAGACCTCCACCGCCCCGATCCGCGAGGTCTCCGGGTCCCAGCCCGCCGACAGCAGGCACGACAGGGCCCGCTCCTCCAGTTCGTGGCCGAACGGGCTGGGGTGCTTCAGCTCCAGGGCGAGCCGCACCGGCCGGCCGGCCTCCACGAGCAGCCCGAGCAGTTCGGGCAGCGTGAGCAACTGCGCCGAGGCCGGTCCGTATTCGCCGGGGAGGCGCGCTCCCTTCCAGCCGTGGAAGTCCAGCCGGCGCAACTGGGCCAGGGTGTGGTCGGCGACCGGTCCTGAACCGTTCGAGGTCCGCTCCAGCGTGGGGTCGTGCAGGCAGACCAGGTGCCGGTCGCGGCTGAGGTGGACGTCCACCTCCACGCCGTCGGCCCCCTCGGCCAGCGCGTGCAGGAAGGCGGCGCGCGTGTTCTCCGCGAAGGCGGCCGAGGACCCGCGGTGCGCGATGACCAGGGGGCGGGGGTCCGTAGGATGAGGGTGTTCCGGGCCGGTGACGTGCATCGAGGGGTCGGTCACGGCGCCAGCATAGGAATGGCGGGGTACGCGCGGACCCTCCGGCAGGCGACCTGCTGGTTAACTTGTGCTGACACTTTGACCCCGGCCGGAGGATCCATGGACCAGAACCTTCCCGACGCCGGCCGGCCCACCCCCGCGCCCGGCCCTGCCCGGGCGCGGCACCGGGCCGCCGTCGCCCCCGGTCCCGCCGGGTCTCCCGGTCCTGAGGGGTTCCCCGCACCGGCCGATCCCGCGGGTCCCCGCGGCCCCGGGGGCACCCGCGCCTCCGCCGGCGCCGAGGCGCCCACCGTCACGCCGGCACCGGCCGGCGCCGGTGAGGCCGAGCGGGAGGCCGGACTGAAACGGATGAAGCTGCTGGCGACCGGGCTGCTGGTGGTGATGGCCGTGGTCTTCGTCGTGGCCTTCGCCCTGCAGGAGCGCTACCCCTGGCTCGCCTACGTCCGGGCGGCCGCGGAGGGCGGGATGGTCGGCGCACTGGCCGACTGGTTCGCCGTGACCGCACTGTTCCGGCACCCCATGGGCCTGAAGATCCCGCACACGGCGATCATCCCGCGCAAGAAGGACACCATCGGGGAGTCCCTGGGGACCTTCGTCCAGGAGAATTTCCTGGCCGGGGACGTGGCACGGGAAAAGCTGGAGGGGCTGCGGGTGGCGGACCGCACCGGTGCCTGGCTGCGGCGGCGCCCGAACGCCGAGCGAGTGGCGCGCGAGGTCTCGGCGACCGCGGAGGGCATCCTGGACGCCCTGGACGACGTCCTGGTCCGGGACGTGCTGGCCGGGCTGGTCCAGCGCCACATGGTGGAGCCCGACTGGTCCCCCACCCTGTCCACGGTGCTGGGCAAGGTCGTCGCCGAGCGGCACCATGACCGGGTGGTGGACCTGGTGGTGACGCGCACCGGGGACTGGGTGGCCCGGAATCCGGAGTTCTTCCTGCACAGCGTCCGGCGCCGCTCCCCGCAGTGGGTGCCCGAGGTCGTGGACCAGCTGCTGGCCGAGCGGATCCACGCGGAGGCCCTGAAGTACCTGGCCTCGGTCCGGGACGAGCCGAGGCACGAACTGCGGCGCTCCGTGGACCAGTGGCTGGAAGAACTGGTCCGGGACATGCGCGAGGACCCGGCCACGCGCGCACGGGTGGAACAGACGAAGCGGGAGCTGTTCGACGATCCGAGGATGCGCGAGTGGGCCGGCCAGGCGTGGGCCACCACGAAGGACGCCCTGCTGGTCCAGCTGCGCAACCCCGCCTCGGACCTGCACCTGGCGATGGTCGCCGCCCTCCAGGACCTCGGCGGGCGCCTCCAGGAGGACCGGGCCCTCGCCGACCGGGTGGACGGCTGGGCCTCGGACGCGGCCCAGCACCTGGCCCGGGCCTACGGTCCCGAGATCGTGGGCGTCATCGGTGAGACCATCCAGCGGTGGGACGGGCGCCAGGCCTCGCGGACCATCGAGCTCTACATGGGCAAGGACCTGCAGTACATCCGCATCAACGGCTCGATCGTGGGCGCGCTGGCGGGCCTGGCCATCTTCACCGTGGCCCACGCGGTCTTCGGCTGAGCCCCCTGCCTACCGCTCCTCACAGGCCCGGCGGTGGGCTTCGCGGGCGGCCTCGACCTCGGCGGCGAAGGCCTCGGGGTCCTCGCGCCGGAGGTCCTCCAGCGTGCCGTCGTCCCTCAGTTGCTCGAAGTCGGTCTCGATGTCCTCCGCCAGCAGCTCCCCGAACGCCTCCACGTCACCGTCCGGGGCGTCGTCCTCCCTGCCGTCCTTCCGACCCTTCCGACCAGCCGGCAGCGCCGTGAGCTCGCTGGCCAGGGCACCGGGGATCGTGGCGGGCAGCGGCCCGAAGAGGTTCTGCGCGCCCTTGATCACGCCCTTGCCCATGGCCCGGTTGCCGAGGCCCCCGACGACGGCTCCCACCCCGAAGGGCACCAGCCGCCCGAGCATCCCGGCACCCTGCCGGACGATGAACCGCTTGATAAACATCCTCTTCATCTGGTTGAACAGCGCCTCCGAGATCCCGGAGGAGCCCGTGACCACGCTGAGCGACCCGGCCAGCGGACCCATCCCGCGCCCGTTCGCCTGGCTGGTGAAGTCCTGCAGCATCCGGCGGCCGTCATCACCGAGCATGACGGCCATGACGAGGGTCTGCGCCCGCTGCGGATCGTCCGTGGGGATGCCCATCAGCTCGGCCACGGACTGGGCGTACAGGGCGGTCGCCTCCAGGAATCCCACGGTCGCGGCCGCCGAGAGCCCCAGGGCCGCCGCCGTGCCGACGCCCGGGATCACTGCGGTGCCCCCGACGGCGGCCCCGCCGCCGGTGACCGCGGCCAGGTACTGCTTGCCCAGCCGTTCCGCCAGCTGGGCGGGGGTGTCCTGGGGGTTCTGGCGGCGCAGCCGGTTGAGGTTGCGCAGCACCAGCGGCCGCTGGACGTCCAGGGCCTTGAGGACGGCCTTCTGGAACGCCGGGGTGGGGTTGCCCTGCTCGTCCACGGCGCGGTTGATGGCGAAGTCGGCGGCCTTCTGGCCGGCGAGGCTGGCGATGATGGACTTCTTCTTTCCCATGGAAACCTCCTGCGCTCGGGTGAGGCGGGGGCCACGGTCGGATCCCGCACGCCCCTGGTCCTGCCTGAAACACTACGCGCACGACGCCGGCTGTAGTCTGGCCGCACACCGACCGAAGGAGAACCCATGCGTTTCGGCACGTCCATCGCCCTGATCGCCATCGGCGCCATCGTCGCCTTCGCCATCCAGGACGTGATCCCCGGCGTCGACCTGGCGATCGCGGGCTACATCCTCATGGCCGCTGGCGCCCTGCTGCTGGTCATCTCGCTGGTCCAGATGGGAGCCTCCAGCTCGGCCAACCGGCGGGTCACCGAATCGCGGAACGTCCAGGACCCACACACGGGCGAGTCCATCAGCCGCAGCGAGACGCGCGACTACTGACGGCGGCTCATCGCCAGGGCGTGCTTGAGGAAGATCCGCACGTCCCGGGCCTCCTCCGCACTGGTGCCGTGGCCCATGCCCTCATAGGTCCGCGCGGTCAGCTGCGTGTGCTCCTCCAGCCAGTCCGCCGTGAAGGCGATCGCGTCCGGGTTGATGACCAGGTCCTCCACGTCGCGGCCCCAGAAGAACGGCCGGGGCCCCGGTCCCTCCGGCGGGCTGTCCAGGGTGGCCAGCAGCGGGTTGGACAGCACGAAGCCGCTGAGTCCCACCACGCAGTCGAAGGCCTCCGGACGGAGCCGGTACACCGTCGAGGCCATGGCCATGCCCTGGGAGTGGCCCAGCAGCGCCACTGAGCGGAACCCCGCCTCGGCGATCTCCTCGGCATCGAGCAGGTCGAACACCCGATGGGCCGAGGCCACGACCTCGGCGAAGTCATTGGTCAGGAAGTAGTCGAGCAGGAACCAGCCCCACGCACCGGGGTCCGGGCCCCCGGGACCGGACCCGAGTCCGTCGAGGCCGTCGGCGACCGGGTAGGCTCCGGCGTCGATCTCGAAGCCGCCCCGGACGGCCAGCCCGGTGCTCCCCTCGGGCAGCATCCCGAAGTAGGCCTGGGCGGCCCTGACCTCATTGGCGCCGTAGCCGTGGATCACCACCACCAGGTCCGTTCCCGGGCGCTGCTCCGCCGGGCGGGACCAGACGACGTGATGGCCGCTGGAGAGGGTCTGTCGTCTCACGTCCGCAGGTCAGTCCATGTCCAGGTCGGTCCACACCAGGCGACGCTCGGCGGGCTGTCCGGTCCCGCCGTCGGCGGCGGACCCGGCAGTCCCGTCGGCCTTAGTGAGCCGGGTGAGGTGGGAGCCCAGCTGCCCGTCTGCGGGCCAGAACACGCCGGAGGCCGTCGTCGCCAGTCCGGCGGACGGCAGCACGTAGTCGGAACGGACCAGCTGCAGGCCCTCATCGACCCGGGAGACCCGGGTCGCCGTGGCCTGGTCTGCGCCCATGGCACGAGCCCCGGCGGACTCGGGCACCGGGTCGTGGACGGCCTCTGACTCCACCAGCGTGCTGATGGCCGAGGGGTGGTCCTCGTCGAGGCCCTGACCGGTATGGGGCCCGAAGTCCCCGACGAGCACGAAGTCGCTGCCCTCGGCCAGCCCGCCGGACCGGCCGGCGTCGTCCTCCAGGTACTGGGCGTCCCCGGCGATGTAGTCGGCCCAGAACCGCATCTCGTCGTGATGCCGCTCAGCGGCGGATGTCCCCGAGGCAGGATCCACCGGCTGGGCGGCCAGGATGTGGACGGTCCGTCCGGCGACCTTCACGGGGATGTCCCAGTGGGCGGTGGAGGACAGCCGCAGGACCGACTGCTCGAGTTCGGTGTACCGTCCGTCCGGAATGGCGTTACCGGGCATCGTGTCCCACCGAAGGTCCCGGAACGTCCGGATCCCCTCCGTGTCCAGCGGGTGGCGGGAGAACAGGACCATGCCGTGCTGGCCGGCGAACTCGCCGGGCCCGAAGGAGTCGCCCGCCCCACCGATCACGCCGTCATTGTCCAGGTCCGCCCCGGTGTCCACGCCGTTGTTGACCTCGGAGGTGTAGACGTATGGGTAGTCGATCCCCTCCTGCCCACCGGTGCCGACCGCCAGGTAATTCGTCCGGAAGGAATGCGCGGCGGCATCGCCGCTGTCCACGTCGAAGTCCGTCAGCAGCACGACGTCCGGGGCCGCTCGCTGCACGGTCTCGGCCACCCGTTGGGCCTGGACGGACCCCGGTGCAGACAGCTCGCTGGCCAGCAGCCCCGGCGCGGACCGGGACAGGCCGGCGGAGAAGGTGGCCACCCGCAGGTCTCCGGCACCGGCCTCGGGGACCTTCCCGGAACGGACCCACATCATCTGCCGCAGCAGGTCGGGGTTCTTCGGCAGGGAGTCATCGAACCCGAACAAGGCCATCGGTCCCACCCCGGGATTCATCGCGACCTGGGTCGCCAGTCCCGCCGCCGGGGCCGCGGTCGCAGCGGGTACGCCGATGACCGCTGCCACGACGGCAGCAGGCACGAGGGCGCCGCCACGGAGGAATCGTCGGCGGAGCGCCCGGGGGGAAGCACTCATGCCTCCCAGCGTAGGCACGGACGGGCGGTCCGCAAGGGCCGCCCAGGGGCCGAAGCTGAGGATCGGTTCAGCTTCCCCCGGTCCGGCACCCGGGACGGCCGAGCCGGGACATCCCCGGAGAATCTGCAGGTGAGAAGGGAATTGGGCCGCTCCGCCCGTCCCGAGCCGGCGCCTTGCCGGCACTCCGGGACTCCAGGAGCCGCACGCGGCGGTTATCAAATCTTGATCAGCACCCCGGGGCTGAGACATTCCTGAGATCTTTCCCGGGCAGTCCTCCCACAGGCCGCATGGCTGCGTGGGAGCCGGTAGACGAGGAAGGCCCCCGGCACGACATCCGGTGCCGGGGGCCTTCCGTGGTGGGCCCTGTGGGGATCGAACCCACGACCCGCGGATTAAAAGTCCGATGCTCTGCCAACTGAGCTAAGGGCCCACAGCCTGTATGCGGCCGCAGTCCATGCTAGCGGACCGGACCCCTGATTCCGCGGGCCATCCTGGCGCCCCGGAGAAGACCCGGCAGGCCCGCGCGCGTGGCCGGAGTGCTCGTCCGGCCCCCGGACACCCCGCCCGCAAGAGGCGTACCGTGGAGGGGCAACGTCCTTCCCCACCACGTTCCCGAGAGGCACCCACCCGTGACGTCCCCCCGGAGGCACTCCGGCCGGTCCCCGAGTTCGACGGCGGCCGGCATCGTCCGCCACCACCGTCCCCGCCCATTCGCGCCCGAGCAGTTCGCCCCCTTCGAGGGTGGCCCCGACCCGGCGCAGACGGCGGAGGGCGCGGCCCTGCTCGCCCGCGCCCTGCTGGCCGGCGGCCGGTCGGGCGCCGATGCGCAGACCGTGGGCCGGCTGGTCGGACTGGTCGAGGACGCGGGCATCGACACCGTGGCCCGGTTGTGGGCCGACGCTCCCGCCGTATCCCTCGGCGGCGCCCTGTGGCGCCTGTACGCCCTGCGGACGGCGACCACCCGCAACGGCCAGCTCTGGGCCTCGTGGTACCGCTCGGGCCACGATGCTCACGTGGCCCGGGCCATCGCCGGGGCGATCGAGCCGCCGGGGGCCCGCGAACTGCAGTTGCTCACCGACCACATCCTCACGGGAGCCTTCACCGGGGACTTCGGCGTGGCATTGGAGCGCGCGGCAGCCTACTGCCGTGTGGTCTGCCTCGGCCAGGCTCACCATGCCGAGGCGCTGGACGCGGCCCAGCCGGGACAGTCCGCTGTACTGCTCCGCCAGGCCAAGCGCCTGCTGGGCACGGCCGAGGACCTCGAGGCCGCAGCCACCGCCTGGCGCGACGGGACCCTGGACTGAGGTATTCCGCGTTCAGCCCCCGGCTGATCCCGGCGCCCGGGGTGGACAGGCCGGGACCGGGGCGCGCACACTGGATGACGGTGCCGGGCCGCGGTAACCCCGGGCTCCAATAATCTGCCGCCACGAGCGGCCACTCGCCGAGAGGCGTTCCCGGTCCGGCACCGCCCCTTCGGGCGGGCTATCCTGCACGGGATGAACCTTTCTCTCTCGCGCCTGCTGGCACCGGACACGGCCAGCCTCGAGCATCTCGCCGCACTCGCGGAGGGGATGCGAGCCGCCGTCGACCGGGTGGCCCAGCTGATGGCCGCGTCGAGCGCGCACACCGAGGACGCCGACGTAGAGCTGACCCGGATCGACACCGAGTCCACGGTCCGCCACATGGCCTTGCTGACCAGCCTGCGCAGTGCCTTCATCACCCCCCTGCCGCGGCAGGACCTGTACCTGCTGGCGGACGGCCTGAACGACGCCGTGGAGAAGGTCTGCAACGCCGGGATGCTCATCATCTTCACCGAGCAGTACCGGCTCCCGGGCGATCCCCTGGACATCCTCGAGATCCTGGGCCGGCAGGCCGACCTGTTCAAGGACGCCACCGGCCAGTTCCGCGACCTCGACGAGCTCGAGGAGACGTGGATCCAGCTCCAGCGGTTGTCCAAGCGCTCCGAGCGGCTCATGACGCAGTGGATCGCCGGCATGACCGATGACCTGCTCCAGCGCAACTACAACCGTCAGCGCGAGACCGCTCACGCGATCAACGACGCCATCGCCAGCGTTCGCCGGATCATCGTCCACCTCGGCAGCATCCTCGTCCGGGAGTCCTGAGCCGGTGGATGCCGTCATGACGGTCATGCTGGTCGTCGTCCTCGCGCTGTCCGTCGCCTACGGGCTCGTCAACGGGATGCGGGACGCCCCGAACGCCGTCGCCCTCCCGGTGCGCAGCCGTGCCCTCACCCCGGGCCCGGCCCTGGCCCTCGCCGCCTTCATGAACCTCGTCGGCGGCGTGCTCTCCGGTGGATTCATGAGGGCGGCATGGCATACCCTGCCGGCGGAACTCCACGGAGGCGGGGAGGCACTGCTGCTGGCCGGCGTCGGCTTCCTCGTCGCCGTGGGCTGGGGGCTGTTCGCCTGGGGCAGGGGCATGCCGGTCTCCATGACGCACTCCCTCATCGCGGCGGTACTCGGTGGCAGCGTCGCCCTGGCGATCACCGGGGACCTCCGCCTGTACGCGGAGTGGCTGACCGGGCTGGCCGGCGTCACGGTGCTGGGGCTGCTGATCACTCCGGCAGTGGCCTGGTTCCTGTCCTGGGTGGTCGTCACCCCCGCGACCTGGATCGCCCGGGACGCGGCCCCCGGCACCGTCAACAACGCCGCGCGGATGACGCTGGCCGTCAGCGGGGCGGCCAACGCCCTGGGACACGGCGTCCAGTCGGGGCAGCGCATCACGTTCGTGCTGCTCCTGGCGTTCGCCGCCGCCGGCACACCGGAGGCCGTGGACTGGTGGTTACCGCTGTTCGTCGGCGTCATCCTGGCGATCGGCACCCTGTTCGGGGGCTGGCGCATCGCCCACACGCTGACGGAGAGGCTCGTCGTCCTCGATCCCCTGCGGGCCGGCATCGCCGCCCTGGTCAGCTCGACCCTGCTCTTCGTGGGCGCCTACGCCCTGCACCTCCCGCTGTCCTCGACGCATGCTGCGGTGGCCTCCATCGTCGGTGCGGGGCAGAATCAGCGCTACACCTCGGTGCGCTGGCCCGAGGTCTCCCGGATCGCGGCCTACTGGGTGCTCACGCTGCTGGTCTGTGCCGGTGCCGCGCTGCTGGTCACCGCGGCGGGCTCCCCCCTGCTCTGACGGGTCCGCAGACGGCGACGGGGCGGGACCCGTGCGTCGGTCCCGCCCCGTCGTGCGCCCCTCCCGGATCAGCCGAAGCGGCCGGAGACGTAGTCCTCGGTCTGCTTGTTCGAGGGGTTGTTGAAGATCACCGAGGTCTCGTCGTACTCGATCAGCTTGCCGGGCTTGCCGGTACCGGCGATGTTGAAGAACGCCGTCTTGTCCGCCACGCGGGCCGCCTGCTGCATGTTGTGGGTCACGATGACGACGGTGTAGTTGTCCTTGAGCTCATTGATGAGGTCCTCGATCGCCAAGGTGGAGATCGGGTCCAGGGCCGAGCAGGGCTCGTCCATGAGGATCACGTCGGGCTCCACGGCGATGGACCGGGCGATGCACAGGCGCTGCTGCTGGCCGCCGGACAGCCCGGAACCGGGCTTGTCCAGGCGGTCCTTGACCTCTTCCCACAGGTTGGCCCCGCGCAGCGACTTCTCGACGATCCCGTCGGCCGTGGACTTGGACATCCGCGTGCCGTTCAGCTTGTAACCGGCCAGGATGTTGTCCCGGATGGACATGGTGGGGAACGGGTTGGGCCGCTGGAAGACCATGCCGACCATGGTGCGGACGGTGACCGGGTCCACGCCGGGGTCGTAGATGTTCTCGCCGTCCAGCAGCAGCCTGCCCTCGGCCCGGGCGCCGGGGAGCACCTCGTGCATGCGGTTGATCGTCCGCAGGAAGGTGGTCTTGCCGCAGCCCGAGGGACCGATGAACGCGGTCACGGACCGCGGCTCGATGTTGATGTTCACGCCCTCCACAGCGAGGAAGTTGCCGTAGTAGACGTTCAGGTCGACGGCGTCGATGCGCTTGGACATGTGTCTTTCCTTTTCCTTGTGGTCTGCTCGGCTCAGCGGCCGGTCTTCTTCGGCGCGAAGGCCTTGGCGATGATGCGGGCGATGAGGTTGAGCAGCATCACGATGACGATGAGGACCAGCGCGGCGGCCCAGGCACGTTCCATCGAGGGGTCGCCCGCCGCCGGTGCCGTCGGGTTGATGAGCTGGCGGTAGATGTACACGGGCAGGGCGGTCATCCAGCCGTCGAACGGGTTCCAGTTCGTGGTCGCGATGAAGCCGGCGGTCACCAGGATGGGCGCCGTCTCACCCGTCACGCGGGCGATCGCCAGGGTCACCCCGGAGGCGATGCCGGACATCGCGGTGGGCAGGACCACCTTGAAGATGGTCCGCCACTTCCGCACGCCGAGGGCGTAGGAGGCCTCGCGCAGCTCGTTGGGGACCACCCGCAGCATCTCCTCGGTCGAGCGGACCACGACCGGGATCATCAGCACGGACAGGGCGATGGCCGCGGTCAGGCCCATCTTGACCATCTGCAGCTGCCGGGGTCCGTCACCGATGAAGGTGGTGATGACCACCTGCACCACCGCGAAGGCGAACAGGCCGGCCACGATCGACGGGATGCCCGTCATGACGTCCACGAAGAACACGATGGCCCGGGAGAACCAGCCGCCCCGGCCGTACTCCACGAGGTAGATCGAGGTCAGCAGGCCGATCGGCACGGAGATGATGGTGGCCAGCAGGGTGATCATCAGCGTACCCACCAGCCCGTGCAGGAAGCCGCCGGCCAGGGTGGCGCCCTCGGCCTGGGTGGCGATGTCATCCGCGCCGGTGACGCCCTTCATGTCCCGCCACAGCAGTTGCGGCGTCTCGATCAGCGTGGGCAGGCCATTGGCGATGACCGCCCAGATCACCGAGACCAGGGGGATCAGGGCGAGGATGAACGCCGCCCAGACGAGGTTGCGCCAGAAGCCGTCGGTGGCCCGTCGCCGGTTCTCCAGCACGGAGGTGGTCGCGTACATGCCGAGCACGTAGAGCACGGCGGCGATGATCAGCCACCCCACCCAGCTGAAGCCGCCCCCGCCCAGCAGGGCGGTGATCCCGGCCGCCACCACGAGCGCGCCGGCCAGCACGGCGATCCAGGTCCAGCGCGGCATCTGGCCCGCCGTCAGCGAGTTCTTCTTACGTCCGGTCTGGGGTGCGCGCTGCTGCACGGTGTCCTTGGTGGTAGTCATCAGTTCGCTCCCGAGAATTCCTTGTGCCGGCTGACGATCCAGCGGGCCAGCATGTTCACCACGAGGGTGATGATGAACAGCATGAGACCTGCCGCGATCAGCTCGGACTGCCTCATCCCGAACGCCTCGGGGAAGTTCAGGGCGATCTCAGACGGGATGGTCTGGTTCGCGCCCGAGGAGATCAGGCTCCAGGAGAACGGCCCGCCGGACAGTACGAGGGTCACGGCCATCGTCTCTCCCAGGGCGCGCCCGAGGCCGAGCATGATCGAGGAGATGATGCCGGCACGGGCGAAGGGGAAGACGGTCATCTTGATCATCTCCCACCGGGTGGAGCCCAGGGCCAGCGCGGCCTCCTCATGCAGCTTGGGGGTCTGCAGGAAGATCTCGCGGCACAGTGAGGTGATGATCGGCAGGATCATCACGGCCAGCACGACGGCGGAGGTCAGCAGGGTGCGGCCCGTCGTGGACGCGCTCCCGCCGAACAGCGGGATCCAGCCCAGGTAGTCGTGCAACCAGCCGTAGATGGGAACCATCGCCCCGGCCAGGACGGACATGCCCCAGGCGCCGAACACCACGGAGGGGATGGCCGCCAGCAGGTCGATGACGTACCCGACGGGGGTCGCGATCGACCGCGGCGCGTAGTGGGAGATGTACAGCGCGATGCCGATCGCGACGGGGGTGGCGATGATGATCGCGATGATGGACGCGATCAGCGTGCCGGCCATCAGCGGCCAGACATACTGCCAGAAGGTGTCGGCGCTCTCGATGCTGTCCTGTTCGGAGAACACCGTGGGCCACAGCGCGGGGAGGGCCTCGATGACGAGGAAGACCGCGACGAAGGCCAGGACCAGGAGGATGATGATGCCGGCAGCGAGCGCCAGGCCGGAGAAGACCTTGTCTCCCGCAGCGCCGCCGCGCGAGCCCTTGAGCGAGGTCTCCCTGGACGGCTCGGTGGCTGTGTCAGTCACGGTGACTCCCTTCGGAGTTCGCGGTGCGGGGGGTGATCCCGCATCCCGGGGTAGGTGGCCAGTCGGAGGTCAAAGTACAAAGCATGGCACAGCCGCCGGCCCTTGGGAGAAAGGACCGGCGGCTGCATCGGGAACTACTCAAGTGCGATCAGAACCAATAGGTCAGCCCTGGACGGAGATTGCCTGGATGGACTCCAGGGCGGCGTCGCGGGTGGCGTCGGAGATCGGGGCGTTGCCCGCGGACTCCTCGGCAGCAGCCTGGCCCTCCTCGGAGACGACGTACTCGCCGAAGGCCTTGGCCATGTCAGCGGTCTCCTGGTCCTGGTACTGGTTGCAGTAGATGTGGTAGGAGACGAGCACGATCGGGTACACGCCCGCCTCGGTGGTGGTGCGGTCCAGCTCGACGGCACCGGCCTCGCCCGGCTTGGCCTTCTCGACGGCGGCAGCGGCGGCCTCGGAGGAGTACGGCACGTACTCCTCGCCGACCTTCACGGACACGGTGCCGAGGTTGCCGATCTGGGAGGCGTCGGCGTAGGTGATGGCACCGTCGGTGGACTGGGCCAGGGAGACGACGCCCGAGGTCTGCTGGGCGGACTCGGCGGTGATCTCGGACGGCCAGGTCTCGACGACGTCGTAGGTCCAGGACTCCGGGGCAGCCGCAGCCAGGTACTCGGTGAAGTTCTCGGTGGTGCCCGAGTCATCGGCACGGTGCACGACGGTGATCTTGGTGTCCGGCAGCTCGGCGTCCGGGTTCTGCTCGGCGATGGCCGGGTCGTTCCAGGTGGTGATCTCGCCGGTGAAGACCTTGGCGATGGTGTCGGCGTCCATGTTGACGGTGTCGACACCCTCGAGGTTGAAGGCCACGGCGACCGGGGAGATGTAGGCCGGGACGTGGAACACGCCCTCGGGGCCGCAGACCTCTTCGGCCTGGGCCATCTCTTCCTCGTCCATCGCGGCGTCGGAGCCGGCGAAGGAGTACTGGCCGGCCAGGAAGCCCTCACGGCCGGAACCGGAGCCCACCGGGTCGTAGGTGACGGTGAGGTCCGGGTGGACCTCGGTCACGCCGTTGGTCCAGGCGGTCATGGCCGACTCCTGCGAGGAGGCGCCACCGCCGACCAGGGTGCCCGCGACCTCGGCCGGAGCCGAGGTGTTGCCGCCCTCAGCCGGGGCGGAGGTGGTCTCGGTGGTGCCGCCGCCGTTGCCGCCGCAGGCGGTCAGGGCGAGAGCAGCGACGGAGAGGACCGCAGCGGAGCGGCCGAAGCGAAGAGCCTTCACAGATTTGCCTCTTTCGAGTTCGATGACAGTGCCGGCGAGGCCGTCACCACCAGCTACCAGTGGTTACACGGTGCGGGATTCGGGTGCCGCAGGCCTCGTTCCACGGTCGAAGCTATGGGGGGAAGGTGAAGCAAATGGCGGTTGAAGATTAACGCAATCTTAACGACGCCCCCGGGCTGCCGCAGCCGACGGACTCTTTGATGCCCCGGATCCGCGTGTTTCCGCGGAATTCCGCGAGCTTGTACCGACCGGACGCGAAGCGGTGATTAACATCACCTCCACGCGGGAGCGGTCGCGGGCATGGCCGGCAGGGTCCACCGCGGCCCGATGGTCCACAGCCTACTCTGGTCTCATGCACCAGCCAGCGTCCGGCTCCCCCGGCTCCTCCGCCCTTCGGGTGGGCTGGTCCCGGGTCCGGTCGTTCGCCGCCCGCCGGGCCCGCGCCGGGGCGTCACGGGTGCGCTCCAGCATCGTCCCCGCGGCCCTCAGCGCGGTGTGTGCCGTCCTGGCCTATGCCTTCGCGGAGTTCGTGCTGGGCCACGAGGACCCGTTGTTCGCGGCCACTGCCTCGCTCATCGCCCTCGGCTTCAACCGGGATCCCAAGGTCCGCAAGGTGATCGAGGTGGCCGCCGGCTGCACGCTGGGCATCCTCATCGGGGACCTCATGCAGGCCGTCCTCGGCCAGGGCTACTGGCAGGCCGTCCTGGTGGTCTTCACCTCCATCATGGTGGCGCGGTTCCTGGACTCCGGGGCCGCCTTCACCCTGCAGATGAGCCTGCAGTCCATTCTCGTCGTGCTGCTGCCCGCCTCGGAGGGCGGCCCCTTCACGCGGAGCCTCGATGCCGTCGTCGGGGGATTCATCGCACTGCTGGTGACCCTGCTGTACCCCAAGAACCTGCAGAAGGAGGCCGCCACCGGGCTGGGAGACCTGTACGCCACCGTGACCAGGACGCTGCGCGACTGCTCGGAGGCGCTGCGCAACCACGAGTCCCGTACCGCCTGGATGGCCCTGGTGGCCTGCCGGGGTACCCAGCCCGCCGTCGAGAACCTGCACAAGGACGTGCGGAACGCCCGGGAGGTGGCGACCTTCTCCCCGACCCAGCGCCGTTCCCGTCCCCTCCTGGAGTCCACCGCGAAGACGGTGGAGAAGTCCGACCTGGCAGTGCGCAGCCTGCGCATCGTGGCCCGGCGGGTCATCAGCGTCATCGACAACGACTCCCTGGACGAGGAGGGCATGCTGGCGCTGGCCGACTGGTTCGACGAGGCGGCCGAAGCCGTCGAGATCCTCGGCCGCTCCCTCGGGGAGCCCGCCGCGCGGGGCCGCCACAAGTCCCTGTCCGTAGCGCGCGATGCCCTGGGCGGTGCCGCGTCCCGGCTGGACCCCTCCGAGCTGGGCGCCACCTCCCTGCACGGCGAGGCCCTGGTGATGCTGCTGCGGCCCATGATGGTCGACCTGCTCGAGGCCACCGGCGCCACCCATGACGAGGCCGTGTCCTACCTGCCACAGCTCTGAGCTCCCGCCCGGCCCCCACCGGCCGTCCACCATCGCCCGTCCCCGCCTAAGCCGTCCGTGCCCACCACTAGCCTTGGTCCATGGCTACCAAGACCGCCAAGCGCGTGAACCCCGGCTACCGCTGCAGTGAATGCGGGTGGACCACCGTCAAGTGGGTCGGCCGCTGCGGGGAGTGCCAGGCCTGGGGCACCGTGACCGAGACCGGGGCGGACGCCACCTCCGGGCGCACCCCGGCCGCCACCGTCGCCGTGCCCGCCGTGCCCATCGGTGACGTGGACGCCTCGCAGGCGCGATTCCACACCACCGGAGTCTCCGAGCTGGACCGCGTGCTGGGCGGGGGACTGGTGCCGGGCGCCGTCGTGCTGATGGCCGGCGAGCCGGGCATCGGCAAGTCCACGCTGCTGCTGGACGTGGCGGCCAAGGTCGCCCGCCACCGCCGCCCGGAAGGTGACACCCGGACGGTGCTCTACGTGACCGGGGAGGAGTCGGCCGCCCAGGTGCGGCTGCGTGCCGACCGGATCGGGGCCGTGGCGGACACGTTGTTCCTGGCGGCCGAGACCGACCTCGGCCGGGCCCTGGGCCAGATCGAGAAGGCCAGTCCGGACCTGCTCATCGTGGACTCCGTCCAGACGCTGCAGTCGCAGTCCGTGGAGGGCACCGCGGGCGGGGTCACCCAGGTCCGGGAGGTGGCGGCCAGCCTGATCAACGAGGCCAAGTCACGGAACATGACCACCGTGCTGGTCGGCCACGTGACCAAGGACGGCTCGATCGCCGGGCCGCGGCTGCTCGAGCACCTGGTGGACGTGGTGTGCCAGTTCGAGGGGGAGCGCCATTCGCGGCTGCGCCTGGTGCGGGCCGTGAAGAACCGCTTCGGCCCCACGGACGAGGTGGGCTGCTTCGACCTCGGGGAGGCCGGCATCCTCTCCCTCGAGGACCCCTCCGGGCTGTTCCTGTCCGGCACCAAGGAACCGGTGGAGGGAACTTGCGTGACCGTCACCCTCGAGGGGCGCCGTCCGCTGGTGGCCGAGGTGCAGTCCCTCCTGACCCCCTCCGGCCAGGGAGCGGCCCGGCGAACGGTCAGCGGCCTCGACTCGGCACGCATCACCATGATCCTCGCCATCCTCCAGCGGCGGGCCAATTTCCCGCTCACGGACGATGACTGCTACGTGGCCACGGTCGGCGGGGTCCGTCTGACCGAGCCCGCCTCGGACCTCGCCGCAGCCCTGGCGATCGCCAGCGCCAAGCTGCAGGCGCCGGTGCCGCCGGGCATGATCGCCTTCGGCGAGCTGGGCCTGGCCGGGGAGGTGCGGCCGGTCCCGGGGATCGGGCGGCGCATCCGCGAGGCCGCCCGGTTGGGCTTCCGCCGGGCGGTGGTGCCGGTCTCGCCCGAGCCCCTCGGGGAGCTGCCCGGGAACGTCACGGTCTCCGAGGTCTCCAGCCTCAACGAGGCCCTGGGGACCATGCGGGCCTGGGTGAACGGGACGTGACGGCGGTGACCACTGACTACTGCAGCGTGAAGGACACCGGCTGGGCGTTCAACTCGCCCAGGGACACCTCAAGCCGGTAGGTCCCGCTACGGGGCTCGGAGCCCACCTCGGCGCAGTCCGGAGCCGAGCGCACACGGGGCCAGGTGAACCGGGACCGCTCCTGCTGGTCCGGGGAGATCTCCATCATGGCGTCCTCGCCGTCCACCTGGCAGTCCTGCGTGGAGAAGATGCGGTCCGAGCCGGAATACACGGTGAACACCTGCTGGCTGGTCCCCAGGTTGGCCTGGCAGGGCTCGTTGCCAGTGTTGTCCACCCGCAGCTCCAGCACGGGGTTCTCGCCCTCCGGATACGACTGGCGGTCCGTGGCGGCGGAGATCACCAGGTCACCCGGCTGGCAGGCGCCGGCACTGAGGGATCCGTCGGCCGCGGACGGGGAGGCCGGGTCCGAGGCGGCGCCCGTGGGCGGTGGCTCCTCCGTGGGCGCACCGGGGGCCGCCGCACCGCCCGTGCCGTCGGCCCCTGCGGGCGAGGCGAGGGCCGTCACGGACGGGGTCCCGCCAGCACCGGTCCCGCTGGCCTGGTCGTCGCCGGCGGGCCGGAACAGCGAGACGATCCACGCCACCAGTCCCACCAGGATCGCCACCACGAGCACCAGCAGCACCAGGGCGACGAGCCGGCGACGCCGGTACACCTCCGGGGACTGCGGACGCATCAGATCGCTGTTTCGAGGGTCGCCGGCCATGCCTCCAGCTTAAGGACCGCCCGGCGCGGGCCTCATCGGCCACGCCGGGACGATCCCGATGGACGGTGGCGGCGCCGAGGACCCTTGGAGCGCAGGCGGGTCGACGGGCGGTCAGGAGGGCCGTGAGAGGACGGGACAGTACAGTGGATCGCATGCCTGATCCCCTCTCCGCGACGTCCACGCCGGAGATCACGGCCACCCTGCACCGGAGGATCAACGACTGGTTCGCCGGCCATGGACGTGACCTGCCCTGGCGCTCGGAGGACTGCAGCCCCTGGGGGATCCTCGTCAGCGAGGTCATGCTCCAGCAGACCCCCGTCAGCCGCGTCCTGCCGGTCTGGACCGCCTGGCTGGACCGTTGGCCCACGCCGCAGGACCTGGCGGACGCACCGGCCGCCGAGGTGCTCCGCGCCTGGGGACGGCTCGGCTACCCCCGCCGCGCGCTGCGACTGCAGGCCGCCGCGGCCGCCATCGCCGCCGCGCCCGGCGGTGAGGTCCCTCGGACGGCGGCGGAACTGCTGGTCCTGCCGGGCATCGGCACCTATACGGCGGCCGCCGTCGCCTGCTTCGCCTTCGGCCAGCCCGAGGTGGTGGTGGACACCAACATCCGGCGCGTCCACGCCCGCCTGGTCTCCGGCCGCGCGCTCCCGGAGAAATCGCTGACCGCCGCGGAGACGGCACTGGCCCGGGACCTCATGCCGGCCCCGCGCGAGGAGGCCTGCCGGTGGAACGCCTCCGTCATGGAGCTGGGCGCACTCGTGTGCACCGCCCGGTCACCGCGCTGCGGGGAGTGCCCCGTGGCGGACCTGTGTGCCTGGCGGGCCGCCGGCATGCCCGAGCCGCACTACCGGCCGAGCGGGCAGGCCTGGGCCGGTACCGATCGCCAGGTGCGCGGGGCCGTCATGGCCGTATTGCGCGAGGAGGGCACCGTGCCCGTCGCCGGTCTTCCCCAGCGCGCGACGGCGGCCGCCCGGCTGGGTGCCCACCGGCCGCCCGAGGACCAGTGGGAGCGCTGCGTGGCGGGTTTGGTGGCCGACGGCCTGGCGCGCTGGGACGACGACGGCCCGGAGGCCACGCTCAGCCTGCCGGGCTGAGGGGCGTCCGGGCCGTCGGGCCGGCTCACCGCGCCACCGCCGGGGCGTCGGCAGTGCCGCCGGGCACCGCGGGCGCGGGGGCGCCGGTAGTGGGCGTCAGCCCTTGTCGCCGCCGAAGACGCGCTTGGCGGCGTCCTTGATGTCCTCGCCTGCGTTCTTGAGGTTGCCCTTGGCCTCGTCGGCCTGGCCCTCGGTCTTCAGGCGGTCGTTGTCCGTCATCTCACCGAGGCCCTGCTTGACCTTGCCCTTGGTTTCCTCGGCACTGTTCTCGAAGCGATCTCCGGTACCCATGTGGACCTCCTTGGACTCACCGACCCCGGCCTGGTGCCGGCGGCCTGTCCCAGCAATCAACCACGGCGGCACCCGGCCGCGCAAGCCGTCAGAACGCGTAAGCCGTCAGAAGTGGTAGATCATCCGGGTGTTGCCCAGGGTGTTGGGCTTCACCCGCGCCAGGTCGAGGAACTCGGCCACGCCCTCGTCGTGGGAGCGCAGCAGCTCGGAGTACACCTCCGGATCCACGGCGGACTGATCCGCCATCACCTCGAAGCCGTGGCGGGAGAAGAAGTCGACCTCGAAGGTCAGGCAGAACACGCGGCCCACGCCCACGTCCCGGGCACGGTCCAGCAGCCGCTCGAGGATCAGGTGCCCCACCCCGTGACCGCGCCATTCGGCGGCGGTCGCCAGGGTGCGGACCTCCGCGATGTCCTCCCAGATCACGTGCAGCGCCCCGAAGCCGGCCAGTGAACCGTCCGGCGCCTGGGCGACCACGAATTCCTGGATCGACTCGTAGTAGGCCACGGCCTCCTTCTGCAGCAGCACCCGCTGCTGCGCAAGGGGCTCCACGAGGGCACGGATCGCCGGGACGTCCTGGGTCCGTGCGGGCCGGATGAGCAGCTGCGTGGGGTCCATCGGTTCAGTCTAGGACCGTGCGGCGGCCTCGCCTGCCGCCCGGGCAGCGTCCAACGCGACGCGGGCCCGGTTCGGCACGTCGCCGAACCGGGCCCGCCGGCACCCTGGGGAGCCGGGTCAGCCGGCCGCGTCCTTCCGGGACGGGCCGGACGCCCTCACTGGCCGGTGGGCTGGGCCTCGATCTCGCCGGCCACCGGGCCGGCCTCGATCGCCTCAGGCCGGCTGGTGGTGGAGAAGGTGAGCTTCGCCGTCTCCCCCTCGCCCTCGAGCCCCACGGTGATGCTGGACCCCGGGGTGATCTCGCCGAAGAGGATCTTCTCGGAGAGCTGGTCCTCCACCAGGTGCTGGATGGTCCGCCGCAGCGGGCGGGCTCCGAACGCCGGGTCGTAACCGCGGTCCGCCAGGAACTCCTTGGCCGGCGTCGTGACCGTGATGGTCAGGTCCTGGTCGTCCAGCCGCTTCTGCAGGCGGGCCACGAACAGGTCGACGATCTGCACGATCTCGTCCTTGGACAGCTGCGGGAAGACGATGACGTCATCCACGCGGTTGAGGAACTCGGGCCGGAAGTGCTGCCGCAGCTCCTCCTGGACCTTGCCCTTCATCCGGTCGTAACCGGTCTGGGTGTCCGAGGCGGACTGGAAGCCCGTCATGACGCCCTTGGAGATGTCCTTGGTGCCGAGGTTCGTGGTCATGATGATCACGGTGTTCTTGAAGTCCACCACGCGGCCCTGGGAGTCGGTCAGGCGGCCGTCCTCCAGGATCTGCAGCAGCGAGTTGAACAGGTCCGCGTGCGCCTTCTCCACCTCGTCGAAGAGCACCACGGAGAACGGCCGGCGGCGGACCTTCTCGGTCAGCTGCCCGCCCTCCTCGTAGCCCACGTAGCCCGGAGGGGCGCCGAAGAGCCGGGAGACCGTGTGCTTCTCCTGGAACTCGGACATGTCCAGGGTGATGAGGGCGTCCTCGTCACCGAACAGGAACTCGGCGAGGGCCTTGGCGAGCTCGGTCTTGCCGACGCCCGTGGGCCCGGCGAAGATGAACGAGCCCGAGGGCCGGTTCGGGTCCTTGAGGCCGGCGCGGGTACGCCGGATCGCCTGGGACAGGGACTTGATGGCCTCGTCCTGGCCGATGACCCGGTGGTGGAGCTCGGCCTCCATGTTGCGCAGGCGGTCGGTCTCCTCCTCGGTGAGCTTGAACACCGGGATGCCAGTGGAGGCGGAGAGCACCTCGGCGATCAGGTCATCGTTCACCTCGGCGATTCCCTCGGTGACGCCCGTGCGCCATTCCTCTTCCTTGCGGTTGCGCTCGTCCGTGAGCTTCTGCTCCTGGTCGCGCAAGTGGGCCGCGCCCTCGAAGTCCTGGCCGTCGATGGCGGCCTCCTTCTCGGCACGGACCTCGGCGATCCGGGCGTCGTACTCCTTGATCTCCGGCGGGGTGGTCATGCGCTTGATGCGCAGCCGGGCCCCGGCCTCGTCGATCAGGTCGATCGCCTTGTCCGGGAGGAACCGGTCCGAGATGTAGCGGTCCGCGAGCGAGGCCGCGGCCTTGAGCGCGTCCTCGGTGATGGAGACCCGGTGGTGGGCCTCGTAGCGGTCCCGCAGCCCCCGCAGGATCTCGGTGGTCTCGTCCACCGAGGGCTCGTTCACCTGGATCGGCTGGAACCGGCGCTCCAGCGCCGCGTCCTTCTCGATGTGCTTGCGGTACTCGTCCAGGGTGGTGGCACCGATGGTCTGCAGTTCGCCGCGGGCCAGCATCGGCTTCAGGATGGAGGCCGCGTCGATGGCGCCCTCGGCCGCTCCGGCCCCGACGAGCGTGTGGATCTCGTCGATGAACAGGATGATGTCCCCGCGCGTGCGGATCTCCTTGAGCACCTTCTTCAGGCGTTCCTCGAAGTCACCGCGGTAGCGGGAACCGGCCACCAGGGATCCGAGGTCCAGGGTGTAGAGCTGCTTGTCCGTCAGCGTCTCGGGCACGTCACCACGGACGATGGCCTGGGCAAGGCCCTCCACGACGGCGGTCTTGCCGACGCCGGGCTCGCCGATGAGGACCGGGTTGTTCTTGGTGCGCCGGGACAGCACCTGCATGACCCGTTCCATCTCCAGGGCGCGGCCGATCACCGGGTCCAGCTTGCCCTCGCGGGCCGCGGCGGTGAGGTTGCGGCCGAACTGGTCCAGGACCACGGAGCCCGCCGGGGCACCCTCGGACTGGCCGCTGGAGGACACGCCGGCCCCGGCGGTCTCCTTGCCACCGGCGCCGCCCTGGTAGCCGGACAGCAGCTGGATCACGGTCTGGCGGACACGGTTCAGGTCCGCGCCGAGCTTGACGAGGACCTGGGCGGCGACGCCCTCGCCCTCACGGATGAGGCCGAGCAGGATGTGCTCCGTGCCGATGTAATTGTGGCCCAGCTGGAGGGCCTCGCGCAGGGAGAGCTCCAGGACCTTCTTGGCACGCGGCGTGAAGGGGATGTGGCCGGAGGGGGTCTGCTGACCCTGGCCGATGATCTCCTGGACCTGCTCGCGCACGGCTCCCAGGGAGATGCTGAGCGACTCGAGCGCCTTGGCGGCCACTCCCTCGCCCTCGTGGATCAGGCCGAGCAGGATGTGCTCGGTACCGATGTAGCTGTGGTTGAGCATCCGCGCCTCTTCCTGCGCGAGTACCACCACCCGCCGGGCACGGTCCGTGAATCTCTCAAACATGGGCACACTCCTTGCTGACTGTGCCTTCGATGCTACGCACCGCGGGACGAGTTCGGGCGGCTGTTCGCCACAGGGAGAACAGCCGCCCGAACCCGGTTCGCGGCCCTGCTTCCGCCGCGCCGTTGCGCTACATCCGCTTCACTTCTTGGCGTTGCGGTAGGCCTCGACGATGTCCCGGTGCAGCCGGCCGCGCTGGGACACCTCGTAGCCGTTCTCGGCCGCCCACTCGCGGATCTTGGCGGCCTCGTTCCCCGGCGACGGCGGGGCCACGGCCCGGGCCTTGCGGAGGTAGGGCTTGAGCGTGGACCGCAGCTCCTTCGCATGCTCGGCCGAGAGGTCGATCTCGTAGTGCCGACCGTCCAGGGCGAACTGGAGGGTCTCCTCGGCCGGGCTTCCGTCTAGATCGTCAACCAAGACCACTTCCACTTTCTGCGCCACGGCCATTCCCCTTCGATGATGTCAACGGAGCTATCGGAACTGCTGTTCCCGGCGCTCACAGCCCGGATATCCTCAAATAGGGAATCCCTATTGGCTTCTTCCGATCCGGCGCCCGCTTCCCAGTATCCCTTATCCGCATTATGTTCACCAACTGAACGGTGCCGGGCGCTGGCCCCTCCCGGGGAACTCACAGGTTGTCAATCGTGATATCCGCGCGCCGAAATGCGGTAGCCGGCATCACGGGGCAGGCGTGGGCCCGGGGGTGTCATCCGCACCGGCATCGTCACGCGTGGTGCCACCGGCACCGCCGGCGGCAGTCCCGCCGGCACGGTCCGCCGCCCCACGCCCGGCCCGCAGCCGGGCCCATTCCTCCGCCTCGCGCTCCTCCAGTTCGGCGCGCGCGTTCCGCTCCCCGGTATCCGCCCGGAACAGGGAGCGCATGACCAACCAGAAGATCAGTCCCAGTCCCACGGACGGGGCCAGGACGGAGAAGTACTCCCAGAAGGTGGCCATCAGCTGCCGGACCCCGAGGCCTCGGGCTTGAGCAGCGGGAACAGGATGGTCTCCCGGATGCCCGATCCGGTGAACAGCATGACGAGGCGGTCGATCCCGAGCCCGATCCCGCCCATCGGCGGGGCGCCGTACTCCAAGGCGCGCAGGAAGTCATCGTCCAGCTGCATCGCCTCGTCGTCACCGGCGGCGGCCGCCTGGGACTGGGCGGTGAGCCGCTCGCGCTGGATGACCGGGTCGATCAGCTCGGAGAAGGCCGTGCCGCGTTCCATGCCGCCGATGATCAGGTCCCAGGCCTCGATCACTCCGGGCTTGGACCGGTGCGGACGGGCCAGCGGCTGGGCGGCCGGAGGGTAGTTGTAGACGAAGGTGGGATCGATGAGGGTGGGCTCGACGATCTCGCCGAACAGCTCGATGACGAGCTTCTCGGCATCCCAGAACCCGTCGTAGGCCACCTCGTGCTCGTCCGCGATGGCGCGCAGCTCCTCGGCGGTGGTCTCCGGGGTGACCTGCCGGCCCACGGCCTCGGACAGGCCGGGATAGACCTCCAGCCAGCGCCATTCACCGTCCAGGTCGATGGTGCCACGGGGCGTCTCGATCCGGCGGCCGGCGCCGATGGCATCCGCGGCGTTGAGGATCATCTCCTGCATCCGCTCGGCCATCACGTGCATGTCCGCCCAGGCCTCATAGGACTCCAGGGTGGTGAACTCCGGTGAGTGGGTGGAGTCCACGCCCTCGTTGCGGAACACGCGGCCGATCTCGAAGACCCGGTCGATCCCGCCGACCACGGCCCGCTTCAGGTAGAGCTCGGTGGCGATCCGCAGGGTCATGTCCTGGTCGAACGCGTTCAGGTGGGTCTCGAACGGGCGGGCGTGGGCACCGCCGTGGATGAGCTGGAGGACCGGGGTCTCCACCTCCACGTAGCCGCGGTCCTCGAGGGTGCGGCGGATGGCGCGGATGATCGCGGCCCGCGTGTGCACCATCTGCCGGGCCTCCGGGCGCACGATGAGGTCCGCGTAGCGCTGGCGCACCCGGGTCTCCTCGTTGAGCCCGGCGTGCAGCACGGGCAGCGGGCGCAGCGCCTTGGAGGCCATCTGCCAGCCGTCGGCCATGATGGACAGCTCACCGCGGCGCGAGGCGATCACCTCGCCCTGGACGGCGATGTGGTCGCCGAGGTCCACGAGGTGCTTCCAGTCCGCGAGGGACTCCTCCCCCACCTTGGCCAGCGAGACCATGACCTGCAGCCGGGTGCCGGCGCCGTCCTCACCGCCCTCCTGCAGGGTGGCGAAGCAGAGCTTGCCGGTGTTCCGCAGGAACACGACCCGTCCGGCCACGCCGACGCGCCGCCCGGTCTCGGCACCCGGCTCCAGGTCCGGGAAGTCCGCGCGGACCTGCGCCAGGGAATGGGTGCGTTCCACGACGACCGGGTAGGCCTCGCGCCCGGAGGCCAGGATCTCGTCGCGCTTGTCCTGGCGGACCTGCCGCTGGTCACTGGTACTGGGGTCGCTGGGCTGTCCGTCCGCCGTTGCCGGCTGGACCGGGGAGTTCTGGGTGGTCACGGTCATCCAGTCTACGGCTCACCAGATGGTGACGCGCTCGGCCGGATCCAGCCACATGCCGTCGCCCGGCTGGGTCCCGTAGGCCTCGTGGAAGGCGTCCAGGTTCCTCACCACCTGGTTGCAGCGGAACTCGTTGGGCGAGTGCGGATCGGAGGTGATCCGGGTGATCGTGGTCTCCGGGCGGGACAACTGGCGCCAGCACTCGGCCCAGGAGGCGAAGAACGCGCGGTCCTGCTCCACCCGGGACTCCTCGGCCTGGGAGGCCTCCACCGGGCCCCCGGATTCCGGGTGGGCTCCCACCGCGCGCCCGGTCGCCTCCGACCCGCCGGCCGTGTCCTCCGCGCCGGCCGTGGCCACCGTGGCGGCCGGCCGGGCCGCACCGGCGGCGTCACCGGTGCGGCCGGCGTCGGGATGTTCCTCCCGCCAGATGCCCAGCGCCTTGTAAGCGATGCCCAGGCCGCCGAGGTCACCGATGTTCTCGCCCAGGGTGAGCCGGCCGTTGACGCTGTGCTCGGGCGCCTCGGCGGGGTGGAGCACCTCGTACTGCTCCACGAGCCTGGCCGTGCGCTCCTCGAAGGCGGCGCGGTCGTCGTCGGTCCACCAGTTCTGCAGGGTGCCGTCACCGGTGTACTGGGAGCCCTGGTCGTCGAAGCCGTGGCCGATCTCGTGGCCGATGACGGCGCCGATGGCCCCGAAGTTCTCGGCCGGATCGCGGTCGGGGTGGAAGAACGGCGGCTGCAGGATGGCCGCCGGGAAGACGATCGCGTTCTCCAGCGGGGAGTAGTAGGCGTTGACCGTCTGCGGGGTCATGTGCCATTCCTCCGGATCCGGGCCGGTCTCGATCTTGGACAGGTCCCGCTCGAACCCGAACGCCGAGGCCGCACGGACGTTCGCCACCAGGTCGTCGGGGTCCACCTCCAGGGAGGAGTAGTCGATCCACTTGACCGGGTAGCCGACCATGGGCTTGAACATGGACAGCTTCTCGAGCGCCCGCTGCCGGGTCTCCTCGCCCATCCACTCGAGCGTGGCGATGGACCGGCGGTAGGCCTCCAACAGGGTGGAGACCAGCTCGTCCATGGTGGCCTTGTGGCCCTCGGGGAAGTGCCGGGCCACGTACAGCCGGCCCACGTCCTCACCCACGGCCCCGTTGACGAAGGCGACCCCGCGCTTCCAGCGGGGCTTGACCTCCTCCGCGCCGGCGAGCTTGCGGCCGTAGAAGTTGAAGTGCTCGTTGACGAATGCCTCGGTCAGGTAGGGCGCGGCCGAGCGCAGCACCTGCAGCTGCAGCCACAGCTTCCAGTCCTCCAGGTCCTCGGCGACCAGCAGCTCCTGCATCGAGGCCAGGAAGTCCGGCTGCCAGGCCACCACCTCGGCACTGCGGTCCGCGTGCGCGCCGACGCCCTCCAGCCAGCGCTCGGCCAGCGGGAAGGACTCCAGCAGGGCCGCGCGGTCCAGCAGGTTGTACCGGGCCACCGCGTCCCGGCACTTGACCACGTCCCAGTGGGCGGCGGCGATCTTCACCTCCAGGTCCACCACGCGGTCCGCGTACGATTGCGTCTCCGGGATGTCTCCCCCGATGCCGGCCAGCTGGAAGAGGTTGCCCACGTGCTGCCGGTAGTCCGCCAGCAACTGCGCGAACTTCTTCTCGCGGTAGTAGGACTCGTCGGGCAGTCCCAGCCCGTCCTGGAGCAGGTGCAGCAGCATCCGCTCCGGGTTGCCGGCGTCGTTGAGGGCACCGGTCTGGATCAGACCGCTGACCCCGGAGCGCTGCAGCCGGCCGGAGAGCTCGATGAACTCCTCGGGGCCCTCCACGGTGTCGATCTCGGCCAGGTCGGCCACGATCGGCTCCAGTCCCCGGTCCTCCACGCTGGACTCGTCCATGAACGAGGCGTAGAGGGCGCCGATCCGCCGGCGGGCGCCGGCGTCGTCATGGCCGGCGGTGAACGGGCCGGTCTCCGCGCTGGCTCCCGGGCCGGACCAGAAGTGGGCGGCGGCGTCCTCGGCGATCCGCCGCACCGCGGACTCGGAGGCATCGCGCAGTTCCATGAACGCGCCGTAGGACCCCTGGTCCGCGGGGATGGACGTGGACTCCATCCAGGCACCGTTGACGTGCCGGTACAGGTCCTCGCGGGCGGTCGGCTGGCTGGTGGCGGTCACGGTCTGGCTCACGCGGGCTCCTCGGGCAGTCGGGGGTCGACGGCGGTGCCGGTGCGTGGGGGCGGACCGGCACCGTGGGTGCCGGTCCGGTGGGCACCGGACCGCGGCTTGCGTCCGATCCTATCCGGGCCCGGACCGGCGGCTGGAGCCTGGAGCCGGACCGGCGACGCGTCCGCCCGCGCGGGGCCGGTGGCCTGGGCTCGCCCAGGGCGGGACGGGCTCAGGACGGGGCGGGCAGCACCATGTTGTCGATGAGCCGGACCGGGGCGAATTCCGCGGCCACCAGCGCCAGGGCCTCGCGCCGCAGCGGGCGGCCCAGTTCCTCCGGCGTCAGCGGCTCGAGCGTGGCATGGTCCACCACCTCGAGGTAGTCGAGGCCGGCCAGCGGCTCGGCCTCGATCATCGCCCGGGCCGCGCCGACGTCCAGGCGACGGCCCTCCTCCGCGGCCCGCCGGAGCGTCTCCAGGGACCGGTGCAGCACCAGGGCGGCCTCGAGGGCCTCGGGGGACAGCCGCGTGTTCCGGCTGGAGAGGGCCAGCCCCTCGGCAGAGCGCACCAGCGGCACGGCCCGGATCTCCAGGTCGAAGTCCAGATCCGCGCGCATGCGGCGCAGCACCGCGAGCTGCTGGGCGTCCTTCTGCCCGAAGTAGCTGCGCAGCCGTGCCGGGGCGGGCGGCAGGGCGGCGTGCCAGAGCTTGGCGACGACGGTGCAGACGCCGTCGAAGTGCCCGGGCCGGCTGGCGCCCTCGAGCACCTCGCCCATGTGCCCGGCCGAGACCGTGACGATCGGGGTGTCCGGGTAGCCGGGGTACATCTCCTCCAGGTCCGGGGCGAACACCAGCTCGCAGCCCTCGGCGCCGAGGATCTCGCGGTCGGCCTCGAGGGTGCGCGGGTAGTTCTCCAGGTCGGCCGGGTCGCCGAACTGCAGCGGGTTGACGAAGACGGAGGCCACCACGATGTCGTTCTCCGCCCGGGCCTGCCGGACCAGGGCGGCGTGGCCGCCGTGCAGGGCGCCCATGGTGGGGACCAGGCCCACGGTGGGCGCCGGCACCCCGGAGGCGACGGCGTCGCGCACTCTGGCCGCGAGGGCGGCCCGGAACCCGGCCCGGGTGCCGTGCACCGCGGGCAGCGCCTGGCCGCCGGTGGCGTGCCGGGCGGTGTCCTCCAGGGTCAGGCCGGTGCCGGTGGGGACGGGGGTGCGGTCGGGGACGCGGTCGAGCGGGGTCACGCAGGTGAGTCTACGAAAGTGGAGGCCCCGCCGTGGACCGGCCAGACTGGGGGCAGGACGTGCCGGACCCCTACGGCCGTCCGGAGCGGGCACGGACCGGCGTGAGCGCCGTCCCGCCGCGGCTGTCCGACGGGGAGGAATCCCCCACCACCCGGCCTCGGGCGAGAGGACCTGTGCGGCGAAACGCGCAGCCGCCCGGGGCAGGGAGCCCCGGGCGGCGGCGTACCTCTATCCGCGAGTGGTCTCAGTAGCGCTCTGTCGTTCCCTTGACGTTGCGGGCGGCCTGGGCGGACTCGTCCTTGAGCTGGCTGGCCTTGTCCTGGCCCTCGGCCTTGACGTGCTCCGCCCCGGCGGTGGCGGTGTCCTTGACGGATGCCATCGCCTCCTGGGCCTGCGGCTTGAGGTGCTCGCCCATCTGCTGGGCCGCGGACTTGGCCTCCTCCACCAGCGGGGTGGCCTGGTCCTTGACCCTCTCGGCGGCCTCCTGTTCGGCCCGGGAGGCCGGGATGAGGGAACCGACCAGCCAGCCGGCGCCCAGCGCGATCAGGCCGGCCGCGAGCGGGTTGCCGCGGGTGCGGCGCCGGACCTGGGCCGGGGCCTGCTGGACGGCGTGCACGGCGTCCTCGGCCCGGTGCTGCACCTCATGGGCGGCGTCCCCGGCCCGGTCCCGGAGCCCGGGCGACGAAGTGCTGGAGTACGGGTCGGTGGGGCTGCCCATGACGGACTCCTTGATGTTGGTCAGACCTTCGCGCACGCGGTCGCCCTGCCGGTAGACGGCCCGGGTGGGGCTCGCCTTCTCGGCCAGCGCGTCCACGTCGCGGCTGAGCTCGTGCCGGGTGCGCTCGATGTCGGCGCGGATCTCGTCGGGATTGTTGCTCATGGCGTCTCCTTGTTCGGGTTCAGCGTCGGCGGGATCTCCTGAACCGTCTCCTGGGTCTGGCGCAGACCCTTCATGCGGTCGAAGTACTTCTTGCCCGTGACGGCCAGGATGGCGGCCACGATGGCCCACACCACCGCGACGATCAGCGCCGCCCAGCCCACGTGCATCACGGAACCCAGGGCCCACATCAGGGCCATGGACAGGAACAGCAGCACGAGGAAGCCGGCCACGGCCGCGCCGGCGAGCATCCCCGCCCCGGTCCCGGCCTTCTTCGCCTCCACGGTCGCCTCGGCCTTGGCCAGCGCGATCTCCTGCCGCACCAGCGTGCCGAGGTTCTCCGAGAAGCTGGCGAACATCTCGCCCAGGGACTCGTTCCGGGCCCGGTACTCGGCCTCCGGCATCGGTGCCTCGGTGGATCCCGAGCCCGACGCCGGCCGGCCGGCACCGGAGGCTCCCGCGCCGGCCCCCGGGACGGCACTGGCGGGAGTCGGCCTGTGCTGGTGGGGATCGGTGGTCACGGGCGGCCTCCCGGCAGGTCGGTGCCGTACGGATCAGGGTTGCCCGTGGTCGCCCCCGGGACCCCCGTCGTACCGGGAACCCCCGTCGTGCCCGGGACCCCCGTCGTGCCGGGAATGCCGGTCGTCGCCGGCGCGCCCGTCGTGCCCGGGACACCGGGCGTGCCCATGACCTCCGGCAGTTCGGTGCCGGTGACCGTGGGCGGCTGGGGCGGAAGCGGCGGAGCCTGGCCGGCATACCGGCCGCCCACGTACCCGTAACGATCGGCCTCGTCGTCGTGGGCGTCCTTCAAGCCCCGCGTCAGCCGGCCGGCGAGCAGCCCCACCCCGGCGGCGATGGCCAGGAAGGTCCCGGGCCGCCGGGCGGCGAACCGCCGCACGTCGTCGAGCAGGTCCATGGGCTCCCGGGTCTCCAGGTGCTCGGTGACCCGGCGCGCCCGCTGGGAGAGCATCGTCACGGCCTGGTTCACCAGGTCGGACTGGGGCCGCTCACCGCGGGAGATGCGCTCGAGGTCATCGGAGATGCCACGGGTCTGGACGGCCAGCCGCTGCTGCTGCGTGGACAGTTGTGAGGAGGCCTCCTGCTTGGCCGAGGCGGCGAGGTCCTTGGCCTGGCCAACAGCCTCGTCCTTGACGTTCACGGCCTCGTCCCTGGCGGTGCCGGCCACGTCCCGTGCGGCGCCCTGGGCCTCGGAGCCCAGCCGCCCGGCTTCCTGCTGGGCCTGGTCCTTGGTCTGACGAGCGGTCTCCCGAGCTCCGCCGACCGATGTCCTTGAGTACTCCGGATTCTGAGTCATATGGATTCCCTCTCGGATCAGGGCCGCGGTTCCTGAGGTATCCGCGGGCCGTTGGTCGGGACACTAGACCAACAGGCCCCCACCTTGACTAGAGCTGGGCCCCACTTCAGCTCTCGGAAGAGGCGGCTGGACGAGCCGGGGTGTCCCGATGATCAGAGGGTGCCAGAAGCGCCGGTCGCCGGGACGGCAGATCAGTCTCCCAGCACGTCCAGCAGCTCGGCGACCGTGGCCTCGGACAGCGCCCCGCGCATCAGGGCACGCACCGCCGTCGCCCGCGCCATGGCCCGGTAGGCCTGCCCGACGTCGGCCGGCACGCCCTCGGCACCCAGCACCTCCAGGTGCCGGCGCACGGTACCCACGTCCCCGCGGGCCACCGGCCCGGTGAGGGCGCCGTCCCCGTTGGCCAGGGCGTTCTCCAGGGAGGCGTGCATGAGCGGCGAGAGCATCCGGTCCGTCTGCTCCACGCCGATCGAGGCCAGCAGTTGCGCGGACTGGGCGGTGAGGGTGACCAGATGGTTCGAGGCGTGCGCCAGCGCGGCGTGGTAGGTGCCGCGGTCCGCCTCCGCGATGACCGCGGGTTCCCCACCCATCTCCACCACGAGCGCCTGGGCGACCGGCAGCACGATGGCGTCCGCCGTGACCCCGAACATGCAGTCCGCCAGCCGCGCGATGTCCAGGCTCAGGCCGGTGAAGGACATCGCCGGGTGGATGGCCAGCGGGATCGCCCCGGCGGCGCGCACCGGGTCCAGCACGGACACCCCGTGCCGGCCGGAGGTGTGGACCACCAGGTGACCGGTCTGGAAGTGCCCGGCGTCCGCGAGGCCGGAGACCAGCTCGGGCAGGACGTCGTCGGGGACGGCGAACAGCACCAGCTCGGCCCGGCGCAGGATCTCCGGGATCTCCAGCACGGGCACGTCGGGCAGCAGCGACTCCGCCCGGGTCCGGGAGGCCTCCGAGACCGCGTGGACTCCCGTGACGGCGTGCCCGGCGTTGCGCAGCGCGGCCCCCAGCACGGCGCCGACCTTGCCGGCGCCGATGATCCCGATCCCCAGCCGGCCTGGGCGGCCGGCCGGCGCTCCGCTGAACGGCGAGGTCATTCGACGGCCTGCCGGGTGCGCTGTTCGAACCGGGCCAGTTCCTCGGGCCGCATCCACCGGTTGCGGTCCTGCATGCGCCGCGAGACGGCGGCGATGTCCGCCTCCTCGAGGAAGAGCCGGGTCGCGATGTCGGCCTCCGCGTGGTGCAGGGTGGGGTCGATGCTCCCGGGCGTGGAGTGGAACCGCAGGCTGGCCACCCGCAGCCGGCGCTCCAGCGGACCCTGGCGGACGTCGATCGACTGGATGCGCTCGTGCGGCATTAGGACCAGGGACCGCTCCAGCCGGCCCGAGCGGAGCATCAGCAGAGTTCGGGTGGAGCGGAAGGCGTTGCGCCGCCAGGTCAGGGGGTCCAGCCACCGCACGCGCCGCGGGGAACAGGTGAAGCCGTGCCCGGTGCCCAGGCCCGTCACCCCGGCCCGGATGACCTCGGGGGCGTCCTCCACCCCGGGATCCGGGGCCACCACGGAGAGCACGCGCAGCACGTCCTCCAGGGTCCCGACGGGCAGCACCAGGGACTTGTCCGTGCCCCCGCCCTCGGCGCTGACCCCGTAGCCGGCCACGTTGACGTTCATCCGGTACCAGCCCAGGGCGCGCCAGAACAGGCCCTGCTGGATGCGCACGGCCTGCACGCGGCCCGGCGGGACGGTCTGCTGGGAGGTCTCCAGCAGGCCGTAGCGCAGCCGCATGCCGTCCGGGGAGGTGGCCACCGTGAAGTTGTAGCCCTTGTTGAACCCGGACCACAGGAAACCCGCGAGCGAGAAGGCGAAGGGGATCAGGGAGAGCAGGAAGACCATGCTCCACGGGTCCTCCTCACTGCTGGGAAGGAGCACGTCGGCGAAGAACGCGCCCAGCACGAGGAGCAGCAGGATCCCGGCCATCCACGCCAGGCCGGAGGAGAGCAGCAGCGACCCGACCAGACGCTTCACCGGCACCTGCAGCATGACCTGCTCCGGAGCCTCCGGCATGGGCCCCGGGGCGATGCGCTGGGCTGCCCCGGTACCGGGTGCTGACGGCGGGGCGCCGTCCAGCGCGGCAGTCCCGCTCCGGCCGTGGCCGATGCCAGCTGTCCCCCCACCGGCCACCCCGGTACCGGCGACCCCCTCACCGGCGACGGCCGCCGCAGCCGCGGCACCGCGCTCCGCGGCCTGCACCGGGTCGGCCCCCGCTTGGAGGCCGGCGGCGCGGCCCATGATCTCCGCCCGCAGGATCCGGGCCTCATCCTCCTTGATGAAGGCCAGCTGCATGGCGGTCTCGCCGCCGTCGGCCGCCTCGAACTTCAGCTCGGCCAGCCCGAACACGCGGGCCAGCAGCGGTTGGCGGATGTCCACGGCCTGGACGCGGTCATACCGCACGCGCCGGTGCTGGCGGAAGATCACGCCGGTGTCCAGCAGCACCTGCTCGGTGTCCAGCCGGTACTTCGTGAACCGCCAGGAGAAGTAGTAGACCACCACCATGACCACGAAGACCGCCCCGTAGATCGCCAGGGTGATCCACAGCCCCTCGGCGGCCTGGAACTCCCCGGCTCCCAGGAGCGAGCGGACCAGGTCCTCCCCCACGGACTGGCTGGCCACGAACAGCAGGCCGACCAGCACCACCCAGCCGCGCACCCAAGGGCTGATCGGGTGCACGCGGTGCCATCCGCCGTCGGCGGCCGCCGACCGGGCTGGACGGGAAGGCCGGACCTGTTCACTTCCGTTCCCCGACGCCGGACGCCCGGGCTGGGCACTGCCGGCCCCGGGACGCTCGGGCTGGGTGTTCCCGGTCCCCGGCCGCTCGGGCTGGGCGTTCCCGGCCCCGGCAGGCCCGGGCTGGGGCCGCTCGGTCACAGCCCCGCCAGCCGGGCCTGGCCGCGGGCCATGAGCTGGTCACGCAGGCGTTCGCTGTCCTCGACCGGGATCCCCGGCAGCGTCGCGTTGGTGGAGGCCGAGGCGGTCTGCAACTCGAGGGTGCGGATGCCGAAGTGCCGTTGCACCGGGCCCTCCTTGACGTCGAGGTACTGCAGCCGGCCGTAGGGCACGGCGAGCACGCGGCGGAAGAAGAGGCCGGACTTCACCAGGAAGTCGTCCTCGCGCTCGGCATAGCCGATCGCCCGGACACGCCGGGGCACCAGCAGGATGTCGACGAGCGACCACGCGAGCACCACGGCCGGCAGCCCCCAGGCCAGCCAGGCCGGATAGGCGGGCCAGACGCCGGTCAGCACCAGGACCAGGGGGACCGAGACGATGGCCAGGAAGACCACCGCGCCGATGGCCTCCCCCACGAGCCGCGCCGGGATGAGTTTCTCGGAGACCGGCGTCCAGTCCACTCCCTCGAGGGTCCTGAGGTCACCGTCCTGTGGACCGGGCATAGCCGCCTTCCCCCTCCGTGCCGTAGGCGGGGCCCGCGTTGCGCTGGCTCCCGTTCGAATCCGTTCCGGACCCGTTGATGGTGCCGTCCGCCCCGTCCTCGGGAGGCAGTCGGCAGAACTGCTCCACCACGAACCCCACGATAACCAGGACGAGCCCGCCGATGATCATCAGCAGGGCGTCGTTGACGGTGGGCGTGCCGAAGCCGGTGGCCGAGACCAGGTGCACCAGCACCCCGGCGTGCCAGCCGGCGATCAGTGCCCCGGCATACGCACCGGCCTGGGCCAGCACCAGGGTCCGGGCGGCGGCCACGGGGTTCATCCGGGCGGCCGGGGGGCGCCTCTTGTCCCGCTGCACGCGGAGCCCTAAGGCCAGCACCAGCACGGCCACGGCGGCCACGGTGATTGCCGAGGAGGCGGCCAGGACCGGTGAGACCAGCCCGGCCCCGGCGGCCAGCAGGGCCGCCAACCAGCCCACCACGCCGGTCCCGGCGAAGACCAGCAGCAGCCACAGCGGACGGATGGACGTCATGACGTCGGCGCCCCCGTCCCGTGCTCCGGTGAGCCGGACAGCCGGCGGACGGTGCCGGCGTCCTCGGCCTGCGCGGCCAGCTCGGCCACCCGGACTCCACCGAGGGTGGCCTGTGGGTCCAGCCAGGACCACGGGGCGAGCACGAACGCCCGTTCGTGGGCCCTGGGATGGGGCAGGGTCAGCTCCGGGTCCGCGGAGGCGAGACCGGCGTAGGTGATGACGTCCACGTCCAGGGTGCGCGGGCCCCAGCGCACCTCGCGGGTGCGGTGATGGGACTGCTCCACCGCCTGGCAGGCCGCGAGCAGCTGCCGCGGGGCCAGGGTGGTCTCCACCGCCAGCACCAGGTTCAGGTAGTCCGGTTGGCCGGCCGGCCCCCCGACGGCGGCGGTCACCGCGACGGGCGAGACGCCGGTCAGCTCGATCCCGTCGTGCCCGGCCAGTTCGCGCACGGCGGCCCGCAGGGTGGCGGCGGGATCACCGAGGTTCGCGCCCAGGGCCAGGACGGCCGCCACGGGCGCCGCGGGAACGCGGTCAAGGGTATCCGCCGCGGGGTCCGCGGATTCCTGGGGCGGAACCGGGTCCTGCGCCGGGTTCGGGTCCTGCGCGGGGTCCGCGGCCCGCGCGTCGGGATCCGGCAGGCTCATGCCCGGCTCCGGTGCACGGTGACCGCGACGTCGGCGAAGTCCGCCTCGATCGGCGCGCCCGGCTTGTGCACGGTCACCTCGACGGCGTCGGCCACCGGCTGGGTGTCCAGGACGGAGCGCGCGATACGATCCGCGACGGTCTCGATGAGGTCGAACGGCTGCCCGGTGACCACGGAGAGCACGGAGCCGGCGATCTCGGCGTAGTTGACGGTCAGGGCCAACTCGTCCGAGGCGGAGGCCGGGGTGGTGTCGAGGTGCACGACGACGTCCGTGATGAACTCCTGGCCGTCGCGCTTCTCCTCCGGGAAGACCCCGTGGAAGCCGCGGGCCCGCAGGCCGGTCAGCGTGATGCGGTCCGGCACGCCCCTCACGCCCCCGGGCTGAGCCGGGACGGGCCCGCGCCGGGACCGGCCCAGGCCCGGGCGGTCTTGACCGCGTGCAGGGAGGACTCCACGTCGTGCACGCGCACGCCCCATGCCCCGTGGACGGCGGAGAGCGCGGACACCGCGGCCGTGGCGTGGTCGCGGTCCTTCGGAGCCGGCTCGGCGCCGGCGTCCGTGGCCAGCAGCGTGCCGAGGAAGCGCTTGCGGGAGGCGGCCACCAGCACGGGCAGGCCGAGGGTCATCAACCGGGGCAGGCCGCGCAGCAGCTCCCAGTTCTGCTCACCGGACTTGGCGAAGCCCAGGCCCGGGTCCAGGATGAGCTGCTCCGGCTTCACGCCGGCGGCCAGGAACGTGTCCTTGAGCCGGGTGAGCTCCTGGAGGACCTCCTCGACCACGTCGTCGTAGACGGCGAGGGAGTCCATGGTCTGCGAGTCCCCGCGGTTGTGCATCAGGACGTAGGTCGCCCCGGTGCGGGCGATCAGCTCGGGCATGTCCGGCTCGTGGCTGAGCCCGGAGACGTCGTTGATGATCACCTCGCCCAGCTTCAGGGCGGCCTCGGCGGTGGCGGTGTGCATGGTGTCCACGGAGACCACGGCACCGGCCTTGAGCAGCGCCTCGATGACCGGTAGCACGCGGTTCTGCTCGGTGAGCGGGTCGATGGCCTCGGCCCCGGGCCGGGTGGACTCCCCGCCCACGTCGATCAGGTCGGCCCCCGCGTAGTGCAGGCGCAGGCCCTGCTCGATGGCGGTCTCCGTGTCCAGGTAGTCGCCACCGTCAGAGAAGGAGTTGTGGGTGACGTTCAGGATGCCCATCACCAGGGTGCGGTCGGTGGGCAGGTCCGCCAGCGTCCGGCGCCGCACCTTCCGGATGACGGTGAGCGGTCCGGTGGCCGGTCCCATCCCTGCCTGTGCTGCCATCGAGTCCATGCGTGGTCCTTTCGTCTGCGGTCGGTCCGGGCGTGGCGGAGCGGTCGGGGCGCTCTGGGCGGGTCCTGCGCGATCAGTCGTGGAGGAGTCTGCGCGGAGGATTCAGCCGTGCAGGATCAGGCTCATCGCCTCGGCCCGGGTGGAGGCGTCACGCAGTTGCCCGCGCACGGCCGAGGTGACCGTCTTGGCCCCGGGCTTGCGCACGCCCCGCATGGACATGCACAGGTGCTCGGCCTCGACCACCACGATGGCCCCGCGCGGGTGCAGGTGGGTCATGAGCGCCTCCACGACCTCGGTGGTCAGCCGCTCCTGCACCTGGGGGCGCCGCGCGTAGATCTCCACCAGCCGGGCCAGCTTGCTCAGCCCGGTGACGCGGCCCTCCTTGGAGGGGATGTAGCCGATGTGCACGGTGCCGTGGAACGGGACGAGGTGGTGCTCGCAGGTGGAGTAGAAGGAGATGTCCTTCACCAGCACGAGTTCCTCGTGGGAGATGTCGAAGGTGGTGCCCAGCACCTCCGCCGGGTCCTGCCGCAGCCCGGCGAAGAACTCGGCATAGGCCTTGGCCACCCGCGCCGGGGTGTCCTGCAGGCCCTCCCGGTCCGGGTCCTCGCCGACGGCCTCGAGGATCTCCCGCACCGCGGCCTCGATGCGCGGCTGGTCCACGCCGGCCGGGGGCAGCTCCGCCTCGGGGTCTGCCGCCAGCGCAGCCGCCAGGCCGGCGGCCGGCTGGGCCAGCATGTCAGGCGCGCGTTCAGGGGATGTGTCCACGGTCCTGATCCTAGCGGTGGGGCTCGGCGGGCAGGTCCGACGGGCCGGCGCCGGGTCCGCCGCCCGAACCGCCGGGGCTCTCCCCCGGCAGCTGGCTGCCGGGCGTGGGGTCCACGGTGGGCGTCAGCGAATCCGATGTCGACTCCGGGTCGATCGGGCCGGCGTCGTGCCCGTTCTTCTCGGCCAGCGCGCGGCGCTCGGCCGGGGACAGCACCGGGGGACGGTCCGAGACCGGCCGGTCCTCGCTGGAGAGCCAGACCTCGCGCGGCTCGCGCTTGCGGATGCCGGCGAAGATCTCGGCGATCTCGGCCTGGTTCAGCGTCTCCCGCTCCAGCAGCTCGTAGGCGAGGCGGTCCAGGATCTCCCGGTTCTCGTTGAGGATCCAGTAGGCCTCGTCGTGGGCCTGGTCCAGCAACCCGCGGACCTCCTCGTCCACCACGGCGGCCACGCGCTCGGAGTACTCCCGGCCCCCGCCCATGTCCCGGCCCATGAACGGCTCGCCGCTGCCGGAACCGAGCTTCACGGCACCCACCCGCTCGCTCATGCCGTACTCGGTGACCATCTTGCGGGCCGTGTCCGTGGCCTTGGAGATGTCGTTCGAGGCGCCGGTGGAGGGATCGTGGAAGATGATCTCCTCGGCCACCCTGCCGCCCATGGCGTAGGCCAGCTGGTCCAGCAGCTCGTTGCGGGTGACGGAGTACTTGTCATCCTCCGGGACCACCATGGTGTAGCCCAGGGCGCGGCCGCGCGGCAGGATGGTGATCTTCGTGACCGGGGCCGAGTTCCGCAGCCCGGCGGCCACGAGAGCGTGCCCGCCCTCGTGGTACGCGGTGACCTTGCGCTCGTGCTCCTTCATCAGGCGGGAGCGCTTCTGCGGGCCGGCCATGACGCGGTCGACGGCTTCGTCCAGGGCGCGGTCGTCGATCAGCTGGGCGTTGGAGCGCGCCGTGAGCAGGGCGGCCTCGTTGAGCACGTTGGCCAGGTCCGCGCCCGTGAAGCCGGGGGTGCGCTTGGCCAGGGCATGCAGGTCCACGCCGGGGGCCATCGGCTTGCCCTGGGCGTGCACCTGCAGGATCTGGTGGCGGCCCTCCAGGTCCGGGGCCTCCACCGGGATCTGGCGGTCGAAGCGTCCCGGCCGCAGCAGGGCCGGATCCAGGACGTCGGGACGGTTGGTGGCGGCGATCAGGATGACGTTGGTGGTGGCGTCGAAGCCGTCCATCTCCACCAGCAGCTGGTTCAGGGTCTGCTCGCGCTCGTCGTTGCCGCCGCCCACGCCGGCCCCGCGATGGCGGCCGACGGCGTCGATCTCGTCGACGAAGATGATGGCCGGCGAGTTGTTCTTGGCCTGCTCGAACAGGTCCCGCACACGGGAGGCGCCGACGCCGACGAACATCTCCACGAAGTCCGAGCCGGAGATGGAGTAGAAGGGGACGCCGGCCTCACCGGCCACGGCCTTGGCCAGCAGGGTCTTGCCGGTGCCGGGCGGACCGTAGAGCAGCACGCCCTTGGGGATCTTGGCGCCGACGGCCTGGAACTTGGCGGGCTCGGAGAGGAACTCCTTGATCTCGTGGAGTTCCTCCACGGCCTCCTCGGCGCCGGCCACGTCCTGGAACGTCACCTGCGGCATGTCCTTGGAGATGAGCTTGGCCTTGGACTTGCCGAACTGCATGACCTTCCCGCCGCCGCCCTGCATCCGGGACATGAGGAACCAGAAGACCAGGGCGATGAGCAGGAACGGGATCATGAACCCGAGCAGGGACAGCAGCCAGTTGTTCTGCACCGGCTGGTCCGTGAAGCCGTCCAGGGAGGAGGCATCGACGGCATCGACGACCTTCTCCGCGCGGGCCGTGGAGTAGTAGAAGTACACCTCCGTGCCGAGGTCGCGGCCGTCCTGGGTGTACGGCTCCCGCAGCGTCAGGTCGACGCGCTGCTCACCGTCCTGGATGCGCGCCTGCTCGGCCTTGTTCTCCTGCAGCAGGGCCATGCCGACGTTGGTGTCGACGCGCGCACTGGAGCCCTGGGTGAGTGCCGGGATGATCAGCACCAGGAACAGTGCGGCCAGGACGATCCAGATGATCGGGCCCTTGAAGACCTTCTTGGCTTTCAACAACACTCCTGACTGTGGCCTGCGGCGCGGGCGTGGCGCGTCCGCGGCGGTACGGCGGGCGAATGGCCCAGCCGTACCCATCAACGGTACCGGGCGCCAGTCTATGCCGGGGCGCTGGGAGCCCTCCGTTCGCGAGCGGTGGAATACCGGGGACTACCCGCCACGGCCGGCAGGCGGGGCCGTCAGGAGTAGACGTGCGGGGCGAGGGTGCCGATGAAGTCGAGGTTGCGGTACTTCTCGTCGAAGTCCAGCCCGTAGCCGACCACGAACTCGTTGGGGATGTCCTTGCCGACGTACTTGACGTCGATCTCCACCTTCATGGCCTCGGGCTTGCGCAGGAACGCGCAGATCTCCACGGAGGCCGGGCCGCGGGACTCCAGGTTGGTCTTCAGCCAGGACAGGGTCAGGCCGGAGTCGATGATGTCCTCGACGATGAGCACGTGCCGGCCCATCAGGTCGGCGTCGAGGTCCTTGAGGATCCGCACCACACCGGAGGACTGCGTCCCGGAGCCGTAGGAGGAGACGGCCATGAAGTCCAGGGTGACGTGCGAGTTCAGGGCCCGGGACAGGTCTGCCATGACCATGACCGCACCCTTGAGGACGGCCACCAGCAGCACGTCCTTGTCCTGGTAGTCGCGGTCGATCTGGGCGGCCAGGTCCTTGATGGTGGCCTGGATCTGCTCCTTGGTCATGAGCACGTGTTCCAGGTCGCCCTGCACGTCCTGTGCTTCCATGCGGTCTGCTCCTGCTGGGTGTCTGCTACCGGTCAGACGCGAGGGACGGGACCGCTCCGAGGTCGGCGGCGGTGGCTACCGGCCAGCGTCAAGGACCAGTCTTGCATACCCGGGCCCGCGGTGACGGCGGGCCGTGACGCCACCGGGCAACTCGACCGGGCCGGCCGAGCCGCCGCCCGCGGACCTCGTGACGACCAGCCGGTCCACCGCCAGGATCCGTTCGCGACTAGGGCGTTCGCCGCCGACGGCGGTGACGGCCAGGCCGATCACCCGTCGCCGGACCGCCGCCGGCAGCGAGCCCAAGCCGTCCAGGGGCAACGCGACGTGACCCTCCGCACCACCAGCGTCACCCACGAGCCGGTCGTACTCCCGCCGGCTCCACTGCTCGAGGGCGTCGGCGTCCTCGGCGGCGATCTCCGCGCTGCGGGCGAGCGCCGCGGCGAACCCGGGTCCGATCCCCTCCACCGGGTCCTCCAGCAGCGGCAGGACCCGGGTCCGGATCCGCGAGCGCAGGAAGGCCGGATCGGCATTGGCGGGGTCCTGCCACCACCGGATCGCGGCCCAGCGGCAGATGGCCTCGGTGTCCTGCCGGGTCAGCCCGAGCAGGGGCCGCACCAGCAGGCCGCGGCTGGCCGGCATCCCGGCCAGCGAGCGCGTGCCGGAGCCCCGGGCCAGTCCGAGCAGGACCTGTTCGGCCTGGTCGTCGCGGGTGTGCGCGAGCAGCACGGCGTGGGAGCCGGTCCGCCGCGCCGCGGCCTCCAGCGCGGCGTGCCGGGCCGTGCGGGCATCGGCCTCCGGTCCGGCACCGGTGCTGGCGACGTCGACCCGCTTGACGGTCACCGGGTCCAGTCCCAGCCGGCGGGCGATCCCGGCGGCGCGCTCGGCCACCTGGGCGGAACCGGGCTGCAGGCCATGGTCGACGACGACGGCGCCGGCACCGTCCGGCAGCGACCTCCCGGTGCGAAGCACCTCGGCGGTGGCCACGGCCAGCGCCAGCGAGTCGGCACCGCCGGAGAGGGCCACCAACGGCAGCGGCCGGCCGGCGACGGCGGCGCGCACCGAGGCGACGGCCCGATGGAGGGGTTCCGGCCACCGGCGGCGCGGCGGCCAGGCGGGCGGGCCGTCGGGCAGGTCCTCGCCCGCGGGGCGGGGGCCAACTCCTCCCGCGCCCGGGCCGGAACCCACCGGCCTCCGGTCCGGCGCGGCCGGCACGGTCTTGGCCCACCGGGGTCCTGCCGGGTCGGTGCCGCCGGTCAGCCCAGGCCCCGGATGCGCTCGACCCAGAGGGCCGGCTGGTGCAGCTCCCGCTCGGAGGGCAGGTGGTCGGCGGACTCCCAGACGACGTTGAAGCCGTCCATGCCCAGTTCCTGCACTCCGTGCTTGACGAAGCGCTGGCCGTCCCGGTACTGGCGCATCTTGGCGTCCATGCCCATGAGCCGCCGGATCCAGCGGTCCAGGGAGGACCGCGTGGCGGCGCGGTGGTCGAAACGCTGGCGGATGGTCTTGACCGTGGGCACCACGGAGGAGTCGATGGCGTCCATGATGACGTTGGCGTGGCCCTCCAGCAGGGACATCACGGCGGTGAGCTGGGCGAGGCGCTCCTTGTCTTCCGGGTCCTGGATGAGCTCCAGCAGCCCCAGGGACGCCGGGTGCGATTCCGTGCCGAGCTCGGCCGCTCCCTCCCCCGTCGCGGCGGAGTGCGCATCGGCCTCGGGCCCCCGGACCAGCGCCCGAACCCCGGCGGACAGGCGTTCGGGCAGGGTGTCCACCTTGTCGAACATCCCGGAGACCAGGGTCATGATGTTCTCCTGCAGGTGCTGGCGCAACCACGGGGCGGCCGCGAACTGCACCCGGTGGGTCTGCTCGTGGAGGCAGACCCACAGGCGGAAGTCCTCCGGGTCCACGTTGAGCTCCACCCGCACCTCGGCGATGTTCGGTGCCACGAGGAGCAGCCGGCCGCCCTGCGGCCCGGGGGCCGTTCCGTCCGGGCCCGGCAGTGCGCAGAACGGCTCGTACTGGCCCAGCACCTTCGAGGACAGGAACGCCAGCACGGTCCCGGCCTCCACGCCGGTCGCCGTGGGGCCGAAACCGCCGGTGGCCCGGGCGTACTCGGCCGGGCGGGAGGTGCGGACGTGCTCGAAGGCCGGGCCCAGCAGGGTCGAGAACGCCTGGGTGTTGGCCCGGGTCCAGGTGGGCCGGTCCACCACCAGCACCTCGGAGTCGCGCAGATCCCGGGCGGCGTCGAGGCCCGTGAGCCGGTGCACGTGGCCGACCGCGGCGTCGGCCGCGCGGCGCAGCCCCTCGGCCTCCCGCTCGGCCTGGTGCCTGGTGAACCGCGGTCCGGCGGCGCACAGCCGCGCCGCGGTGGAGGCGGCCATCTCCCAGTCCACCGGCTGGGCGGCGGACTGGGACGCCGGCGGGGCAGCGGGCTCGGCAGCGGGCTGTGGTGACGACGCGGAGGAGTCCATGGACCCATCCCACCACACGGACCCGCCGGCGTGCAGGGGCCCTCCGGTGGCAGCGCGGAGGTCGTGTGGTGGTGCAGCACTTGCGGGGGCGGGGCCCGTCCGCTCAGTCGTGGCGCGCGGCAGCCCGCTCGAGCGCCTCGGCCAGGTCCGCGCCGCCGGCCCGCCGGGCGGCCTGCGCCGCCGCCAGCAGCGGTTCCGCCCCGGCGAGCCGGGCGAGCCCGGCGGCGAGGTCGCCGTCCTCGGGTGAGCCGACGTCGGGCCGGCGTCCGCGGGAGGTGTGGGTGGTGAGGACTGGCGCCGAGGCCTGCACCTCGGCCAGCACGCGTTCCGGGTCCGGCTCGTCCTGGCGCTCCTCCAGCATGACCAGGCGCTCGTAGACGGCCGGATTGCCGATCTTGATGCGCTGGGCGTTGATCAGCTGGGAGAGCATGGGCGCGGAGACGCCCAGGACGCGGGCCAGGGAACGCTGACTGAGCTGGTAGACGCTCATCATGGCCCCGAAGCGCTCGGCCAGGGACGTCCCGTAGATGGCACGCTGCTGGCCCAGTCGCTGCTCCGTCACAGGGGAAGGCATTCCCCCATCCTAACGGTTCATTTGCGAAGGCAAAGATGGGATACCTTTCCGATGGGGAGAACTCCCCATCCACCCGTATTGCCCGGACCCCCACCGGTCTGTAAATTTGCATCCGTAAACGTCGCAGGCACCTGCTCTCACTCGCACAGGGGACACATGATGGACACCACCGCACGCCGAAGGTCACCGGGCGCACCGCCCGCGCCCCGGCGCCGCCCGGCCGTACTGGTCCGGGCCTCCTCCCTGATCACGGCATTCGCCCTGGTCCTGGGCGGCCTGCTGGCCGCCCCCGCCCACGCCACACCCTCGGCCGGTACGTCCGGAGCGCCGGAGGACGGGCAGGGCACCCTGCAGCCCGTCGTCGTGGTCATGGACTATTCCTCCTCCATGCTGGAGAAGGACGCCGACGCATCCGGCACCACCCGGCTGGCCGCGGCCCGGGAGGCGACCACCAGCCTGCTGGACAACGCCCCGGACGGCGCCGACCTCGGGATGGTCGTCTACGGCGCCAACACCGTGGGCGACTGCAAGGACATCACCACGCTGCAGAAGGTGGGCCCCACCGACGTCGGCGCCCTCAAGAAGAAGATCGCCGGCCTGGACGCGGTCGGCGAGACCCCGATCGGCGCGGCGCTGCTGCACGCGGCACAGGAACTGGAGGGGATCGACGGCGAGAAGTCCATCATCCTGGTCTCGGACGGTGAGGAGAACTGCTCCGAGCCACCGGCCTGCGAGGCGGCCCAGGAGCTGGCCGGGAAGGGCATCGGCCTGACCGTGCACACCATCGGCTTCAAGGTCAACGACGCCGCCCGCGAGGAACTGACCTGCGTGGCCGAGGCCACCGGCGGCACCTACGTGCAGGCCGACAACGCCACTGAGCTGCAGACCGAGCTGCAGACGAAGACGGTCCGGGCCTTCCAGGGGTACGTTCCGCAGGGGACGCCGGTCGAGGGAGGGGAGACGCTGCACTCCTCGCCCCAGCTGACGCCGGGACAGTACCTGGACGAGTTCGAACGCGGCGGTTCCAGTCTGAACTCCGATGACGGCACCATGAAGTTCTACAACCTCGGCACCATCTCCCCCGGCGAGCGGGCGCACGTCTCCGCCCTGCTCGTCCCCGAGGCGGACGGGAAGGACACCCCGAACGAGTCTGCCGGGTTGGTGGTCGAGCTCGTCAACGGCCAGGGCGCCAGTTGCTCGTCCGCCGACCGTCCCTACCGGTTCTCCGACGACGGCGGGCGGCCGATCGCCGGCTACGTGGTCAACAAGGACTACGAGGAGGGCGCCACGAGCGGCTGTTTCGCCGACGGCACCGGCCAGCTGTTCGCCAAGGTCATGCGCACCGGTGAGCGACAGTCGGACCGGCCGCTGCCGGTGGAGCTGAAGTACGTGCTGGAGCCGGCGGTGGATGAGTCCACCCTGGAGGAGCCGGCGCGCGAGGCCCTGCCGCCCCAGTCGGTCAAGCTGTCCGGTGCGGCCACAGCGGTGCCGGGCGGCGGCAGCTTCAACGATGCCACCGAGGTGGACAACGGCACCGTGCTGGCCGACTCGGTGATGCCGGAGGAGAGCCGCTACTACCGCGTGCACGTCGGCTACGGGCAGCGGCTCAACGTGCGGGCCTCCCAGGGGAACGTGGAGGAGGCCGGGCCCAACGGGATCATCCTCGACGTCTACTCCGCCGTCCGCGAGCCGGTCCGGGTGGTCGGCGACCAGCGGCTGTGGCGCGGGGACACGGGCGAGACCATCACCCAGAACATGCGCGTCCCGGTGAGCCAGTCCAACCGGGACGGCTCGGTCGGCGACGACGCCTACCTGGCCGGGGACTACTACGTGGTCGTCTCGGCGGAGAAGTGGTCCGGTGACCGCAACCGCGAGGCCTATGCCTACGAGCTGGCACTGGACGTCACCGGCGAGGAGCAGGACGGCCCGATGATCGCCGAGCCCGGCACCGGCGAGGTGGTCCGGGCCGGAGCGCAGTCCGACCCGGTTGACCCGGCCGAGACCGCTCCGGCCGATGGGGACGCGGTGCCGGCCTCGGCCGGCTCCGACGGCTCCGGCTCCGGCTCCGGCGAAGACGATGCCGGCGCCGATACGGCCACCGCGGCAGCGCCGGCAGACAGCGGCGGCGGCAACCCCCTGCCCTGGTTCCTCGGCGGCCTGCTGGGCAGCGCGGCGATCGGCGCCACGGCGCTGTTGCTCAGCCGGAGTCGTCCCGACGAGGCGACCGCGACCACGCAGGCCTACTGGCCGCACCAGGAAGGACAGCAGCGATGAGGACCACCGCACGAACCGCTCGCACCGTCGCGTCCCTCGCCCTGGCCGCGGCCCTGGCCGGTGGGGTCGTCTCACCGGCCCTGGCGTCCCCCGCCCCGGTCCCGGTCCCGGTGGCCGCGTCCGGCACCGCGGCGGCCTCGGAGCCGGCCCGCGCCGATGTCGTCGCCTACCAGGTTTCCGGCACCGAGGTCACCGGGGGCACGGCCCTGTCCGCCGCCGTCGAGGTCCAGCCGGGCCTGTACCGCGATGTCATCGAGGCCAGCGAGGACAGCACCGAGGGCGGTGAATCGAGCAGGTACTACCGGCTGCCGGCGCTGGAGGAGGGCGAGCGCGCCCATGTCTCGGCCGTGCTGGCGCTGGACGCCTCGGCCAGTCGTTCCGGCTCGGGCGCGGCCACCATCGGGGTGCAGTTCCTCAACGAGCAGGGCGAGGACTGCGGGATGGGGGACTCGGACTACACCGTCAGCGGTGGCCAGGGCGTGCCCGTCGCGGCGACCTCGAGCGGCCCCATGGACCCCGAGTCACTGTTCGGCTGCTTCGAGGACGGCTCGGGCGTGGTGATCGCCCAGGTCAGCCGCTCCGGTGCCTGGCAGGCGGATGAGCCGGTTCCGGTCGAGCTGCGGTTCGCGGTGGAGCCCGCGGTCGATGAGTCCGCCCTGGCCGAGGCCCCCTCCTCGGACCTGCCCCCGGAGTCCGTGACCACGACGGGCCAGGCCAGCGAGGTCACGGGCGGGACCTCCTTCACCACCGCCACGGAACTGGCCCCCGGGCAGGTCTACTCGACGGAACTGGAACCGCTGCAGTCCGGGTACTTCAGGGTGCCGGTCCAGTACGGCCAGCGCCTGAACTACCGGCTCTCCACGGGCAACAACCAGGACAGCAGGGTGAGCCTGGTGCGCACCGACCTCTACGGCCCGCTGCTCGTGGACGCCAGCACCATCGGCTCGGACACGCTGTCCTACAACGATGCCGGCGGGACCATCACCCACTCCACGGCCGTGGCCGTCAGCCCGGACAACTACGACTCCTCCTACGGATCCCTGCGGCACGCCGGTGACTACTACATCGTGGTCGACGCCGGCACCCCGCGCGGCGGCCGCCAGGGCAGTGAACCGTTCCGGGTCGAGCTGGCCGTCGAGCTCACGGGCGATCCCGCCGGTTCCACCGAGTGGCTGGCGGCGGCCCAGGACGAGCAGGCCGCTGACGGCGGGGAGGCCGCGGAGGGCGATGACGCCCAGGCCGCGAGCGCGCGCGACGCCGGTGGGTGGCTGCCGTCCACCACCGAGCTCGGCGCCCTGCTGGGCGGGGTCGGGCTGGGTGCCGTTCTCACTGGAGTGGCCTGGCTGCTACTGCGCCGACGCCGGCACAGCGCCTGAGCGTCACCGGCGCCTGCACGCCGACCGCCGGGGGACGGTTCCGGATGACCGAGGCCGTCCCCGCCGGGCCGTCCCGGTTCAGCCGCCGGCCGTCCAGGCCTGCCCCGCACCGTCCTCCACGCAGGTCAGCCGCTGGCCGTCGGCACCGGTGACGACCAGTCCGCGTTCGAGCACCGTGCAGTCGTCCCCGGCGCGGACGGAGCTGGTGATGACCGGCGTCCCGGACGTTCCGGACTGCGTGGGCCGATCCGGCTCCGGGGCGGGGGGCGTGCTCTTCGTCGGCGCGGCGCCGGTGGTGCCTTCGGATGCCGCACCGGTGGCGCCTTCGGACGTGGCACCGGACGGCGCGCCAGCCTCAGGCCGTCCGGCCCGGGGCGGGCCCTGGTCCCCGGGCGAGGAGGTCACGGGGGCAGCCGGTGACGTCGGTTCCGTCCCGGTTCCTGGGTCACCGCGGGCTCCGGCGCGCTCACCGTCCGGCCACAGCAGGACGGCGGCCACCACCAGGGCGACGATGCCCAGCACCACCATGGCCCACGGCAGGACGGCGCCCATGCCGCGGCCCGCCGGCACGGTCCGTCCGGGCCTCGGCGGTGCGGGCGGAGCCTGTGGTGCCGGCCGAGCCACCCGTCCGGGCTGAGCCACCCGTCCGGGCTGAGCCACCCGTCCGGGCTGCGCCTCCGGCCCGTTGCCGGTGACCGGCTCCTCCCCGCCCGCGGCCACGACCCGGCCCGTCGACGGGCTGCCCACCCGCGGGGTCCTGACCGGTGGCGCGGGCACCCGCGGCAGGCTCCCAGAAACCTCGGGGCCGGACGCCGCGTCCCCGGGAACACCGGGAACACCGGGAGTTCCCGCCGACTGGACCGGCGCGGCAGCCGCGCTGTCCGGGGCGGGCCCCGGAGCCGCCGTCGGGCCCGGCCCCGGGGGCGCCGCGGCGTCCTGGCCGACGCCGGCCACGCCCGCGGCGCCCTCCGTGGCCACCCCGACCTCGACCTGGCGGAACACCGCGAACGGCTCCCCGGCCGCTGTCAGGTAACCGCCGGCCGCCCTCTGCGGCGCGGCGAGCACGTCCAGGGTGCGCGGTGCGCGCTCCGCGACCGCGACCCGGTCGTCCGGGTCCGCGTCCAGCAACCCGGCCACCACGGAGGCCAGTCGCGGATCGACCCCGTCGATGCGGGCCAGGGTCCGGCGCGGGTCCAGCACGGCGGCCTCCAGCCCGCGCTCGCCCCGCAGCGTGGGGTCCAGCATGCGCAGGGCCACGACGCCGGCCGCGTACAGGTCCTGCGCGGGCGCCGGGGCCGCCAGGTCCATCGCCTCCGGGGCCAGGTACCCGGGGGTGCCGTTCACCCAGCCGATCGTGGTGAACCGGGGATCGTCCTCCCGGACCGCGATCCCGAAGTCACCCAGGCGCAGGTGGGGCATGCCTTCCCCCGTGGGCTCGAGCAGGATGTTCGCCGGCTTGACGTCCCGGTGGATCCAGCCGGCGTGGTGCACGTGGTCCAGGGCGTCCAGCAACTGCAGCAGCATCCGGGCGGCCAGGGCGGAGGAGAAGGCGCCGTGGTCGTTCAGCGCGGTGTCCAGGGTGCCGCCGGCCACCAGCGGCATCGAGATCGCCACGTCCTCGTCCTCGGCCGCCCAGCCATAGGGCGTGGCCAGGTAGCGGTGGTCGAGCTGGATGCCCTGTTCGCGCACGAAGCGCAGCAGCTCGCCGGAGTCCTTGTGCCGAAGCACCTTGGCCGCGCACCACTGCTCCCGCCGCCGGTCCCACGCGGCCCAGATGGACCCGGAGCCCCCGGAGGCGATGTGGTCGGCCAGCTCGAAGCGGCCCGCGATCACCTGGCCCATCCGGCTACCGTCCCGGATCCGCCGCGTCCGCACGGCAACCGCAGCCGGCCAGCAGCACCGCGGCGCGGTCCACGGCAAGGCGGGCGTCGGTCAGGACGCCGGGCTGGCCGTTGGCGATGAAACTGAACACCAATTGCCTCTCGTCCGCGGTCTTCACCGTGCCGGTCAGGGACGCCACCGAGCTCAGCGTCCCGGTCTTGGCCCGCACCACGCCCTCGGCCGGTGAGCCGACCATACGGTGTTCGAGGGTACCCTCCCGGCCGGCCACCGGCAGTCCGGTGGCGGCCGCCTCCAGCTCGGGATCCGTGGCCGCCACCTGGAGCGACTCGGTCAACTGCAGCGCGGAGACCCGGTTCTTCCCGGACAGCCCGGAGGCGTCCACCAGGTCCAGCCCGGCCGTGTCCACCCCGAGTCCCTCCAGGGTGTCCTCGATCGCACGGGCGGCGCCCTCGAAGCTGCCGTCCTCGCCGGCCGCCAGTGCCAGGTTCCGGCCGGTCGCCTCGGCGACCTGGTTGTCCGAGGTCTTGAGCATGTGGGTCACCTGCTGGGCCACCGTGGCGGACTGCACGCTGGCGAGCTCGCTCCCGCGGCCCTTCAGGGACAGCCGCCCGACGTCGTCGGCCACCTCGACGTCGAGGTCCCGCTCGGCGACCTGCTCGGCCAGGTGATCCCGGAAGACCTCGGCCGCGTACAACGCCGGGTCATGCAGGCGGTTGGTGCCGGTGCCCTTGACGGGGCGACCGCCGTGGGTGGCGATGGGCTGTACGACCGAGACGTTGCCCGAGGGGACGATGTCCGGGCTCCAGTCCGGGGAGGCGGCCGGACCGGTGTAGCCGGAAACGTCCAGGCGCACGGTCACCGTCCCGGAGGTGCCTCGCTCGGCCAGTTCCTCCGCGGCCTGGCGGGCCAGCGTTCCGAGGCCGGCGCGCCCGTCGGTGGACTTCGCGTTGTCCCCGGTACCGAGCAGGACGTCACCGCCGGCATCGAGCACCACGTGGGTGACGTCCTCGCCGCTCGCGTGCCCGGGCAGGGCGACGGCCGCGGTGGTGTAGCGGTGGTCCGGGCCCAGGACCTCCAGGGCCGCCAGGCCGGTGAGGATCTTGACGGCGGAGGCCGGCACCGCGGGGTCCTCGGCCGCCCGGTCGTAGAGCACCTCGCCGGTGAGGGCGTCGACGACGGCCGCGGACATCGTGCCCGAGGAGACTCTCAGCGCCTCGTCCAGTTCGGGGGCAAGGACCTCGGGATCGGGCATCGGGTCCAGCAGCGGCGTCAGGTCCGGCAGGCCGAGCACCTCGGCCAGCGTGGTCGGCCCGTCGGGAAGGCCCGCAGGATCCGTGGCCGACGACTCCCCCGCCGCGGCCGACGAGGAGGGGGCCTGCGAGGCGCCCGCCGAGGAACCCTCGGTCGAGGACGGACTGGCCGGGGCCGCGGCAGGGTCAGGACTCGCCGCGCCGGACGGGGCGGCCGCGGTGGACGAGGCGGCCGTGGCACCCGTGGCGGCCACGGAGGACGGGGCGGGGGCCGACGTCGTGCCTGACGGGGCGGAGCCGGCGCCCTGGACGTCACAGCCGGCCACGGCACCGGCGACCAGCACGGCCAGCGCGGCGCCCAGGGTCCGTGCGGTCGCGCGCGCGGCGGGCCGGCGTCGTGGTGGTCGAGAGGTCACGTCAGGCTTCCTGGGAGGCGTAGGGGTGCGGGCGTCACGCTCGCGGCAACGGGCGGGCCGGAGCCGGAGGCGCCTGACCGGAGGATACCCTTGTTTCCAGATGCCGTGCCCCGGGCGCGGCTCCGATCCTGCCCTCCACGCATTCCAAGGAGCCTGCTGACATGATCCATGACGTCACCATCGAGATTCCGGCCGCCTCCCGGGTCAAGTACGAGTTCGACCACGAGACCGGCCGGCTGCGCCTGGACCGCGTGCTCTTCACGTCGATGCAGTACCCGACCCACTACGGCTACTTCGAGAACACCCTGGGCGAGGACGGCGATCCGCTGGACGCCCTGGTGTACCTGCCCGACTTCGACCTGGTGCCCGGCGTGATCGTCGAGGCCCGCCCGGTCGGCGTGTTCAACATGACCGACGACGGCGGCGGCGACGCCAAGCTGATCTGCGTGCCGGCGGACAAGCGCTTCGACCACATCCAGGAGCTCGAGGACATCGACGAGTGGCTGAAGAAGGAGATCGAGCACTTCTTCACCCGCTACAAGGACCTCGAGCCGGGCAAGTGGGTCAAGGCCGACGGCTGGGAGGGCCGCGAGGCCGCCGAGGCCGAGCTGGCCGCCTCGATCGAGCGCTTCGACGCCGCCGGCGAGCACACCCCCACGGATGAGCCGCAGGGCCGCGAGGTCGAGACCGAGCAGGCCGAGCCGGCTGCCGAGGAGGGCCCGGAGGCCGACGTGCCGCAGGGCCGCCAGGGCTGATATTCCCCCTCCATGTACGTCCTGACGATCAACCAGCGTGACTCGCGGGAGGTCGGGGACATGGTGCACGGCCTGCTGCGGTCGCTGCGTCCCGTGCAGACCGTCCTGCCGTTCCAGCGTTCGGTGGGTGATGAGGCCATCGGCATCGTGGGCGACCCCGCTTCGGCCGTGGACGCTGCATTGCGGGCGCTGCGGGAACGGCGCTGGAACGTCGGGATCGGCGTCGGGTCCGTGGGCGCGGTGAGCACCACGGACCCGGACGGGCCCGCGGTGCCCGGCGCCCTGCCGGACACCCAGGAACTGGGCGACGTCGGCGGGCCGGGCTTGGTCTACGCCCGCCGGGCCGTGGAGGAGTCCGCGAGGGCCGGGCGGGTGCCGGTGTCCGTGGACGGTCCCGACGCCGAGTCCGCGGCCCAGGCCGAAGCGGTGCTGCGGCTGGTGGGGCAGCTGGTGCTGACCCGCACGGACGCGGAGTGGGCCGTGCTAGACCTGATGGTCCCCGGCGTGCGCGGCCAGCAGAAGCTGGTGGCCGCCGAGCTGGGTATCACCGTGCAGGCGGTGTCCAAGGCGGTGCAGCGCTCCTTCTGGGCAGAGGAGCATGCCTGCCGCCCCGCCGCGGCACGGCTGCTGGGGCTGGTGGACGCCGCCGAGGTGCCGGCCTCAGTCCAGTAGCGAGCGCAGGACCGCGGCCGCCCCGTTCTCGTCGACGTGCCCGGTGATCTCGTCGGCGACCTTCTTGACCTCCGGTGGCGCCTGGCCCATGGCCACCCCGCGGCCGGCCCAGGCCAGCATCTCGATATCGTTGCGGCCGTCTCCCACGGCCACCGTGTCATCGATGTGCACTCCCAGGCGGTCTCGCAGGGCCTCCAGGCCGGACGCCTTAGACACCCCGGCCGCGGCGATGTCCAGCCACGCGGACCAGCCCACCGAGTAAGTGACGCCCTGCAGGCCGATGGACGCCACGGCCTCGCCGAACTCCTCGGCCGAGGCGTCCGTGGAGAACACCACCAGGCGGGTGGCGCTGGCCTCCATCAGTTCCTCGAAGGTGACGCCCTCGGCGACCACCCCGAAGCTCATGTCCTGGAAGCGCTCCGTGGACAGGAAACGCCCCTGGTCGTCCTCCACGGCGTACTTGGCGTTGGGCAGCCGGTGCCGCAGGGCACGCAGCGCGGGCGCCGGGTCGAAGGTGCGGCGGTCGATGACCTCGTAGCCGTCCGCGAGCGCGGTGGACAGCCGCAGGGTGACCCCACCGTTGCTCGAGACGCTGTAGCCCTCTTCGAGGCCGATCAGCTCGATGATCGGCAGGGTGGCGCCCAGCGAGCGGCCGGTGGCGATGAGCACGTGATGCCCGGCGGCCACGACGGCACTCGCCGCTTCGCGGACCTCGTCGTGCATGTGGCCGTCATGGTCCACGAGGGTGCCGTCCACGTCCAGGCACACCATCTTGCGCCTGCCGTTGCCGTTCGGGAGGTACCCGGAGGCCGTCATGTCCGACGGCGGGTGGTACAGCGTCTGCAGGGATCCCGTGTCCGGATCTGTGTTCTCGTGCCGGTCCTCGGTGCCGGCGTGTGAATTTTTCAACATGGGACTAGTGAAGCAGATGGCACAGACACCCAGTAGCCCCGTCCCGGCCAGCCGGTGTCCGGGACGTGAACACTCCTAGTGGGAGGTGAACATCCACAGGGTCTTCCCCAGTGTGGATATTCACCGTCCGGTCCTCACCCCGTCCGGCTCCGGACGGCGCACGGTGTCTAGAGGACCGGCAGCACCTCGAGTCCGCCCAGGTACGGCCGCAGCGCGGCGGGGACGGTGACGGAGCCGTCCGGGTTCTGGTGGTTCTCCAGGATGGCCACGAGCCAGCGCGTGGTCGCCAGCGTCCCGTTGAGGGTGGCGACCATCCGGGTGCCGCCCTTCGAGCCGTCGTCGTTGACCAGGCGTTCGCGGATGTTCAGCCGGCGCGCCTGGAAGGTCGTGCAGTTCGAGGTGGAGGTCAGCTCGCGGTAGGTCTCCTGCGTGGGCACCCAGGCCTCGCAGTCGAACTTGCGGGCCGCGCTCATCCCCAGGTCCCCGGCGGCGGTGTCGATCACCCGGTAGGGCAGCTCGACCTTCGCCAGCATCTGCTCCTCCCAGTCCAGCAGCCGGCGGTGCTCCTCGGCGGCCTGGTCCTGCGTGGTGTAGATGAACATCTCCAGCTTGTTGAACTGGTGCACGCGGATGATGCCCCGGGTGTCCTTGCCCGCGGCCCCGGCCTCCCGGCGGTAGCAGGTGGACCAGCCGGCGTAGCGGGTGGCCTCCCCGCCGAGCTCCAGGATCTCGTCGGCGTGGTAGCCGGCCAGGGACACCTCCGAGGTGCCGACCAGGTACAGGTCATCGCGCTCGAGCTTGTAGATCTCGTCGTCGTGCTCCACGTCGAAGCCGGTGCCCTGCATGGTCTCGGGACGGACGAGGGTGGGGGTGATCATCGGGATGAAGCCGTTCTGGACGGCCAGGTCCAGGCCCATCTGCATCAGGGCGATCTCCAGCCGGGCGCCCACGCCCTTGAGGAAGTAGAACCGGGAGCCGGACACCTTGGCGCCGCGCTCCATGTCGATCGCGCCGATCAGCTCGCCGATCTCCAGGTGGTCCCGGGGGGTGAAGCCGTCAGCGGCGAAGTCCCGGACGGTGCCGACCGTCTTCAGGACCGTGAAGTCGTCCTCGCCGCCGGCCGGCACGCCGTCCTCGATGAGGTTGGGGAACACCCGCTGCAGCCGGTCCAGCTCGGCCTGCGCCTCGTTGGCCTCGGCCTCGGCCGCCTTCACCCGGGCGGCCAGCTCCTTGACCTCGGCCAGCAGGGCCTGCTTCTGCTCGCCCTGCGCGGCGGCGACCTTCTTGCCGAACAGCTTCTGTTCTGCGCGCAGCTCCTCGAACGCGGCGATCGAGGACCGGCGGGCGGCATCGGCGGAGAGCATCCGGTCGACGAGGGACTCGTCGGCACCGCGGGCGCGCTGGGAGGCCTTGTAGAGGTCCGGGTTCTCGGTGAGGTGCTTGACGTCGATCACGCGTACCAGCCTAGCGGCCGCCCACGCGCCTGCCCCGTAGACTTCGGCCATGCCTGCTGATCTGATCCTGGCCCTGACGGCGCTCGTCCTCGTGTTCGCCGCCCTGGCCTTCGTCATCGGCCTGTGGACCGGCCAGCGCCGCCTGCACGGGCGGATGGACGAACTGGACGGCAGCGTCAGCTCCCTGAAGGGTGACGTGGGCGCCCTCCCGGACCGGGTGGCCACGCTCTCCGGGCAGCTCGAGGCCCTGGACGGGCAGGTCAGCGAGATCGTCGAGGCCCCGCTCGTCGCCCGGGCCCTGGAGCACCCGCGCCGGGTCGCCCTGGTGCTCAATCCCTCCAAGGCCGAGGCGGACATCGTCCGCCGGCAGGCCGCGGCCGCCGTCGAGGAGGCCGGCCTGCCGTCCCTGCGGGTGTACGAGACGACCGCGGAGGACCCGGGCCAGCAGATGGCGCGCGATGCCGTCGCGGACGGGGCCGACGTCGTGATGGCCGCCGGCGGGGACGGCACCGTGCGGTTCGTGGCCGAGGAACTGGCCCGCACGGAGGCCACCCTGGGGGTCATCCCGCTGGGCACCGGGAACCTGCTGGCCCGGAACCTCAAGTTCCCGCTGGACGACCTCGAGGCCTGCATCAACACCGCCATCCACGGCGCCACCCGGCAGATCGACACCATCGACATCAAGGTCGAGACGGTGGACGGGCAGACCGTGCGCAACACCTCCCTGGTGATCGCCGGGGCGGGGATCGACGCCGAGGTCATGGGCGACACCCGGGACGACCTGAAGGACAAGGCCGGCTGGCTCGCCTACGGCGAGGCCGGGATGCGCCACCTGCCGGGCCGGCGCAAGGAGATCTCCGTGTCGATCGACGGCGGCGCCCCGCAGCGCCGCAAGGTCCGGTCCGTGATGGTCGCCAACTGCGGGGAGCTGACGGCCGGCATGGACTTCGTCCCGGAGGCCCGGTTCGACGACGGCCTGCTGGACCTGGTCATGCTCTCGCCCCGGCACGTGGGCGACTGGATCCGGATCGCGGCCAAGACCCTGGCGAAGTCCAAGACCGAGATCCCGGTCATGGAGACCCACCAGGCCACGCGCTGCCGGGTCATCCTGCACGAGCCGATGATCGCCCAGCTCGACGGCGACGCGATCGGCGAGGTGCGTTCCATCGACGCGCGGATCCGCCCGGACTCGTTGCGCATCCAGGTGCCGGCCGGGGACGTGCCGGACTCGGCGGCGGCCCCGGCCATGAAGCCGGAGTCCGCCCCGGAGCAGCACGCCTGAGCGGCGCAGCCGGGACGACGCTCCCGGAGCGTGGCTTCCGGACGGGCCTCAGGCCCCGGCGGTGCGCCCCAGGATGCCGCGCACCCAATCCTGGCCGGTGCGGTAGGCCTCGTCGGTGACGTCCGCCCGCACGGAGTACTTCCGGTGGTCGGCGCGCGGGTAGGAACCCAGGAAGCGGATCTGCGGGATGATCCGGTACAGGGCGGCGAGCGCGGCGGAGACCCGCTCATCCGCCAGGTGGCCCTCCAGGTCGATGGAGAAGAAGTAGCTGCCCAGCCCGGCCCCGGTGGGCCGGGACTCGATCCGGGACAGGTTGATCCCGCGTGCGGCGAACTGCTCCAGGATGTCCATCAGGGCGCCCGGGTGATCGTCCGGCAGCGGCACGACGACGGTCGTCTTGTCCGAGCCCGTCGGCGCCGGCAGCGCCCCCGGGCGGGAGACGAGCACGAACCGGGTCACGGCCCCGGCGGTGTCCTCGATGGCCGAGGCCAGCACGGGCAGCCCGGTCTGGGCGGCCACCAGCGGGGCGCAGACGGCCGCGTCATAGGAGGTCTCGTCGTCGAGCAGCCCGCGGGCCCCGGCCGCCGTGGAGGAGGCGGGGATGAACTCGGCCTGCGGAATGTGCGCGGCCGCCCAGTTGCGTACCTGCGCCCAGCCGTGGCTGTGGGTGGCCACCGAGCGGATCGCGGAGAGCTCCATGTCCCGGCGTCCCACCAGCACGAAGCTGATCGGCACCAGGATCTCTCGGCGGATCTGCAGGGCCTCCCCGCTGGCGATGTCGTCCAGGGTGGCGCTGACACCGCCCTCCACGGAGTTCTCGATCGGCACCACCGCGTAGTCGGCGGAACCGTCCCGGACCTGGGCCAGCGCGGTGATCACGGAGCCGACCGGGTCGCACAGGGCGGTCTCGGTGCCGGGTACCTGGCGCAGCGCGGCCTCGGTGAACGTGCCCTCGGGGCCGAGGTAGACGTACCGGGGGCGCGCTCCCCCGGCGACCTGGCCGGCGTCGGGTTCAGTGGACGGGGCGGACGCGGCGGTCGGGTTCACTTGACGGTCGGCTCGGCGCCGCCGTCCGCCTCCATGGGGCGGCCGGACTCCAGCCAGGCGCCGGAGCCGCCGGCGATGTTGATGACCGAGTAGCCCCGGTGGGCCAGGAAGTCCGCGGCCCGCAGGGAGCGGCCACCGGTCCGGCAGATCACGTAGTAGTCGGTGTCCGGGTCCAGCTCCTCAAAGCGGTCCGGGAGCTCTCCCAGCGGGATGTGCAGCGCCCCGGCGGCGCGTCCGGCGGTGAACTCGTAGTCCTCGCGCACGTCGAGGATGGCTGCGTTCTCCGGGACGTCGTCCACACGGACTGTTTCGAACATGCTCATAGCACCCCAGCCTAATAGGGTGTGCCCGTGGAGACCTTCATGGGAGACCTGGGCACCGTCGGCTACTGGGTCGGGTCCACCCTCGGCGCCGTCATCGGCCTCGTGCTGCTCGTCCTCATGGCCTGGCTGATCGCCACCGCCGTCCGGCGCGTCCTGGGCGTGCCCGTCGGCTGGTTCCGCACGGTGCTCGTGGCGCTGTTGATGGTGCTCAGCACCAACGTGGTCTTCGACGCCGTCATCGCCCAGGTCGCCGGGACCGACCCCTCCGGCGCCCTCTCGGGCGTGTCCCCTCCGGCGGCGATGGTGCTGATCGTCATCGCCCTGCTGTGGATCTTCGGGCTGGGCACCGCTCTGCTGATGATCCTGGAGATGGTGATCCCCACCGGCATGCTGCCGAACCCGCTCCTGTGGTTCGCGGGCCTGCGCAGCACCTGGGCCCGGAACAGGCGCTACCGGCAGGTGGTCGGTGTCTTCCTGCGCCACGGCCTGGGCGCCAACCTGCGCGGCTTCGGGCGGTGGTCCGATGACGGCGAGGGGTCCTGGGCGGGCACTGCACGGGCGCTCAGGCGGGCCCTGGAGGACTCGGGCATCACCTTCGTCAAGCTCGGCCAGAACCTCTCTGCGCGCACCGACCTGCTGCCGGAGGACTTCATCCGGGAGCTGTCCCGGCTGCAGTCCGAGGTCGCCCCCGAGTCCTGGGACTCCATCCGCGCGGCGCTGTCCCGGTCCCTGGGCCGGGACCCGCTGGAGGTCTTCGCCTGGGTGGACGAGGAACCACTGGCCTCGGCCTCCGTGGCCCAGGTGCACCGGGCCCGGCTGCAGGACGGCACGGACGTGGTCCTGAAGGTCCAGCGCCCGGGGGCGGTCGAGGAGGTCACGCGGGACACGGACATCGTGGTGCGCATCTGCCGGTGGCTGCAGGTCAACACCACCTGGGGCAAGTCCCTGCAGATCCTGGAGCTCGGCCGCGGCTTCACCCGGTCGCTCGCCGAGGAACTCGACTACCACGGCGAGGCGGCCAACATGCAGGACATGGCCGCGGCCGTGACCGGCCACAACCTCACCGTCCCCACCGTCTACCCCGAGTACTCCTCGCGACGGCTGCTCGTGATGGACTACCTGCCCGGGATCCCCGTGGGGCGCGCGAAGGCGCAGCTGGAGGCGCTGACCCCGTCCGTCCGCCGCCGGCTCGCCGAGGAGCTGACCAACTCGGTGATGCGCCAGACCATGGACGACGGCATCTTCCATGCCGACCTGCACCCCGGCAACGTCATGCTCCTGGGCCGGGCCCAGTACACCCGGCTGGGGCTGCTCGACTTCGGCGCGGTCGGCCGGCTCGACCCCCGCTCGCAGCAGCAGCTGGTGATGGTCTTCGCCTCGATCGAGCGCAATGACGCCCGGCTGCTCGGCGACTCCCTGGTCGAGTTGCTCGGGCGGCCGGAGGGACTCGACGACCGGCTGCTGGAGCGGGAGGTCGGGGAACTGCTCGTGCGCTACCGCGGCGGGCTGCGGGGCGGCTCGGCGTCCAAGCTGTTCGGTTCCCTGATGCGGCTGATCCTCAACCACCGGTTCGCCGTGCCGAAGGAGGTGGCCGCGGCGCTGCGCTCGCTCGGCGGCATGGAGGGCACCCTCGGCCTGGTCGACCCGGACCTGGAGGTCGTGGAGGCGGCCCGGGAACTGGGCGCCCACCTGCTCAAGGACCGGTTCAAGCCGGGCTCGCTGAAGGACACCGCGACGACCGCCCTGCTGGACGTGCTGCCGGTCGCCGCCCAGTTGCCGCGGCGGCTGAACCGGATCGCCGACGACCTGCAGGGCGGCCGGCTCTCGGTGAACGTGCGGCTGCTGGGCCACAAGGACGACCGGCTCTACGTCACGTGGCTGTTCCAGCAGGTGGTGGCCATCCTCGCCGGGTTCTGCGTGCTGGGCGGGATCGTCCTGCTGGCCTTCGGCGACGGGGGCCCGGCGATGACCAGCTACATGACCTGGCACACCGCCTTCGGCTACATCATCCTGTTCGCCGGCTTCGTGCTGTCCCTGCGGACCGTGGCCCTGGTGATGCAGCGGCCGGGCCCGGCGGAGATCCCGGAGTAGGCCCTCGATACAGTGGACGCCATGAACCACCCCGTCCAGACCACCGACCTGGCACGCCTGTCCGCCCTGCAGCTGCGTGATGCCCTCGCCGCCGGGGAGGTCTCCGCCGTGACTGCCACCCGGCACTTCCTCGACGTCACGCAGGGGCGCAACCCGGAGCTCGGGGCGTTCATCTCGGTGGAACCGGAGGCCGCCCTGGCCCGGGCCGAGACGCTGGACCGCCGGTTCAGGGACTCCGGTCCGGTGGGGTCGCTGCACGGCATGCCCCTGGCGTTCAAGGATCTCGTGGACGTGGCCGGGATGCGGACCACCTTCGGCTCCCGGGCCGCCGTCGACGCCGCACCGGCCGCAGAGGACGATCCGCTGGCCGCCAGGGTGCATTCCGCCGGGGCCATCTCCCTCGGCAAGACCACCGTCCCCGAGTTCGGCCTGCCCTGCCACTCGGAGAACCTCATCTCCGCCGGTGCGCGCAATCCGCTGGACCCCGAGCGCACGGCGGGCGGGTCCACGGGAGGTGGGGCGGCCGCCGTCGCCGCCGGGATGCTGCCCTTCGCTCCCGGCACCGACGGCGGCGGGTCCATCCGCATCCCGGCCGCGGCCTGCGGGCTGGTCGGGCTGAAACCCGGCCGTGGCGCCGTGCCCACCGACAAGCAGGAGGACTCGGTGCGGAACCTCTCCGTGTCCGGGCCGCTGGCGCGTACCGCCGTGGACGCCGCGCTGCTCTACGACGCCATGCTCGGCGGCCCGCGGGGCGAGGGGCGGAGCCTGCCGCGGGCGCTGCGGGCCGAGCCGGACCGGGTGCGGATCGGCTACTCGACCGCATCCCCGTTCACCCCGGACCTGGAGATCACCCTGGCCCGTCCCGCCCTCGATGCCCTGACGCTGGCCGCCGCCACCCTCGAAAGGGACGGCCACGCGGTGGGGGAGGCGGACCTGGACTACGCGCCGGGCTATCACGAGGACTTCCGCACCGTCTGGACCGCGGCCCTCACGGAGGCACCCCTGCCCAAGGACGCCGAGAGGCTGCTCGGCCCCCTGGCCGCCTACTTCCTAGAGCTGGCCCGCGGCTACACCCCGGACCGCCTGGCCGGGTCCGTGGACCGGCTGACCCGCTGGGCCGCGGATGCCCGACGGCAGCTGGCGGCCCATGACGTGGTCCTGACGCCGGTGCTGGCCTTCGCTCCGCCGACGATCGGGACCTTCACCGCCCTGCCGCCGGCCGAGGACTATGAGCTGCAGTGCCGGTTCACCCCGTACACCTCCATGGTCAACGTCATGGGGCTGCCCGCGGTGTCCGTCCCGGTCCTGCGCGATGCCGACGGCCTGAGCTGGTCCGTGCAGGCGATCGGCCGGCCCGGCACGGAGGGGCACCTGCTGAGCCTGGCGGCCCGGCTGGAGCAGCTGCTGGGCTGAGGGCGGCGGTGTCCGCCCGGCGGCGCTGCCGTGTGCGATCGGCCGCGTGACCCTGTGGTCCTGGGGTCCCGGCTACCCCAGCATCGCTCCGAAGGCGATGAAACCGACGATCATCAGCGCCCAGAGGCCGGTGACCAGGTAGCCCATGATCAGCCCGGCGACGGCGAAGCCCTTGCCGTGGGGTTCCTTGGCCATGCTGATGTGGCCGAACACGATCGCCAGGAGTTGGGGGACGAACAGGAAGCCGAAGGTCACCACGCCCGCGATGCCCAGCACCATCGCGGTGATGCCGAGGCCGGCGGGCCGGGCCTGCCCGCCGGGATACGGCGCGCCGGCCGACCGGCCCGGCTGCATCCCGCCCGGAACAGGGGAACCGGGCGGGCCGTAGCCGCGGCCCTGGCCGTGGTTGAAGTCGTAGGGGTTCTGTCCCGGACGGTGCTGGCCCTCCTCGCCGGGCTGGTTGGCGACCACGGGGTAACCGCCATGGATGGGGTACTGGTGCTGGCCGTCGCCGTAGGGACCGGCCAGCGGCTGGTCGGCGTAGGGGTTCCGAGCGGCCGGCGGCTGGCCGGGGGGCTGCGGCGTGGGGTGCCCGTCCGGCGCGGAGGGATCCGTGTACCAGGAGGGATGCTTGGGGTCGTCGAACGGGCGGTACTCGTCCGAGTGCTGTCCCTGGTCATTCCGGTCGGCCATGGCTCCAGTCTAGGCAACGGCGCGGACATCACACCGGGGTCTCCACAGGTGGCACCCGGTGATCGTTCATCCCGCCGACATCTCCGGCTGGTTGCCTGACCGCATGGCTGAACCGTATGGCATCACCACCGACCCCACCGTCCGCGCCGGTTACGATGCCGACTTCCTCGACACCGCTGCCGGGGTCCCGGTCCCCAGCGACGATCGCCTGACGGTCCTGGACTACGTGCACTTCTCCGTCCACCAGGACACCGACCGCCGGCTGGCCGCCATCACGGCGGTGAACATCGACGGTGCCCGGCTGCGCAACGTGGGCCGCGGGGACAACTGGCGGTTCGACGAGCGCCTGCCCGAAGAGCACCAGGCCGGCGAGGACCTCTACGCGCGCAACGACCTGGACCGCGGCCACCTGGTCCGCCGCCGTGACCCGGTGTGGGGCGACGACGTGACCGCCCGCCGGGCGAACATCGACACCTTCCACTACCCCGTGTGCGCCCCACAGGCGGGGTACTTCAACCAGTCCCAGGAGCTCTGGCTCGGCCTCGAGGACCACGTCCTCGAGCACGCCCGGGCCGCCGGCCAGCGGATCAGCGTGTTCAGCGGTTGCGTGTTCGCCGGTGACGACCCCGAATACCGCGGCGAGTACCTCATCCCCCGACAGTTCTTCAAGATCGCTGCCTGGAACCTGCAGCCGGCGCTCGGCACGCTCGCCTCCACCGGGTACGTGCTGGACCAGGGCGAGGGCCTGGACCGGATCCTCCGCAGCGGCCTGCGCGCCGGTGAGGAGGTGCCCGGTCCCGGACCGTTCCGCACCTTCCAGGTCCCCGTGGCGGACATCGCGGAACTGACCGGACTGGACATGGGACAACTCGCCGCGGCCGACCGTTACCGTGTCCCCGCCGCTGCCCAGGATGAGGGGGTCCGCGGAGCCCGCGCCGTGCGGCGCTGGCGAGCACTGGAGGGATTCGATGACATCAGCCTGTGAGGCACCCGGCGGGGCGGCGGTCCCCATAGCGCAGGGACACCGGCGGCAGTGCGCGGTGCCGCCCTACCTGCTCGAGCAACTCTCGCGGTACCGGCCGCAGGACCCGGGGGTGCCGACGTCGCCGGCCGGCCCCTCCATCCGGCCGCCCTACACGCCGCGGAGCGGCCCGCGACCCGAGGCTCCGGGGTGGGACCCGGACCTGCGGGTGGACGTGGACCGCACGCTGGAACTCGACCAGCGGGTCCGCGAGCTCCGCCACCGCGGGATCCTGCCCGAGCCGGGGATCGCCGCCCCCAGCGGGACCCTGGACCGGACCGTCTCCGACGCGCGCGGCACGGAGGGGCTGCCGGGCGCCGTCGTGCGCTCCGAGGGTGATCCGCCGGCGCAGGACGCCGCAGTGGACGAGGCCTACGACGGCATGGGCTCGGTGCACCGGTTCCTGGAGGAGATCTACCGGCAGTCCTCCCTGGACGGCACCGGGCTGGAGCTGCTGGCCACCGTGCACTACGGCCACCGCTATGACAACGCCTTCTGGAACGGGACGCGCCTGGTCTTCGGCGACGGGGACGGGGAGATCTTCACGGGATTCACGCCCTCGCTGTCCGTGATCGGCCACGAGCTGGCGCACGGGCTGATGCAGTACGCCGCAGACCTGGACTACGAGGGCCAGTCCGGGGCGCTGAACGAGTCCTTCGCGGACGTGCTCGGCGCCCTGGTGGACCAGTACGTGCAGGGGCACACCGCCGGGCAGGCGACGTGGCTGATCGGTGCGGAGGTGTTCGGACCCGGTGTCCGGGCCCGGGGCCTGCGCTCGATGTCCGCTCCCGGCACCGCCTACGACGACCCGCGACTGGGCCGGGACCCGCAGCCGGACCACATGGACCGGTTCGTCGTCACGCAGGAGGACTACGGCGGGGTGCACCTGAACTCGGGCATCCCCAACCGCGCCTTCCAGCTGGCGGCCACGGCCCTGGGCGGGCACGCCTGGGAGCGGGCCGGGCAGGTCTGGTTCGACGTGGTGGTCTCCGAGGAACTCCCGCAGGACGTCGACTTCGCCGGCTTCGCCCGGGCGACGGTGGCGGCCGGACTGGACCGGTTCGGGGACGAGGTCGCCCGGATCATCCGGGAGTCCTGGGCACAGGTGGGGGTGCTGACGGAGGCCGTGGCCGCTCCGTAGGCTGGGGCCATGGCCGAGGAGCCCGGAGTCGCCGCGCCGCATCCAGCACCCGGGGCGCTGGAGGTCACAGTGCTGCGCTCGGGCGGGGTGGCCGGGATGGTGCGCCGCTGGTCGGCGGCGATTCCCGACGACGGCACCCCGGCCGCGCGGGCGGCCCGCCGGATCGCCGGGCTGGGCCCGGCCACGGTCGACCGCCGGCCGAGGAGCGGCCCGTCGCGCGACGCGTTCCAGTGGACCATCACCTGCGGGGAGGGTTCGCTGCGGTGCGACGATGCCGGCCGCCGGGAGGACGCCGGCCTGGACGAGCTCCTGCGCCGGGTGACGGGCTCCGGGTGACTGCCCCAGGCCGGGTGACTGGCCCAGGTCGGGGGACGGCGGGTCAGACGGGCAGCAGGCGCAGGGCCGCCAGCACGTAGGCCCTGGCGGCCAGCACCAGTTCGTCGACGCCGACCGACTCATCGACCTGGTGGGCCTGGTCGTGGAGTCCGCCGGGACCCATGACGACGGTCGGCACGCCCAGGTCCTGGGCGATGAAGCCGCCGTCGCACGCGGCGGTCCATCCGCCGATGCCTCCCGGGCCGCCGACGGCCAGGACGGCGCCGTGGACCGCGGACACGAGGGGATGCTCCACGGGGGTGCGGAATCCGGGCATGGACATCGTGACAGCACCCTCCAGGGAGATGCCATCGCCGGTGATGCCGGCCCGGTCCGCGGCGGCAAGCAGTTCGGAGAGGATCACCGCGGGATCCTCTCCGGGCATGATCCGCCGGTCGAGCCAGAGCCGGCACTGCGCGGCGACCATCGAGGTGGCCCGGCCGCCGTCGATCCGGCCGACGTTCCACGTCGCGGACCCGAGGAGCGGGTCGGGATCCCGGGCGTGGGCGGCATGGTCCTCGCGCACCAGCGCGAGCAACCGGGCGGCGGCGTCGATCGCGTTGCGGCCGTCCTCGGGCCGGCCCGAGTGGGCGGGCACGCCGGTGATCTCCAATTCGAGGTAGGCATCGCCCCGGCAGGCCACGACTGTCTGCAGGTCGGTGGGCTCGGCCACGACGCACCCGGCGAAGGCCCGGCCCAGCCCGCGCCGGGTCAGGTGCCGGATGCCGAGCCCCAGATCCTCCTCGTCCACGGTGCAGGCCAGGCGCACGGGCCCCGCCAGTGGCACCCCGGCGCGGCGCAGGGCATCCATGGCCACCAGCACGGCGGCCAGTCCGCCCTTCATGTCGGTGGCTCCCCGGCCGTAGACGCGCCCGTCCACCACGACCGACCGGAACGGTGGCCTGCTCCAGCCCGGACCGGCCGGCACGACGTCGGAGTGGCCCAGGAACAGCAGTCCGGGCCCTTCGCCCACGGGTCCGCCGGGCGGGAGTTCCACGTCCACGTTCGGCCGCTGCTGTGCCACGAGATCGGTGCGCACCTGCAGTCCACGGATGACCGCGGCGTCCTGGAGCGCCCGGACGACCTGCTGCTCGGTGCCGCCCGGGTTCTCGCCGCCGGCATCCACCAGGGTGCGGGTCAGGCCGACCAGGTCTCCGCGGTCGATGAGGTCGAGGACCTCACGCTCCCGGGGCGTGCAGTCCGCGGTGAGACCGAGGGACACCGGATCACGTCCTCACGAGGAGCCGGGGAAACTGGGTGAAGGCCTCCACGCCGGTAGCGGTGATGCGGATCGATTCGGACACCTCGTACCCGTAGCCGGTCATCCACATCCCGCAGATCAGGTGGAACGTCATGTTCTCGGCCAGCACGGTCTCGTCCTCGGCGCGGATGCTGATGGTCCGCTCGCCCCAGTCCGGCGGGTACCCGATGCCGATGGAGTACCCCAGCCGGCTGGGCTTCTCCAGCCCGTACCGGTCCAGGGCCCGGGTCCAGGTCCGGGACAGCTCCCGGACCGGGACGCCGGGGGCCGTCACGTCCAGCACGGCCTGCAGTCCGGCGCCCACCGCCTCCTCAAGCCGGAGCAGGTCCCTCGAGGGCGTGCCGATGACCACCGTGCGCGCCAGGGGCACGTGGTACCGGCGGTGCACGCCGGCCAGCTCCACCGAGACGGCGTCGCCCTCCCGCAGCACGCGATCGGACCAGGTCAGGTGCGGGGTGTCCGCGGATCCGCCGGTGGGCAGCATGGGCACGATGGCCGGGAAATCCCCCCAGGCCTCCCCGTCCCCCGTGGCCTGGGCGGCGGCGATGCGTGCCGCCACCTGGTTCTGGGCCACGCCGGGCTCGATCGCGTCGATGGCCGCCCGCATCGAGACCGTGGTGACCCGGGATGCGAGGCGCAGGTACCGGATCTCGGCGGCCGACTTCACCGCCCGCACCCAGTTGACCAGCTCACAGCTGTCCACGAGGGTCCATTCCGGGATCCCGCGCAGCAGTGCCCGGTAGGCCTTCGGCGTGAAGAAGTGCGCATCCATCTCCAGGCCGACGCCGGCGCTGGCGGCCGCTGCCGGGGCAATGAGCCCCCGCCGGCGCAGGACCCCGGCGACCCAGTCGAAGGGATGGATGTGGGGTTGGTGCACGTACTGTTCCGGATAACCGAGGATCTGCTCCTGTGGCAGCCAGGAGGTGCGGAAGGCGCCCCGGGCGTCCATCTGGCGCAGGAACAGCAGCATCGGGCCGTCCAGGGGCACGAAGAGCACCTGCGGGGTGTAGAACGACCAGGCGTCGTAGCCGGTCAGGTAGAAGATGTTCGCGGGGTCCACCACCAGCAGCGCTCCCAGGCCCTGGCGGTCCATCCGCTCGCGCACCGACGCCAACCGCTGGGCGTACTCGGGCATGGGGAACAAGGCCGCCCGGATGTCGGGATCGCGCACCGGGTCGGGATCACGCACCGGGTCGGGATCACGCACCGGGTCGGGATCGCGCACCGAGTCGGGATCGCGCACCGGGTCGGGAGCGACGGAGGGCCCGTCCGTGAGGCCGTCCCGGGGCACGCTGGATGTGGGCATGGCCCCAATGGTCTGCCCCCGATGGCCGGCAGGCAACGGTACGGCGTACCCCAGGACCACCTGCCCGCCGTCGGTCATGTTCACCGGCTGGCTACCCGGGGTTTCGGGTTCGTGGAACAGTGGTCCCATGAACGCTCAGACCTCTGCGCCCGCGGCCGAGCGGGCGGGCACCGTGGCCCTTCCCGAAGACCTCGTCGACCTGGACGCCCTGCTGGCGGCCTACACCGAGAGGCATCCGGACCCCACGGACCCGGCGCAGCGGGTTTCCTTCGGCACCTCCGGCCACCGCGGCTCGTCCCTGAAGACGTCCTTCAACGAGGACCACATCGCCGCGATCACCCAGGCGATCGTCGAGTACCGCGCCGCCCGGGGCATCACCGGGCCGCTGCTGATGGGCCGGGACACCCATGCGCTGTCCGGGCCGGCCCAGGACACCGCCCTCGAGGTGCTCATGGGCAACGGCGTGCGCACCCTGGTCGACTCCCGGGACGGCTACACCCCCACCCCGGCTGTCTCGCACGCGATCCTGACCCTCAACGGCTACCGCACCCAGGGCGAGGGCCTGGCCGACGGCATCGTCATCACGCCCTCACACAATCCGCCCGGCGACGGCGGCTTCAAGTACAACCCGCCCCACGGCGGGCCCGCGGACACGGACGCCACGGACTGGATCGCCGGCCGCGCCAACGAGTTGCTGGCCGGCGGCCTGGCGGAGGTGAAGCGCATTCCCCTTGCCGAGGCGAAGCGGCACGAGGCGCTGGGCACCTATGACTTCCGGGACCGCTACGTCACCGACCTGCCGAAGGTCATCGACCTGGACGCCATCCGCCGCGCGAAGATCCGCATCGGCGCCGACCCCATGGGCGGGGCCTCGGTGGAGTACTGGGGTGAGATCGGCGAGCGCCACGGCCTGGACCTCACCGTGGTGAACCCGGAGGTCGACCCCCGGTGGGCGTTCATGACCCTGGACTGGGACGGCAAGATCCGGATGGACTGCTCCTCCCCCAACGCCATGGCCTCGCTGATCGGACGCATGCGGCCCGACGCCGGCGCCGCGTCCGGTCCCGGCGCGGCAGCCGGTCCCGGCGCGGCAGCCGGTCCCGGTGCCGGTGCCGGTGCCGGTGCGGAGGCTCCAGCTGCCGAGGCGCCCTTCGACATCGCCACCGGCAACGACGCGGACGCCGACCGCCACGGCATCGTCACCCCGGACGGGGGGCTGATGAACCCGAACCACTTCCTCTCCGTGGCGATCGACTACCTCTACCGGCACCGGTACGACTGGCCGGCCGGGGCCGGCGTCGGGAAGACGCTCGTGTCCTCCTCGATGATCGACCGGGTGGCCGCGGGGCTGGGCCGGGACCTCGTGGAGGTGCCGGTCGGCTTCAAGTGGTTCGTGCCCGGGCTGCTGGACGGCACGGGGGTGTTCGGCGGGGAGGAGTCCGCCGGGGCGTCCTTCGTGTGCTTCGACGGCACCCCGTGGTCCACGGACAAGGACGGGATCCTGCTGTGCCTGCTGGCCGCGGAGATCCGTGCGGTGACGGGCAAGTCGCCGTCCCAGTACTACGCGGAGCTGGTCGGCCAGTACGGCGACCCGGTGTACGCGCGCATCGACGCACCGGCCACCGCCGAGCAGAAGGCCAAGCTGAAACGGATGTCCCCCGCGGACGTCACCGCCGGCACCCTGGCCGGCGAGCGGATCACCGCCACGATGACCGAGGCGCCCGGCAACGGCGCGTCCATCGGGGGGCTGAAGGTCACCACGGCCAACGCCTGGTTCGCCGCCCGCCCCTCCGGCACCGAGGACGTCTACAAGATCTATGCCGAGTCGTTCGTCTCCGCGGAGCACCTGGCCCAGGTCCAGGCCGAGGCGAAGGCGATCGTGGACGCGGTCATCGCCTGAGCGGCCCGGTGGACCCCGCCCGTCGTCGGTGAATCCGGCGTGTTGCCGCCCCCGGCATGCCGACACGCCGGACTCACCGACGATGACGACGAGGGAACGCGCCGCTCGTCCAGGCGCCGCCTCAGAGCAGGCGCTTGATCGCCTGGCGCTTGGCCCAGGTGTAGGGCGGATAGACGGCCTTGAGGGTGTCCACCTGGTCGGTCTTGGTCAGCGCCGGGCGCAGCTGGGAGAACGTCTCGAAGCCGGCCCGCCCGTGGTAGGAGCCCATCCCCGAGGGCCCGACGCCGCCGAACGGCAGGGTCGGCAGGCCCGCCTGCAGCAGCGTGACGTCGAAGGCCATGCCGCCGGCAGTCACCCGTTCCTCGAAGGCCCGGTGGTAGCGGGGCTTGTCCGTGAACAGGTAGGCGGCGAGCGGGTGCGGCCGGGCGTTGATGAAGTCGATCGCCTCCTCCACGGTGTCCACGCGCAGGATCGGCAGGATCGGCCCGAAGATCTCCTCGGCCATCAGGGCGCTGTCCGCGGACACGTCCGCCAGCACGGTCGGCTCCAGGTACCTGTCGGCGACGTCGGCCCGCCCGCCGTGCACGAGCCGCGCCGGGGCGCGCCCCTCCCCGGGCTCCAGGGAGTCCTGCAGCAGGCCCACCAGCCGCTCGACGTGGTCGGTGTCGATGAGCCGGCCGTAGTCCGCCGAGGACTGCGGGTCCGGCCCGTAGAACTCGGTGATGGCCTTCGGCAGGTGCTTCTCCAGCTGCCGCTGTGACTCCTCGCCGACCACGAGCACGTAGTCCGGCGCCACGCAGGTCTGCCCGGCGTTGGTGAACTTGCCGAAGGCGATGCGCCGGGAGATGGCCGCCCAGTTGCGCCCGTCCGCCACCACGCACGGCGACTTCCCGCCCAGCTCCAGGGTCACCGGGGTCAGCTGCTTCGCGGCCGCCTCGTAGACGATCCGCCCGACCCGTTCGCCGCCGGTGTAGAAGATGTGGTCGAACTTCTCGGCCAGCAGCCCCTGGACGGTCTCCGCACCGCCCTGCACCACGGCCACCGAGCGCGGGTCCAGGTACTGCGGGATGAGCCGGCCGACGAGCTCTGAGACGGCGGGGGCCTTCTCGCTGGGCTTGAGCACCACGGCGTTGCCGGCGGCCACGGCGGCCACCAGCGGGGAGATGAGCAGCTGGAACGGGTAGTTCCAGGGGGCGATCACCAGCACCGCGCCCAGGGGACGGGCCTCGATCTTCGCGCTGGCCGGCTGGAGGGCCAGCGGCACCTTCACGGACTGCGGCTCCATCCAGTCCGTGAGGTACAGCAGGGCGTGGTCCACCTCGGTGCGGGTCGCCTGCACCTCGGTGACCATGGCCTCCGTGCGGGACTTGCCGAGGTCCTGCTCCAGCGCCGCGCAGATGGCGTCGGCCTCCTCCTCGAGCATCCGCCGGATCCCCTTGAGCTGGGCGGCGCGGTACCGGCGCGGGTGCGGCAACCTCACCGTGGCGGCCTGCCGCAGGCGTCCCACGGCCTCCGCCGGCTCCTCCGTCCCCGACGCCACAGCGGGCCCGGCGGGCACCGGAAGCCCCGCTCCCGGTTCGTCCGCGGCGGGCTCGTCGGCGGCGAGGCTCAGCGTCTGGTCCAGGACGATGTCGGGAAGCTCAGGCATGCCCCCACGGTAGCGGCCTACCGCTGGGGCCAGAAACCCCGGGCCTCCATCACCGAGGCCAGGGCCTCGACGTCGTCGGTCATCAGTCCGTCCACGCCCAGGGCGAGCAGCCGCTCCATCTCGGCCGGGTCGTCCACCACCCAGACGTGGACCTGCAGGCCGGCGGTCTGGCAACGGGAGACGAACCTCGGGGTGACCACCGTGACCGGGCCCTGCCGCACCGGGACCTGCACGCACTGGATGTGCGCCAACCGGCGGGCGACGAACCGGGTCAGGCCCAGCGGGGCGGCCAGCACCAGGGCACCGATCGCCAGCGCACCGCCGGACATCGCCACGCGCCGCCCGGCCGCCCGGGTGAACTTCCGCCGGCGCGAGTCATGGAAGGACGCCACCAGCACCCGGTCCCAGGCGTCGTGCCGCGCCACAATCGGCGCGATCGCCTCGGCCGCCGCCTCGTCCTTGAGGTCCACGTTGAGGTGGACGTCGTCCCATTCGGTCAGCAGGTCCTCGAAGCGCAGCAGGTGCTCGCCCTCGTAGGTTCCGAGGGCGGTCCCGACGGCGGCGTCGGCACCCGGCCGGGCGCGGCCGGCGGTCCCGGACCCCGTCGCTTCCGCCGCTGTCCCTGTCCTTGCCCTTGCCCCTGCACCTGCCTCGGCCTCTGCCTCGGCCTCTGCCTCGGCGAGGGGGCCCTCGCGGTGGCCCCCACGCCCGGCCAGGGCCGGGTCGATGACGCGAACCCGGGTCAGCTCCTCCCACGTGTGGTCGGAGATCCGGCCGGTCCCGGTGGTGACGCGGTCCAGCACCTCGTCGTGGAAGACCATGAGCACGCCGTCGCGCGTGGTGCGCACGTCCAGCTCGAGGTAGCCGTAGCCGCGGTCCACGGCGGCGCGGAAGGCGGCCAGGGTGTTCTCGCGGGCGGTGTCCGCGCCGCGGTGGGCGAAGGCCAGGGGCCAGCCCCGGCGGCCGGGCAACGAGTCCTTCAGGTACGGCGGCAGGCTGGGGTGCTTCACGGTCCTCACCCTAGCGGCGCCTCCCCGTTCCCGCGCCGCAGGTTCCCGGGTCGCAAACGATGGGTCAGGGCGCCGCGCATCCACCGTTTGCGACCCGGGAACCCCGGGCGAACGCCGGGCGAACGCTGGAGGAAGGGCGCGGCGGTCAGTCCAGGGTCAGCAGGTGCTCGATGACCGCGGCCACGCCGTCGTCGTCGCAGGCGCCGGCGGTGGCGTCCGCCGCCTGAAGCAGCAGCGGGTGCCCGGAGGCCACGGCGTAACCGGTGCCGGCCCAGTGGATCATCTCCAGGTCATTGGGCATGTCCCCGAAGGCAACGACCTCGTGGGCGGCGATGCCGTGGTGTGCCGCGAAGTCCGCCAGGGTGCTGGCCTTGTTGACGTCCGGGCGGGACATCTCCAGCAGGGAGACCCCGGGAGCGGAGTGGGTGACGGCCAGCAGTTCGCCGAGCAGGGACCGCACCTCGGCCAGGAAGGCGTCCGGTTCACTGCTGCGCGTCTTGGCCAGGAACTTGACCACCTCCGGTTCCGGCGGCAGCACCTCGTCCAGGGACCGCCCCACGTGCACGCCCCGGGCGAGCTCCGCCGGCGCGTCCGCATCCGGACGGTCCATGAAGGCGGCGTCGAGGTGGAACCCGTCCAGGGTCTCCACGCCGAAGGACGCCGAGGGGTCCAGCGCGGCGATCATCGCGCGGGCCTCCAGGACGGTCTCCAGGCTCACGGGTCGGGACTCCAGCACGGTCTGGCTGACCAGGTCGTAGACCACCGCCCCGTTGGAACAGATGACGGGTCCGGCATGCCCGAGCCCCTCGGCCACCGGGGTCAGCCAGCGGATCGGCCGGCCGGTCACGTAGACCACCTGCACTCCGGCGTCGTGGGCGGCCTGGAAGGCGGCCACCGTGCGCGGCGAGACCCATCCGGTGCGGGAGTGTTCGTAGCCGATGATCGTCCCGTCCAGGTCGCTGGCGATCATCCGGGGACGCCGCGCCGCACCTCCGGGCCTGACCGGCGGTGCCGGATCGAGGGCCGGATCGGGAAGGGACATGGATCCATTCTAGGCCGCGGGCCGCGAGACCAGGCCGGGACTACGGGCGGGCGAAACGGCCAGGCCGGGCGGGCGAAACGGCCAGGCCGCGCCGGGGAGGCGTTCAGCCGAGCTCGTCCCGGGTGGGCGGATCCGCGCCCGGCCGGGAGGAGGTGATCGCCGCCGCCCGCGCGGCGTAGGCGAGCACCGCCGTCGTGTCCTCCGGGCTGATGGAACGCAGCGCCTCGCGGCGATCGGCACCGAGCAGGCCGCGGTCCTTCAGCGCGATCAGCAGGGCGGCGGTGAAGGAGTCCCCTGCCCCCACGGTGTCGGCCACTTCCACGGGGTGCACGGGGTGCTCGGAGACGCCGGCGGCGGTGGCGCACAGGATGGAGGTCGCCCCGCGGGTGACCACCACCAAGGCCGGCTCGATCCGCTGCCACTCCACGATGGTGTCCTCGAGCGGGCGGTCCGGGTAGAGCCACTCCAGGTCCTCATCGGAGGCGTGCACGATGTCCGCGAGCGCCACGGACTCCTCCGCCCGCCGCCGGGCCAGGGCACGGTCGGGGACGATCGTGGGCCGGCAGTTCGGGTCGTAGCTGAGGGTGACGTCCGGTTCCAGGGCGGACAGCAGCTCCATGACGGTGGAGGCGCCCGGCTCAAGCATGGTGGCGATGGACCCGGCGTGCACGTGGGTCAGGGTGCGTTCCTTCCCGTCCCTGCGCAGGGCCTGGCGGACCAGGTCGGAGAGTTCGCCGGCGGGGGGCAGCGTCCAGTCGAGGTCGAACGAGTAGCTGGCGGCCCCGGTGGGATCCAGCCGGGCGGTGGCCACCGAGGTCGCCGTGTCATCCGGGCCCAGGACGGAGTCCACGCGGTTGCGGGCCAAGTGGTCACGGACCATGTCCCCGTACTCGTCCTTGCCATAGCGTCCGGTGAACAGTACGTTCTCCCCGAGCCGGGCCAGGCCGACGGCGACATTCAGGGGGCTCCCGCCGACGTGGGCGCGGGGCGTGGCGGTATCCGAGAGGACCACGTCGACGAGCGCCTCGCCGATCACACCCACGTAATCAGTCACCATTCAACGGTACCCTACGGGTCAGTCGCCTCCTCGGTGATGAAGCCCCCGCCGGGTACCGCCGAGGCGGCCTCCCCCTCCCTGCACGCCGACCGAAAGTGCACTGTGACCTCGAACGATCCAAACACCCCGGCCGACCGGATGCCCGTGACGGAGCCCCCCGGACGCCGCTCCTCCGAGCGTCCCCCGCTGGCCCGCCGCCTCGGCATCGGCTGGACCGTCCACGGCGACGGCCGGCGCATCACCCCGGGCGAGGTCGTCGCCCCGGACGAGCGGCTGGCCTGGCCGCAGACCATCAGCGTCGGTGTCCAGCACGTGATGGCCATGTTCGGAGCCACCGTCCTGGTCCCCACCATCACCGGGTTCCCCGCGACCGCCTCCCTGTTCTTCTCCGGAGTCGGCACCCTGCTGTTCCTGGTCATCACCGCCGGACGGGTGCCGTCCTACCTGGGCAGTTCCTTCGCCTTCATCGCCCCCATCTCCGCGGCGATGAACCAGCACGGGATCGGTGGCGCCCTCGGAGGCGTGCTGGTCACCGGCGTGGCGCTGTTCCTCGTGGGCCTGGTGGTGCAGAAGGCCGGCGTCGGCTGGATCCACGTCCTGATGCCCCCGGTGGTGATGGGCACGATCGTGGCGTTGATCGGCCTGAACCTGGCCGGGTCGACCACGAAGGCCATGGTGGAGGTGCCGCTGACCACGTTCTCCACCACCCTGGCGATCGCCGTGGCCGCCGTCCTGTTCAAGGGCCTGCTGGGCCGGTTGTCCATCCTGCTGGGCATCATCGTGGGCTACCTGGTGGCCCTCGCACAGGGACAGGTGAACTTCGACCCGGTCGGCAAGGCCGCCTGGGTCGGCCTGCCGCCGTTCCACGCCCCCGAGTTCCACTGGAACGTGCTGTTCCTGTTCCTGCCCGTGGTGCTGGTGCTGGTGGCCGAGAACATCGGGCACGTGAAGACGGTGGGCCTGATGACCGGCCGGGACCTGGAGGGCTCCTATGGCCGTGCCCTGATCGCCGACGGCCTGTCCACCACCCTGTCCGGCGCGGGCGGCGGCGTCGGCACCACCACCTATGCGGAGAACATCGGCGTGATGGCCTCCTCCCGGGTGTACTCCACCGCCGCCTACTGGGTGGCCGGCCTGACCGCGCTGGCCCTGGCGTTCCTCCCGAAGTTCGGTGCCCTGATCAGCACCATCCCGGCGGGGGTGCTGGGCGGGGCGGGCATCATCCTGTACGGGATGATCGGCATGATGGGCGTGCGCATCTGGGTGCAGAACCGGGTGGACTTCTCCAACGCCATCAACCTCATGGCGGCCGGCGCGGGCCTGATCATCGCGATCGCCAACCCGCAGCTGGTCGTCGGCGGCATGGAGTTCGGCGGCATCGCCCTGGGCACCGTGGCGGTGCTGGTGATCTTCCACCTGATGACCGCCATCGCCCGGTGGCGCGGCACCGAGCCGGTGTCCACGGATCCGGATGAACACCCCTACGAGTCCCCCGAGCCCGGCCGCCTCGGCTGAACGGTCCGTCCGGTTCCCCGTACGCTGGGATCGTGGCCGAGCACCGAGAGATCCCCCAGCCCCTAACGTCGGCTCCCTGGCCCGCCGGGGCCACCCACCTCGTGGTGTCCGGCCCCACCGGGTCCGGCAAGTCCACGGTCGGACGGCTGCTGGCGACGGCGCTGGGCCGGGTCTGGGTGGAGGGGGACGCCTTCCACACGGTGGCCAACCGCAACAAGATGGCCGCCGGTACCCCCTTGGACGACGCCGACCGGGCCCCCTGGCTCGCCCGGCTCGCCGAAGAGCTGGGCCGGCTGGGCGACCTGGGCCTGCCCGCGGTGCTGGCCTGCTCCGCGCTGAAGCGCTCGTACCGGGACGAGCTGCGCTCCTGCGGCTACCCGCTGACGGTGGTGCAGATCCTGGTCTCGCCCGGGGAGCTCCGGGACCGGCTGGCGTCCCGGCACGCCCACTTCATGCCGGCCTCCCTCGTGGACAGCCAGGTGGCGCTGATGGAGCCGCTGGACCCGCAGGAGGACGGCATCACCGTGAGCTCCGCCGAGGACCCGCAGGCCACGGCCTCCCGCATCCTGGATGAACTGGGCTTCGTGCTCGACTGGTCCTAGGGGCCGGTCAGCGGCGCTTGCGCGGCTTTGACGGGGACTTCTGCCCGGTCCGTCCGGACGCCCTGGCCGTGCCCCGTGCCCCCGATCCGGACGTGGTGGGCGCCGCTGACGTCCCCCGCTCGTTCCGGGACGAGCCGGGACGCCGGCCCTTGGCCGCTCCGACGAAGTCCTGCACCAGTTGCGAGTCCACGGCCTTCAGCCAGGCCAGCCCCACGCCCCAGCCCGGATGCCCGGACAGCGGCAGCACGATGACGTCCTTGCGGCCGAACATCCGCGCCACCGAGGCCGGCAGCACTGTGTGTCCGGCCCCGCTGGCGACGATCTCCACGGCCATCCGCTCCCCGGAGCCGGGGACCTCCGGGGCGTCCAGCGGATCGGCCGGCGGTGCGGGCGCGAACCGGGCCGGGTCCATGAGCCCCTCCGGGTCCAGCTCCTCCACCGGCACCGGGCCGTCCGTCTCCGGGTCCCAGGCCGCCAGCAGGTGGTCCTTGCCCACGCAGACCACCGGCTCCTCCTCGTAGAACCGCACCACGTGCACGTCCTCGGGGTCGATCCCGCCGGCGCGCAGCAACGCCTCCGGCCCGGAGTCCAGCGGCCAGCGCAGGTAACCCAGCTGTGGCAGGCCGCGGGGGGCCGAGTCCTCCGGGCCGGGAGCCAGGAACGCCAGCTGCGCGCCGACGTCGTGGTTCACCAGCTGGACCCGGCGCTCCCGGGAGGTGAAGCGGTCCACCCACTTGGACGGCGAGGCACCGGGGATGGTGGAGAGGAAGAGCGTCTCCGGGACCGCCGGCTGGGGCGCAGGTGGTGGTCCGGACGTCCGGTCACGGGGCACGGGTGGTTACTTGACCTTGTCCTTGAGGAACTGCACCGCGCGGGACCAGGCCAGCCTGGCCTCGTCGGGACGGTAGTTGCCCTGCGGGTTCTCGTCGTTGTGGAAGGCGTGCGGGGCGTCGTAGAAGAAGTACTCGACCTCGGCCCCGGACTCCTCACGGATCTGCTGCTCCTGCTTCCGCGCCTTCTCCGGCGGGAACATGGAGTCCTGCTCGGCGTAGTGGCCCTGGATGGCGGCCCTGACGCCGGAGTAGGCGTGCGGGACCGCCTGGCCCACCCCGTAGAACGGCACGGCGGCGGAGATCTTCTCGCCCTGTTGGGCGGCCAAGGCCAGCACGAAGCCGCCGCCCATGCAGAACCCGATGGCGCCCACGGTCTCCGAGGTCACCGCGTCCAGGGACAGCAGGTAGTCCACGCCGGCCCCGAGCTGGCGGGCACCCTCCTCGGCGGGCAGCCTCTGCATCATCTCGCCGGCCTCGTCACCGTCGTGGGCGACCCAGCCGCCGAACAGGTCCGGGGCCAGCGCCGTGAAGCCCTCCGCGGCCAGGCGGTCGCACACGTCGCGCATGTGGTCCGTCAGGCCCCACCACTCCTGGATGACGATGACGCCCGGCCCGGAGCCGGTCTCGGGCGTGGCCAGGTAGCCATGGCCCAGCTGGTCGCCGTCCTGGCCCGGGTCCTTGTCGGGCAGCGGGAAGGTGGTGTTCTGGTGCGGGGTCTTGCCTGCCATGTACGGGCCTCCGTCAGTCTCGTCCTTCGTGCCCGGCGGCGTGGGCGAGCTCGGCGCCCCCACCGGGTCCAGGTCCATCGCCAGTCTAGGGGTGCCGTCCGGCAGGGCAAGGAGGACCTCAGGGGGTCCGGTCAGGTCACGGTGCCGACGCCGGGCGACCCTCCGCGGCAAGCCGGGCCACCCTCCCCGCGGCAAGCCGGGCCACCCTCCGCGGCAACACGAGAGGGCCGGCCCCACGAGCGGTGGGACCGGCCCTCTCATCTGGGGGTCAGAAGATGACGCGTTCACGGCCTCAGGCGCCGATTCGGGTCATCTTCTGACCGCCAGTTGCTGACCTGCGGCCCGGGCTGAGATCAGGCCCTCAGGATCAGGCGCCCAGATCAGGCCTGGGAGGTCTCCTCGGCCGGCAGGACGAAGGAGGCGTCGATAAGGATCTTGACGTTGTCGGAGACGAGCACGCCACCGGCGGCAGCCTGCAGCGGGGCGTTCCAGGTGATGTTGAAGTCCTTGCGGGAGATCTCGCCCTTGGCCTCGAAGCCGGCGCGGGTCATGCCGAAGGCGTCGACGGTCTGGCCACCGAACTCGGCTTCCAGCTCCACGCGCTGGGTGATGCCCTTGATGGTCAGGTCACCGACGAGGGTGAACTCCTGCGGGTCGTTGCTGTCGGCGCGCACCTCGGTGGACACGAAGGTCATGTTCGGGTGGGCCTCGGTCTCGAAGAAGTCGGCCGCCTTGATGTGGGCGTCGCGGTCCGGCTGGCCGGTGTCGACCGAGTTGGCGTCGATGGTGACGTTCACGCTCGAGGCGGTGGCGTCGTCGCCGACGACGAGCGAGCCCTCGACGGCGTTGAAGGTGCCGCGGACCTTGGAGATGCCGGCGTGGCGGACGGTGAAGTCGACGTCGGTGTGGGTCGGGTCAAGGTTCCAGGTACCGGGGGTCAGTGCGGTCATATGAGCTCTCCTCTGGGTTGCAGTGGTGGCGTCCGGACCGCAGCCCGGATGGTCCACCATTTTTGGTTGAACATTCAATAGAACAGCACCTCGACGGGAAGTATTCCCGTCCGCGAGGTGAACTTCCCGTGAACCCCGCGGCGCTGCCGTGGGACTCACCCGGTCCACCACCTCCACTCCTACCGCACGTCAGGCGCCTGTCACCAGTCGTCGCGCAGGCCAGCCCTCCCGGCGCAGGGTCATGCGACGACCCGCGGGGACCGTGCCCGGCCGGCGGTTGGATAGGCTCGACACAGCCAGACGACCCGCACGACTGCCGCCGCGCCCCACCCGACGACGACCGGTGCCGGCAGCCGGTGTCCGGTCCACCCTCAACCTGCAATGGGAGTACCTGTGAAGATTGCGATCCTCGGCGGAGACGGTTTCTGTGGCTGGCCCGCCTCCCTGCACCTGTCCGACCTGGGCCACGAGGTCATCATCGTGGACAACTTCTCCCGCCGGGTGATCGACGAGGAGCTCGGAGCGCAGTCCCTGACCCCGATCCGCTCCCTGTCCGAGCGCCGCGCCGCGTGGCAGGAGGTCTCCGGCAAGGAGATCGGCTTCGCCTTCCTGGACGTCGCCCAGGACTACGAGGGCCTGGTGGAGTTCTTCCGCACCGAGCGCCCGGACGCCGTCGTCCACTTCGCCGAGCAGCGCGCGGCGCCGTACTCCATGAAGTCCCCGAAGAACAAGCGCTACACCGTGGACAACAACGTCAACGCCACCCACAACGTGCTGTGCGCGATCGTGGACTCGGGGGTGGACATCCACCTGGTGCACCTGGGCACCATGGGCGTCTACGGCTACGGCACGGCCGGCATGAAGATCCCGGAGGGCTACCTGGACGTCGAGGTCACCGCGCACGAGGACGCCGAGGGCAACCCGGTGGAGCCGCACCGGATCCCGCAGCAGATCCTGTACCCGACCAACCCGGGCTCGATCTACCACATGACCAAGGTGCTGGACCAGCACCTCTTCGCCTACTACGTGAAGAACGACTCGCTGCGGATCACGGACCTGCACCAGGGCATCATCTGGGGCACGCACACCGAGCAGACCCAGCGCGACGAGCGCCTGATCAACCGCTTCGACTACGACGGTGACTACGGCACGGTGCTGAACCGGTTCCTCATGCAGGCTGCCGTCGGCTACCCGCTGACCGTGCACGGCACCGGTGGCCAGACCCGTGCCTTCATCCACATGCAGGACATGGTCCGCTGCGTGCAGATCGCCCTGGAGAACCCGCCGGCCGCGGGCGACCGCGTCAAGATCTTCAACCAGATGACCGAGACCCACCGCGTCCGGGACCTGGCCGAGATGGTCGGGCGCATCGCCGGCGCCGAGGTCCAGATGGTCCCCAACCCGCGCAAGGAGTCCGCCGAGAACGAGCTCCACGTGGTCAACGACGCGTTCATCGACCTGGGGCTGAACCCGACCACCCTGTCCGAGGGACTGCTGCTCGAGGTCGAGCAGATTGCCGAGAAGTACCGGGACCGGGCGGACCTGTCCAAGGTCCCGGCCACCTCCCTGTGGACGTCCCAGCAGCAGGCCGGGGTGCCGGAGAACGCCCCCTCGGGCCTCGCGCCGGCCGAGCCGGCGCACGCCGCCGCCCAGTGACCTGATGGACGGAGGGTCCCGACGGCGGCACGCGCGTTCCGCCGTCGGGACCCTCCCCGAGCGCCCGACGAGGAGCCGCATGCGCATCGCGATGTTCACCGAGGTCTTCCTGCCCAAGATCGACGGGGTGGTGACCCGGGTGGTGCGCACCCTGGAGCAACTGGCGGAGTTGGGCCACGAGGTCCTGCTGTTCGCCCCCGGCCATCCGCCGGCCGAGTACGCGGGCCACAAGGTGGTGCGGGTGCGCGGCGTATCCCTGCGCCTGCTCTACCCGGAACTGAAGGTCGGCATGCCCACGCCGGAGATCGCCCGTGAGATGGAAGCCTTCCGTCCGCACCTGGTGCACACGGTCAACCCGGTCTGGCTCGCGGCCTACGGGGTGCTGTCCGCGGGGCGGCGGGACGTGCCCCAGCTGGCCAGCTTCCACACGGATGTCCCCACGTACACCCAGTCACTGCGGGTGGGCTGGGCGCGGCACCCCATGGAGAGCTGGATCCGGTACATCCACAACAAGGCCGAGGTGAACCTGTGCACCTCCGGGCCGATGGTGGAGCGGGCCCGCGAGGTCGGGATCCAGAGGGTGGGACTGTGGCCCAAGGCCGTGGATACCACCGGCTACCACCCGGGCAATGCCTCCACGCAGATGCGGGCCCGGCTCACGGACGGCCATCCGGACGCGCCCCTGGTGGTCTACGTGGGACGGATGAGCCGGGAGAAGGACCTGGATGCGCTGCTGGAACCGATGCGCCGGCTGCGCCAGCGGGTCCCGGGTGCCCGGCTGGCCATGGTCGGCTCGGGCCCGCACGTGGACGAGCTGAAGAAGCGCTTCGACCCGGACTGGACGGTGTTCACCGGCTACATGTCCGGCGTCGAGCTGGCCCAGGCCTACGCGAGCGCGGACGTCTTCGCCTTCCCGTCCACGACGGAGACCCTGGGCCTGGTGGCCCTGGAGTCCATGGCCTCCGGCGTGCCCGTGGTGGGTGCGCGCGCGGGCGGGATCCCCTTCGTGATCGACGACGGCCGGACCGGCTTCCTGGCCGATCCCGGCGACGTGGACGGCTGGGTGGACCGGCTCGAGCGGCTGCTCACGGACCCCGGACTGCGGCGTGAGATGGGACGGGCCGCTCGCGAGGAGTCCGAGCGGCACTCCTGGCGGGCCGCCACGGAGACCCTCGTCGGCTTCTACGAGCAGGCGATCGACGTCCACTGGAGCGACCACCACAGTCTCAACGGCCCGCTGCTGGACCGCTTCGCCCGCCCCATGCCCCGCCCCCGGGACTGACGGGGGCCGGCCGGGAAGCCGGCACAGGCGCCGCGGTTGTCACCGGCGATCCTGACGATCCAGACAGTCCCGGCGATCCTGACCGGACCGTGTCATTCCTGACGGGGAACCGTCAGGATAGGCCGGAGGTTGCGAGTGATGAGGGGAGGGACCGCCGGCACGACGAAGGCCCCGGACCGATGGTCCGGGGCCTTCGTCGACTCGCGTGCGCGAGGGGGGACTTGAACCCCCACGTCCGTAAGGACACTGGCACCTGAAGCCAGCGCGTCTGCCAATTCCGCCACTCGCGCGAGATTGCTGGTCTGTCTTCCCGGTCGAAAGGCCTTGCGGATTCCTCCGTACCGGTCAGAACAGCAGGATCTATCTTATCCATAACCCTCCCCGATTCCCAAATCGGGGTCCACGGCGGCATGAAACCGTTGCTGACCGGCCCCTTCACGTCCTGGGCGGACCCCATTGCAACCACTTTGCAATCCACGGTGATCCTGCTTCTCACGGTTCCCTCACCCCGGCCGCGTACTATCGACACAGACATCTGCGGAAAGGAGTACCCCGCGTGGGTCTTCTGGACAACCTCGAGCGCGGCCTGGAGAAGGCCGTGCAGTCGGCCTTCTCGGCCGGTGGCACCCGTGCGGTGAAGCCGGTCGAGATCGCCAATGCCCTGAGACTGGCCATGGATGACGAGGCCATGGCCCTCTCCGAGGGTCGCACTCTCGTGCCCAATGTCTTCACCGTGTCCTTCTCCACCCCGGACTTCGAGCTGGCCCGCAAGTGGGGCTCCGCCCTGGCCGAGGAACTGTGCGACGAGGTCATCCGCCACGCCCAGGACCAGGGCTACACCCTGCACGGCCCGGTCCGGGTCACCTTCGTCGAGGACGAGGAGCTGCGCCCCGGCAAGCTGGGGATCGAGGCCGTCTCCGACCGCAGCGGCGGTGCGGACCAGGCCGTCGGCTCCGGTTCCGCGCCCACCGGGACGGGCTCGGCCGACGTCGTGCCCTCCGCGCCGGTGGACCGCGGGGCCGCGCCGCGCCCCACGCCGTCGCCCTCCCCGGGCCCGACGCCGGTCCCCCCGGCCACCGTGGCACCCGCGGCGCCCACCGCGGCCTCGGCAGCGCGAGGGTCCTCGGGCCCGGCGTCCCGCGCCCGTGCGGCGGATGCCGGCGCCGGCCTGCAGCCGGTCCTGGAGATCGACGGGCGCAAGTACGCGATCAACGCGGACTCGATCGTGCTCGGCCGCTCGGCGGACGCGGACATCCTGGTGGAGGACACCGGGGTCTCGCGCCGTCACCTGGAGATCATCACCCGCGGCGATACCGTCATGGCGGTGGACCTCGGCTCGACCAACGGCTTCTACGTCAATGACCGTAAGGTGGACGGGTCCACCGTGCTGCGTGACGGGGACCGGATCACCATGGGCCGGGTCACCATGGTCTTCCGGAAACTACCGACCAGGAACCGCGGAGGTGCCCAGTGAGTGAACTCGCCGTCGCCGCCCTGCGCCTGGGGCTGCTCTTGGTGATGTGGATCCTCATCATCTCGATCGTCTCCTCCCAGGGCCGGGACCTGATGGTCGGCGCCCGGAACAAGGTCCGCGCCCGCAGTGGGACCGGGACGCCCGTCGCCGCCGGCGCCGTCGGTGCTGCGGCGGTTGCCCAGAACGGGTCCTCCGAGGCGCCACCCGTGTCCGGCGGACAGTCCGCCTCGCCGCCCGCCCGCCCCCTGGCCACCCAGCTCGTGGTGACGGAGGGGCCGCTGAAGAACACCGTGGTCCAGCTGAACGGCACACCGCTGCTGCTCGGACGGGCAGAGGATGCCGACCTGGTCCTGGAGGACGACTACGTCTCCGGCCGGCATGCCCGGCTCTTCCCCCAGGGCTCCCGCTGGTTCCTCGAGGACCTCGGCTCCACCAATGGCACCTTTGTGAGTGGCAACCCGCTGTCCCGCACCGTCGCGGTCGAACCGGGCACGCCCATCCGCATCGGCAAGACGGTGCTGGAGCTGAGGTCCTGAACTCCATGCCACTGGTCCTTCGTTTCGCTGCGCGGTCCGATGTGGGCAGGGTCAGGTCGAAGAACGACGACTCTGCCTATGCCGGACGCCACCTCGCCGTCGTCGCCGACGGCATGGGTGGCCACGTGGGCGGCGACGTGGCCAGTGCCTCCACCGTCCTGGACCTCGCCGTGCTGGACGCCACCGGGTACCCGGACCCGGCGACCGTGCTGCCGGACGAGATCCAGAACGCGAACCTGATCCTCAACGACCTGGTCCATGCCAGTCCCAAGCTGGCAGGGATGGGCACCACCTGCACGGCGATCCTGCTGGCCGACCGGACCCTGCACCTGGCCCACATCGGCGATTCCCGCGCCTACCGCCTGAAGGACGGGGCCTTCGAACAGGTCAGCGTGGACCACACCTTCGTCCAGCGTCTCGTGGACGAGGGCCGGCTGGACCCCGCCGAGGCGGAGTCCCACCCGCACAAGAACGTGCTGATGCGGGTCCTCGGCGACGTCGATGCCTCCCCAGAACTGGACATCTCCGCCCTGCCGGCCGCGCCCGGGGAACGCTGGCTGCTGTGCTCGGACGGGCTGACCGCCGTGGTCTCCCCGTCCACCATCGAGCAGAAGCTGCGGCACCGCAGGGACCTGCAGGCCATCGCCGACGAGCTCGTGGACCTCACCCTGGCCGGCGGGGCCCCGGACAACGTCACCGTGGTCGTCCTCGAGGTGGCGGAGTCCACCGCCGAGGAGGCCACGACACCGCCCCGCGCCCAGCTGTCCGACCAGGCGCTGGCCGCCGCGACCCCCGCCGAGACCGGCCCGGTCTCCGGGTCCCTGCTCCGCGAGGACCTGGAGTCCAGGCCGCACGTGCTGGTCGGGGCTGCGGCCCAGGCCACCGACACCGGCAAGATCCCGATCGTCACCCGGCGCAGCACCCAGAAACGGGCGGCCACCCTGCTGCCCGAAGCGGGCGCCCCCGAGGCGGCCGCCGCGCCGCCGCTGGACCCGCTGGCGGCCAGCGCGGCCTCCGAACTGATCGGCGGCAGCCGGACCGCGGTCGTGGGCGTGGACGAGCCCGACCCGTCCGAGGCCGAGGGCCGGGAGGACGATCCACCGGCCCGTCGCCGCCGGTCCGTGTTCATCCCGGTGTTCACCGCCCTGCTGGCGCTGATCTTCGCCGTCGTGCTGACCTGGGGATACCTTTGGACCCAGACGCAGTATTACGTGGGGACCCACGAGGGGCGGGTGGCCATCTACAACGGGGTCTCCCAGCGCCTGGGGCCCATCACCCTGTCCCACCTGGACACCGAGACCTCCGTGATGCTGGACGACCTGCCGTCCTACACCCGACAGCGCGTGGAGTCCGGCCTGCCGGCCCGGGACCTCGAACACGCCCAGGAGATCGTTGCCGACCTGGAGAACTCCGTGACCCCAGCACCCCCCGCCACGCCGAGCCCCACGAGGTCTGCGAGTCCCACCGGGTCCCCCGGCGGCACCGACGGCGCCACCGGGACGACCACGCCGTCCGGGAGCCCCTCGCCGAAGCGCAGCGCCGCCCCGAGCCCCACGGGAGGTGCAGGCTGATGCACCAGGTCGCCGCCCCGGCGCGTCCGCGCCGCAACACCGAACTCCTCCTGCTGCTGCTCGGGCTCGGCATCGGCGTCGGAGCCAACCTGCTCGGCGCCATCGGCATGGACCGGGAGATCACCACGGAGTACTGGGTCCAAGGCGCCGTACTGGCGATCATGGCCCTGCTGTTCCACCTCGTGCTGCGCCTCAAGGCCCGTTACGCGGACCCGTACATCCTGCCCATCGTCGTCACGCTGAACGGGCTCGGCATCGCGATGATCCACCGGATCGACGTGGCCGAGGGTGACAGTGCCGCCTCCCGGCAGCTGGTCTGGACGGTGGTCGCCATGGGCTCGGCGATCGTGCTGCTGTGGCTGCTGAAGGACCACCGGATCCTGCGCCGCTGGCCGTACCTGTTCCTGGCCATCTCCGGCCTCCTGCTGCTGCTCCCGCTCGTGCCGGGCCTGGGCATGGAGATCAACGGGGCCCGGATCTGGATCAACCTCGGCGTCGGCTCGTTCCAGCCCGGCGAGGTTGCCAAGGTGACCCTGGCCATCTTCTTCGCGGGATACCTCTCCGCCAACCGGGACCTGATCCTGCTGGCCGGCAAGCGCCTCGGGCCGATCACGTTCCCGCGGTTCCGGGACATGGGACCGCTCGTGGTGGCGTGGCTGATCTCCATGGGCGTCCTGGTGTTCCAGCGGGACCTGGGATCCGCCATCCTGTTCTTCGGCCTGTTCATGGCCATGATCTACCTCGCCACCTCCCGGACCTCCTGGATCCTGCTCGGGCTGGGGATGGTCGCCGTCGGCGGCGTGATCGCGGTCAACACCATCTCCCACGTGGGCCTGCGCGTGGACGCCTGGCTCAACGCCTTCGACCCGGACGTCTACAACCGGGCGGCCGGCAGCTACCAGATCGTCCAGGGCCTCTTCGGACTGGCCTCCGGTGGCCTACTCGGCACCGGGCTGGGCGGGGGGCGGCCGGACATCGTGGCGTATGCCAACTCGGACATGATCATCGCCTCCTTCGGCGAGGAGCTCGGCTTCATCGGCCTGGCGGCCATCATCATGCTGTTCGTGCTGCTGGTGACCCGGATGATGCGGGCCGCCCTGGGCACGCGGGACACCTTCGGCAAGCTGCTGGCCGCCGGGCTGGCGTTCACCATGGCCCTGCAGTGCTTCGTGGTCATCGGCGGCGTCACCATGGTCATCCCGCTCACCGGCCTGACCACCCCGTTCATGGCCGCCGGTGGCTCCTCGCTGCTGGCGAACTGGCTCGTGGTCGCCCTGGTCCTCATGGTCTCCCAGTCCGCCCGCCGGCCGGTCGCCGTCGGGCCGATGGTCAACGCCTCCGGGGCCGGATCCGGCCACCAGGACCCGGCCACCGGCCCCGGGATCCCAGGGACCGGGACCCCGGGGACCGGGACCCCCGTCATCACCGCACCGGGAGGGAGGACCGCATGAACCAGGCCATCCGCAACACCTGGGTCGTCGTCGTCGCCATGTTCATGGTGCTCATCGCTGCCATCTCGATCATCCAGGTGGTCGCCGCAGACACCCTGAAGAACAACGACTTCAACTCCCGGCAGCTCTACCAGGAGTTCGGTTCGGCCCGGGGCCCGATCCTCGTGGACGGCGCCGCGATCGCCGAGTCCGTGGAGTCCAACGACGACTTCAACTACCAGCGCGTCTACCACGACCCGCACCTGTACTCCGGGCTGACCGGCTTCTACTCCCTGACGTACGGCGCCACGGGGCTGGAGGACAAGATGAACCGCTACCTGGCGGGCACCTCGGACGGGCAGTTCGTGGATCGCATCGTCGAGCTGTTCTCCGGCACGCCCATGGAGGGCGCACAGGTGGAGCTGACCATCGACCCGCAGATGCAGCAGGTCGCCTACGACGCCCTGCCCGAGGGGGTCACGGCCTCCGCGGTGATCACTGACCCGAAGACCGGGGACATCCTGGCGATGGCCTCCAAGCCCAGCTATGACACCAACCTGCTGGCCGTGCACTCCGGCGCCCAGGCCGCGGCCAACATGGAGAAGCTGCAGTCCGTCCCCGGCCTGAGCCCCTACGTGAACCGCCCCACGGCCTCACTGGCGGCCCCCGGCTCCACGTTCAAGCTGATCGACACGGTGGCCATGCTCGAGTCGGGCCAGTACCAGCCGGACTCGGTGCTCGAGGTCCCGGACAGCATCACCCTGCCGAACTCCAACACCCAGCTGGGCAACTTCGGGGGCGGGATCTGCGGACGCTTCGACCAGGCCACGCTCGCGCAGATCTTCGCCCAGTCCTGCAACACCCCCTTCGCCACCGCCGCGATGGAGCTGGGCCAGGACCGGATCCGCACCACCGCGGAGAACTTCGGCTTCAACGAGTCCATCGACATCCCCCTGACGGTCTCCGCCTCGCAGTTCCCGGAGGACCTGGACGACGCGGCGCTGGCGCAGTCCTCGCTGGGCCAGCGGGACGTCAAGGCCACCGCACTGCAGATGAACATGGTGGCGGCCGCCATCGCCAACGACGGGACCCTGATGAAACCGCAGTTGATCGATTCCATCCGCGGCGCGGACCTGACCCTGCTGGAGGAGACCCAGCCGGAGGTCTTCAAGCGTTCCACCACCCCGGAGGTCGCCGAGCAGATGACCCAGCTGATGCGGGGCGTGGTGGACGGCGGCACCGCCTACCGGGCACAGTCCGACGTGGTGGACATCGCCGTGAAGACCGGCACGGCGCAGATCAGTCCCGAGACGGACGACGTCCACTCCTGGATCACCGGGTTCGCCCCGGCCGATGATCCGCAGGTGGCCGTCACGCTCGTGTACCAGAACATCGACTACGACACCGGCAGCGCGCTGACGTCGACGAACCTGAAGAAGATCATGGAGGCGGTGGTCACACAGTGAGGCCGACATCGGGTATCACGCTGGGCGGAAGGTACCAGCTCACGGAGCGCATCGCCATCGGCGGGATGGGCGAGGTGTGGAAGGCCAAGGACAAGGTCCTGGGCCGGATCACGGCGGTGAAGATCCTCAAGGAGGAGTACACCGGGGATGCGAACTTCCTGCGCCGGTTCCGTGCCGAGGCCCAGCACACGGCACTGCTGAACCACCCCGGGGTCGCCAACGTGTTCGACTACGGCGAGGAGGACGGCTCCGGTTACCTCGTGATGGAGCTGGTCCCCGGGCCGCCGCTGTCGGCGATCCTGGACAAGGAGAAGGTCCTGTCCCCGGACCGGACCCTCAACATCATCGCCCAGACGGCCCGTGCCCTGTCCGCCGCGCATGCCCAGGGCCTCGTGCACCGGGACATCAAGCCGGGCAACCTGCTCATCACCCCGCACGGCCGGGTCAAGGTCACGGACTTCGGCATCGCCCGCCTGGCCGACCAGGTGCCGCTGACGGCCACCGGGCAGGTCATGGGCACCGCCCAGTACCTGGCCCCCGAGCAGGCCACGGGCCAGCAGGCCACCGGTTCCTCGGACATCTACTCCCTCGGCGTCATCGGCTACGAATGCCTCGTGGGGCACCGGCCCTTCTCCGGCGAGTCCCAGATCGCCATCGCCCTGGCCCAGGTCAACGACCCGCCACCGCCACTGCCGGAGACCATCCCGGAGCCCGTGCGGGCGCTCATCATGTCGATGCTCGCCAAGGAGGCCCAGGACCGCCCGCCCAACGCCACCGCCCTGGCCGATGCCGCCGAGGCACTGCGCCGCCAGGACACCGCCTCCGCGGCGGCCTCGGTGCCCGGGATGCTGCCCTTCCTCACCTCCGGTGCCGCTGCCGGCGCACCCCCCACCGAGGCCATGACCCAGCCGGTCGACTACTCGGGGATGACCCGGACCCACGCCACCGAGGTCATCGACCGGGCACCGGGAGCCTCCGGGTCCCAGGGCACCGGTACCTCGGCCCTACCGGTGGCCGGCGCGGCCGCCGCCGGTGCGGCCGCGGGGGCCGGTGCCGGTCAGATCTCGGCCACCGGATCCCCCGACGGCGGCCCCAGGACCGGAACGTCCGGACTCGCCGCGCGCGGTGGGACCGGAGCGGACGACGACAACGACGAGCTGGACCGCACGGCCGGGCGCGGGCGACGCAGCCCGTGGACCTGGCCGATGATCGGCCTGCTGGCCCTGGTGGTCTTCGTCATCCTCGGCATGTGGCTCGGCCCGATGCTCGCCGGCGGCGGTGGCGAGGAGACCTCCTCGGCCCCGCCCACCTCGGCGAGCCCGTCGACCTCGGCCAGCACCTCGGCCAGCGAGTCGCCCACCGAGACCAGCACGGCGCCCGAGACCGTCGACGTGGTGGCCGCCCAGTACCGCGGACAGCCGATCGGCCAGGTCACCAGTGCCCTGCAGGCCCTGGGCCTCGAGGTCAACCCCGTGGGCGTCGAGGACCCGAGCCCCGAGGGCACGGTACTGTCCGTGTCGCCCCAGGGTGAGATGCCCGTGGGCACGACCGTGACGGTGCAGTACTCCGAGGGTCCGGCGGAGCCGACCCCCACGCCCACGCCCACGCAGACCGAGCCCGCACAGACACAATCGCCGACTCCGGAGCCGACGCCGACCCAGACCCAGACCCAGACCCAGGAACCGACGCCGACCCAGACGCAGTCCACACCGTCCCCGACGCCCACCGTGACGGGCGAGGGCACGGCGGATGTCCAGAGTGGTGCTGCAACAGGTGCCGCGCCCGGCCCCACGCGGGAGCCCAGCCCCCTGGGCTAGGGTCGGCGCACCAGCGTAACGGACCCCGCCCCGTCTCACGAGGCCCCCGGCGCGACGAGTCGCCGCCTCACCCCCCACACCCCCCACGCCCCGCACCCCCGCGACGACAACCCACGGAACAGGACACGGAACAGTGCCACACCAACGCATCCTCGATGGCCGGTATGAGGTCGGTGACCTCATCGGCCGGGGCGGCATGGCGGACGTGTTCCAGGGCCGTGACCTGCGGCTGGGCCGCAAGGTCGCCATCAAGATGATGCGTCCGGACCTGGCCCGTGACCCGCAGTTCCAGTCCCGCTTCCGCCGGGAGGCCAGGTCGTCCGCCGCGCTGAACCACCCGAACATCGTCGCGGTGTTCGACACGGGCGAGGAGCAGTACGAGGACGGCGCCCACCACGGGGTCGCCTGCCCATTCATGGTGATGGAGTTCGTGGACGGCCGCACCCTGCGCGACCTGCTCCGCCACGAGGAGATCACCGTGGACCAGGCGGTGGAATGGACCTCCAGCGTGCTGGCCGCCCTGAACTTCAGCCACGACGAGGGAATCGTCCACCGGGACATCAAGCCGGCCAACGTGATGGTGACGTCGTCCGGCGCCGTGAAGGTCATGGACTTCGGCATCGCCCGGGCACTGTCCGACTCGGCCGCCACCATGACGCAGACCCAGGCCGTGGTGGGCACCGCCCAGTACCTCTCACCGGAACAGGCCCGCGGCGAGACGGTGGACTCCCGCTCCGACCTGTACTCGGCCGGCTGCCTGCTGTTCGAGCTGCTGACCGGCAGGCCGCCGTTCGTGGGCGACTCCCCGGTGGCCGTGGCCTACCAGCACGTGCGCGAGGAACCGCCGGCACCGTCCACGCTCAATCCGCTGGTCTCGCCTGCCCTGGACGCCGTGGCCGCCCGCGCCCTCGCCAAGGACCGGGAGGACCGTTTCCAGTCCGGCCTGGAGTTCCGTGCCGCGCTGGAGCAGGCACTGGAGCATCCCGACGACGCCGGGCCGGCCGGTGCGGCCGGTGCGGGTGCCGCTGGACACGCCGGGTCCGCGGGGGCGGCGCCCCTCAGCGGGGACGGTTCCTCAGCCGCAGAGCCGGTGCTCACGGAGACCATCGACCTGGTCCCCGGTGGCGTGACCGAGGCCATCGCCGCCGTGTCACCGACAGCCGGCCAGCCCACCCTGGCCATGGCCGCCGTCGGGACGACACCCCCCACGCCAGGGGACCCCGCGGCCGGCCCTGCCCCCACCGCCGCAACTCCCGCGACGCCGCCTCCGGCCGAGGACACCGGGCACCCGCTGGCCTTCGCGGACGACCCGCCCCCCGGCCGCCCGCCCCGGAGCCGGCGCGGCCACCGCGTCTGGGTGCCGGTGCTGGTCGTGGTCCTGGCCCTGGCGGCGATCGCGGGAGGCTGGTTCCTCATGGACGAACTCAACCGGCGCAACCTCGAGGCGAACCAGGTGAGCGTGCCCGACGTCGCGCGAATGACCCAGATCGACGCCCAGAACACGCTGACCTCGGCCGAGCTGCGGCCGATCCTGGAGGAGGTCCACGACGACGAGGTGGCCCGGGACCTGGCCGTGGGCACGGAACCGGGGGCCGGGGCCACGGTGCAGAAGAACCAGGAGGTGACCCTGTTCATCTCCATCGGCCCGGAGCAGGTGGTCATCCCCGATGACCTCGCGGGCCAGTCCGAGGCGACCGCCCGGGACACCCTCGAGGAGCTGGGACTGTCCATCTCCTCGGTGCGGTACGTGCCGTCCGCCGGCATCTCCCGTGACCGGCTGGTGGACACCTCCCCCGAGATCGGGTCGACCGTGCGGGCCGGGTCGTCCGTGGAGCTGCTCATGTCCTCGGGCATGGTGAAGGTCCCACAGCTGGTGGGCATGACCCGGGACGAGGCCCAGCAGGCCCTGGAGGACCTCGGACTCAGCATGGACGCCGAGACCGTGGAGAGGTCCAACTACCCGGCCGGAACGGTCATCCGCCAGGCCCAGGCCGAGGGGACCGAGGTGGCCCAGGGCTCACCGGTGAACGTGCAGGTGTCCGCGCCTCCTCCGTCGCCGTCACCGTCGCCTACGCCGCCCGAGGAGAGCGAGTCCCCCGAGCCGTCCGAGTCACCCTCGGAGTCCCCGTCGGAGTCGCCCTCGGAGTCCCCGTCCGAGTCACCGAGCCCCACGGCCACGGAGAGCCCCGAGGCCGCGGGCCGGTCCGCAGGCTGGTGGAACGACGACTGGAATGGCCCGGGGAACGGCAACGGCAACGGTCACGGAAATGGCGATGACCGGGGGAACGGCGACGACTGACGCCTGGCGGCTGCTCCGATCAGCCGATCGCCGCCCCATCAGTCCGCGGTGACGCGGTCAGCCGACCAGGGGCGAGAGGGTGTCGGCCCGTGCGGCCGCCCCGGCCATGCCCAGTGATTCCAGCCAGTTGCCGAGCATCCGGTACCCACCCTCGGTCAGCACGGACTCCGGGTGGAACTGCACGCCCCACAACGGGGCGGTCCGGTGGGCCACGCCCATGACCACGTCCCCGTCGGTCTCAGCGGTGATCTCCAGTTCCGCCGGGACGGTGGAGCGGACGGCGGCCAGCGAGTGGTACCGGGTGGCCGTGAACGGGTCCGCCACGCCGTGGAACATCGGATGGCTCCCGTGCCGCACGTGGGAGGTCTTGCCGTGCATCAGTTCGCTGGCATGGGTCACGGTGGCCCCGAAGGCCTCACAGATGGCCTGGTGGCCCAGGCACACGCCGTAGAGGGGCACGGACTGCTCGGCGGCCCAGCGCACCATCTCAACGCTGACGCCGGCCTCTGCCGGGGTGCCGGGGCCGGGCGAGAGGAGTACTCCGTCCCGCTCGGCGGCGAGCTCGATGGCCTCCCCGGGCGTGACCGCGTCATTGCGGACCACCAGGGTCTCTGCTCCGAGCTCCCGGAGGTACCCCACGAGGGTGTAGACGAAGCTGTCGTAGTTGTCGACCACCAGGATGCGGGCGGTGCGGGTGGACGGTGAGGTCATGCGGTGGGGCCAATCGTCGAATCGGTGAACGGGGAGAACGGTGCCACGTGATCTCTCGACCACGGGAGGACGGACTGCATCAGGATCCAGGTCACCTCGGCCGCCAGGGCCACTGCCTCGTTCCCGGCCGGGACCCTGGGCGTGGGAACAGCCGGCCGCCGATAGACTGATCCGGATAGCACCCGTCTGCAGAAGAATACGCCGTGTCCCACCGGACCGTCGTCATGACCGACCCCGTCGAACAGGAATCCCGTGCCCGAGTCCAAGTCCCGCAACCACGGCAAGACCGTCAAGCGCCAGGCGAAGGCCGAGCAGGCCGAACGCCGGGCCGCCCTCCGAGCCGCGGAGCAGGAACCCGGGCCGCTGCCCACCTGGTACAAGGTCATCATGTTCGGCCTGATGATCATCGGGCTGCTGTGGATCCTCGTCTACTACATCACCATGGGCCTCGCCCCGATCCCCCAGGCCGGGGGCTGGAACATCGGCATCGGCTTCGGCATCGCCGTGATCGGCTTCGTCATGACGACCCGCTGGCGCTGACGGTCCCCGTCCGCACCGCCGTCCCCGACCGCAGGACCGGCCACCACGGCAAGACCGCCCACCACCTCGTCCCGGGTCGGCCTGCGCCTCATCGGCGCGTAGGGTAGAGGTCCCGCAGCAGGCACATCTCGGCGCCGTGGTGGATGGCCTCCCGATTGATGTGGAGCACCAGCTCCAGCATGGGGTGCTCCGCGAAGGGCCCCTCCGCCGGACCGGCAGGGGCGCCCAGGGCCTCCTCGTCCAGCCCGTCCACAGCCTCACACCAGTCGTTCACCGCCGCCTCCAGCCGGGTCAGGGCCTCCGCCGCCGTGCCCGGGTAGTCGTAGGTGAAGTAGTCCATCGGCGGGCCCCCGAAGTGGCCGGCCATCCGCACCCCGAAGACTCCCACCAGGACGTGCGAGATCCGCCAGGCGATGGTGGTCACGGGGGCGGGACTGGGCTCGGGAAGCGCGAAGTCGACCACCCAGTCGCCACTGCCGGCCTGGAGGGCGCCAGGATAGTCCGGCGCCCTGCTGCCAGCCGGCCTGAGGCCCCAGGCTCCCGGGGCGGGCTCCCAGTGGTACTCCTCGTCAGCCATCCCGGACAGCCGCGGCCGCAGGTGGTTCTCCCAGTGCCAGCGAAGCTGGCGGGCGAGCTGATCGAGGGGCAGGGCTGTGGATGACGGGGGCCGCGTACTCATGCTCGATCGTGGCCTGTGGAGGGCCAATTGTGGAAGACTTACCGCCCTCCTCCCCAATTTCGCCCTGGATATCCACAGCCCATCAACAGTGGGCGAATACGGGTCTGACAAGGGCTGTTACCCTCCACATTCCCCTCCACAGGGGGAACGACACCGGTGTCATTCATCCACAGTGTGGAAAACGGCTGTGGATAACTAAAACGCCGAATCACACCGGTGTCATTCAATCCACATCGGTGGATAACTCTGTGGATATCCCCCGGGTTCAGAGCAGCTGCACCAGTGTCTCGGGCGACAGGCGCAAGGCCCCCAGGACGGTCAGCACCAGCAGGACCGACGCCACGCCGGCGAGCGCCAGCCACTGCCACACCGCCGGCCCGCCGCGGGGAGCGGGCACGTAGGCGAAGACCGCCGCGCAGGCGGCCCCGGCGACCAACCCGCCGATGTGGCCCTGCCAGGAGATGTTCGAGCCCATGAAGGAGACCACGAGGTTCACGGCGATCAGCGCCACGATGGAACTGACGTTGCCCCCGGTTCGCCGCAACACGATGAACAGGGCGGCGAAGAGCCCGTAGACGGCCCCCGAGGCCCCGACCACCGGAACGTTCGGCGCGGACAGCCACAGCACCGCCACGGAGCCGCCGAAGGCCGAGACCAGGTACAGGGCCAGGAACCGCGCCCAGCCCAGCACCGGTTCCAGGACCCGGCCCATCATCCACAGCGTGAACAGGTTCAGCACGATGTGCAGTGGGTTCCCCAGCGAGTGCAGGAAGGCCGAGGTAAGCATCCGCCACGGGTCCATGGCCAATGCCGAGGTGTACATGCCCGCATACCAGAACTGCTCGGTCACCCCCGTCCGCTGGCCCGAGGTGATCCACTGCAGCACGTAGACCACCACGCAGATCCCGATCATGGTCCACGTGACCCACGGCTGGTCCCGGCTCCGGTCACGGGACAGTCGTGCGGGAGCCGTCCGGGCCGGCGTCGGGCCCGGGGCCCCGAAGCGGGACCCGGGGCCGGCGCCCGGCGCCCCGACCGGCATGCCCCAGGCATCGGTGGTCCGGCCCGGTCCCGGGCCGGCCGCGCAGTCGGCGCAGTGGATCCCGACGGCGGCCGGCCGTTGGCACTCGGGGCAGGCCGGGCGGTGGCAGCGTTGGCAGCGGATAAAGGACGGGCGGTCCGGGTGGCGTGGGCAGACCGGCAGCTGCCGGTCCGCCACGCCCTCCGGACCGCCCGGGGTCTGGTGGGACACTGTGGAAGCCTCAGGCTTCCTTGATCTCGATGGACTCGATGACCACGTCCTGCACCGGCTTGTCGCCGGGGCCGGTCCGCACGGCGTTGAGCTCGTCGACCACCTTGCGAGAGGCCTCGTCCTTCACCTCGCCGAAGATGGTGTGCTTGCCCTGCAGCCAGGTCGTGGGCACGGAGGTGATGAAGAACTGCGATCCGTTGGTGCCCCGGCCGCCCTGGATGCCCGCGTTGGCCATGGCCAGCTTGTACGGGGTGGTGAAGTCCAGGTCCGGGTTGATCTCGTCGTCGAACTGGTAGCCGGGGCCACCGGTGCCGCGCCCCAGCGGGTCACCGCCCTGGATCATGAAGTCCTTGATGATGCGGTGGAAGATGGTGCCGTTGTAGAGAGGGGTGCCCTGCTGGGTCTCTCCGGTCTGCGGGTGGGTCCACTCCTTCTCCCCGGTGGCGAGGCCGACGAAGTTGCGCACGGTCTTGGGCGCGTGGTTGCCGTAGAGCTCGACGACGATGTCACCGGCGTTGGTCTTGATGGTGGCGATGTGGGTCGCAATTGCAGTCATGCTGGCCATTGTTCCACTTGCCGCCGGTCGCGGGACGTTCGTGCGCTGGCATGGCGGGATGACTTCGCGCAGGGCCGAACCCGGCCGCAATGGCCTCCCCGTGCCCCTGCGGCGCCGACCCCTTAGGCTGTACCTAGGTCCGGCGCACCCGTTTGCTGCCGGCACAGCAGAGTGCATCCGCGCACGTCATGGAGGTTCAGATGAGCAAGAAGACGACTGCCCCTACCCTCGAGGACCGGATCAACTCCGGAGTGGACCAGGCCGCGCACTGGGCCGCACCGAAGATGGAGGCCGCACTGGCTTGGGCCGAACGCGGCCTCGGTGAGGGCAAGGTCCTCGGCAAGGCCGCCTCGAAGCAGGCCTCCCACCGCACCAACGACGCCATCGAGAAGCTGGCCCCGCAGGTCATGGCCGGACTGCACCAGGCCAACGCCGTCCTGTCCGGTGCCGTCGACCGCGTCGCCCCCGCCGTGGACACCGCCCGCCACAAGGTGCAGGACGAGTACGTGCCGGCCGCCTCCGGCCGCCTGGCCGGCGTCGCGGGACAGGCCTCCAAGGTGGCCCACAACGCCAAGGTCTCCCCGGCCGTGGAGAGTGCCCTGATCAGCCTGACCGGGGACAAGAGGGCCGTCAAGAACCTGCGCAAGGCCGCTGAGCAGTACGCCAAGAGCGCTGAGAAGCAGCTGAAGAAGCAGGCGAAGAAGCAGGGCCACTCCGGCAACAAGGGCTGGCTGGTGACCGGCATCGTGGTCGCCGCCGGTGCAGCCGCCGTGGCCGTCTGGCAGCTGACCAAGCCGGTCGATGACCCGTGGAAGACCCCGGCCCCGGCCCCGCTGAGGCAGGACACCCAGGCCGGCGCCTCCGCCACGGGAGCCGACCCGGACCTGGCCACCCGCGCCCCGTCCGCACCGGTCGCCAGCACCACCACCGCGGCCACCACCGCGGCCACCACCGGCCAGGGCAACGCCACCACGCCGGCCCCCGCCGTCGCCGCCGGCGACGCCGTGGTGGACACCGCCGAGGAGAAGGTGGACGGCATCCCCGCGCCGAAGTCCGCCGAGTGATCCACCGGTGGGCGCGGCAGCGCGCCGCGCCCACCGGAAGCGATCTCCGGAAGTGCTCACCGGAAGCACAGACGAGGAAGGGCCCGGGAATCCAGTGTGGATTCCCGGGCCCTTCCTCATTCGGTGGAGGCAAGGGGACTCGAACCCCTAACCCCCTGCTTGCAAAGCAGGTGCGCTACCAATTGCGCCATGCCCCCGAGGGGTGTTCAGTTGTGCGTGTCGTCCCGGGTCTCGTGGCCAGCCGCCGGGCTGTCCAGTGAATCGGTGGCGGAGCTCCAGACTTCCTTGCCTCGCTCGTTCTCGCGCCAGGCGCGGACTCCGAGGACGGCTGCCACGCCGGCCGCGATGGCCACCAGTCGTGCCACTGGCTTCATGATGCCGCCTTCCCCGGCGGACTGCCGGTTGGGAACTGCGTGGGTGGGCGTACCAAGACTTGAACTTGGGACCTCTTCGTTATCAGCGAAGCGCTCTAACCGCCTGAGCTATACGCCCTCGTGCCCGGGAAAAACCGTCCCCGGAACGAGAATCCACAATACCCCAGCCGGGCCGCCGGTCAAAATCGGCCGCGGGCCCGGCGAGAGCGTGGACGGGATCGCCGCCTCAGTCGTCGGTGAGGGTCACGCCGATGCCGCCGACCAGGGTGGATGAGATGTTGTACAACACCGCCGCCAACATGCTCAACGCCGTGAGCAGCACCACGTTCACCACGGCGATGATGGTGGCGAAGGAGGCGACCTGGCCGAGCGAGATCAACTGCTGGACGGTGAAGGTCCCGCCCTCGGATCCCAGCACCTGCGCCAGCAGGTCATTGACCTGGTCGAAGATGCCCGTGAGGTCCATGACCGTCCACAGCACCACGGCACCGACCACGGTGACGATGCCCAGCGCCACGGAGAGCAGGAACGCCATCTTCAGGACCGACCAGGGGTCGATCTTGGAGACGAGCAGCCGGGCCTTGCGGACCTTCGCCTTGGGAGCCGGTCGGACCAGGCCCTGCTGCGCCGGTCGCTGGCCGGGACGCCCCTGTCCCTGTCCCGACGGGCGCGCGTTCTGCGGGCGCTGGCCCGCTGACCGAGGCGGCTGGCCGGAGGCCCGCTGCTGCGCGCCCCGGCCGTTGCCCTGCGCCGGCTTGCTGCCGGCCGGGCGCTGGCCCGCTGCCCGTGGCGTTCCGGATGTGCTCACTACTGTCCTCCGTCAGTCTCCGCGGCCGGGCTGGGTTCACCCGCTGCGGATTCGGTGGCTGTCATGGTCGCGTCGGCGTCCTGCCCGGTGGCAGAGGGTGCCGTCTCAGAGTCCAAGGGTACTTCACCCTCGGACCCGGCCTCCGGGCTCTCATCGTCGTCTGCACCGTTGAGGTACTTCTCGTTGTTGAGGGTCACCGCGATGATCCGGTCGTTCTTGTCCGGCTTGGCGAAGATCACGCCCATGGTGTCCCGCCCCTTGGCGGGCACGCCGGATACGGCGGAGCGGACCACCTTGCCGGATTCCATCACCACCAGCACCTCGTCGTCCTCCTCGACCACCAGGGCCCCCGTGAGCTCACCGCGGTCCTCGACGATCTTGCCCACCTTGATGCCGAGCCCTCCGCGGTTCTGCACGCGGTACTCGTCCACGGCGGTGCGCTTGGCGTACCCGCCCTCGGTCACGGTGAAGACGAACGAGTCCTCCCGGACGACGTCCCCGGTGAGCAGTTCATCGCCCGGGCGGAACTTCATGCCGGTGACCCCGGAGGTCGCCCGTCCCATCGGTCGCAGGGCCTCGTTCGTGGCATTGAACCGGAGGGACTGCCCGTTGCGGGAGATGAGGATGAGGTCGTCCTCCTCCGAGACGAGCTGGGCCGAGACGACCTCGTCGCCCTCCCGCAGCTTGATGGCGATCACGCCGGCGGCGCGGTTGGTGTCGTAGTCCGCCAGCAGGGACTTCTTGACCAGGCCGTCGCGCGTGGACAGCACCAGGTACGGTGCCCGCCCGTAGTCGGTCAGCGGCATCACCTGCGCGATGCGCTCGTCCGGCTGGAAGGCCATCAGGTTGGCCACGTGCTGGCCCTTGGCGTCCCGGCCCGCCTCCAGCAGCTCATAGGTCTTGATCCGGTACACGCGTCCGAGGTTGGTGAAGAACAGGATCCAGTGGTGGGTCGAGACGGTGAAGAAGTGCTCCACCACGTCGTCCTCCCGCAGCGAGGCCCCGCGCACGCCCTTGCCGCCGCGGTTCTGTGCGCGGTAGTGGTCCATCTTGGTGCGCTTGATGTACCCGCCCCGGGTGATGGTGACGACCATCTCCTCCTCGGGGATCAGGTCCTCGATGGACATGTCGCCGTCGTAGCCGTAGAGGATCTCGGTGCGGCGGTCGTCACCGTACTTGGCCCCGATCTCGGCGAGCTCGGTGGAGACCACCTCGCGCTGGCGCACGGGGGAGGCCAGGATCTCGTTGTACTCGGCGATCCGGGCCTGCAGCTCGTCGTACTCGTCCTGGATGCTCTGGCGTTCCAGGGCGGCCAGCGACCGCAGCTGCATGTTCAGGATCGCCTTGGCCTGGATGTCGTCCACGTCCAGCAACGTCTTCAGCGCCTCGCGCGCGGCATCGGCACTGGCCGAGGCCCGGATGGTCGCGATCACCTCGTCCAGCATGTCCAGGGCCTTGAGCAGCCCCAGCAGGACGTGGGCCCGCTTCTCGGCCTCGCGCTTGCGGTACTGGGTGCGCCGGACGATGACCTCGATCTGGTGCATCACCCAGTGGTGCACGAACCCGTCCAGGGACAGGGTGCGCGGCACCCCGTCCACGAGGGCGAGCATGTTGGCGGAGAAGTTCTCCTGCAGCTGGGTGTGCTTGTAGAGGTTGTTCAGCACCACCTTGGCCACGGCGTCCCGCTTGAGCACGATGACCAGTCGCTGGCCGGTGCGGCCCGAGGTCTCGTCGCGCATGTCCGCGATCCCGGTCAGCTTGCCGTCACGGACCATCTCGGCGATCTTCGCGGCGAGGTTGTCCGGGTTGGCCATGTACGGCAACTCGGTGACGACCAGGCAGGTGCGGCCCTGGATCTCCTCCACGTTGACCACCGCGCGCATGGCGATGGAGCCCCGGCCGGTGCGGTAGGCCTCCTCAATCCCCTTGCGGCCGAGGATCTGGGCGCCCGAGGGGAAGTCCGGGCCCTTGATGCGCTGCATCAGCGCGGCCAGCAGTTCTTCGCGGGAGGCCTCGGGGTTCTCGAGGTACCACTGGACGCCGTCGATGACCTCGCGCATGTTGTGCGGCGGGATGTTGGTGGCCATGCCCACGGCGATGCCGGAGGAGCCGTTGACCAGCAGGTTCGGGAACCGGGCCGGCATGACCGTGGGCTCCTGCTGCTTGCCGTCGTAGTTGTCCTGGAAGTCGACGGTGTCTTCCTGGATGTCCCGGACCATCTCCAGGGCCAGCGGGGCCATCTTGGTCTCGGTGTAGCGCTGGGCGGCGGCGCCGTCGTTGCCCGGGGAGCCGAAGTTGCCCTGGCCCAGGGCCAGCGGGTAGCGCATCACCCAGTCCTGGATGAGGCGCACGAGGGCGTCGTAGATCGCCGAGTCACCGTGCGGGTGATAGTTGCCCATCACCTCGCCGACCACGCGGGCCGACTTGTTGAAGGAACGGTCGGGGCGGTAGCCGCCGTCGTACATGCCGTAGAGCACGCGGCGGTGCACCGGCTTGAGTCCGTCGCGCACGTCCGGCAGCGCGCGGCCGACGATGACCGCCATCGCGTAGTCGAGGTAGGACCGCTTCATCTCGGTCTGCAGGTCCACCTGCTCGACCTTGTCGATGCCCTCCAGGTTCGGGGCGATCACCGGGACGTCCCCACCCTCCGGTGCGCCGGCGTCGGGGTTGGTGTTCTCGGTGTTCTCGGGGTTCTGCTCGTCAGTCACGCGCGGTGTCCTCGGGTCTCGTCAATGTGGGGCCGGGGCGGTCCGGTGCCGGGCTGGGCGGCGGTCCGGACACGCCCGCGGGCGCCGGGTCAGGGGTCTGGGTCCCAGCAGGGCTCAGATGTCCAGGAAGCGGACGTCCTTGGCGTTCTGCTGGATGAAGGACCGGCGGGACTCCACGTCCTCGCCCATCAGCATGGAGAAGATCTCGTCGGCCGCGGCGGCATCGTCCATCGTCACCTGCAGCAGGGTCCGGTGCTCCGGGTCCATGGTCGTGTCCCACAGTTCCTGGTAGTCCATCTCGCCGAGGCCCTTGTACCGCTGGATGCCGTTGTCCTTCGGGTACCGCCAGCCCTTGGCCAGGCCCGCGGCGACCGCCTGGTCCCGTTCCTCGTCGGAGAACACGTAGTCGTGCGGCGCATTGGACCACTTGATCCGGTACAGCGGGGGCTGGGCCAGGAACACGAAGCCGTGCTCGATCAGCGGCCGCATGTAGCGGAACAGCACCGTCAGCAGGAGCGTGGTGATGTGCTGGCCGTCCACGTCCGCGTCGGCCATCAGCACGATCTTGTGGTACCGCAGCTTGGTGATGTCGAATTCCTCGCCGATCCCGGTGCCGAACGCGGTGATCATGGACTGGATCTCGGCGTTGGACAGGGCGCGGTCCAGGCGGGCGCGCTCCACGTTGAGGATCTTGCCGCGCAGCGGCAGGATGGCCTGCGTGGTGGGGTTGCGCCCCTGCTTGGCGGAGCCGCCGGCCGAGTCGCCCTCCACGATGTAGACCTCGCACTCGGCCGGGTTCTTGGAGGAGCAGTCGGCCAGCTTACCGGGCATGCCGAAGGACTCCAGCGGCGACTTGCGCCGCGCGTTGTCGCGCGCCTTGCGGGCGGCCATCCGGGCCTGCGAGGCCAGCTGGGCCTTGCGGATGATGTCCTTGGCCGGGCCGGGATTGCGCTCGAGCCAGTCGCCGAGCTGGTCGGAGACGATCTTCTGGATGAAGCCCTTGGCCTCCGAGTTGCCCAGCTTCGTCTTGGTCTGCCCCTCGAACTGCGGCTCGGAGAGCTTGATGGACAGCACGGCGGTCAGGCCCTCGCGGACGTCGTCTCCGGTGAGGTTCTCGTCCTTGGCCTTGAGCAGTTCCTTGTCCCGGGCGTACCGGTTCACCAGGGAGGTCAGTGCCGCGCGGAAGCCCTCCTCGTGGGTACCGCCCTCGTGGGTGTTGATGGTGTTCGCGTAGGTGTGCACCGACTCGGAGTAGGCGGTGGTCCACTGCATGGCCACCTCGGCGGCCATCTTGCGGTCGGTGTCTTCCGTCTCGAAGGCGATGATGTCGTCGTGCACCATCTCGACCTTCTTGTTGGCGTTGAGGTGCTCGACGTAGTCCAGCAGGCCGTGATCGTACTTGTAGTCGACGGTCCGCTTCTTCGGTGACTCCAACTCATGGCCGATGGCCGCGGTGGCCTGTTCCGTCTCCGGGGCCGCCGGGATGTCGGGGACGCCGTCGCCGTCGGCGTCCCCGGCGATCTCGTCCTTCTGGACCTCGTTGGTCTCGATGGGGCGCTCGTCCGTGAGGGTGATCCGCAGCCCCTTGTTGAGGAAGGCCATCTGCTGGAACCGGGCGCGCAGCGTCTCGAAGTCGAAGACCGTGGACTCGAAGATCTCCGGATCCGGGTAGAACACCTGGGTGGTGCCGGTGGCGTCGGTCTCCTCGCCCTGGACCAGCTCGCCCTGGGGCACGCCGCCGTTCGCGAAGCTCATCCGCCAGACGTGGCCCTGACGGCGGATCTCGGTCTCGACGCGGGAGGACAGCGCGTTCACCACGGAGATGCCCACGCCGTGCAGGCCGCCGGAGACGGCATAGCCACCACCGCCGAACTTGCCGCCGGCGTGCAGGATGGTCATGACCACCTCGACGGTGGGCCGGCCCTCGGTGGGGTGCATGTCGACCGGGATGCCGCGGCCGTTGTCCTGGACCCGGACGCCGCCATCGGCCTGCAGGGTGATGTGGATGGTGTCGCAGTACCCCGCCAGGGCCTCATCGACCGAGTTGTCCACGACCTCGTAGACCAGGTGGTGCAGGCCGCGGGGACCGGTCGAGCCGATGTACATGCCGGGCCGCTTGCGGACGGCCTCGAGCCCCTCGAGGACCGTGATGTCCCCGGCTCCGTACTCATGCTCCACCTTGCGGGTGGCCTGCGTGATCTCCGAGGACGTCACCTGCGGGTCCGGAGCGGCGGTGGCCGGCGCCTGGGCCTCGGCGTCCGGTCCGGTTGCGGCAGGACGCTGCGGTTCGCCGCTCTGGTCAGTGCCGTTGTTCTCTTCGGCCACGGGCGTCTACGGCTCCTCGGTTCGGGGACTGATCTGGACGTCATGGCGTGCAGGCCCGGGCAGGGCCTGGGTTCGGGGGGACCGAAGTCGGCACGACGTCCTTCCCATCCTACTGCAGGAAGGCCGTCGCCGGGGCCATTTCAGGGTGCGAGGAGGGCAGAACATGCCCCCAGACGCATGGAACCGCCCTTCCGGCCCATCCGGGGTGCCGTCTCCCGGTCCGGGACCGCCCTCCGGGTGGTGAGAGCGTCAGATCGCCGTCCACGGGTTTTATCCATAGGTGTCCCGCGGGCCCCGTCCGCGCACCACCCGGGGTCCCTTGCGCCAGGAGGGTGCCGCCGGCCCCGACACCTTGAGGCTGGTCACGATCCCCGGGCCGAGGGCCTGCTCGAACCGCTGCAGCAGGGCGGGGGCGAGGAGCTTGAGCTGGGTGGCCCAGGCCGTCGAGTCGCAGCGAACGGCCACGACCTCGTTCTCGAAGCTCTCCGGGCGGCAGTGCAGGGCGATGTCCGCCCCCACGAGCTCGTCCCAGCGGGACAGCACGGACCCGACGGCGACCGGCGAGGTCCAGCCCCGGTCCGTCACCAGCCGGCCGAACACGTCCCCGAGCATGCGCGGGTCCCGCGCATCCGCCGCCGGCGCCCGACGCCGTCCCCCCTGGCCCCCGGCGCCAGGCCCGCCCGCTCCGCCGGTCCCGTTCCCGGCACCTGACCTGCCGGCACCGGGGGTTCGGCGGCGGATCTCGCCCCGGGCCGCAGCGGCCTGGCGCACCCGGTTGAGGGCGACCAGGGCGGCGTCAGGTTCCTCCGCCGGCTGCCCGGGCGGCTGCTCCACCGATTGCTCCCCCGGCTGTTGGGCCGGCTGCTCGCTCGGATCGGTCACGGCGTGCCTTCCGGATCCAGCATGCTGCCGTCCTCGCCCAGGCTCACGCCGATGCGCGGGCCGGCCAGTTCGCTGGGGATGTCCGCGCCGACGGCGGCCGTCACCAGCAGTTGCTCCGCGCCGGCGGTCAGGGCGGCCAGACGGGTCCGGCGTCCCTCGTCGAGCTCGGCGAAGACATCATCGAGGATGAGGACGGGACGGGCATCGGGGTCCGGGTCGTCCGTGGTCAGCACCCGGTAACTGGCCAGTTTCAGTCCCAGTGCCATCGACCACGTCTCCCCATGGGAGGCGAAGCCCTTGGCCGGTGCGGGCCCCAGGGTCAGTGCGAGGTCGTCCCGGTGCGGGCCGGCGAGGGTGACCCCGCGGTCTCGCTCCTGCTTCCGGTGGCTCTCAAGCTCGGCCAGCAGCGCCTCGTAGAGCTCCTGTTCACTGGGAATCGTCTCGTGCTGGCCACCGGCCAGCGGCACCGTCGACTCATAGCTGAACCCGGCCGCCTTCCGCCCCTCCGCGAGTGCCGCATAGGACTCGGTCAGCGGGGCGGCGAGCATCTGCAGCACGTGCAGCCGGCCGTTGAGCACCCTGGCCCCGGCGCGGGAGAGGTGCTCGTCCCAGACGGACAGGGTGTGGCCGTGTTCCTCGGTCCACGTGCCGGAGAACCTGGCGGTCTTCAGCAGGGCGTTGCGCTGGCGCAGGACACGGTCGTAGTCGCTGCGGGCGTCCCCGAGCGCGGGACGCAGCTGGACCACGAGGTCGTCAAGGAACCGCCGGCGAACGGAGGGATCACCATTGACCAGGGAGAGGTCCTCCGGGGCGAAGAGCACGGAACGCAGCAGGCCCAGTGCCTCCCGGGCCCGCTGCGGGGCGCCACGATTGATGGCCGCCCGGTTGGACTTGCCCGGGTTGATCTCGATCTCGACGGCGACCGCCCGCTCGCCGCGGTGGATGCGGCCGCGGATGATGGCCTGCGTGGCCCCCAAGCGGACGAGCGGGGCGTCATTGGAGACCCGGTGCGACTCCTGCGTGGCGAGGTAGCCGATGGCCTCGACGACGTTGGTCTTTCCCACACCATTGGACCCGACGAGGACGTTGGGGCCTGGCGACAGGGCCAGTTCGGCCCGGTGATAGGACCGGTAGTCGGTGAGGGAGAGGTGGGACAGGTGCACGAAGCTCGGGGCCTGCTCTTCGGTCAGTTGGTCAGGCGTACCGGCATGACGAGGTACCGGTAGTCGTCCTGTTCCGGTGCGTCCGGCTCCTGCTGGGCCGTCATCAGGGCCGGCTTGGGAGCACTCGTGAAGGAGAACCGCACGTAGGGAGCGTCGATGACGTTCAGTCCCTCGCCCAGGTAGGCGGGATTGAAGGCCACGGTGATCTCATCGCCCTCGAGGGCCGCGTCCAGGGACTCGTTGGCCGAGGCGTCGTTGCCGGTGCCGGCGTCCAGGGCCACCTGGCCGTCGGTGAACACCATCCGGACGGCGGTGTTCCGTTCGGCGACGAGCTTCACCCGGTTCACGGCCTCGACGAGCGGGCTGGTCGCCACCACCGCGTGGATGGGGCTGGATTCCGGGAACAGGGCCCGGATCTTGGGGTACTCGCCGTCCACCAGGACGCTCGTGGTGCGCCGGCCGCCGGAGGAGAAGCCGATCAGGTCCGAGGTCGAGGACTCCTTGGGCAGGCGCAGTTGGAGGTCCCCGCCGCCGGCCAGTGACTTGGCGACCTCGGTCAGCGTGCGGGACTTGACCAGCAGAGAGGTCGAGATGGACGGGTCCGCCGGGGACCAGGTGATCTCCTTCATCGCCAGGCGGTAGCGGTCGGTGGCGAGGAACGTGATCCGGTCTCCCTCGATCTCCAGCTTCACGGCAGTGAGGATGGGCAGGGTGTCGTCCTTCGAGGCGGCCACGGTCACCTGCGCGACGGCATGGGCGAAGGCGCTGCCATCCACCGTTCCGGCCGATTCGGGCAGTTCGGGCAGGGTCGGATACTCCTCGACGGGCATCGTGGCCAGCTCGAACCGGGAGTTGCGGCAGGTGACGACGACCTTGGAGCCATCGGTCTCCACGGTGACCGGGGCAGCGGGCAGCGACCGGACGATGTCATTGAGCAGGCGCCCGGAGACCAGGATCTTGCCGGGGGCCTCGATGTCGGCCTCGATCTCCAGCTGGGCGGAGGTCTCATAGTCGAAGCTGGCGATGGAGACGAGGCCGTTCTCGGCGGTGATCAGCAGTCCCGAGAGGACCGGCACCGGGGGGCGGGGGGACAGGGATCGGGCGGTCCAGGACACGGCATCCGTCAGGATGTCCCGCTCAACGGTGAACTTCACAGAAGTATCCGCCTTTCTCGCAGACGGCAGGTCTTGTCGTTCGGTTCCACCGGGACGTCCACCCGCCTGGCGTCCCTTGTACACACCGATGGCCGGGTGCTGTGTCAGCTTACCGTGACTCGCCGGTGCCGCGAATGACGGGAAAAGTGCTGTGGATGTGATCCATGGACGCGAACCGCAGGAGCCGAGGCGCCGGAGGCCGGCCGGTGCGGGGCGGAGCGTGAATGTTCTTGGGATTTTCTCTTAACAGGGATCAGTAGTGTTAATAAGTCCTGTGGAAACTGTGGATAAGTCAGTCCTGAGGCCCCGCTCCGCGGAAGCTCCTGTGGACGCGGCGGTGGACGGGCTCCGTCCAGCTTGTGATTCGAATGTGTACAACCGGGCGGGGCCCGATCCGCGAATTCACAGGGGACCCGGCAGTTATCCAGAGTTAAGTGCGGCCCCTCCACTTAACCATCCACAGGTTTGTCCACAGCTGTGGGTTGGTCTACGAAGGACCGGGCCCTGAAGCTGTGGAAACTTGTGGATAACTGTGGACAACTTCCTCTCGCGCGGGGAGCCCGCACGGATCGTCCTGTGGAACGAGCTTGTAGTTAAGGATGAAGGTGCACGCCGTCAAGGGCGGGAGCTGTACGCCGTCAAGAGGGAGTGCGCAGGGAGACTGCACCGGGTGAAGGGGTGGCGGTGCGGCCCCTCCGGTGGGGAGCACCGGGTCAGCGAGACCGCTGCTGCTGCTTGATGCGGTTGGTCAGCTCGGTGACCTGGTTGTAGATGGTGCGACGTTCTGCCATGAGCTCGCGGATCTTGCGATCGGCGTGGATGACGGTGGTGTGGTCACGGCCGCCAAGCTCCTGGCCGATCTTCGGCAGGGACATCTCCGTGAGTTCGCGCAGCAGGTACATCGCGATCTGGCGGGCGGTGACCAGAGTCCGGGTCCTGGACTTGGAGGTCAGCTCGTCCATGGTCAGGTTGAAGTAGGCCGCCGTCTCGTTGAGGATGGTCGGCGCCGTGATCTCGTGCGCGTCCTCGTCCGTGATGAGGTCCCGGAGCACCTGCTCGGCCAGCTGGATGCCCACCGGCTGCTTGTTCAGCGAGGCGAAGGCGGTCACGCGGATCAGCGCGCCCTCGAGCTCCCGGATGTTGGTGGAGATGTTCGAGCCGATGTACTCCAGCACCTCGGGCGGAGCGGTCAGCCCCTCGGCCTCGGCCTTCTTCCGCAGGATGGCGATGCGGGTCTCGAGGTCCGGCGGCTGGATGTCCGTGATCAGCCCCCACTCGAAGCGCGAACGCAGCCGCTCCTCGAAGCCGGAGAGCTGCTTCGGCGGCAGGTCGGAGGTGATCACGACCTGCTTGTTGTTGTTGTACAGGGTGTTGAAGGTGTGGAAGAACTCCTCGACGGTGGCTTCCTTGTCCGCCAGGAACTGGATGTCGTCGATGAGCAGGATGTCCACGTTGCGGTACACCTGCTTGAAACTGGCGCCCTCATCGTGGCGGATGGAATTGATGAAGTCGTTGGTGAACTCCTCGGAGTTCACGTAGCGCACGCGCAGCCCGGGATACAGGTGCCGCGCGTAGTGCCCGATGGCGTGAAGCAGGTGCGTCTTGCCCAGGCCCGACTCGCCGTAGATGAACAGCGGGTTGTACGCCTTGGCCGGGGCCTCGGCGACGGCATTGGCGGCGGCGTGCGCGAACCGGTTGGAGGAACCGATCACGAAGGTCTCGAAGTGGTACCGCGGGTTCAGCCGGCTCGTCTCGTCCGAGGTGGACGGCGGTGCCGGCGCGGGTGCCGGTGGCCTCGACCGCATCGGCGACGCCGCGGAACGGGCCATCGGCGCCTCCCGGACGGGCGAGACATGGGCCGGCATCGCCGGCTCAGGCTCCACGGGCGCGGTGAGGGTGGAGTCGATCGAATAGGCGCAGAGGATCTCGGTGCGGAAGACGTCCTGGAGCGCGGCGGCCAGGGGATCCTTGAGCTGGTTCTGCAGCACCTCACGGGTGAGCTCGTTCGGGACGGCCAGCAGCAGGGTGTTGCCGATCAGCCCCTGCGCCTGGGCCAGGCCGATGTGCCCCCGTTGGCGGGGAGTGACGCGGTCGTCCTCCTCGAGGGTGCGGACCACCTTTCGCCACGAGCTGCTGACAGCCTCATCTGCAACCATGGGGTGCGGGGGTCCTTCCTGACGGGGTAGGCCTCGAGTCTATCGGTAATCCACAGGGTTATTCACAGGGAGTGGATAACCCTGTGGATGAGCGGGGATTCTGCACCGGAATGGCGGGGCGTGGGCTGTGGACCGGCGAACCGGGCCCGGGAGTGTCGGGGTGCGGGCGCGGGGCCGGTGCCGAAGCGGGTCCCGGTTGCCCCGGAGGAGCGCCCCGAGGGTTCGAAGGGCAATTTGACCTTGGCTCATGGGCGTCCGTAAACTTGGTTGGTCCCCGTAGGGCTGATCGCGCATGCGCAGAACCGGCCAGGTCCGCCTGGTCCGGTCGCGGAGCGCCAGCAGCCGGCGGACACCGGACAGGGCCCAGCCCGCACGATCCGGTGTTCCACGCGGGGAAGTCCTAGTCAGAGCGTCTACCGGTTCTTCCCCCAGGTACAACGGGTCCGGGCGCATACACACGTTGTGGAGAATTCAAAGTGAGCAAGCGGACTTTTCAGCCGAATAACCGCCGCCGTGCCAAGAAGCACGGCTTCCGCGCCCGGATGCGCACCCGCGCCGGCCGCGCCATCCTGGCGACCCGCCGTTCCAAGGGCCGCACGGAACTGTCCGCCTGATCCAGCCTGAGGCTGGCCAGTAGAGCGGACCACGACGGCGTGCTGCCCCGCGACAGGCGGGTACGCACCCCCGCGGACTTCTCCCAGACACTGCGTTCCGGGGCCCGAGCAGGGCGCCGGAACGTCGTCGTGTCCGCCTACCCCCTGGATCACGACGCCGGCCCCCTGCGGGCCGGCTTCATCGTCTCCAAGGCGGTGGGCAATGCCGTGACCCGCAACCGGGTCAAGCGCCGCCTCCGGGCCGCGGTCGCGGACCAGCTCAACGGCCCCCTCCGGGGGCACCCGGGCGCGACGATCGTCGTGCGCGCCCTGCCGCCGTCGGGCGATGCCGACTGGGACAGCCTGAAGAAGGACCTGGACTCCGCCCTGTCCGCCGCCCTCCGCAAGGCCCAGGGCCGCCGGCGGGACAACGGGACGGCGCCGTGACCGAACAGTCCCCCTTCACCACCCTGCCCGGGTCCACCGTGTGGGGACCTCTGCGTGCCCTGCCGTCCATGCTGCTCAGCTGGCTGCTGATGGCCTACCGCGCCGTGGTCTCACCGGCCTACGGCCAGGTGTGCCGCTACTTCCCGTCCTGCTCGGCCTATGCGCTCGAGGCCGTGCACGTCCACGGCGCGGCCCGCGGGTCGTGGCTGGCCGCGCGCAGGCTCGGCCGATGCCATCCCTGGTCGAAGGGCGGGGTCGATGCCGTCCCGCCCGGCCGGCGGATTTGGCCCCCGGGGCGCCGACCCAAGATCATTGACCTCAACCACCCCGTCATCCCGCCGGACCCTCCGGAGGAGCAGTAGGAGACCATGGACTTCTTCGCAATCATTCTCTGGCCCTTCAAGTGGGTGATGTCCTGGATCCTCGGTGCCTTCCACACCCTCCTGGACTGGATCGGCATGGATCCCAACAGCGGTGTCACCTGGACGCTGTCGATCATCCTCCTGGTGATCCTCGTCCGCACCGCGCTCATCCCGCTGTTTGTCAAGCAGATCAAGTCGCAGCGCGCCATGCAGGCGATGCAGCCCGAGATCCAGAAGCTGCAGGCCAAGTACAAGGGGAAGACCGACCAGCTGTCCCGTCAGGCCATGGCGATGGAACAGCAGGCCCTGTTCAAGGAGCACGGCACCAGTCCGTTCGCGGCCTGCCTGCCGATGCTCGTGCAGATGCCGTTCTTCTTCGCGCTGTTCCAGATCCTCACCGGCGCCGGCGCGGCCGCGGAACGGGGTGAGGGCGAGGCCGCCCTGTCCGCCGACCAGATTCGTTCCTTCGGCGATGCCATCTTCCTGGGCGCACCCATGCAGTCCACCTTCCTGGGCTCGATGGGCGAGAACTTCAACCTCGCCGTCATCATCGTCTCGGTCATCATGATCATCCTCATGACGGCCTCTCAGTTCTTCATGCAGAAGATGCTGATGAGCAAGAACATGTCCGAGGCCGCGATGACCGGGCCATTCGCCCAGTCGCAGAAGTTCATGCTCTACATCCTTCCGCTGGTGTTCGGCATCGGCGGCATCAACTTCCCGATCGGCGTGCTGATCTACTGGACGGCCACCAACTTCTGGGCCGTCGGCCAGCAGATGTGGATCATCCGCAACAACCCCACCCCCGGCTCGCTGGCCGAGCGCGAGCTCAACGAGCGCCGTGCGGCCAAGGGCCTGCCGCCCGTGGGCAAGGCCGCCCAGGAGGCGGCGGCGAAGGCCGAGGCCGAGGCTGCCAGGCCCCAGACGGGCCAGCGCCAGCAGCCCAGGCGGCAGCCCAAGAAGAGGAGAAAGTGATGACCGACGTGTCAGCATCGTCCAACGGGGATGTCCCCGAGACCACGGACGCCGTGCCGGGTGCCGAGCAGTCGGTCGACCAGGCCCCGGGCCGCCTCGTGGATGAACCTGCGGTCGACCCTGTGGACGAGTCTGTCGACGAGCCTGGGGACGACTTTGCGGAGGATGCTGCCGGGGACGTCGACGAGGCCACCGACGCACCGGCTGGCTCCTCGTCGGGGTCGTCGGCGAGCCGCCTCGAGGAGGAGGGCGACATCGCCGCCGACTATGTCGAGGAGCTGCTCGACATCTCCGATATCGACGGTGACATCGACATCGAGGTGCGCAACGGAAGGACCTACCTGTCCGTGATCGCCGAGGACGGGGACGACCGTCTCCGCGATCTCGTGGGGCGGGACGGCAAGGGCCTCGAAGCCCTGCAGGAGCTTGTACGGCTCGCCGTGCTCTCCGCGACCGGCAATCGCTCACGCCTGGTCCTGGACATCGCCGGCCATCGTGCCCGTCGCGCCACCGAGCTGGAGGCAGTGGCCCAGGACGCCGTGGAGCAGGTCCGCCAGACCGGCGAGCCGGTCCACCTCAAGCCCATGGGGGCGTACGAGCGCAAGGTGGTCCATGACGTCATCGCCCAGGCCGGCTTGGTGAGCGAGTCCGAGGGTGAAGGACCGCGCCGGCACGTGGTGGTCTCCGCCGGTGCCTGAGACCAGCGAGGAAGGCGTCCAGGAACCCCCGGAGTTGTCCGGGGAGCTGTTGGAGGCGGCGCAGGAGTTGTTCGGCGACCGCCTCGACCTGGCCCGGCGGTACGTGCAGCACCTGGCCTCCACCGGTATCGAATGGGGCCTGCTCGGCCCCCGGGAGGTCCCGCGGCTGTGGGAGCGTCACGTGCTGAACTGCGCGGTGGTCGGTGACCTCCTGCCCGACGGCGCCCTGGTGGCCGACGTCGGCTCCGGCGCCGGCCTGCCCGGCATCGCCCTGGCGCTGGCCCGGCCCGACTGCCAGTTCATCCTGATCGAGCCGCTGGAGCGCCGGGTCTCCTGGCTGGACATGGTGGTGGAGGACCTGGGGCTGGACAACGTGGACGTGGTGCGTGCTCGGTCGGAGCAGGTCGTGGGCAATATCGCCGCGGACGTGGTGACCGCCCGTGCCGTCTCCGCGCTGAAGACCCTCGTGCCGATGACGGTGCCGCTCCTCCAGGGCAGCGGTGAGTTGCTGGCGATCAAGGGCCGCAGCGCTGCGGACGAGGTACGAACGGCCGCCAAGGTATTGAAGAAGCACAAGTGCTCCGCTCCCGTCATCGAGACCGTTGGTGGCGACCTGCTCGCTGAACCCACCACCGTGGTCCGCGTCGGGGTCGGACGTGGTCGCTGACCAGTAGGCTGGACACGCCGATCGCCCCACCGGAGGGTCGACGTCGCTGTCTTATCAACCTCGGGAGGTTGTTTTCTTGACTGATGAGTCAGGTGTTGCACGTGGAACTGAGCCCGCCGTGACGTCTCGCAGTGACGGTGCCGGTGCGGCCCCGCTCACCCAGGAGATCGCCCAGGAGAACCGACGGCGGGCCAAGCTGCGGGCACGGAAGGTACCCAAGCCCCGTGAGACCCGGATCATCACGGTGTCGAACCAGAAGGGCGGCGTCGGCAAGACCACCACGAGCGTCAACCTCGCCGCGGCCATGGCACGCGCGGGCATGCAGGTACTCGTGGTGGATATCGACCCGCAGGGCAACGCGTCCACCGCGCTGGCGATCCCTCACACCTCCGACGTCGACAGCGTCTACGACGTGCTCATCGACGAGGTTCCGCTGGCGGATGTCGTTCAGCCGTGCCCCGACGTCGATGGGCTGGTGGTGGCCCCTGCCACGATCGACCTGGCCGGAGCCGAGATCGAGCTGGTATCGCTGGTCGCCCGTGAACAGCGCCTGACCCGTGCGCTGAATCAGTACTTCGCTCATCGTGAACGCGAAGGTCTTCCCCGTCTGGACTACGTGTTCATCGATTGCCCGCCCAGCTTGGGTCTGCTGACCGTGAACGCCTTCGTGGCCGCCGGCGAGGTGCTGATCCCGATCCAGACGGAGTACTACGCCCTGGAGGGGCTGTCCCAGCTGCTGAAGAACATCGAGATGATCCAGAAGCATCTCAACGCCTCGCTGCGTGTCTCAACGATCCTCTTGACGATGTACGACGGTCGGACCAACCTGGCAACACAGGTCGCCGCGGAGGTCCGTGAGCACTTCCCCAATGAGGTGCTCGACGCTGTCATTCCGCGCAACGTCAGGATCTCCGAGGCCCCCAGCTATCAGCAGTCCGTGCTGACGTACGATCCGCAGTCGACCGGGGCCCTCTCCTATCGTGAGGCCGCGGTCGAGATCGCCGAGCGTGGGCATACCGCTGGGGTGTAGCTGGACGGGGACTGGCCAGGCCGATCGGCGTTCCTGGGACGGACGGTCGGGTTTCCATTCTGCTTTCACCCAGTAATGGCTCTTTCCGGTCTGGTTTCAGCCCGCTCAGGTTGATTTCGCCTGTTGCTTCCATGTGCACTTCGAACCGGACGGACGTGGTCACGGACGCAAAACGCGACGTATGCGGTGATGATCGCGTCAATGCCCCTAACGCGGGGACAAAGTTGGACGCCAACAGGCCCAGGCGATGACGGACGCCCACAGGGACGCGGACGGGGCTGGGCACGGTCATGGACGGGGACATGGACGTGGACGTGGGCCCGTGACGTGGACACAGTCTCGCGGCTCGTAGGGGGATATTCGGGGCCGTTTCACGTGAAACGGCCGCCCTCGTCGGCGCCAGGCCGCGGCCCTTATGAGAGGAAGCCAAGGCCCCCGTGTTTGCAGCGGGGCACGGCAGGCGGGCAAGCTTGTTGGTCGGGCCCGATTCTTGTTTCGCGTGGAACTGGCGCATTGAAGTCCAGCACCTTTCTCTTGGCATGGTGTTTCACCGTCATTTCTGGCCCTTCCCTGGTGTCACCCAGGCGTCGCACACGCGGCCGGTGACGGACCTGTAGCCCGACAGACGCTCTCTCCCTTTTCGGATAGGAAGCAGACGCGCTGTGGCGCCGCTTCGAGGGCGCTTGGGCCAAAAGGGGTGCACCCTCGTCGATAAGCCCTTTGTTCTGAGCGTCGTTTCACGTGAAACCAATTCCCGAGCCAGCTGCAGTGCTGCCTGACGTTCCTTCGATTCCACCCCGGTGGCCCTTCGCTGGTGACCCCCAGGCTGTCTGGGCGGACCGGCCTGTCATCCGTGGTTCGGACTGACCCGCGTCATGCAGCCCGCTACTCTGATGGATGGCTGGCCTGGCCAGGGGGCTTGGAGGACCACGTTTCACGTGAAAGCGTGCCTGCTACGGCAGCCTCCCTGCGGCCCGTCGCCGCAGAGCCGGCTGCTGTCCTGCGGCTTTCTTGACGCACTGGTGGCTACGGCACGACGGGAATGTCCACAGCGAACAGGAAGCTACGTCGCCAATTCGAACTGATTGGATCGGGCCGGGTTTCCCTCGGACCGGTGTCGGCGAGCCCGGAATTCCACCCCTATTACGTCGATTGACGACGGTCATAGTTAGCGCGGTCGACGCGCACCCCCTCCTACAGACTCTGCTCGCCAACTAGCTGAACGGACGACCGGGGTTGCACGTGAAACTGCTCGGTCGGGGCATCGGGCACCGCTGTTTCTTCTGTAATGGAAGAGCGAGATCGGGTGCGACCCCGCCAGGAATCGGGAGCGGCTGTGTAGACGAAGGCCCGGGCGACTGGGACTTGACGACGTGATGACGCTGGGTTGAGGGCTGCTGTCGGTCCATAAGCGTCCCCGGGGATTTGTCTAGGACTATGCCCTAGACCTGCCCCGCTGTGGGTTACTCCTACTCGGTGTGCCGTCCGGGCCTCTCTTCCGGGATCATGGCAGCCATGCAGACCTGGCGGGCTTCAACGCTCGCGTGGGCATGGCTGGTGGGGCTGAACCTTAGTGCTGTTCCACGTGAAACGCGCGCCATCTCGATGCCTTGTCCGGACACAACGGAGAGCATAGAGGTGCAGCCCAAGACCTCAGCACCAGCGAGGCAATGCGATGACGGCCTGCGCAGAACCGGATTCCGGGCTCGGCGTCGGGGCGCCGCCACCGCCGCTGTGCACGTCGACGTATGCGAGCTGGTAATGCTCGCTGTCACATAACTGAGCGCACGGACCGCCATCGAGGCTTGAATTTCCGGATTAGGTCCAGACGGCGGGAGACAAATGATCAAGATCCCGTGACTCACTCCTTCGTACTCGCCGCTCCGTCCGCCGACCGCAAAGGCGCCCCAAGGCTTCGAGACTCCTCCCACATCGTTGTGGAGGCGCCTCGAATCTGAGGTTTCACGTGAAACGGCAATCCGGCTCAGTCGCAACAACGCGGTTCATTCGCGAAACCGTTGCAAGGGGATGTATGGAGTGTCCGTCACAGACCAACGACACCGTCCGCGCTGCCCAACCCATGACGCCCGCGGCAGCCGTTTCACGTGAAACGGCCTAGACTGGTCGATGACGTTGTCGCGATATAAGGAGAATGTGTGAAGAAGAGCCGGCGTGGGCTAGGACGGGGCCTGGAAGCGCTCATTCAGAGTACCGTTCCCGAGGAGGAAATTTCCGACGATGGTAAAACCGCCGATATAGATAGCGTTGACAGTGACGCCATCACGGTCGGCATCTCGGAGAAGAGTCACACCGCGGCTGAGAACAGCAGCTCGATGCCGGCGACCGTCCCAGACGAGGTAACCCCGTCCGGTGAATCCAAGGAACCTTCCTCTACAGAGGAGCCGGAGACGCCGGAGGTGGCAGACGAGCCCGAGACGGCGGCCGGGACGACGCCCACCGAACGGAGTCCTGAGGACGTCGCGGGCCGGTATCTCGGTGGAGCTTCTTCGGCGGACACTAAGCCAACGGTCCGGGAGACGCGCCGACCGGTGGACGTCTTCTTTCCGGACCGCAGGGCCGAAGCCTCGTCCAGCGCGCAGAGTGCATCAGAGTCGTCATCGACTGGTCCCACGGCCAACGGCCGCAAGCGCCCCGCCATGCCCCCAGTCTCGCCCAGGACTCTTCGGGCGCCGCTGGCGTCCGTCGGCGACCGGGGGAATAACGAGACGGATCAACCCACTGCGGTTGACAAACTGAGGTCCGCCGAGGCCGCAGCCTCCCACGGCGAATCGACCGTCACGGGCCACTCATCGACCCAGTCCTCGGGGACGTCGGAAGACGCGGAGCTGCGTTCCCTCCCCGTGCTGGACATCCATCCCAACCCGCGTCAGCCCCGGGAGGTGTTCGACGAAGAGGACATGGAGGAGTTGGTCGCCTCGATCAGGGAGGTCGGCGTCCTCCAGCCGATCGTGGTTCGACCCGTCGACGGCCCCAGTCCCTATGAACTCGTCATGGGCGAACGCCGTTGGCGCGCCAGTCAACGTGCGGGCTTGGCCACCATTCCGGCCATCGTCCGGCACACTGCCGATACCGCCCTACTGCGGGATGCACTCCTCGAGAACCTGCACCGCAGTCAGCTCAATCCGCTGGAAGAGGCCGCTGCCTATGAGCAGCTCCTGGAGGACTTCGACTGCACCCAGGACGAGCTCTCGAGCAGGATCGGTCGATCGCGTCCCCAGATCTCCAATACCCTGCGCCTGCTGAAGCTGCCCCCGTTGGTCCAACGCAGAGTCGCCTCGGGTGTCCTGTCAGCCGGTCATGCCCGTGCCCTGTTGGGGCTCGTAGATCCGGCCGAGATGGAGAAACTGGCCCAGAAGATCGTGTCCGAGGGCCTGTCGGTTCGTGCCACGGAGGAACTGGTTTCCCTTCACGACGGCATCCGGAAGGCCAAGCCGAAGCCCCGTGCTTCGCGCTCGGACCGGCACGAACGACTGGATTACCTGGCGAATACGCTGACAGATCAGCTCGACACCACGGTGAGGATCACGCTCGGGGCCCGGAAGGGGAAGATCGCCATCGACTTCGCCTCGGTGGAAGACCTCAACCGGATCATGGCCCTGATCAATCCGTCAGGGTCTAACGCTTCTCAGGCCTAAAAGCGTGATTGCCCCTGTTTTCGTGCCTGCGGTGACAGGTCTCAGGTAGAAGAAGGCCCCGCTCCCAGAGGAGCGGGGCCTTCGGTTTCCACCGGTGTCAGCGGTGAACGCTTACTTGAGGAATTCGGCGAACTCGGCCTCGAGGACCTGCTTCGGCTTGGCCCCGATCGACGTGGCGACCTTCTCGCCCCCCTTGAAGACCATCACGGCAGGGATGCTGGTGATCCCATAGGTGGAGGCCGCCTGGGGGTTGTCATCGACATTCAGCTTGGCCACGGTGATCTTGTCCTCGTTCTCGGCCGCAAGTTCCTCCAGGACAGGAGTGAGCATGCGGCACGGGCCGCACCACTCTGCCCAGAAGTCGACGAGAACGGGCTTGTCCGAATTGAGGACCTTCTCCTGGAAGTCCTGATCGGTGACGTCAATGGTGCTCATGGTTCCTCCTGGTTTCAGTGGACAATGGCGTGGACCGGGCGGATCCAGCCGGGTCTGTAGTGGTCGAGGCCCTACCGGGCCACGGCGGCGAGATCCTTGACGTCGGCCAGGTAGTGCTCGACGTCCTGGGCGGCCACGCAGCCGCTGCCGGCCGCCGTGATGGCCTGGCGGTAGGTCGGGTCGGTGACGTCACCGGCGGCGAAGACACCCGGCACTGAGGTGCGCGAGCTGGGGTAGTCCACCTTGATGGTGCCCTGCCCGGTCAGTTCGAGCTGATCCCGGACGAGGTCGACTCGCGGGTCGGAGCCGATGGCGACGAACAGGCCCGTGACGTCCATGGTCGACTCGGCGCCCGTCTTGAGGTTCCTCAGCCGGAGCGTCTTGAGCTTGTCCTCACCGTCCAGGCCGATGACCTCGGTGTCCCAGACGAAGTTGATCTTCTCGTGGGCCAGCGCCCGGTCGGCCATGGTCTTGGAGGCCCGCAACTCGTCACGGCGGTGGATGACGGTGACGGAAGAGGCGAACTTCGTCAGGAACAGCGCCTCCTCCATGGCGGAGTCACCGCCCCCGACCACGGCGATGTTCTGGTCCCGGAAGAAGAAGCCGTCGCACGTGGCGCACCAGCTGACACCGTGGCCGGAGAAGCGCTTCTCCCCGTCCACACCGAGCTCGCGGTAGGCGGACCCGGTGGCCAGGATCACCGCATGGCTACGGAACTCGTTGCCATTGCCCAGGGTGACCAGCTTGGGCTCGGACTCCAAGTTGACGCTGACGACGTCCTCGTACAGCACCTCTGCGCCGAAACGGGTCGCCTGCTTCTCCAGGTGCGACATCAGTTCCGGACCCATGATCCCCTCGGGGAAGCCGGGGAAGTTCTCCACGTCGGTGGTGTTCATCAGTTCGCCGCCGGCGGTCACCGAACCGGCCACCACCAGGGGGTTCAGGTTGGCTCGAGCGGCATAGATCGCGGCGGTGTATCCCGCCGGACCCGACCCGATGATGACGACGTCGCGGACGACGTCGGTGGACTCAACAGCCTCGGTCACGGTACTTCCTTCACGGTGAGGGGGTTCTCTAGGGTGGAACACCACCATAGGGGAAGCTATTCCGTGCGCCGTACGCACTACCGCCCCGCGGACCCCGGCCTCCGCGGACCGGCCCAGGGTGCCGTCACTGCACCTGCACTTCGGCGATGCGCAGCCCATAGGGAAGGTTCGCCGAGGCATTGGACAGCTGAGGCAGCTCGGTGAAGTTGATGATCACGTACTGGGCCTCGGCCGGTCCGCCATCCTCCCCACTCACGGGCACGCTGACCTGCGGTCCGGTGAAGGAGCCCTCGGCGATCTGCCGGGCACCGTCCAATTGGGGAGCGTCGTTCAGCAGGACCGAGAAGGACCCGCCGCTGCCGTTGTTCTGGGCGATGTCCACCTGATTGATGGCGCTGGGCTCCTGGAGTTCGATCACCAGGGCCATCGAGGAGGCGTACCCCCCGAAGCCCGGTTGGGCGAAGGAGTACGTCTGCCAGGCGGTGGCCGGGTTGCCGTCGATGGCATTGGCCAGCGTGTTGTCCGTCTCAGCGCTCAGTTGGGGGCTGTCGGGCACAAGCCGGGTGGCCCCGGCGATCACCGGTTCGGGCAGGTCGGATCCTGCGGTCTCCGACTCGCCAGGGTTGCCCGCGGTCGGTGACGACGTGGCCGTGTCCTCGCCACCGGCCTGGGGTTCACGATTGTTGCCCAGGAGGTTGAAGGCGAAGACCGCTCCCAGGACGAGCACCAGGGCGAGGATGCCACCGACGATCCAGCGCGCGCCCCGTGGCTTGTCCTCGTCCTGGAATTCCTGGTCCTCGTACTCGTCCGCGAAGGCGTCTCGGTCCGCGTCGTCTCCCCGGTCCGCTCGATCGATGGCGCCGGCGTCGTGGGAGACATGCCGGCGATCGCCGGTGAGAGCGGAGGTGGCGGCCCCGGCGGTCAGCCCTGCGGCAGGCGCGGCGCTGACGCTGTCCTGGTGGCCACGCTGCTCCGCGTCCTCGTCGTCCGACCAGAGGCTGACCTTCGGCCGCCGGGCGGCGACGTCGGTGTCCTCGGGGCGATTGCGGCCCGGCTGGGAGCTACGCCCGCCCTTGGCGGCATCCGCCCCAGCAGTGGCCGCCCGGCCCCGGGCCGCTTCCGCCCCCGCGGTGGAGCCGGCACCGGCGGTCGCGGTCCCCGGACCGGTCCCCGCCTCGGCTGCGGCGGCGGCTCCGGCAGCAGCCCCCGCGGCGGCGCCGCCCACGACGTCGGCCCGGCGCGTCTCACCGGTGTCCACTGCGGAGCCGCGGTCCAGGGAAGTCGTCGAGTCGCGGTCATGGGTCACCGAAGAAGCGGGGCCACCGTGGGGGGCAGACTCGCGATCGTGGGGAACTGCTGAGCCGCCTGCGTCCCCGGGCGAAGAGACAGGCCGGACCGGACGGGCCTCGGGTGCCGCGGGCTGGGCCGTCTTCTCGCCAGTGTCCCCGGCGTTCGCGTCGACGGACCCGGCTGCCGGCGTCCGGGGCTCCGGGGCGACGGCGACCTCGTCGTGCGTTCCGGTCCAGTCGTCGTCGCTGACGGAGTCCGGTAACGGCTTCTCGTTCCTGCGGCGGATCGACGCGCTGTAGGGGTCCCGTCCGCCCGGTTCCGTCTCGACCGCCGCCCGGCCGTCGTCGTGACCCTCCTGGGCGCCGGCGGCGGCTCCCGCCGCGGCTGCGCTCGAGCCGGCACCGGACACGGCCTCCCGTGCTGCGTCGTGGGACCCGAGGCGCTGGCTCAGTCGCTCGGAGATCCCCTTCAGGAAGCGTGGACGGCGCCGCTCCGTGCTCTCCACGGCGAAGGTGTCATCGAGGTCCTCGTAGTACTCCTCGTCGTCCTCGTACACGTGCGGCTCATAGGTGCGGGCCTCGCCGAAGATCTCGGAGCCGAGGGTGTCGGTCTGGAACGGCTCCACGTAGACCTGCTGCTCGCGGGTCATGTCCAGCAGCTCGTCCGGTCCGGGATTGCCGCCGGCGATGAGGTAGGTGCGGCCCTCGCTCAGGCCGAGGTCGAGGACCTGGATGCTGCCCTGCCGCTCGCCGGTGGCCAGCTCACGGGCCGAGGCGGCCACCTGGGATGCGTGGTCGGGGGAGGCGACCAGGATGGAGACGTCCCTGTTGAGCACCTGGTCCCGGCCGTCCAGGACCATGTCCTGGTCGGCCGAGGTCAGCACGTGTCCGGTGACGAGGTATCGGCCTCCCAGGACCATTCCCTCTTCAATGGGCTGCGGCACGGTGCTCCTCCAGGTCGGTGGCCCGGGCGGTGACGGTGGTGCAGCGCGTCCGGCCGTCCTGTCCGGCCATGTCAGTCATGGCTGGACACCGACCGGCCCGGGGGTGGTCGGGACCATGCTACGACCACCCAACCCCTGTGGGGGCGTGAACCGCCGGTGTGAGGCGGGGAAAATCACCGTCCGAGCCCCGGGATCCGGCGCGCCAGGGGGCCCAGGAACGCCGCCAGTTCTGGAAGCCGCATGACGCGCAGGAGGACGAGGTAGACCACCGCCATCACCGTTCCGACCACGGCACAGCTGAGCAGCGCGTTGATGATCGAGGACCAGGGGAATCCTCCGGAATAACCACCCAACAGCCACAGCACCAGCCCGCCGGCCAGGCCGGAGACGACGGCGGCGGCACCGGTGCGCAGGTACGTGTCCAGGACCTGGCCTGAGCCGTAGTCCCCGTAGTGGCGGCGTACCAGCAGGTGGGCGGCGACGAACTGGGCCACGTGCAGGACGGTGAACACCGCCACGATGAGATAGGCCATGCTCCAGGTCGGGATGAACAGGGCGCCGACGTAGGCGATCGCCAGCGTGCAGGCCGCGGTGCCCACCTGGACGAGCATCGGGATCCGGGCGTTCTCGTCGGCATAGAACACGCGCATCAGGTAGATGTGCGCGGAGCGGAACGGCATGCCCAGGGCCAGCAGGACCAGCAATTGGCCGATCGCCACGCCCGACGCGGCAGCGGTGGCCGAGGACCCGGCGAAGACCCGGCCCAGCGGGCCCGCCAGCACCAGCACCAGGACCATGGAGAACATCATCGGCACCGCGAAGTTCCGCAGCCCCAGGCTCACGGTGTGCAGGGCCTCCGGCAGGTCCCGGTTGTGCAGCGAACGGGTGAGCTGGTTGAACAGCACCGTGGCCAGGGAGAGCACGAACACGGAGTGGGGCAGGACGGTGATGAGCTGGGCCGTGTTCAGCGCGTACAGACCCGGGATCGAGGCGGCCTGGCTGGCGGCCTCGGCACCGGCCGTGACGTCGATGTCCGAGCGGGCCTCGGTGGCGCCGGACACCAGCCGGGCCACCAGGAGGTTGACCACGTTGCCGGCCATCATCGTCCCCAGGGTGTAGGCGGCCAGCTTGCCGGTGGAGCGCAGGCCCATCCCCTTCCAGCCGAACTTCGGCCGCAGGCCCAGGCCCAGCCTGCTCAGGGGCACGAACAGCACGAGCGCCTGGACCACGATCCCGAGGGTGTGCCCCCCGGCGAGCAGCACGGTCTGGGCGGTGGTCCACTCCGCCAGTTGGTCTTCGCGGGCGTTGAAGGAGCCGAACAGGGCCAGGTAGACACTGATCACCAGGATCGCCACCACGTTGTTCGCCACGGGCGCCCACATGTAGGCACCGAAGCGGCCGTTGGCGTTGAGGACCTGCCCGATCACCGCGTACAGGCCGTAGAAGAAGATCTGCGGCAGGGTCCACAGGGCGAAGGCGGTGCCCAGGACGAGCTTGGGCTCGGACCAGCCGCTGGTCAGGGCCTGGATGATGGGGGCAGCCGCCGCCGTGATGACCAGGGTGGCCGCCGCCATGACGATGACCGCCAGGGTGATCAGCCGGGAGGTGTAGTCCGCGCCCTGGTCCGGCCTCTTCGCGGCCTTGATCAGCTGCGGGACCAGCACCACGTTGAACACGCCACCGGCCAGCAGCATGTAGATGATGTTCGGGATGGTGTTGGCGGTCTCGAAGATGTCCGCCACCACGGCCGTCGACCCGATGGCCACGGCCAGCAGCGCCGTGCGGACGAAACCGAGGACGCGCGAGACCAATGTGCCCGCGGCCATGATGGCGCTGGACTTGGCGGTGCTGCCGGCGTCGAGCTTCTCGGTGGTGCCCGCACCCGTCACTGCCGTGGGGTCGTTCTGGCTCACCGGGCCCGGTCCGACTGATCCGGGAGGCGGTCCTCGTAGTCGGGCAGCACGTCCCGGGCGAGGTCCACGATGCGGCGCTCGTTGGGGAAGGAGAGCTTCGCGTTGAGCGCCTCCAGGTCCACCCAGGCCACGTCCACGGCCTCGTGGTCCGGATCGTTCTCGGTGGTCAGCTCCCCGCCCGTGGCCTTGAGCAGGTAGTGGTGCACCGTCTTGTGCACCCGGTGGCTGGACACGGTGAACCAGTAGTCGATGGATCCCAGCGAGGCGAGGACCTCCCCGGCGATGCCGGTCTCCTCCTCCACCTCACGCACGGCGGCCTCCTCGTGCGTCTCCGTCCCCTCGGGGTGGCCCTTCGGCAGGCACCACTCCAGGCGTCCACCCCGGTTGTAGCGGGCGATGATGGCGACTTCGAGCCGGCCATCGATCCGGCGCATGACCACGCCGCCGGCGGAGACCTCCTCCACGGTGGGCAGGGCACCGCCGGTTGTCTCCCCGGTGGCACCCGTCTGCCCGGGCTGCCCGGGGCGACGAGGCACGCGACGGCCCACCGATGCGGTGAGCGGCGTGCGCTTCGGCGCGCTCGGGACGGGATGAGCCATGCGTTCCACTGTAGCGGCCCAGCGTCGGGGCGTTTCGGAGTGTCGGACCCGGGCGCCGGATCTGGCACCCTTAACCACACGATGAATCCCTCCGCCGCATCCCAGCCCACCCCCCGCGTACCCGCGACCACCCCCGCCGGAGCCGCCGGAACGACCGGACCCACCCGGACCGGCCGCGACGCCGCACCGGACTCGGCGGCCCGGCCGGCCGAGGTCATGCTGCCCGCGGGCTTCCCCACCGGCGCGACGGTGCCGGGCGTGGTGCTGGAGCTGGGCCGGCTGTTCGCGGACGCCGGCCACGAGCTGTCCCTGGTCGGCGGGCCGGTGCGGGACCTGTTCCTGGGCCGGGCATCGCCGGACCTGGACTTCACCACGGACGCGGACCCGGACACCACGCTGCGGATCGGCCGGCGCTGGGCGGACGCGCACTGGGACATCGGCAAGCGCTTCGGCACCATCGGCTTCGCCAGGGACGGCTGGCAGCTGGAGGTCACCACATACCGCGCGGAACAGTACGACCCGGACTCCCGCAAGCCGCAGGTGGCGTTCGGCGACTCGCTCGAGGACGACCTGCTCCGCCGCGACTTCACCGTCAACGCCATGGCCATCCGGCTGCCCTCACTGGAACTGGTGGACCCCTTCGGCGGGGTGCGGGACCTGGCGGCCGGCCGGCTACGGACCCCCGGGACCCCCGAGGACTCCTTCTCGGACGACCCGCTGCGCATGATGCGGGCGGCCCGGTTCGCCTCCCAGCTGGGCATCGGCGTGGACGACTCGGTTATCGCCGCGATGACCGCGATGTCCGAGCGGATCTCGATCATCTCGGCCGAACGCGTGCGCGAGGAGCTCGTCAAGCTCGTCAACGGGGCCCGTCCCAGGGCCGGGCTCGACCTGCTGGTGGACACCGGGTTGGCCGACCACGTCCTGCCGGAACTGCCGGCCCTGCGGCTCGAGACGGACGAGCACCACCGCCACAAGGACGTCTACGAGCACTCGCTGACGGTCCTGGAGCAGGCGATGGACCACGAGTACCCGGCGGAGCTCGAGGAGCAGTGGGCCGCCGAACGGGCGGGGCGGGAGCCGGCCGGAGCGGAGGGCGAGGCGCCGGACGAGGCCTTCCAGCCGCCGTCGGGAACCTATGTGCCCGCGCCGGACTTCGTCCTGCGCTTCGCGGCCCTGATGCACGACGTCGGCAAGCCGGGCACCCGGCGCTTCGAACCGAACGGGGCGGTCAGCTTCCGCCACCACGACGTGGTGGGGGCCAAGCTGGTCAAGCAGCGGATGCGGGCCCTGAAGTTCGACAACGAGACCACCAAGGCGGTGGCCCGGCTGGTGGAGCTGCACATGCGGTTCTACGGCTACGGGGACGCAGGCTGGACGGACTCGGCGGTGCGCCGGTACGTCACCGATGCCGGCCCGCTGCTGTCCCGGCTGCACGCGCTGACCCGTTCGGACGTCACCACGCGCAACCGGCGCAAGGCCGAACGCCTCGCCCACGCCTATGACGACCTGGAGCGGCGGATCGAGGAGATCACCGCGCAGGAGGAGCTGGCCGCGGTCCGGCCTGACCTGGACGGCAAGCAGGTCATGGAGATCCTGGGGATCCGTCCCGGGCCCGTGGTGGGGCGGGCCTACAAGCACCTGCTGGAGTGGCGGCTGGACGACGGGCCGCACGAGGAGGACGTGGCCCGTGCGGAGCTGCTGCGCTGGTGGGCGGAGCAGCCGGAGTCGGCGGAGGCCTCAGAATAGGCCGCTGATCCGGCCGTCCGCATCCACGTCCATGGAGTCCGCCGCGGGGCACTTGGGCAGCCCCGGCATGGTCATCATGGTCCCGGTGAGGGCCACGATGAACCCGGCGCCGGGCCGGACCACGAGCTCGCGGACCATGATGCCGAACCCGGTCGGTGCGCCGAGGACCTTGGGATCGTCCGTGAACGAGTACTGGGTCTTGGCCATGCACACCGGCAGGTGACCCCAGCCCTCCTCGGTGAGCTGGGCCAGCTGGCGCTTGGCCTCCGCGGAGTACTCGACGTGGGAGCCGCGGTAAATCCGCTGCACCACGGCGTCGATCCGCTCCTCGACGTCCATGGTCTCCGTCCACAGGGACCGGTATGAGGCGGCGTCCTCGGCGATGGCCTGGGTGACCTGCCGGGCGAGGTCCACGGCGCCGGCCCCGCCCCGGGCCCACACATCGGCGACGGCGACACGGACGCCCATCCTGCCGCACCAGTCGGTGAGCCAGGACAGTTCGGCGTCCGTGTCCTGCGGGAAACGGTTGATGCCGACCACGACCGGCACCCCGTAGACGGACAGGTTCTCCACGTGGCGCTCGAGGTTGGCCACGCCGGCCTCGAGGGCGTCCAGGTGGCGCTGCGCCTCGATACCCCCGGCCCGGCCGGGCCCCCCGGACGCGGCGGGCGCGCCGGCATTGACCTCGGCCAGGGACATCCCGCCGTTCATCTTCAGCGCCCGGACGGTGGTCACCACCACGGAGGCCGCAGGCGGGAAGCCGCCGGCCACGGCCGTGATGTCCATGAACTTCTGCCCGCCCAGGTCCGCGCCGAACCCTGCCTCCGTGACCACCAGGTCCGAGAGGGACCGGGCGGTGTTGGTGGCGATGATCGAGTTCGCGCCGTGCGCGATGTTGGCGAACGGCCCGCCGTGGATCAGCACGGCGGAACCACCCAGGGTCTGGACGAGGTTCGGCTTGAGCGCGTCCTTGAGCAGCACGGCCATGGCGCCCTGGGCACCGTGGGGGCCGAGGTCCCCGACCGTGACCGGCCGCCGGTCATGGGTCCGGCCGATGATCATCCGCGCCAGCCGGGCCTTGAGGTCCTCGAGGTCCCGGGACAGGCAGAACACGGCCATGGTCTCGGTGGCGACCGTGATCTCGAAGCCGTTCTCCCGCGGGACGCCCTGGGCGCGGCCGCCGAGGCCGATCACGGTCTCCCGCAGGGCACGGTCATTGGTGTCGAGGCAGCGCTTGAGCGCGATGCTGCGCGGGTCGATGCCCAGGGCGTTGCCCTGGTGGAGGTGATTGTCCACGAGGGCGCAGAGCAGGTTGTGGGCCGCGGTGATGGCGTGGAAGTCGCCGGTGAAGTGGAGGTTGATCTCCTCCATGGGCACCACTTGCGCATAACCCCCACCGGTGGCGCCGCCCTTCATCCCGAACACCGGGCCCAGGGACGGCTCGCGCAGGGCGGCCATCGCCGTCTTCCCGCGCCACCACTCGGGGGCGTCGGGCTGGGCCGCCAGCTGGTTCAGCCCGTCCGTCAGGCCCACGGTGACGGTGGACTTCCCCTCGCCGGCCGGCGTCGGGCTGATGCCGGTGACCAGCACGACCCGGCCGGGGGGCCGCTGGGACTGCGGCAGCCTCACCGGGTCGATCTTGGCCATGTGGTGCCCGTACGGGATCAGGGCGTCCTCCGGGATCGCGGACCGCCGGGCGACCTCGGCGATCGGCAGGAACGTGGCGGCGGCGGCGATCTCGGCGTCGTTCATGCGGCCGATCTTGCCACAACGCAACTGGAGGTCGATAGGTGACGTTCTCCCCCGCGAATTCCCGGTCTGACGTCACCTATCGACCTCCAGGACCAAACCGGGGCGGGGCCGTGCGCCACGGTCCCGTCAGGCCCGGTGCATGATCTCCTGGGTGGCGTGAGGGCCGGACTGCGGGTGCGGTCCGCGGAACACCCAGTAGGTCCCGACGGCGGCGGTCACGGCGAGCAGGCCCGTCACCCCCGCGGTGACGGGGGCTTGGGCGACGATCTGGGCGATGGTGCGATCCGGGGCCAGGGCGGCCCACAGGAACGCGGCCCACAGCCCGAGGTAGCTGCCCACCAGGTGCCCGACGTGGGCCGGGCGGTTGCCGCGCCGGATGGCGGCCACCCCCAGGGAGATGGAGGCCATGGTCCACAGGGACAGGGCGTGGAGCCAGGAGAAGGCCAGGAACGGTTGCTGGACGGCGAAGCTGGTCAGTGCGGAGACGAACATCGCCAGGACCCAGGTCCGGCCGATCCCGCGATGGGTGCGGTCCCGGCGGCGGCGCAGGAGGTTGATGGGTCCCACCGCGAGGGCATAGACGGAGGCGATGACGTGCAGCAGCAGGATCGGGGTGGAGAGCAGGTGGCCGAAGGCGTCCATGGGACCTAAGGTAGTGCTGCTATCCAATGCTGTCACCGTGGATAGCGGGCGGCCCGTGCACTATCCAAGGCGGGATCGCCGATGGTGGAGACCGATCGCCGCGCACCGGCGTTCCAGGAGAGGGACCATGAAACTGCAGCAGCTCTCCCGGCAGGCGTCCACGCCCGTGAGCACGGTGAAGTACTACCTGCGCGAGGGGCTGCTGCCGCCGGGGCGCAAGCTGAACGCCACGACCTCCGCCTACGGCAGTGAGCACGTCGACCGGCTCGAGCTGATCCGCGCCCTGGGTCAGGTGGTCGGACTGAGCCTGGACCGGGTGCGACAGGTGGTCGAGGCCGTGGAGACCCTGGACACGGTGCGGATGATGGGGCGGGTGCAGTCCATCGTGCTCGACCTGCCCGCCGAACCGGCTGGGTCCGACGCTTCGACCGCCCACGCGGCGGCCCCTTCCGACGTTCCGGCCACGGACAACGCCGCCGTCTCCGACAGTCCGGCCGGCTCGGACGGTTCAGCCAGTTCGGAGACGCCGGCGGATTCGAGGGACCCGGGCCGGCTGACGGCGCGGGACGTCCTCGAGGCCATGGGCTGGCGCGCCGGCACTCCGGAGTCGCTGCTGGCCCTGGACGGGCAGCTGGCCACGATGGCGCAGTGGGGGCTGGCGCCGTCCCTGGACACCGTGCTGGTCTACGCCCGGGCCGTCGACCGGGTGGCCGAGCACGAACTGTCCCTCGGGGCCCCTTGGGCCGCGGGAACCGCGGCACCGGGTAGCGCCCAGGACCCCGACCTGTCGCGGCCGGGAACGGCGCGGGGAGGTGAGGGGCAGGCGGGCGGTGACCGGCCGGCGTCGGGATCCCCGTCCGCGGACCGGATCGCCGCCTACACGGCGATCGGCGTCCACGGCTACTCGCAGCTGCTGCTGCGCCTGCTCGCCGTCGCCCAGGGCAGCCACGCCAGGGGCCTTGACGAGCTCCCGTGACCGGGGTGGTCCGGAGAGGGGATCAGCGCTCGATGTCTCCGCGGATGAAGGCCTCGACCAGCTCGTGCGCCTCATCGTCGTGGTGCTGCACCGGCGGGGACTTCATGAAGTAGGACGAGGCGGAGAGGATGGGGCCGCCGATGCCACGGTCCAGGGCGATCTTGGCGGCGCGCACGGCGTCGATGATCACGCCCGCGGAGTTCGGGGAGTCCCAGACCTCCAGCTTGTACTCCAGGGATACGGGCGCGTCACCGAAGTTGCGGCCCTCCAGGCGCACGAACGCCCACTTGCGGTCGTCCAGCCAGGACACGTAGTCGGACGGGCCGATGTGGACGTCGTCCTCACCGAGCTGGGCGGAGGTGTTGGAGGTGACGGCCTGGGTCTTGGAGATCTTCTTGGACTCCAGGCGCTCCCGCTCGAGCATGTTCTTGAAGTCCATGTTGCCGCCCACGTTCAGCTGGTAGGTGCGGTCCAGGGTGACGCCGCGGTCCTCGAACAGCTTGGCCATGACGCGGTGGGTGATGGTCGCGCCGATCTGGGACTTGATGTCATCGCCGACGATCGGCACGCCGGCCGCGGTGAACTTGTCCGCCCACTCCTTGGTGCCGGCGATGAACACGGGCAGCGCGTTGACGAAGGCGACCTTCGCGTCGATGGCGGCCTGGGCGTAGAACTTGTCCGCCTCCTCCGAACCCACCGGCAGGTAGGAGACGAGGACGTCCACCTCGGCGTCCTTCAGCACCTGCACCACGTCCACCGGCTCGGCGGAGGACTCCTCGATGGTCTCGCGGTAGTACTTGCCCAGGCCGTCGAAGGTCGGTCCGCGCTGGACGATCACGTCGGTGGCCGGGACGTCGGCGATCCGGATGGTGTTGTTCTCGGAGGCGCCCAGGGCGGCGGAGAGCTCCACGCCGACCTTCTTGGCGTCGACGTCGAAGGCGGCCACGAACTCCAGGTCGGAGACGTGGTAGTCACCGAACTGGACGTGCATGAGCCCCGGAACCTGCTCGTCCGCGGAGGCGTTGCGGTAGTACTCGACCCCCTGGATCAGGGAGGTGGCACAGTTGCCCACGCCCGCAATGGCCACACGAATCGGCTTCTTCGACACCGGTACTCCTTGTTGTCCTGATGGTCCTGCGGCCGCACGCCGGGCGCGGCGGACCAGATCCCGGCGGTCCGGGACGTCAATGCAGTAGGGTGCTTCCGGCCCGGGAGGGGCGGGCACAACCCCGTCCACTTTACGCCGGATGACCACGTTCACCCACATCGGGGTCCAACCGGCGTCCGGGCTGCGGCATTCCCGCTCCTGCGCCGTCCCCGTTCCCGCAGGCGGCCCTCCGGCCGGCGCACGGCGAGCCGGCCGCCGTCGGGCCCCCTCCTAGGATGGGGACCATGAGCCTGCGCACCCCGGACACCGGGCCCCGGACGCCCAGCTCCCCCGGGGAGTCCCGGCCCGCCCCCTGGTCCGGCCGTCCCGACGGCGGCGCTCCGGTCCCCGTGTCCGTCCCCTCCCGGACGGACGGGCTGGTGCGCCGGTTGCGGGAGGGACTCGGCGGCCCGATGGGCCGCCACACCGTCCCCGGACGCACCGGCGACTCGTTCTTCACCCCAATGCGGGTGCTGATCCTGCTCACCACGCTCTCGGCCGTCGTCGCGGTTCTGCTGAAGACCCCGTGCCGGCTGGGCGGCTGGGGCCAGCCCGGCGTCTACTACGCCGGCTGCTACTCGGACTGGTCCGCCCTCTACGGCGGGCGCGGCTTCGCCGAGGACCCGTTCGCGCCCTTCGCGGCGGGGGCCAGCTTCGAGTACCCGGTGCTGATGTCCGTGGTGGCCTCGATCGCCGCGGTGATCTCGAGGGCCCTGCCGTACAGCGAGCTGAATCCCACGCTGGCCTACTGGGACGTGAACTTCCTCTTCACCGCCGTGCTGTGGATCGTCACGGTGGTGGTCACCGCCAAGTCCGCCGGCCGCAGGCCCTGGGACGCGGTGATGGTGGCGGTCGCCCCGGGCATCATCCTGGCGGGGTCCGTGAACTGGGACCTGTGGGCGGTGGCGCTGCTGGCCGTGGGCATGTGGCTGTTCGGCGGGCGCAGGCCGCTGCTGGCCGGCATCTTCTTCGGGCTGGGTGCGGCGATGAAGCTCTACCCCCTGCTCATCCTCGGCGCACTGCTGATCCTGGCGGTCCGCTCCCTGCGCTGGGCCCCGTTCCTGTGGGCCCTGCTGGGGACCGTGGCCGCCTGGCTGGCGGTGAACCTGCCGATGATGATCGGCAACTTCGAGGCCTGGAGCGTGTTCTTCACCTTCTCCGGTGAACGCGGCCCGGGCCTGTCCTCGGTCTGGCATGCCTGGAACGTGACCATGGCGCGGACCGGGGGGCCGGAGATCCGTGCCGAAGACCTGTCCCTGTTGGCCTACGGGGCGTTCTTCCTGGCCTGCGTGGCCATCTTCGTGCTGGGGATCAGCTGCCGGTACCGGCCCCGGGTGGCCCAGCTGACGTTCCTGATCGTGGCCGCGTTCGTGCTGTGCAACAAGGTGTACTCCCCGCAGTTCGTGGTGTGGCTGGTGCCGCTGGCCGCGCTCGCCGTCCCGCGCTGGCGTGATTTCGTCCTCTGGCAGTTCTTCGAGGTCCTGCACTTCTGGGCGATCTGGATGTACCTGGCCAAGGGGGCCTCCGGTTCCGAGGTGCAGCACTCCATGGACGACACGTTCTACGTCCTGGCCATCCTCGGGCACATGGCGGCCACCCTCTACCTCATGGGCCGGGTGGTGGAGCAGATGACCGCGCCCTGGGGCGACCCGGTGCGGGCCTCCCTGCCCGGCGGACGGATCTGGACCCGGCCCGCCGCCGGGCCCGGATCGGGAACGGGGCGGGTGGCGGCCGCGGCCCGCCTGGAGCACCTGGGCTTCGATGCCACCGAGGCGGACCGGCTACCCGTGGACGACCCGCTCGGCGGTCACTACGACGACGCCCCGGACCGTGCCCCGTGGCTGGAGAAGCGGCACCGTACGGTAGGAGCATGACCGCTCCGGACTCCGTGACCTCCGCCGACGCCCTGGCCGGCCACCCCCACCTGCAGGACCTGGCCGGCTTCGTGCGGGCCAGCCCCTCGAGCTACCACGCCGCCGCCGAGGTGGCCCGCCGCCTGGAGGCGGTCGGCTACAGGCGGGTGGATGAACGCGAGGAGTTCCCCGCCGGGCCGGGCGGGTACGTCCTGGTCCGGGACGGTGCCGTGATCGCCTGGCGGATTCCCGACGGCGTCGCCCACCCGGGCGCCGAGGGTGCCGCGGCCGCGGGGGGCGGGTCCGGGGACGTGGCCACCGGGGCCGGCCCGGGCACGGGCGCGGGGCCGGGGGCCGGAGCGGCCGACGCCGTGCCGGTGTTCCGCATCCTGGGTGCGCACACCGACTCCCCGACGTTCAAGCTCAAGCCCCGCCCGAGCACCAGCCGGGAGGGCTGGCTGCAGGCCGGCGTGGAGGTCTACGGGGGGCCGTTGCTGAACTCGTGGCTGGACCGGGAACTGTGCTTCGCCGGGCGCCTGGTGACCGAGGACGGCACCGAGCACCTCGCGGCCACCGGGCCCGTGGCGCGCTTCCCGCAACTGGCCATCCACCTGGACCGGGACGTGAACAACGGGCTGAAGCTGGACCGCCAGCACCACATGAACCCGGTCTGGGGCGCCGTCGGTGGCAACGCGGCCCCGGCCGACATCCTGGCGGTGCTCGCGCGCAGCGCGGGACTGGACCCGCAGGCGGTGCGGGGCTTCGACGTGGTCATGGCGGACACCCAGGCACCCGGGCTGTTCGGGGCGTCCGCGGAGTTCTTCGCCTCCGGCCGGCTGGACAACCTCTCCTCCGTGCACGCCGGACTGGTGGCCCTGGAAGCCCTGGAGTCACCGGATCCGCCACGGCCGCCGGCGTCGGACGGCTCCCGCTCAGCCGATACTCCCGAGGGCCGGGACGGAAACGCCGCCGCCGAGCCGACGGGCCAGGCACGGGTGATCCCCGTGCTGGCGGCCTTCGACCATGAGGAGCTGGGCTCGGCGTCCCGCTCGGGAGCGGCCGGTCCCGTGCTGGAGGACGTGCTGCGCCGCGTGCTGGACGCGCTGGGGGTCTCCGGCCAGGGGCCGGCGCGGTCATTGGCCGGGTCCTGGCTGCTGTCCGCCGATGCCGGCCACCTGGTGCACCCGAACTACACCGAGCGGCATGACCCGGTGAACCACCCGCGGGTGAACGCCGGTCCGCTGCTGAAGATCAATGCCAACCAGCGGTACTCCACCGATGCGGCCGGCGCTGCGGCGTTCGCCCGGTGGTGCGCCCACGCGGGCGTGCCGTTCCAGGAGTTCGTGTCCAACAACGCGGTGCCCTGTGGGTCCACGATCGGCCCCATCTCGGCTACCCGGCTCGGCGTCCGCACGGTGGACGTGGGCATCGGGCTGCTGTCCATGCACTCCGCCCGGGAGATGTGCGGGGCCCGGGACCCGGGCTACCTGGCCGCGGCCGTGGGGTCCTTCTTCGCCGGCGTCTGAGCCAGGCCGCCCCATCCCTGTCGCACGAACTGTCGACAGACGCGGCCGGAAGCGCAGGATCGTGTCACCTCGATGCGGCCGGGACCGCCTCTGACCGGCTCAGGCGACCGCAGCGAGGCGGCGGACGGTCAGCAGGTTGCGGGCGGTGGCCCGGGTGCCCAGGGTCCGCTCGATCCGGTCGAGGCTGAGCTTCGAGGAGTGCGAGGCGTTCGCGTAGCGGAGCCACACGAACCGGCCGCTGACCGCGCACCGGTCCTCGCCGGCGTCGAGCGTCTCGAGCGCCTCGGCCTGTTCGGGGCCGGCCGGTTCGGCCAGCAGGGCCAGGTGGGTCAGCCTGTCCTCCCCGCCGGCGAATCCCAGCCGGCCGTGCAGGGCCAGGGCGGTGGCCAGCTCAGCCCTGCTGGCGGGGATGACCGTGACGGTCAGTCCGAGTTCGGACTCCAGCGCCGACTGGACCCGGTACGCGATGTCCCACGCGTCCGCGTCGGCCTGGGGGCCGGCCTGCCGGTCCACCCGGAACAGGACGTTCCCCGAGTTCAGGATGGTGGAGGCCTCGAGGGCGTCCGCGGCGGTGGCGATCCGGCGCAGGTGGGCCATGGGGACCTTCGCGTGGCCTCCGACGTTGATGCCCCGCACCAGCAGGACGTGGGTGTGGTCGGAACGCGGGGCGACGGCCATGGTCCCATCCTGCACAGCAGGCCGGTACGGGGCCAGCGTCCACAGTCGGGGCCCGGCCCGTGGCGGGAGCGCGACGGGTGGCGGCAGACTGGGAGCCGGTTCGGGACCATTGCCACCAGCGGGTATGATGGTCAAGGTTTTCTGCGTGCCGTCCCATGACGGATCCCGCGTGGAACCACCGCACAGAACCTCCTGTTACGGAAAGACCGTGACCACTAGCCCGAAGGAGGTGGGTTCGCATGCGTGCATATGAACTGATGGTGCTGATTGATCCCGAAGTGGATGAGCGCACCGTTGAGCCGACCCTGCAGAAGTACCTGGAGGTCGTCACCAAGGACGGCGGCACCGTGGACAAGTTCGATCTCTGGGGCCGACGCCGCCTGGCCTACGAGATCCAGAAGAAGACCGAGGCGATCTACGCCGTCATCAACTTCACGTCCACCCCGGACACCTCCAAGGAGCTCGACCGGCTGCTGGGCCTGAACGAGATCGTCCTGCGCACCAAGATCATCCGCCCGGAAGAGCAGAAGATCACCGCTGACGCAGAGTGATCCCGCGCGGCACCGGTGACGGTGCCGCACCCCCGCTGAGTCCAGCCGAACAGAACGTACGAAGCGTCCACAGGAGGCACCATGGCCGGAGAGACCATCATCACCGTCGTCGGGAACCTGACGGCAGACCCGGAACTGCGGTTCACGCCGTCCGGTTCCGCGGTGGCGAACTTCACCATCGCCTCCACCCCCCGGACCTTCGACCGCCAGTCCAATGAGTGGAAGGACGGGGAGACCCTGTTCCTCCGCGCCTCGATCTGGCGGGAGGCGGCCGAGAACGTGGCCGAGTCCCTGACCAAGGGCACCCGCGTGGTGGCCCAGGGCCGGCTGAAGGCCCGCAGCTACGAGACCCGTGAGGGTGAGAAGCGCACCTCCTACGAACTGGACGTCGATGAGATCGGCCCGTCGCTGCGCTACGCCACGGCCAAGATCACCAAGTCCGGCCGCGGAGGCGGCGGGGGCTTCGGTGGCGGCGGCCAGGGCGGTGGCTTCGGCGGCGGCCAGGGTGGCGGGTTCAACCAGGGCGCGAACGCCGGGGGCCAGGGCGGCGGCAACGCCGGCTGGGGCTCCGGCGGAGGCTCCAACGACCCGTGGGGTGGGTCCTCCACCTCGGCGGGTTCCTGGGACACCCCGGGCAACGACGAGCCCCCGTTCTGATCGAAGCAGTACTGATTCACCTCCGGTGACCGGACCCGAGCCGGTCACCGACCCCGGCGGGAGGTGCCCCAGGGCACGAACCCCACCGGACGCCGTCGGGAACCGTTTCCCGTGCGGCGGCAGCAGGCGGCCCCCCGCCGCCTGCGATCCCATCCCGCAGAACCGTTCTGCGGGCTCCCGACGATTGAAGGAGCACCACGATGGCGAAGGCTGAGATCCGTAAGCCCAAACCAAAGTCCAACCCGCTGAAGGCCGCTGACATCACCGTCATCGACTACAAGGACGTCGCCCTGCTGCGCAAGTTCATCTCCGACCGCGGCAAGATCCGTGCCCGTCGCGTGACCGGCGTGACCGTGCAGGAGCAGCGCAAGATCGCCCAGGCCATCAAGAACGCCCGTGAGGTCGCCCTGCTTCCTTACTCCGGCGCTGGCCGCGGCTGATCGAGCGAGTCGAGGAAGGAACAGATACAGATGGCAAAGCTCATTCTGACCCAGGAAGTGACTGGCCTGGGCTCCGCCGGTGACGTCGTCGACGTCAAGAACGGCTACGCCCGCAACTACCTGCTGCCGCGCGGTTTCGCGACCCTGTGGACCAAGGGCGGGGAGAAGCAGGTCGAGTCCATCAAGACCGCCCGCGAGACCCGCGCCGTGAAGTCCCTCGAGGAGGCCCAGGCCCTCTCCGCGAAGCTGCAGGCCGCACCGGTCAAGCTGGAGGTGACCGCCGGTGAGGGCGGCCGCCTGTTCGGTGCCGTCAAGGCCGCCGACGTGGCCGAGGCCGTCGAGGCCGCCGGCCTGGGCAGCATCGACCGCCGCACCGTGACCCTGCCGACCGCCATCAAGGCGATCGGTCGGTACCAGGCGCACGTCCGCCTGCACGAGGACGTCCTGGCCGTGATCGACCTGGACGTCGTCCCCGCCAAGGCCAAGAAGAAGTGACCTCCTAGTCACCTTCTGAATCCGCGGCTGAGGCCGGTCGGGTCCCCTTGTGGGGGAACCGGCCGGCCTCAGTGCGTTCAGCAGGCTCAGGTGCGGCGCGCCGTGGCCAGGAAGACGGGGAAGGGCGTGCGGTCCTTCTCGATCGTCGTGAAGTCCGCGACCGAGACGTCGTCGAAGCCGGCCTCCTCGAGCCACCGGGCCAGCTGTCGGCGGTCGAAGCCCGGGTGGCCGTCGAAGTCATGGAGATGGGCGTGGAAGGATCCGTCCTCCGTGTCCAGGTCGGCGATCGCCACGTGCCCGCCCGGCTCCACCAGGCTGCGGAACCCGGACAGTACCGCCGGGACGTCGTGGACATGATGGAGCACCAGGCTGGCGACCACCAGGTCGAACCGTTCATCCGGGGCGCTGCTGGACTCCAGGTCCAGGTCCCAGACCCGCGTACCGGCCGGCAGGAGGCCGCTGGCGACCTTCTCTCCGGCCACCCGGCGCATCCCCTCGGAGGTGTCCGCCAGGGTCACGGGGCCCACGTGCGGCGCGAGCGCCTGGGAGACCAGTCCCGTGCCCGCTCCGTACTCCAGGAGGCGTTCGTGGCCGGTGAGGGTCAGGCCGGTGGTGATGGCCTCGGCCAGGTGCCGTGCCTGGGCGGCCTTGCCCGGCTCCTGGTCCCACGTGGTCGCCGCCGCGTCGAAGTGGTCATCCGCCATGGCTTCCTCCTCGGGCAGGGGACCCGCCCCGCAGTACGGGCGTGGGACTCCACGCGCTCTCGTCCATCGTCATGCCACCATCCTCCCAGCGTGGCGCCGCCGGTGGAATCTGAAATGGTCAGCCACTGCCTGAAATCCCCCGCGCCACGGTGGGGTGATGAAGATGACACGCAGGTGAACCGCGGGGGACCGTGAGGTGCGCAGGGAGCGCCGTCGCGGCTACAACGGCGGGTACAAACGATGTGGATATGCTGTGGATAACTGTGAAGAACTCCCCGCTCGAATTGCGCTTTCCGGCGTACAAGTGCTACTTGCCTGGGAGTAATCCCCAGCAAGATTCATTTCTATCCACAGGGCAGAAGTCGAAACATCCCATGTCAGCACGGGGTTGGCGGCGGTTCGATGGCCATATCCCCAGAGTTGTCCCCACGCTGTGCACACAACACGCCGCCGAATTCACACGTTGTCCACAGCGCCTGTGGAAACCACGGTTGAGTGCGGTCCGGGGGGCGAGTAGTGTCACGTGGTATCCCCACAGGACGAGCCGGGTATTGGCTGGGATACACGGCGCACATCCGGCGAGCATCGTCTGTGGAGTCCGTCGCATCGGGATCGCGATGCGGCGGGCTCCTAGGGGCACCGCACCGCGGGGGGAGCTGCCGGGCCGTCCGGTTACAGGGAAGGGAATCAACTACTTGGCATTCGAGCATTTTGATTCCACCGACGGCTCCGGCGCCTCGCGGGCCAACGTCCTCCCTCCCCAGGACCTCGTCGCCGAACAATCCGTCCTGGGCGGCATGATGCTCTCCAAGGACGCGATCGCCGACGTCGTGGAGCTGCTGCGCGGCAACGACTTCTACAAGCCGGCCCACGAGATGATCTACGAGGCGATCATCGACCTCTATGGCCGTGGCGAGCCCGCCGACGCCGTCACGGTCGCCGACCTGCTCAACAAGCGCCAGGAGCTGGCCCGCGTCGGCGGTCCGGCCGTGCTGCACGAACTGGTCCAGTCCGTCCCCACCGCCGCCAACGCCGGCTTCTACGCCGAGATCGTTCGCGAGAAGGGCGTCCTGCGCCGGCTGGTCCAGGCCGGCACCAAGATCGTCCAGATGGGCTACCAGCAGGACGGCGAGGTCGAGGAGATCGTCAACGAGGCCCAGGCCGAGGTCTACAAGGTGGCCGAGACCCGGCAGTCCGAGGACTACGTTCCCCTGTCCGGGATCCTGGAGCACACCGTCGACGAGATCGAGGCGGCCGGGTCCCAGGGCGAGGGGATGACCGGCGTGCCCACCGGTTTCTACGAGTTCGACGAGTTGACCCAGGGCCTGCACGGCGGCCAGATGATCGTCATCGCCGCGCGTCCCGCCGTCGGCAAGTCCACCATCGCGCTGGACTTCGCCCGCTCAGCGGCCATCAAGCACAACATGACCACCGTGTTCTTCTCCCTCGAGATGGGCAAGAACGAGATCGCCATGCGCCTGCTCTCCGCCGAGGCCACGATCGCCCTGCAGGACCTGCGCAAGGGCACCATCCGGGACGAGCAGTGGTCCAAGATCGCAGCCACCGTCGGCCGGCTGAACGACGCCCCCTTCTTCATCGACGACTCGCCCAACATGTCCATGATGGAGATCCGGGCCAAGTGCCGGCGGCTGAAGCAGAAGCACGACCTCAAGCTCGTGGTGCTGGACTACCTGCAGCTGATGAGCTCGGGCAAGAAGGTGGAGTCCCGCCAGCAGGAGGTCGCCGAGTTCTCCCGTGCCCTGAAGCTGCTGGCCAAGGAGCTCCAGGTCCCGGTCATCGCCCTGTCCCAGCTGAACCGTGGATCCGAGCAGCGTACGGACAAGAAGCCCCAGGTCTCGGACCTGCGTGAGTCCGGCTCGATCGAGCAGGACGCCGACATGGTCATCCTGCTGCACCGCGAGGACATCTACGACAAGGAATCCCCCCGCGCCGGCGAGGCGGACCTGATCGTCGCCAAGCACCGTAACGGTCCGACGAAGACCATCGTGGTGGGCTTCCAGGGCCACTACTCGCGGTTCTCCAACATGGCCCCCGACGCCGGCGGGTTCTGATGGATCGGATGCCCGTCCTCTCGCGGAGGACACCGGCGCCGGCTTGCTGACCGACGTCTGGGACCGGGTGACCGCCACCCAGCCGGGCCTGGACTGGCCGTGGGCGCTGGCCATGGCGGCCCTCGCCCTCGTGATCGCCTGGACCCCGGCCGGGTACCGGCTGGTCCGTCACCTGGCCACGCTGGCGCACGAGGCCGGGCACGCAATCGTGGCCGTATCCGTGGGACGCCGGCTCAGCGGCATCCGACTGCACTCGGACACCTCCGGGGTGACCCTCTCGCGGGGGCGCCCGCGCGGCCCCGGCATGGTGCTGACCCTCGCTGCGGGGTATCCGGCCCCGGCCGTCGTCGGGCTCGCCGGCGCGTGGCTCACGGGCGCCGGCTATGCGGCCGGATGGCTCTGGTCCCTCGTGGTGCTCTGTGCCCTGATGCTGCTGGTGGTGCGCAATCTCTACGGGCTGTGGGTCGTGCTCGCCACCGGGGTGGCTGTCACCGCCCTGTCCTGGACGGCCCCGCCCCTGGTGCTCTCCGCGGTCGCCCACGTGGTGGCGTGGTCCCTGCTGCTGTCCGCGCCCCGCGCCGTGGTGGAACTCCAGCGCCAACGACGTGGGCTCCGGCGCCGCGGGCGGAGCCGCGCGGCTCCCGGCCTGGACAGGGACGCCGACCAGCTCGCCCGGCTGACCGGCGTCCCGGCGGTGCTGTGGATCGTCCTGTTCTGGCTGGTGTGCATCGGCTGCCTCGTCACCGGAGGCCGGCTGCTGTGGCCGTGGCCGGTGTCCTGAGACGATGTTCCATCATCGGAACCGCGCCGCGGATGCGGTGGGCGGCGGCGCTCCGCCGACCGGACCTGCCGTCGGACGCTCGGGCGCCCCTAGCATGCCCATCATGAAGGTCACCGTCCTCGGCGCCACCGGAACCATCGGCCGCTTCATCGTCCAGCACCTACGCGAGTCCGGCCACGAGGTCGTGGCCGCCAGCCGGTCCTCCGGCGTGGACGCCGTCACCGGGGCCGGTCTGGACACGGCGCTCGCAGGAGCCGACGTCGTGGTCGACTGCCTGAACATCGAGTCCATGAACACGGTGAAGGCCCTCGAGTTCTTCACCACGACGGCCGGCAACGTCTGCGCGGCGGCCCGCGGGGCCGGCGTCGGGCGCATCATCTGCGTCTCGATCGCCGGGGCGACGGACCCGGCTGTCAACCGGGGCTACGGCTACTACCGGGGCAAGGCCGCGCAGGAGCACGCCTACCGTTCCTCGGGTCTGCCGCTGACGATCGTCCACTCGACGCAGTGGTTCGAGCTGGTGGCCGTGATCATGCGGCGCGTCACCCTGGGTCCGGTGGCGTTCGTCCCGACCATGCGGATGGCCCCGGTGGCCGCGGAATCGGTGGCGCGGCTGGTGGCGGATGAGGTCACCCGGAGGCATGACGGGGCGGAGGTCCGGGTCGTGGCCATCCGCGGGCCCGAAGTGGCCACGGCGGCGGAGGTCGCCCGGCGGGTCATCGCGGCGAGGGGCTCCATCGGCGGCCGCCGCCCGCGGATGATTCTGGAAGCGCCCCTGCTCGGCAAGGCCTTCGCCGGGGATGGCCTCATTCCGCCGGACGCCACCGTGGATGAGGTCACGCTGGACCGGTGGCTCTCGGGTGGGGCGCACAGGCCTGTGGACAACCTCGGGGATGTCCCCGGCCGGGAATAGGGTGGGCGCATGGGGACACACGCCGGCAGCCAGCTCTGGACCGTCCGTGACCAGATGCTGCTGCGAACCGCGCAGGTCGTCCACGCCCACGTCCACGGTGAGTTCGACCAGATCCTGCCCGTACCCGTGGACTTCGCGGTCGGCGGGTCATACCCGGACAACCGCATCGTCGCCGTCGCCCCGTTCTCGCTGTATTCCTTCGAGTCACGCGGGGACGGGTCCTACGCCCGGGAGGGCGGCTTCTTCTTCGCCGCCGGCCGGGGCGGACTGGCCATCAGCGCGGGGGCGGCGATCGGCCGGGCGGTCGGGAACGCGCGACGCCGGGCTGCCGCGGCCCGGGCGGCGCAGGCGGCCTGGCACCACCTTGACACCGGGATGCTCTGCGTCAACCAGTTCGGGTTCTACCTGCGGACGTCCTCCAACCTGCTCTGGTGGGACTGGGAGAGCATCCTGGAGTGTCACATGGTCGAGCCGGGACGGGTCCGGATGCTGGGCATGACGCCGGCCGGCCAGTGCACCTACCTGATCGAGTCCGACCTCGCCGAGCTGGTGTTCGCCAGTTGGGCGGTGAAGAGACAGCCCCGGCACACCCAGTTCGTGCACCGGGTGTGGCTCCTGCCGGAGTGGGTCGCCCGGTACCGGGCCGTGCACGGGCCGGAGGCCTTCGACTTCACCACGCCGTTCCGGGGACGCCTGGAGTAGTCGCCCGCGGGGACCCACTCTCGGAGCGGGGGGCTTGTGTCCGGTCGCTTCTCACCCCTAGCGTCGGAGACGCCCCACCGGCCGGGCGGGGGTCACCCGCTCGACCCGACGGACTTCCACCAGGAGGACACATGGCATCCGAGAGCACCACGACCACCGACCACGAGGAGATCCGCCGCTGGGTGGAGGAGCACGACGGCAAGCCCGCCAGCGTGAAGGGCACCGAGAAGTCCGGCAAGGCCGGCGTGCTGCGCATCGACTTCCCCGGCGGGGCCGGTGAGGACCAGCTCGAGCACATCAGCTGGGATGACTGGTTCGCGAAGTTCGACGAGGAGAAGCTGGCCTTCCTCTACCAGCAGCAGAAGGCCGACGGCAGCGACAGCACCTTCTTCAAGCCGGTCAATCGGTGACCGCCCAGCCGTCCCCGACCCATCCGCCCGCGGCCTTCGAACCCCGCAGGATCATCATCACCGGCGCCGACTCCGGGATCGGGAAGGCCACGGCGGTGGCCATGGCCGCACCCGGACGCCACATCGGCATCACCTGGCATGAGGACCGCGAGGGCGCGGAGGCGACCGCGACCGAGGTGGGCGCTGCGGGCGGCACCGCCCACGTGCGCCGGCTCGACCTGAGCGATCCTGTGCAGGGGACTCAGGTCGTGGACGAACTCGCCGAGGAGATGGGCGGCGTCGACACCCTCGTGATGAGTTCCGGCACCGGCACCTCGACCCGGCTCCTGGACCTGGACTACGCGGACTGGCGCCATGTGCTCTCCGTGGACCTCGACGGTGCGTTCTGCTGCCTGCAGGCGGCCGCCCGCCACATGGTGTCCGCCGGTACCGGCGGGAGGATCGTGGCCATCACCTCGGTCCACGAGCACGCCCCGCGCGTGGGCGCCGGACCGTACTGCGCGGCCAAGGGCGGCCTGGGGCTGCTGGTCAAGGTCGCCGCCCTCGAGTTGGCCGAGTACGGCATCACCGTGAACGCGGTGGCGCCCGGGGAGATCGCCACCCCGATGACCGGCCAGGAGGACGAGTCCGTCCTCGAGGGCAAGCACCGGCCCGGGATCCCCGTGGCCCGGCCCGGGGACGCGCGGGAGATCGCGGCCACGGTGGCCTTCCTGTGCGGCCCGGACGCCGGGTACGTCAACGGCGCGTCCTGGGCCGTCGACGGTGGCATGCTCACCATGGGACCGATGGCCGGCTCGCATCTGGAGGGCGACGGCTGGCGGCGTCCCTGATCCCGACGCTCCGGCGTCTGGGCCACCCTCTCCGGCTCCTGACGCCTGACCGCGGGGCCTGCTGACCCGCCCCGTGGTCCGCGGTGGGCGAGAATGGTTGGGTGATCTCCACCCTCCGGACCTATCAGCGCCTCGTCCGCGCCGACCGCTCCGGACAGCACTCCGGTGAGCAGCGCGCCATCGCCCGCAACGGACTGCGGCAAATCGTGGCGGACACCCTGCAGGCCATCGGCGACCAGGTCGTCAACGCCAAGACGGTGCTGCCCTGGCTACTGGCCTCACTGGGCGCCCCCGCGGTGCTGATCGGCCTGCTCGTGCCCATCCGGGAGTCCGGTTCGATGCTCCCGCAGGCCGCCATGACGGGTCCCTTGCAGCGGCTCCGGCGCCGCCGCATGGCCTGGGTGGCCGGGGCCGCCGGCCAGGCGGCGGGCGCCGCGGCGATGGCGTTCGCCGCCGCGGTGCTCGAGGGCGCCGCGGCCGGCTGGGCCATCCTCGGCGCGCTGGCCGTGTTCGCGCTGTCCCGGGCCCTGTGTTCACTGGCCGGCAAGGACGTCATGGGCCGCACGGTGCCCAAGGGAGAACGCGGCCAGATCACGGGGCTGAGCACGGTGTTCTCCGGGGCCGTGGCGATCACGCTCGGCCTCCTCATCCGGGTGCTCGGCGGCGAGGAGGTCTCCCCGTTGGTGCTCGCGTCCTTGCTGGGTGGCGCGGCCCTGGCCTGGGTGGGTGCCGGCGCGGTGTTCGCCGGGATCCGCGAACCAGACCCGGAGCCGGACCCGGAGCCGGACGAGGGCCCGGACCGGGAACCGATCGACCGGGCGGGGCAGTCCCCCGGCGGGGACGGCACGGCCGCGGACGACGACGGCGACGCCGGCTGGGCGCGCAGGTCCTGGACGCTGCTGCGCGGGGACGGGGTGTTCCGGCGGTTCGTCCTGGCCCGGACCCTGCTGCTCGTCTCCGCGCTGAGCCCGCCGTTCGTCGTGGCGCTCGCGGCCGGCGTCGCGGGTGCGGGGCTCAGCGGGCTGGGACCGTTCGTCATCGCCCAGGGCGTCGCGAGCCTGGTGGGCGGCAAGCCGTTCGGGACGCTGGCCGACCGCTCGTCCCGGTCCCTGATGATGTGGGGCGCGGGGGCGTCCGTGGCGGTGCTGGCCGCGTTCCTCGGCGCGCTCGCGGTCCCGGGAGCGCGGCAGCTGTGGTGGCTGTATCCGGTGGTCTACCTCCTGCTCGTCACGGCGCACACCGCGGTGCGCGTGGCGCGGAAGACCTACGTGGTGGACGTGGCCGAGGGGGACCGGCGCACGGAGTACGTGGCCGTGGCGAACACCGCGATCGGCGTCCTGCTGCTCGTGGTCGGAGGACTCTCCGGAGCGCTGGCCGCCCTGGGGCCCGAGGTCGCCCTGGGTTTCCTCGCCCTGATGGGACTGGCCGGGGTGCTCGTGAGCCGGTCCCTGCCGGAGGTCAGCAAGCCGGCCTGACGGCCCCCGGCCGGCCCGTGCCACCAGGGGCTGCCGGCGGCCGGCCGCCTACTCCTCGAACCCGCGGAGGTTGGCGCCGGCCGCCTTCCACCAGTCCGGGTCCGCGATGGGGAACCTCCGGCCCGAGACCTCGGCGGGCACGATCCGCACGAAGGCGCCCTTCTCCCCCGGGTGCCAGGGCTTGAGGGGCAGGTCCCCGGTGTCCATCAACTCCACGGAACGGGTGACCTGCTCGGCGCGGCCCTTGACCACCACGCTCCACACGATCGAGGTGGTGGCCTCCAGTGCGTCGGCCTCGAAGGCCACCGGCGCCCCGGACAGGACGGCCTCCAGCTTTTTCCCGGGTCCGCTGCGGAACAGGATCGTCCCCCGGTCCACGGCGAAGGTCACGGGGAAGATCTCCGGGTGGTCCTCGACCCACACCGCCAACCGTCCCACGGGAGCCTGGCGCAGGCGCTCCCAGCAGGCGTCCTCGGACAGGTGCTCCTCGGTGGTGGGCTGCTCGGTCATCGGTCCTCCTCGGCGTGACCGCTCCTGACGCGGAACGGTCGGTTGACTCGGACCATTCTGGGCCGTGGCGGGTCACCGGGCACAAGTGCTGGTCACCCGGGGTGCTTGACTGTCCCCATGCGCATGCTCGGTTTCCAGCGGTACGGCGGCCCGGAGGTCATGGAACACCTCGAGGTGGCGGATCCTGTGCCCGGCCCCGGCCAGGTCCTGGTGCGGATGACGGCGGCGGGGGTGAACCCAGCGGACATCAAGGTCCGCAACGGCCAGCGTGCCGGGCGGATCCCGGTGCACTTCCCCATGGCGCTGGGTCGCGAGGCGGCGGGCGTGGTGCTCGGGGCCGGACCGGGCGTCACGGGCGTCAGGGCCGGGGAGCGGGTCTTCGGCGCGACGGCGGCCGGCACCGGCGCGCTGGTCGACCGCGTGCTGCTGGACGCGGCCGGGACGGCCCGCATCCCCGACGGCGTGGAGGACGACCAGGCCTGCTGCATCCCGGTGGCGGCCGGGACCGCACACGATGCCCTCGACGAGCTCGACCTGCCGGCCGGGGCCACCGTGCTGGTGCGCGGCGCCGGTGGCGGGGTGGGCAGTTGCGTCTGCGGCCTCGCCCGTGACCGGGGGCTGCGCGTGCTCGGCGTGGCCTCGGAGGCCAAACGGGACCTGGTGGCCGGTCTGGGGGCGGTCCACGTGGCCAAGGGCCCCGGCTGGACGCGACGGGCCGGCGAGCTCGCCCCGGGCGGGGTGGACGCCGTGATCGACGCGGTCGGTGGCGAGGTCCTGGCCGAGGCCATTCCCCTGCTGCGCCGCCCGGGTGCGCTACGCAGCGTGGCCGATGTCCCCGGGGCCGTGGCGCTCGGCGGCTCCGGGGTGACCCGGCGACGCACGAGCGCCGTGTTCACCGAGGTCGCCGCCCTGGTGGCAACGGGCCGGTTCACCCCCGTGGTGACCGCGCGCTTCCGGCTGGCCGAGGCGGAGCGGGCCGTGGCCGCCGTCGAGACCGGGCACGCGGCCGGGAACATCGTCGTGCTGGCCTGAGCCGCCACCGTTCTCACGGCGGCGAATGCTCTCGCCTGTGGGATTCTGGAACCATGGCACGCACCCCGAGCACCGCTGACGTCGTCCTCCATCCGGTCCGGCTGAGGATCATCCAGGCCCTGCTGGGCGGCCGTGAGCGGACGACGGCGCAGATCGCCGCGGAGCTGGGCGACGTGTCCGCCGCGACCCTCTACCGGCACGTGGCGACCCTGGCGGACGCCGGCATCCTGGACGTGGTCGACGAGCAGCGGGTCCGCGGGGCGGTGGAGCGCACCTACGCCCTGCACGCGGCGGCGGCCGACCTCCAGGCCGAGGACGTCGCCGCCATGACCCCCGAGGAGCACAAGGTCGCCTTCATCGCCTTCCTCGCCGGTGTCCTGGCCGGCTTCGAACGCTACATCGACTCCGGCGACGTCGACCTGGACCGGGACGGCGTGGGCTACCGCCACCTGGCCCTGTGGCTCACCGACGACGAGTTGCGGGACCTGCTCCGCGAGGTCGGTGACCTGGTCCGGGACCGACTCGAGTACGGGCCCGGCACCGGGCGCGTGCGGCGCCTGGTCTCGACCGTCCTCGTCCCCGGCCGCGGCGAGGAGTAGGCGGCGAGGGGCAGCCGGTCGACAGTCTCGCTATTGACACTGTTCGCATAGATGAGAATAATCGTCCCTGTCGATACGTCGAAAGGACGACCATGGCACAGCTCACCGTCACCTCCAAGGACCTCGTGGTCACCCTGAGCGCCGGGGAGAAGATCGCCGCCCTGCACCGGGACCTGCGGATCCCACTGGACGCCATCGAATCCGTGCGCGTCGTCGCCGACTCCCTCGGGGCGGTGCGCGGCCTGCGTGCCCCGGGCCTGGCGCTTCCCGGTCTCACGCGTATCGGCACGTGGCGGCGCCCCGCCGGCCGGTCCTTCGTCGTCGCCCACCGGGCGCAGAAGGGCCTGCACATCACGCTGCGGGACCACCGGCTCACCGACCTGGTGATCGCCGTGCCCGCCGCCGAGGCCGTGCAGCGCGAGGTCTCCAGCGCCCTGGACCGCCGCCGCGCCGTTGCCGAGACGGACGTCGTCTTCGTCTCCGCCGGTCTCGGCCTGGCCGGCACCTACGCCGCGCCGCGCGACCGTCAGCCCCTCGCCGTGGCGCTCATCGTGCCGGGGTCGGGGGAGGTCGACCGGGATTCCGACCACTCCCGGCTGCCGCTGGGCGTGAGTGCGGACCTCGCGCACGCCCTCGCGGCGCACGGGATCGCGTCCCTGCGCTACGACAAGCGCGGCGTCGGCCGATCCGAGGGTTCGTTCCTCAAGACCGGACTGAGGGACAACGTGGACGACGCCCGGGCCGCCTTGGCCTGGCTGCGCACGCAGAGCCCGGCGGCGTCCCGTCCGGCGTTCCTGGTGGGCCACAGCGAGGGCGGGATGATCGTCGAGGCGCTCGCCGCCGGGGACGAGGACCTCTCCGGCGTGGTGCTGCTCGCGGCCCCCGGCGTCCCCGGACTCGAGATGATGGCCTGGCAGACCCGCCAGGTCGCCAGCGCCCTGCCGCCGTTCGCCCGGATGGTGGTGCGGCTGCTCAGGCTCGACCTGGCCAAGCTGCAGCAGAAGTCCGTGCAGAGGATCCAGGCCTCGACCACGGACACCCTTCGGATGAACTTCCAGAAGGTCAACGCGCGCTGGCAGCGCGAGCTGCTGGACTTCGACCCCGTGCCGTTCCTGGCCCGGATCACCGCTCCGGTCCTGGCGATCACCGGGGAGAAGGACCTGCAGGTCGACGTCGAGGACCTGGAGACCATCCGGGACACCGTCGCCGGGCCGGTGGAGGTCCACCGCGCCAAGGACCTGACCCACCTGCTGCGCACGGACCCGGACCGGCCGAACCTGGGGGCCTACTCCAGGCTCATCCGCCGGCCGACCGACGCCGCCCTGCTCGAGAGGGTGGCGTCGTGGATCGTCGAGCGTGCCCGTGCCAAAGTCTGACGGTTCCGGCCCCCGGCCCGGGACCGGCCTTCACAGCTCCTGGACGTACAGCAGCATCCGGTAGTCCTCACCGGACTCGTAGTTCGAGAAGCCGTGCCGTTCGTAAAAGCGGCGGGTGTCCGCGTCGACCTCGTCCACGGCGATGTGCACCTCGCCGCAGCGCCGTGCCCGGGCGCGGCGCAGGATGTCCAGGACCAAGGCGGTGCCGATCCCGCGGTCCCGCAGCCGCGGCACCACGTACAGCTCCTCGAGTTGCATCAGCGGCCCGTCGAAGTACGGGGACGGGCGCAGGGTGAGGTACGCGAAACCGGTCGGCTCCGCCGGGTCACCGGCCAGGAGCACGAGGACGTCATCGCGCTCCAGCAACCGCGCGAAGCGCGCCGCGAACTGGCCCGAGCCGGGGGTCGGCGAGCCGAACTCGGTGTTGAAGTCGTGCAGGAGCCGGCCCACGACGTCGGCCCGGTCGGCGCCTGCCCGGCTCACCGCCGTCCGGCCTTCCGGAGGAGCGGAGCGCTCTTCCAGACCGGAACGATCGCCCGGTCCGGAGCGACCTGCCGGACCGGGACGACCCACCGGGGGTCATTCGTCCGAGGCGTGGGGCACGTCCGAGACCGAGGTGCGCCACTCCTCCGGCGCGGTCACGGGAAACCGCCGCCCCGTGACCTCCGTGGGCCTGATCCGCACGAACTTGCCCTTGGCCCCCGTCTGCCAGGGGGTCAGCGGAAGCCCGGTGGTGTCCATCAGCTCCTCCGTGGCGGTGATCTGCTCTGCCGCCCCCTTCAGGACCACGCTCCACGCGTGGGCGGCGGCCGCACCCGGGCCCTCGTCCGGGGCGTCCACGCCGTCGACCTCCACGGCCACCCGCGAAGTGGACAGGGCGGCATGGACCTTGGTCCCCTCCGCGGTGCGGAAGACGAGCGAGCCGTGGTCCACCACGTAGTTAATGGGGAAGATCTCCGGGTGGTCGTCCACGATGACGGCCAGTCGTGCGACCTCCCCGGCGCGCAACCGCGCCCAGCAGGCATCCTCGCTCAGCTCCTCGGTGCCCTTTGGGTCGTTGGTCATCCGCTCCTCCTCATCCCGGGTCCACGGCGCTGGTGGTGCCGTTCCTCCTGACGTCCACTCTGGTCCGCTCCGGCGCTGCGGACAAGGGGTGGTTCTCACTCCAGGGCCAGGCTGGCCGTTCGCTGGGAGCCGGGCGGCACCCGTGACATCCGCGGCCCCTTCTCGTTACGGTGGCCGCAGGCGGCCGTGCAGGCCGCGCTCCCATCAGCGACCCCCAGGAGGAACCATGCCCCGCCCCATCAAGAACACCGCCAGCACGCAGTGGAACGGTGACCTGTTCACCGGTTCCGGCACCACCACCCTGGAGACCTCCAAGGCCGGCTCCTTCGACGTCGCCTGGAAGTCCCGCGCCGAGGAGTCCGGCGGCACCACCACCCCGGAGGAACTCATCGCCTCCGCCCACGCCACCTGCTTCAGCATGCAGTTCTCCAACATGCTCAAGGAGAACGGCACCGCCCCGACCCGGCTGGACACCACCGCCGAGGTCACCTTCGTGGCCGGCGAGGGCATCACGGGCATCGCGCTGGCCGTCAACGGGCAGGTCGAGGGCATCTCAGCCGAGGACTTCGAGCGGATCGCCGGCGAGGCGAAGGAGCAGTGCCCCGTGTCCCAGGCGCTCGCGGCCGTCAAGGACATCACCGTGAAGGCCACGCTGGCCTGACCCGCGATGCGCGCCTGGTGGGTGGCCGAGCAGGGGCCGGTGGCCGGCGGGCCGCTGCGCTTCGGCGAGCGCGCGGACCCGAAGCCGGGCCCGGGCGAGGTGTTGGTCCGGGTCCACGCCTGTGGGGTGTGCCGCACCGACCTGCACATCGTGGAGGGTGACCTGCCCCTGCACCGCCCGGACGTGGTGCCCGGGCACGAGATCGTCGGAGAGGTCACCGCGCGGGGGCCCGGGTGCGAGAGGTTCGACCTCGGCGCCCGGGTGGGGATCGCCTGGCTGCGGCATACCTGTGGTCACTGCCGGTTCTGCCGCCGAGGCGCCGAGAACCTGTGCCTGGCCCCGCGCTTCACCGGCTGGGACGACGACGGCGGGTACGCCGAGCTGGCCGTGGTCCCCGAGGCGTATGCCTACGCATTGCCGGAAGCCTTCCAGGACGAGGAGGCCGCCCCGTTGCTGTGCGCCGGGATCATCGGCTACCGGTCCCTGAAGCGGGCGGCGCTGCCGCCCGGCGGCCGCCTCGGGATCTACGGCTTCGGCGCTTCCGCGCACCTCGCCGCCCAGGTGGCCCTGCACCAGGGGGCCGAGGTGTACGTCATGACGCGCGGCGAGAAGGGCGGGCGACTGGCCCGGGAGATCGGCGCCGACTTCGTGGGGGAGTCCCACGAGATGCCGCCCGTGCCCCTGGACGCCTCGATCGTCTTCGCCCCCGCGGGGGACCTGGTGCCGCCGGCCCTCCGTGCCCTGGACCGCGGGGGAACGCTGGCCCTGGCCGGAATTCACCTCAGTGACATCCCGGTGCTCCACTACACGGAGGAGCTGTTCCAGGAGCGGCAGGTCCGCAGCGTCACCGCCAACACCCGCCAGGACGGCGAGGAGTTCCTGCGGCTGGCCGCCCGCATCCCGCTGCGGCCGACCACCGTGGCGTATCCGCTGGAGCAGGCCGACCGGGCGCTGGCCGACCTGGCCGGGGACCGCGTCACCGGTGCGGCGGTGCTGCGGGTGGTGGCACCGTAGTGGGCCGTCCGGAGGATCGGGGAATGCTCCGCCTGGCCACCAGGTCCGCCCGTTGCCGCGCCTCCCAGCCCTCCGGATAGAAGTTGTCGTACACGAATCCGGGGACGTCGTCGCGCATCACCGCGAAGACCGGTGCCCAGGCGCGGATGGACAGGTCCAGGACGCTGTCCCGGTGGTGGTGCAGGTACGGGGTGATGTGCATGGTGGCTCCGGGAGGTCATCAGGGACGGCGGTCAGGTGCGGTTCCCCGAGGCGATCCGGCGGGACGGCTCCCGGGAGCTGAGGAGGGCCCAGCCACTGGCCACCCCGATCGCCACCAGGACGGCCACGTAGCCGATCGCCGGCGGGCCGGGCCAGGCCAGGACCTGCCCGTACCGTAGCAGGGCGATTACCTGCAGCAGCACGAAGACCACGGCGGTCAGTCCGACGGTGCGGACGGCGCGGGCGTCGCCGCTCCACTGGGCCTGCCCCGCGGCCCAGCCGAGGCCGACCAGCCAGGCCCCGACCGCCCGCCCCGTGAGTGCGGTCAGCGGCCACGGCCAGAGTGCCGCCGCCTGCACGGGGGCGACGAGGAGGGCCACGCCGACGACCAGCAGGACCGCCGTCACCGCCGTCAGGAGCACCCGTACTCCCAGGGGCAGGGTCACGCGGGTCCCCGTGGCGGGCGACGCCGTCCCTCGCGTCGCGGCAGGGCTCCGGGCGCGCAGCTGTACCCAGCCGATGACCAGCATCGCCACGGGCACCAGGACGTAGATCGCGAGCCACATCCAGGTGGCGAACCGGGCCAGGGGCGGATGGTCCGAGGACAGGTGGAAGCGGTCCAGGTGGATCAGGGTCACCACCAGGGTCAGGGTCGTGAAGACGAACACCGGCCAGACGGCCACCCGGGCCGCGCTCCAGCTCGCGGCCCGGGCGCCGGCCACCTCCAGGACCGCGGCCGACCAGTAGGCGGCCCCGAGGAAGACCGCGGTCATGGGCGGGTCGACCGTCCAGGCGAACCACTCCGCCGTCCGCAGCGGGAACACGAAGAGCTCCACGCCGGCGAGGAACACCAGGAAGGCGGCGAGGAAGAGCAGCCACCGCATCGAGGGGATCAGCGGTGCCGACTCAGCCGGGGCGGTGCTCACCGGAGGACTCCTGGCGCTCTGCCGCGCCGGCGGAGGAGCGCGGGGGGACGGGCAGCGGGTTCTCCGTGAGATAGCCGTGGATCATCGAGACCACGGTGGCGCCGTCACCGACCGCGGTCGCCACCCGCTTGATGGACCCGGAGCGGACGTCCCCGATCGCGAAGACGCCCGGCACGGTCGTCTCCAGCGCCCTGGGCGGACGGGGCGGCCGGCCGGACCCGTCATCGGCGCCTTCACGGTGGGTGCCGGTGACCAGGAATCCGGCGCGGTCGCGCTCGACGGCGTCCGGCAGCCACGCCGTCCGGGGCACCGAGCCGATCAGCACGAACAGGCCTCCGGCCTCCAGGTCCTCGGCGGGCACGTCGTCCGCGTCTCCGCTGGGCGCGACGCGGACGGCGGCGAGGCCCCCGTCGACCTCTCGGACCCCCACGACCGTGCTCCCGTAGCGGATCGAGACGTTCCGGGTCGCCCCGAGCTGGGAGATGAGGTACTCGGACATGCTGACGGCCAGCGTGGGCCCGCGCACCAGCAGCGTCACCCGCTGGGCGAACTTCGCCAGGTGCAGGGTCGCCTGGCCCGCCGAGTTCCCGCCCCCCACGACGACGACGTGCCTGCCGGCCATGGACGGGGCCTCCGAGACCGTGGCCCCGTAGAAGACACCACGGCCGACCAGCTCCTCGACCGCGGGCACGCCGAGGCGGCGGTAGTCCACGCCCGTGGCCACGACCACCGTGCGGCCGTGCACCCTGCTCCCATCGGAGACCTCCAGGCTGTGCAGGGGGCCGTCCATGCCGAGTTGCTCCACCTTCCGCAGGAAGAGGAAGTCGGTGCCGAAGCCCCAGGCCTGGTGGAAGGAGCGGTAGGCCAGGTGGGCGCCGCTCACACCGCGGGAGAAGCCCGGGTAGTTGCGGATCATGGAGCTGGTCCCGGCCTGCCCTCCCACGGCGACCTCCTCCACCACCAGGGTGGAGAGGCCCTCGGAGGAGGCGTAGACCGCCGTCGCGAGGCCGGCCGGTCCGGCCCCCACGACCATCACGTCGAAGACCTTGTCCGGCGCCGGGGGGCGGGTCACCCCGAAGGCCTGGGCGATCTCCAGGTCGCTGGGGTTCTCCAGGACGATCGGCGTGGGCGTGTACACGAGCATGAGGACCGGCAGTTCCGGGTCCTGGAGGCCCAGGCTCTCCAGCATCTGCTGCGCCCCCTCGGACCCCGCCGGGTAGAAACCCACGGGGATGTGGTTCCGGCTCAGGGAATCCCGCAGCGCGTGGGTCCGGCCGTCCCCCGTCCGCCCGATCAGCCGGGCCGCCTCGAACCCGCCGCCCTGGGAGAGGTGCCAGTCATCCAGCGTGTCGGTGATGGCCCCGTGGAACTCCTCGTCGCGGGGCCGCTCGGGACGGATGATCATCAGGTCGGCGTGCCCCTGGGCGATCGCCCGGAACACGACCGGCGCGCTGGGGAAGTCGCCCCAGGTCACCACGACGGCGCGCTTGGCGGCCGGGTGGTGGCCGTAGGCGCGGCGCAGGAAGTCGAGCCCGCCCCGGTCGTCCGGCCCGTAACAGGCCACGATCAGGGCGACCGCGCGCCCCCAGCGGCGCATCCCCTCGAGCACGGCCCGGCCGTGGGCGTGGCTGGCGCAGTCCAGGACCTCGTAGTCGGCGCCATAGCGCCGGCGCAACTCGTCTCCCAGGATGCGCCGGGATACCGGGTCAGCGGTGGCGACCACCATGACCGGGACCGAGTCATCCATGACTGTGGTCTTCCTGGTGGATCCTCGATGGTGGCGCCCAACATACTCGCGCGGTCACCGGGGAACAAGGTGCGGTGGATCCTGTCCACGCACGCATCGGTGCTGCCAGAATGGCCCTCGACTCCACCCGGTGCCGGCCCCGGGATGGCCCGGTCCCGGCCGGAGGTGTGGACGTGACCGGATCGATGGACAGGAGGGACCGCATGGACGAGCGCCTCAATCCGGACATCAGCCTGTCCGCCACGCCGAGTGGCACCGGGTGCCTCGAGTGCCTCGGCGGCGAGGGCCCCGGCTGGTGGCTCCACCTGCGCCGATGTGCCCGGTGCGGGCACATCGGATGCTGCGACTCCTCGCCCTCACAGCACGCCCGTGTCCACGCGCGCCTCTCCGGGCATCCCGTCATCACCTCGTTCGAACCGGGGGAGGACTGGTTCTACGACACCTCGACGAGGGACTACGTGCCGGGCCCACGGCTTCCGGACCCGCAGTCCAGGCCACCGGAGCAGCCGGCGCCGGGTCCGGCCGGAAAGGTGCCGGAGGACTGGAGGAAACACCTGCATCGATGATCCCGGGCCGTCGCCGCGCCCGCTAGGGTGCGAACGTGGATACACAGCCTGTGCGCCGGACGCCGCGGACCACCCCGGCGCCCCGCGCGGACCGGGAGGTCCGCCCCTACCTCGAGTCCCTCGGCATCCCGGGCATCACGGACCTGCACGTGCACTTCATGCCGGCCAACGTGCAGGAGAAGGTGTGGGCGTTCTTCGACGCCGAGGCGGACCGCGGCGGCCCGCCGTGGCATATCCACTACCGGCAGTCGGAGGAGGACCGCGTCACCACCCTGCGCCAGATCGGGGTGAGTGCCTATGCCACGCTGAACTACGCGCACCGACCCGGGATGGCGGCCTGGCTCAACGACTACTCCGCCGGCTTCGCCGCCACGCACCCGGACGCGATCCACTCCGCCACCTTCTACCCGGAGCCGGGTGCCCAGGACGAGGTGGCCCGCAGCCTCGACCGGGGGGCCCGCATCTTCAAGGTCCACGTGCAGGTGGGTGGCTTCACCCCGCTCGACCCCCGGCTGGACCGGGCGTGGGCCACCGTGGAGGAGGCGGGGACGCCCGTGGTCATCCACTGCGGCAGCGGCCCGCACCACGGCGAGTTCACCGGCCCGGACCCCATCCGCGAGCTGGTCGCCCGGCACCCGGGACTGGTCCTGGTGATCGCGCACGCCGGCCTGCCCGAGTACCGCGAGTTCGCCGAGCTGGCCGCCCGGCAGCCCAATGTCTACCTGGACACCACCATGGTCGGGACCTCCTACATGCAGCAGACGCACCCGGCCCCGGAGGACTATCCGCGGACGCTGGCCGGCCTGCGGGACAAGGTGGTCCTCGGTTCGGACTTCCCGTCCATCCCCTACTCCTACAGCCACCAGCTCGAGGCGCTCGTCGACTGGGGGATGGACGACGACTGGATGCGCAGCGCCCTCTGGCACACGCCGCGCAGGCTCGTCGGACTCCCGGCGGACTGACCGCCCCCGCCGGCCGGTGGCACCCTGCCGACCGACGGGGGACGGTGACCGGGGGCGGGGAGGGTGGCCCCGCCCCCGGTCACTTGTACAGGTGGATCCTCTGGTGCTCGATCGCGGACAGGTCGTCCGAGGTCGCGTTGAGCAGCCGGTCCGCCAGGTCACGCAGTGCGCGGGCGGCGGCCAGCTCCTCGCCGATCTCGGGGACGTCCCGGTCCACCGGATTGCGCCGGGCCCGGCCGAACCCCTCCAGGGTGGTCCCCGAGGTGGTGGTCAGCTGGGCGTGCGCCGTGGTGACGCGCTCGTCCGGCGTGGGGTCCTCCGTGGTGACCAGGTTGACGGAGATCCTCCAGGTGTGTGTCATCGCTGTCCCTTCAAGTCGTACTTCAGCAGCTGGCCGGGGGCGAACGTGGTGGCGTACAGCGTGTGGTCGGACACCACCTCGACGTCGGCCGGCGTCACGGCGGAGAACACCTTCGCCGCCTTGGCGGTCTTGTCATACTTCCCGCCCCGGTTCTTGATGACGGAGACCTCGTTCCCGAACATCTGGGCCACGTAGAGATCCCCGTTCGAGGCTCGGTCCAGTCCCGTGGTCCCGCGCATGCGGCCGGACACGATGGTGACGCGGTCCGGACCACGGCGCTGCTCGATCCGGTGGATCTTGCTGAGCGGCAGGACCTCACCGGCTCCGCCCTGGAGGGTGGAGACGAACAGGTCGTCGTCGGGGCCGAGCACCACGTCGGTGGGCACGGGCTCCGGGACGTACTTCTTCCCGATCGCGCAGGACGGGAAGTCGCCGCCGAAGGTCTCCTCGATGAAACCCTCGAGCTTCTTGTTGAACGTGATGGGGCTGGCGGGGATCACGGTGGCGGACGTGACCTCCTGGGTCCTCTCGTTGACCTTCAGCACGGCGTTCGCGGCGGCATCCGCCACGTAGATGGTGCCGTCGTGGACCTCCAGCTGGTAGGCGTGGGACTCGACGATGCCCTTGTAGGCCAGGAAGATCGGTGGCCTGTTGGCGGCCCGCTGGTAGTTGGCCACCCGGATCTTGCAGGTCCCTCGCAGGTCGGTGAATCCGTACGTACTCCGCCGGTCCGGGTTGTTCTCCCGCTCGTAGGTCCAGAGGTTCTCGCTCACGGCGGTCCTCTTGCCGGTGGGGGAGGTCCTGATGACGCGGGACAGGGGATCCTTGCCCTTCCGGGGGACCGTCTCCACGTGGTAGGTGTTGCCCCGGTGGTAGGCGACGCCGACCAGTTCCCCCTCCGGACCGAGCAGGCGCTTCACGTGGTGCACCTCACCGCGCTGGTCCACCCTCGACAGCCGCGGAATGAAGGGCACGTTCGGGTCCATGCCCATGACCTGGGTGACGAAGACGTCGCCCCGCTGTCCCACCGCCAGCGTGAGAGGGGCCATCAGGCCGCCGACGACGATCTTGGCTCCCCGGGGAGTGGCCTTGGCCTCCCCTGCGGCCTGGGCCGGGGCGGCGATGAGGGTTGCGGCCAGGGCCAGGCAGCCGGCCCCGGCGAGTGCGGATCTGATGCGCATGGTGTTACCTCCGACGGAAGAGCGTGTGGAAGGCCGCCTCGGTCGAGGACGGTCGTCGCCCGGAGGGCCGCCAGTCGAGTCGGCGGTCAGGAGCCCAATGAGTGCGGAGAGGCGCGGCGGTCAGGGAAGCACGGAGAACGGTGATGGATGCCATGGGGCGGCGGACCGGGGTAACCGCGACACTATGACGCCCCCCGTGGTGGCGTCCATGCCCGTTGGGCGGGGCGCGGCGAATTCGCCCCACCGCTCAGGCGCCCGGCCTCAGCGCCTCGGTGCGGAGGCGAACAGCTCGGCCACCAGTTCGTCCGAGCGGCGCTGGCCCTCGAGGTCACTCATGCCGCCGGTCACCAGCAGCTCATCGGCCCCGGTGAAATCGATGAGGTCCTCGACGCCGGCTCGCACCTGACCGGGCGTCCCGTGGACCGTCCGCTCGAGGTTCTCCCTCACCCGCTGCCGGTCGCGGCCGATGACACCCTCGCCGTGCAACCGGGCGACGACGTCGTCCACGTCCGCCAGGGCGCGGAACTCGCCCTGGGAACGGGACCGGGCCAGCGCCCACGCCTCCGGCAGCAGCAACCGGCGGGCCGCCTCGCGGCTGTCCGCGACCGCCACGGTGGCCGAGGCGATCACATAGGGTTGCGCGTACCAGGGGGAGGGGCGGAACCGTTCCCGGTAGCGGTCCAGGCCCGGGTGCGTGGCGTGGCCCTCACGCTGGAACAGGGACGGCCCGCCCACGACGACGGCCAGTCCGGCCCGCGCGGCGGTCGCCAGTCCCTGTCCGGTCGCCAGGACGAAGAGGGGCGTGGCGGCGTCGTCGCGCGGCCGGGCGGTGAAGGAGGCGTTGCCGCGCAGGAAGCCGATCAGCTCCGCCAAGTCCTCGGCAAAGCGCTGGGCCGCGTCCTTCTCCGTGCGCAACGCCCGGCGTACGGCCGGGGTGAACCCGAGGGACCGGCCCAGGCCCAGGTCGATGCGACCCGGGAACAGGGCCTCGAGCGTGGCCGCCTGCTCGGCGACCACGAGGGGCTGATGGTTGGGCAGCATCACCCCGCCCGAGCCGATGCGGATGGTCTGCGTGCGGGCGGCCAGGTCGGCCATCAGCACGGTCGGCGTGGAACCGGCGATGCCCGGCACGCCATGGTGCTCGGCCACCCAGAAACGGGTGAAGCCCAGCAGCTCCGCCCGCTGCGCCCGGTCCACCACGGCGCTGAGCGCCTCGGCCTCGGTGAAACCGGCCAGGGCGTTGGCGCGGTCGAGGATCGAGACGGGCAGGCGGGATCGGGCACGGGAGGTCATACCGGCGTCAACGCGATCCGGACCGGGGATATTGCCGGACGCCGTCCCGGGGGCAGCGATGCCGGCCCACCTGTTGCTAGCGTTCCGCCATGGCCGTCATCTACGAGACCGCGTGCACCCTCAACGGCTTCCTCGCCACCGAGGACGACTCCCTGGACTGGCTGTTCGCCATCCCGGGGGAGCAGCCGGACATCAAGCCGTTCATGGACGCGGCCGCGGCGATCGTCATGGGTTCTACCACCTACGAGTGGGTGCTGGAGTTCGAGGACCTGATGGCCCATCCGGAGAAGTGGCTCGAGTACCTCGGGCGGCAGCCGCTGTTCGTCTTCTCCAGCCGTCAGCTGCCGGTCCCGGACGGTGCGGACGTGCGGGTCCTGGACGGCGACGTCGGCCGACACCTTCCCGAGATCCGCGCGGCCGCCGGTGACGGGGACGTCTGGATGATGGGCGGCGGTGGCCTGGCCGCGCAGTTCCTCCGGGCGGGGGCGCTGGACCAGATCCGCCTGACCGTCGCCCCGGTCACCCTGGCCTCGGGCAAGCCGCTCTTCGATGGTGACGCGCGCTGGGATCGATTGCGGCTGCGTTCGGCCGAGAAGATCGGCGAGTGGGCCCGGTTGGTCTACGACGTCACCCCGCCGGTCTCCTGAAACCCCCGGTCAGGACGGCATGTCGCCCTGTACGCGACGAGTTTAATCACGAACTGGTAACATCTATGGTCGGGCGCTCGCCGCGAGCCTAAGCGTCTTTGCGCCATTTTCGGCCTTTCAGGGAGCATCCAGCAGTTCCCCAGCCTCAGGCGAAGTTGCGATTCAATAACGTTCGTGTACGGTATATAACGTTCAAATAACACGCGACGTATTGAGAGCCTCCCCATGACTTACTCCTCCCGCCGTGCCCGTCTCCTGGCCGAGAAGCAGGCCCGCCGCACCCGCCGCCGTCACTCCCTCACCGTGAGCGTGGCCGGCCTCGCCACCGTCGCCGGTGCCACCCTCGCCGGCGTTGCCCCGGCCTCCGCCGCGGACGGCGGTGCCGTCACCACCGACTACTCGGCACAGCAGGGCTACAGCTGGAGCGCGAACAACGCGTCCTCCACCGGCACCTCCTCCACGGGGGCCTCCTCCGGCTCCGCCGCGACCTCCCCCGTCTCCTCGGAGCCGACCTACCAGCTGGCGTCCTACTCCACCACCGCCGCCAGCGGCTGGCGGGGCGACGTGGCCCAGTGGGCCGCCGCCAAGGCCGCCAACCCGAGCGTCTACTACAGCTGGGGCGGCAACGGCCCCTACGGCTTCGACTGCTCCGGCTTCACCCAGAAGGCCTTCGCCCAGGCCGGCAAGAGCATCCCGCGCGGGTCCTCCGCCCAGTTCTCCGGCGGCCAGAAGGTCTCCCTGAGCAACGTGCGCGTGGGCGACCTGGTGTTCTGGTCCAACAATGGCTCCGGTTCCGGCGTGTACCACGTGGCCGTGTACATCGGCGACGGCAAGATCGCGCACGCACGCAACCCGAAGATGGGCGTGTCCGTCACCGACCTGCACTACAGCCCCACCAACATGCTGGGCACCGCCGTCCGGTACTGAGCAGCCTTCCCTGGGATCCCTGAGGGATCCTGACGGGGTAGTGCAAGGCCCGGCCCTCCGTCCTGCGGAGGCCGGGCCTTGCTGCGTCCGGGGCCGGGGTCGCGGCGAGAATGCAGGAGGGGTGCGGCACCAGCCGATGCCGCACCCCTCCTGTGGTCTGCTTGCGTCCCGGCTCAGGCGTCCCGGCTCAGGCGTTCCGGCGGCGCGCGATCAGGTGGTCCAGGCTGAAGCGGCCCGGACCCACGGCCACGAACACCAGGGAGCCCAGGGCCAGGGCCGCCACCAGCTCCCAGCCGTTGTTGGCCACGAAGACGCCGTTGGGCAGGTGCACCAGCAGCCAGGCGCCCACGGTGACGATGAGGGTGAGGATGGCGGCCAGCGGGGTCAGCAGGCCCAGCACGAGCAGGATGCCGGCGCCGAGCTCGACGACGGCAGCGAACGTCGCGGCGACCTGCGGCAGTGGGACGCCCATCTCGGAGAAGGCCTGGCCGGTGCCGGCGAGGGTCCACTCGAAGAACTTCTGGGCGCCATGGGCGATGAAGATGACTCCGAGGACCACGCGGGCCACCAGGAGCAGGGAGTCCTGGACGGGGCGGGGGGTGGGGAGGATCTGGGCGGTGGTGGTCACGGACGGCTCCTTCAGTCGTTCGTCAGGGGATGTCTGCGGGGGCCGGCTCTCGAGCTCGGCTCTCCCGCGACGCTTGATGCTTCAAGTAACCGTGTCGTGTGTGGGGCCGTTCGTCAAATTGGGAAGGGGCGCGGACCAGCCGATCCGGCCGTGGCCGGCCGTTCCCGGCCACCGCTGTGCCCCGTGATGGCGGGGGTGCGCCTTCAGCACCATGGGGCAGGGTGAAATTGCTCACGGCGGGCCGTTGGGTGACCCCACGGCTCCCGAACCGGGGCCCATGGTGCCGGCCACGCCATGGACCCGCAGGGGCGGCCACCGGAGGCCCTCCGAGGGCCGACGCCGAACGGTACCCCGCTCAGGCGAGCGAACCGGCCAGGGCGGGGGCCGGCGTCGTGCCTCCGCCGGGCAGCTTCACGGCGAAGCGCTCGCGCAGCAGCGGCATGACCAGGCGGCCGAACCGCTCGGCCTCCTCGGCGTGCGGGTAGCCGGACAGGCAGAAGCTGGAGCAGCCGGCGTCCACGAACTCGGCGATCTTGCCGGCGACCTGCTCCGGGTCCCCGACGATCGCGATGCCCGCGCCGTGCCGGACGGTCGCGATCCCGCTCCACAGGTGCTCGTCCACCATGTGCCCCTCGGCCTGGGCCAGCTCCTTCATGCGGTCGTTGGCCCGGGACTCGCTCCAGCGGCCCTTCACGGACTCCTTGTGCTCGGCCGAGGCGTGGGAGATGAGTTCCTCCGCGGCCGCCCAGGCCTGCTCCTCGGTCTCGCGGACGATCACCTGCAGGCGCATGCCGAAGTCCAGGGTCCGGCCCTTCGCCGCGGCGCGGGTGGTCATGTCCCGCACGTGGCCGGCGATGTTCGCGGGGGTGTCGCCCCAGAACAGGTGCACGTCCGCGTGGGCGGCACACAGCTCGCGGGCCGCCGGGGACATGCCGCCCAGGTAGAACGGCGGATGGGGTCTCTGGACGGGCTTGGGCTGGACGTCGACGCCGCGGGCGGTGAAGTACTTCCCGTCGACGTCGAAGGGCTCGTCCCTCGTCCAGGCGTCCTTGAGGATCTCGACGGTCTCGGTGAGCACGTCGTAGCGTTCGTCGTGGCCGTAGAACATCCCGTCCGCGGCCATCTCGGCCGAGTCGCCGCCGGTGATGAGGTTGACTCGCAGCCGGCCGCCGGAGAGCTGGTCGAAGGTCGAGAGCATCTTGGCCATCACGGTGGGGGCGATGAACCCGGCGCGGGCCGCCACCAGCATGTCGATCCTCTCGGTCTGCGCGGAGACCATGGCGCAGGAGATGTAGGCCTCGTGGCACTCCGGCATCACGGGGACCAGCAGGTAGGTGAAGCCGGCATCCTCGGCGGTGCGAGCGATGTGCGTGAACAGCTCGAGGCTCGGCGGCGTGGAGGCGGCGGGATCCCCCAACCGGGAGGTGTCCCCCATCGTGGGGATGAACCAGCCGAGGTCGATTTCCTTGGTCACGCGTTGAACACCCTTCATCTCGTCCGTCATTCCCCAATCCAATACTGTCAATACTCTCGGACGCCCGCTCCGGAAGGCGACCACCGGGTGTCATCGGGATGAACACCGGCTGGGAGGTGCCCGGCATCCGGCGCCGTGGTCCCGTCCTGCGGTGGCCGGAACCGGGACGTGCGGTCCCCTGCCGGCCGGCACGCTCAGCCCCGCGCCGGCTCCGGTTCGGTGACGTCCGCGACGTCGGCCCGCAGGGCCGCGATCAGCGCGTCGGCGTCCACGGTGACGGCCGCGCCCGGCGCGCCCGCGCCGATGGAGACCGTCTGCCCACGCAGGGTGAGGTCGGCGATCACCGGCCAGGCCGTCGTCGCGCCGAAGGGCGTGATGCTGCCCCGGGGATAGCCGGTGGCCTCCCGGGCCTCCTCGGCCGAGGGCATCGACAGCCGGTTGACCCCGAGGAGGGCGCGCAGCCTGGGCCAGGCGATGGCGCGCCCGCCGGGGACCAGCACGAACACGTAGTCGCCCTCTCCACGGCGCACCACCAGCGTCTTGACCAGGCGGCCCGGCTCCACGCCGCGGGCCGCGGCCGCCTCGGCGAGGGAGGAGACCGGACCGTGCTCGGTCAGGGTGAACTCGATCCCGGAGGCCTCGATGGCGGGGAGTCCGGCAGGCTGGGCAGCGGCTGGGGTGGTCACGCTATGAGCGTACCCATCGCTGTCCCCGTCACCTCGACGGGTGCAGGCCGCGGGGGCAGGATGGGGGCATGAACTCCCACGCCCCTGCCCCTGTGCCCGGCGACGACCGTGACTGGACCTTCGTCATCACCGACGGTTGCGACGAGTGCGGCTTCCGGCCCTTCGCGCCGGCCGAGACGGCCCGGCGGCTCAGTGACGGCACCGGACGATGGCGCGCGGTCCTGGAACGCCCCGACGTCGCGCAGCGTCCCTCGGATCGGGTGTGGTCTGCGCTGGAGTACGCCTGCCACGTGCGGGACATGGTCCGGCTGCTGGGCGAACGCGTGAAGGCGATGCGCGACCAGGAGGACCCGGAGTTCGCGGACTGGGACGGGGACGCCAAGGCGGTGGAGTTGGCCTACTGGGCCGCGGACCCGGGCACCACGTGGGAGGACCTCGAGCGGTCCACGCGGCGCACGGTCACCGTCCTGGAGTCGGTCCCGGCGGAGGACCTGGGCCGGGCAGGCCACCGCTCCGACGGGGTGGCGTTCACCATCGCCTCGCTGAGCCAGTACATCGGCCACGAGATGGAGCACCACCTGCACGACGTGCGCGGCTGAGGGGCGGGCGCCTCACGCGGGCTGGGCGACCGCGTCCCGCAGGGCCTCGGCACCCTCGCCGCCCAGTCGGTCCAGGTGCACGGTGCGCCCGATGAGGGCCAGGTACAGGTCGGTCATCGTGCCGGTGATCTCGGGGCCGGCCCCGGTGGACCAGTCGTGGTCGGTGGCGATGAGCCTGGACCGGAGGATGGGCAGGGACCGGAACACGCGGGCATTGCCCGTGCCCCCGTACGAGACGACGTGGTCAGCGGCCTCGGCGAGCGCCGCCGTCGGGAGCCGGACCTCGCGGTGCAGGGGGATGGCGATGTCCAGGGTGTGCCCGAGCACGTCCACGAGGGCCTCGCGGCAGGTCAGCCCCGGGAAGTGGCGGTGCAGGCCGATCATCGAGCGGATCGTCTCCCTGATCTCCTCGTTGCCCATTCGGCGGGCCTGGGCCTTCGACGCGTCCCGGATGGTGCGGTTCATGCTGCCGGGATACCGGAGGAACAGGCTGATGAGCCTAGGGCGGGGGAGGGCGACGAGGGTCAGGTGCGCGGCGACCTCGCGGACCGTCCACGCATCGCACAGGGACGGGCGGTCCCAGTCGCCGGGCCCCAGTTCACCGAGGAGGTCGACGACGGCCTGCCGCCGCTCGTCCACGACATCCCAGACCTCGGAATCGTCCATGGTCCTGTCCTTCCAGGGGTGCACTCGCGTGCGGCTGACGCCGGAATAGTTCGATGATAGGACTAATGTGGGCGCGGCGCCAGACCCTCCGTACGCAGAGCGTCACGGCTCCCGCGGCGTGCCGCCGTCCACATCCCGCAGGAACGGAGATGCCGCAGGGGCCGCGTCCGTCCTAGCGTGGTCCCATCACCGGGACCGCGGTGGCCCCGGCCTGAACCCAGGAGGGACGCCATGTCCGTCACGGAATCGGTCCGGCGCCAGGACCGGGCACCCGCCCTGCCGCGGGTTGTGGACGAGCCGGCGTGGCAGGCCGAACTCGAGGACCTGCGCCGGCGGGAGAAGGCGGCCACGCGCGAGCTCGACGCGATCGCCGCCCAGCGCCGCCGGATGCCTGCGGTGAAGATGCCGGAGTACACCCTCGAGGGCGCCTTCGGCCCGATCCGCCTGGCTGACGTCTTCGAGGGCAAGCACCAGCTCATCGTCTACCACCACATGTGGGAGCCCGGGGCGCAGTTCCAGTGCGGCGGCTGCACCTACTTCACCTCCCAGTTCACCCGGCTGGACTTCCTCGACAACTACGACGCGCGGTTCGTGGTCGTCACCCAGGGCCCGATCGAGGAGGCGCTCGCCTACCGTCGGCGGGTCGGGAACCAGATGACCTGGTACTCGACGGCACACAGTGACTTCGGGGCCGACGTCGGCGCTCCTCCCGGCGGCGGGTTCGCGCTCAACGTGTTCCTCCGTGACGGCGAGGACGTCTACCGCACCTGGACGACGAGCGGCCGCGGGGTGGAGCAGGTCTCGCACGTCTTCCCCCTGGTGGACCTGCTGCCGTACGGGCGGCAGGAGCAGTGGCAGGACGTGCCTCCGGGGTGGCCGCAGGGCGAGACCTATGCCGGCTGGCCGGACGCCCCGGACATCGCGCGCTGGTACGGGCAGCGGTAAGGGGCGCGGTCTCACTCCGGGGCGGGCAGCCAGCCGCGGACCACCCCGCCGTAAGTGCCGGGCTCGGGTTCCTCGATCTCGCGCTCCCGCATCCCGAGCACCGCGGTCCAGGCCTTGTGGACCAGGTCGTAGTCGCTGACGTCCTCCTCGGTCTGCCCCGGCTCGCGGTAGGCCATCCACCGGTCGCCGCCGGCATGGAAGACGTTGAGCAAATAGCGGGTCCCGTCGCGCACCTGCCGGTCGTTCTCCGCCGTGCAGCCGTACTGGCGCAGGGAGTCCACGAACTCGGCCACCAGGTCGAGCTCGCCCATCTGCAACACGGGGTAGAAGTTCTCGCGGTGGAAGTCGTACACGTTGGGCGCGTCCTGCGGGTAGATGGGGAACCGGTGGTTGCCCGTGGGGATGTAGGCGATGTGCGTGGCAAGGTAGGCCGTCTCGATGAACTCGTCGTCGGTAGCGCCTTCCGGGAACTCCGCGGCCCCGGGAAGCGGATACTCCCGGAAGAATCGCCAGGCGTCGGCCGGGAGGTCACGGGCCTCGACCGGCACGTCCAGGCCGGGCACGACCTGGGCCTCGATCAGGAGCAGGCTCCAGATCATCAGGTCGAAGGCATCCCCCAGGGAGGCCTTGCCGGAGGCGATCATCGGTTCGTAGTCGAGCTCCATGGCGGCGGCCAGCGAGTCGCACTGGGCGAGGGCGGCATTGGCGAGACCGACCATGTGTCCTATGCGGGCGTCATTCGCCTGGTACTGGTTGTGCGCGTGGATGGCCAGCGGCAGGATCGACCCGTAGTCGGAGCACTGGACCGATGCCGCGTCCCGGTCCCGGAAGGGCTGGACGAGCGTGGTGAGGTTCTCCCGAGCGCCGTCGCGGGCCAGCTCGTCGACCTCGGCGGAGTTGGCGCCGGCGTACGTCACCTCGATCAGGGAGGCCACGGAGTCCTCCCAGAGGTCTCCGACCGCCTTCGGATGCCGCTCGTAGAGCGTGACCATCTCCTCGATGCCCTTCCGGACGGAGAAGGCCGCCTCCGCGGACTCGCTCCGGGACCAGGGCTCGGACGCCAGCCGCTGCTGCAGCGTGCCGGCGGGGCGCCAGCTCTCGGGCATCTGGTCCGGCTCGAGCACACAGTGCGCCGCCTCCGGGGACGAGCAGGACGTCAGCAACATCAGTGGCAGCAGCGATGCCAGCACCGCGCGGGACCGTTTCACCGATGGGCCTCCTGCCCAGGTCGCCGGCCTTGCCTCTGGATCCCCTGCCCTTCGGACGTCCAAGGTTCCGGGAGGCGTGGTGCCGGAGCCTTCGGGAGGGTTATCGCAACCGTCCGCAGGACGGTCCCTGCGGAGGGGCGGTCAGCCCGTAGGCGCGATGTCCCACCGAAAGGTACTCCTCTCGGCGGCTCCCTGCACAGGGGCGGACCGCCGTCAGGGGGCCGCGCCTTCCTTCCCCCGCGCCTCCGGCAACGCCTCTAGCCTGCCCGGGCCAACCGGGAGGTGGGGTCGACGACCGCGGCTGCGACGCCGTCGGGCGCGGCACCGGTGAGGGCCTCGGCCAGCAGGGCGCCGCCGAAGCCCATCAGCACGACGCCCGTCACCCGGTCGATGACGGACAGGGACCGTGGACTGGACAGCCACCGGCGCGCATAGCGGCCGCCGATGATGAGCACCGCGAACCACGTCATGGTCAGCACGGCGTGCACGCCGGCCAGGGCCGCCCCCATCAGCAGGGGCGAGATGCCCTCGGGGAGGAATTGCGGGATGGTGGCGATGTAGAACACGCCCACCTTGGGGTTGAGCAGGTTGGTGCCGGCACCGGTCAGCCAGCCGCGCCAGGGCGAGCCGGCGGGCGCGGCCGCAGGCTCACCGCTCCAGCCACCGGGACCCTCGACGGCACCCGTCACGGCGGCGTCCACCGGGGCCTTGGTGCCGCGGAACGAGGACCAGATCATGGATGCCCCGAGCCAGAGCATGTACGCCGCTCCGGCGATCGTCAGCACGCGGTAGGCCAGTCCGGACGCCGCGAGCAGGGCGGAGATCCCGACGGCTGCGGCGATGCCCCACACCATGGCCCCGGTGGCCACCCCAAGGGCCGTGGCCCAGGCGTAGGCGCGTGTCCTCGTCAGCGAGGACCGCAGCACCAGGGCGGTGTCCAGGCCGGGCACCAGGGTCAACAGGCCGGCCACCACGGCGAAGGCGAGCACGGCGTCGAGAAGGGGCACCGACCCAGCGTAAACGCCCACCGGATGGCCGCGCCCGGTTCCTGTCCGCGAGGCCGGCTCGGTGGAATACTGTGCCGCATGACCCGCCACCGGTGGGTGCGCATCCCCGCCATGGCGAGCCGGCCGTCCTATCCAGCGACCCGGAGAATCCGTCATGAGCCAGACAACAGGCCAACCCAGCGCCGACCAGGAACTGAAGGCCAAGCACCGCAGCATGTGGGCCTCGGGTGACTACCCCGGCATGGTGGAGTCGTGGCTGCTGCCCCTCGGGCCCCGGCTCGTCGAGGCGGCCGGCATCGCCTCCGGCCAGCGCGTCCTCGACGTCGGCGCCGGCACGGGCAACGCGTCACTCCCGGCGGCGGCCACCGGCGCGAGCGTCACCGCCAGCGACCTGACCCCCGAGCTGCTGGAGGCCGGACGCTCCCGCGCCGCGGCCCAGGGGCTGGACCTGGAGTGGGTGGAGGCCGACGCCGAGCACCTGCCCTTCGAGGACGCCTCCTTCGACGTGGTGATGTCCTCGATCGGGGTCATGTTCGCGCCCCACCACCAGGAGGCCGCCGACGAGCTCGTGCGCGTGTGCCGCCCCGGCGGGAGGATCGCCCTGCTGAGCTGGACGCCTGAGGGCCTGGTGGGCGGGCTCTTCCGCACCATGAAGCCCTTCGCCCCCGCGCCCCCGCCCGGTGCCCAGCCCGCGCCGCTGTGGGGCAGCGAGGAGCACCTGCGCGCCCTGCTGGGTGACCGGGTGGCGGTGGACTCGATCAGCAGGGGCACCCTCGAGGTCACCGCCTTCGCCACCCCGGCCGAGTTCTGCGAGCACTTCACGTCCTCCTACGGTCCCGCCATCGCCGTTCGCAAGAACGCCGAGCGGGAGGGGCGTGCCGAGGAGTTCGACCGGGCGTTCCAGGCCTTCTTCGACGAGGCCGCCCTGGGCACCGCGGACCGGGCACGCTACGAGGTCGAGTACCTGCTGACGGTCGCCACCCGGCAGTAGACGACGCCCTCGGCACCCTCCGCGTCCACGGTCACCGGCCTACCCCTGGCCTGCTACGTTCCTGATGGTCATCTCGGCCGTGTCGAAGGTGAGGTCGAGCATGGCCTCGAGCTGCTCGCGCACGCCGACGACCAGTTCCGTGGTGCGCGTGACATCGCCGTCGGGGGCCAGGAGGCATTCGATCCACAACCGTGGCGCGTGCCCGGGGCCGTCGATGCGCACGACGGCGTCGTCGACGTCCGTGTGCGTCATCAATCCCGTGGCCGCGGCCTGGGCGATGCGGGCACACCGCGGCTCGGGGCCCGCGGCAGGGCCCGGGCCGGGATCGGGATCAGGGGGAGGGCCGGCGAAGGAGGCCTCGCCCCGTGGGGAGCGGGCGGCGTGTGCGCGAGCGTTCGTCATCCGGGGACTCCAGGGGGTCTGTGCGGTCTTCCGCGTCGTCGGTGTGCTCCTCCCCGATCTGTTGCTCGGCCTGAGAGTTTTCCTCCCACCGGGGGTGGGACCTGCTCCGTCGGCGAGCACGGCGGACGCCGCGCTACTTTCCAGATGTGCCTCGGTGTGGCGGTGCGGGGGCCTGAGAGTTTCCCGGGAGGAATTGCTCCTACGGCGCCCGACCGGTGCTGCTGGACGGGACTCTCCCGCCACACGTCGTCGGCTGGTGATGTGTGATTGCCCTCACAGGCTACGCAGAGATTTGATACGTATGCAAAGTATGTAGTGAGTCGTGTCACATTGACGTCACATGGCGGCACGGGCGGGGGCAGGCCGGTCCCGCGGAGGTGTAGGGCGGCCCTTCCAGCGCCGCCACTGGCGCGCCTACGCTGGAGGAGACCCGCAGCCCATCCCAGGGAGGGGACGTGCCGGAGTTCCTGGACAGGTACGACGCCGGCGCCCGGCTGGCCGAGCGGCTCGCCCCGCGCTGGGGCGGCCGCGCCGACGTCGTGGTGCTGGGACTGCCCCGCGGCGGGGTGCCGGTCGCGGAGGTGGTGGCGCGGGAACTGGGTGCACCGCTGGACGTCATCATGGTGCGCAAGCTGGGGGTGCCGTCCTACCCGGAGCTGGCGATGGGGGCCATCGGGGAGCAGGGCATCCGGCTCACGGACCACGGCACCATCCGGCACTTCGGGGTCACGCAGGAGCAACTGGACCTGGTCGAACGCCGGGAGCAGGAGACCCTGGACCGCCGGGCGCAGATTTTCCGCCCCGGCCGGGGCCCCCTGGACCTCACGGGCAAGACCGCGGTGATCGTCGATGATGGCATGGCCACGGGTGCCACCGCCCGCGTGGCCTGCCGGGTGGCCCGGACGCTGGGCGCGGCCCACGTGGTGCTGGCCGTTCCGGTGGCTTCCAGGAACACCGTGGACTCGATGCTCATGAGCCGCGAGGCCGACGAGATCGAGGTGCTGTCCACCCCCCGTGGCTTCCGGGCCGTCGGCATCCACTACCGGGACTTCGCGGCCGTCGATGACGAGACCGTCGCCGCGATCCTGGCCGGCCGCGACCCAGGTCCCGGCTGAGCGGGACCTTCGGGCGGCGCGGCCCCGCCCGCCTGCCCACGGCCGACCGACGCCTCACCCCCGGAAGGACACGAGATGCGCATCGTCATCACGCAGAACATGACCCTCGACGGGCGGATCGAGATGCTCGACGACTGGTTCGACCCCGCCGACCAGGACCCGGAGCTGGCCGAGGAGGTGCGGCGCCAGACGGCCCGTGAGGAGGTGCTGCTGCTGGGCCGGCAGACCTTCGAGGACTTTCGCGGCTACTGGCCGCACCAGACGGACGACTCCACCGGGGTGGCCGAGGCCCTGGACCGAGCGGACAAGCGCGTGGTGTCCTCCACCCTCACCGACCCGCAGTGGGAGAACACCACCATCATCGGCGGCGACCCGCTCGACGCCGTACGGGAACTGCGCCGGGCGCCGGGGCGGGACGTGATCGTCACCGGCAGCATCCAGCTGGCCCATGCCCTGATCGAGGCGGCCCTCGTGGACGAGTTCCGCATCTTCACCCACCCGGCCTGGCAGGGCCGCGGTCGGTCCTTCTTCCCGGACGGCTTCGACGCGCCCAGGCTGCGGCGGATCGACGCAAGGGTCTTCCCCGGCGGGATCGTGTACGCGGCGTACGAACCCGCCGGGCTCGCGCACGCCGCCGGTACCGCAGACGCCACGCTCGCCGGCCTCGGCTCCGAGCAGGAGGACTGAACCATGGGCACGCTGGTGTACTCGGTGATCGCCTCCCTGGACGGGTACATCGCCGATGAGACGGGGGACTTCTCCTGGGCCGTGCCGGACGCCGAGGTCCACCGGTACGCCAACGACGAGCTGGCCGGCATCGCCGTCCACCTCTACGGCCGCCGGACGTACGAGCTGATGACGCCGTGGGAGAACGACCCCGAATTGGCCGCGTCGGCGCCCGAGACCGCGGAATTCGCCCAGGTGTGGCAGGACGCGGACAAAGTGGTCTACTCCTCGACCCTGGAGAGGACGAGCACGCGCCGCACCACGCTGGAGCGCCACTTCGACCCCGAGGCCGTGCGCCGCCTGAAGGCCGGGGCGAGCGGTGACCTGCTGATCGGCGGACCCACCCTGGCCGCCCACGCCCTGCGCGCCGGCCTGGTGGACGAGGTGAGCCAGGTGCTGCTGCCGATCGTCATCGGTGGGGGACTGGCCGTGTTCCCGGCCGGACTGGGGCTGGACCTCGAACTCATCGGTGAGCACCGGTTCACCGGTGGAGCGGTGGCCTTGCGGCACCGGGTGGACCGGGTGCGGGACTGAGCCGTATCCCGCACCGCTCCGGAGCGGCGGGGTGGCGCGGCGAACGGTTGGTGCTCGGCCTTCCCAGTGGGCCGGGGAACTGAGCAGAATGGCCCCATGAGCGCACTCGCCGAAACCTGGGACCGTCACGCCGAACCCTTGACCGAAGTGATCCACGCCGTCACCGACTGGCAGGCGCAGAGCCCGTGCGAGGGCTGGACCGCCGCGGACGTCGTCGACCACCTGATGCAGACGCACCGGGAGTTCATGGCTCGGCAGGGCCGGGAGATCCCCCTGGTACCCGGAACCCCGGAGGAGCAGTGGAACCACCACGTCGCCGCCATGTCCGCACTGGTCCGCGACGAGGAGCTGGTGTCCCGGTCCCTCGAGACGCCGTTCGGGGACTCGACGGTCGGCCAGGTGCTCATGGACTTCTACGGGATGGACCTGATCGTGCACCGCTGGGACCTGGCCACCTCCCAGGGGCAGGACCATCGGCTCACCGACGAGGAACTGGCCGAGGTGGACGCCGCCGTGGACGGCTACGGCGAGGCGGCCTACGCGCCGGGCATCTTCAAGAGAGGTGTCGCAGTGCCGGCGGACGCCTCCCGTCAGGAGCAGGTGCTGGCCCGGACGGGCAGGAGGGTCCGGGCGGATCACCGCTGATCGGCGCCGGTGTGCGGGGAAAGGGCTCGAGCCCGCTGCGTCCCCGGGGGGCAGGGAGGTGACGAGGTGGCTTGCCGGGGTTAGCCGAGATTGCTAACTTTGTTAACTCAGGCACGGAACGTGCTGCCATATGCATCAACCCGAGGAGACATCATGGCTGCTGCAACCAACAACGCGCCCACCGCCGCCGAGTCCAAGCCCAGCGCCGAGCAGGCCAAGGCCAAGGCCGCTGCCGCGCAGGCAAAGACCGCAGCCGAGGCCAAGCCCAGCGCCACGCAGGCAAAGACCGCAGCCGAGGCCAAGCCCAGCGCCGCGCAGGCCAAGGCCAACACTGCCGCCAACAGGGCCAACGTCGAGCAGGCCAAGGCCAAGGCCGCTGCCGAGCAGGCGAAGACCGCCGATGACACCAAGGCCAGCGCCGCGCAGGCCAAGGCCAACACTGCCGCCAACAGGGCCAACGTCGAGCAGGCCAAGGCCAAGGCCGCTGCCGAGCAGGCGAAGACCCCTGAGCAGACGGCGGCTGCCGAGCAGGAGAAGGCGGCTGAGCAGGCGAAGGCCAGCGCCGAGTCGGCCCAGCAGAAGGCCACCGAACTGGTTGAGCAGGCGGCACAGCGCTTTGAGGAACACTCCGAGCGCGTCGCCAAGATGGCCCAGGAGGCCGCCCAGCGCGTCGGCGAGAACGCGGAGCACCTCCAGGAGATCAACTCCGCCGTGGTGGAGTCCTCCAAGGTCGGCAGCCGGGTCGTCCTCGATACCTACCAGGCCGCAGCCAGGACCCTGTTCGACATGCAGCGCCAGATGGTCGGCGCGGCACAGGTCCCGTGGGTCAGGGACGCTGCGACCACCCAGATCCAGTTCGCTGAGGACGTGACCAACGCCTGGACCAAGGCCGCGCGCGAACTGCTGAAGTGACCTGAGCGCACGAGCCTGGTCTCCATGATCAACGCCAGAGGGCCCTACCGGCGTCGGTAGGGCCCTCTGGCGTCAGGCCGGACGCCATCGACCAGGACGTACCGGGCCGGAATTCGTCGAGCTACTGCGATGGAACCGCCAGGCGCCGTGCCGAACCGGCACGCCGCCGTGCCGCGCGCTCCATGCGGGTCGGTGCGGCGACCGCCCTCGCGATGCCGGGGGGCCGCATCAGGACCGACTCGATCTCGGTGAGTTCGATGCGGTACCCGCGGATCTTGACCCGCGCGTCGATGCGTCCGAGGTACTCGATGTCCCCGTCGCGGCCGATCCGGCCGAGGTCGCCGGTGCGGTAGATCCTGCCGGAGGGATTGTTGGGCAACCCGATGCTGTCCTCGATGAACGCCCTGGCGGTGAGGTCCGGACGGTTGAGGTACCCCGTCGCGAGGGCGATGCCGCCGATGCAGATCTCCCCGACCCCGCCGCGGGCGACGACCCGGTCGGAGCCGGGCTCGAGGATGACCACCGAGTAGGTGGGCAGCGGGACCCCGATGGTCACCCGCCGGTCCGGCGCCAGGGTGGTCCAGGTGGCCGTCACGGTCGCCTCCGGGGGCCCGTAGGCGTTCAGGAAGCGCCGGTCCGGACGGTGCCAGCGGGTGATCAGGTCCGCTGGGCAGGCCTCCCCGGAGACGAGCAGGAACCGCAAGCGGGTCAGGTCGTCCTCCAGGGTGGACAGCAGGGTGGGGACGCAGCACAGGCCGGTGATCCGGCGCTCGACCAGGAAGTCGTGCAGGTCCTGGCCGACCAGGGCGGCCCCGGCGGGCTTGGGCACCAAGGTGGCCCCGGCCATCCAGGGCACCCAGGTCTCCTCGACCGAGAAGTCGAAGGCGATGGTCATGCCCTGGTAGATGCGGTCCTGGCCGGTGATGCCGTAGACCTCGGCGGCCACGCGCACGAAGTTGCAGATGCTGGCGTGCTCGATCGCCACCCCCTTGGGCCGGCCGGTGGTCCCGGAGGTGTAGATCACGTAGGCCAGCTCGTCCACCGGGTCGCCGCGTTCGTCCGCGCCGAGCCGGTGGGCCGGCTGGGCCGCAATCGCCCCGGCCTCGGCGTCCATGACGACCACGGTGGCCGCCACCGCCTCCAATGACTCCAGGTGGAAAGACCGCGTGAGGACGGCGCGGACACCGGCGTCCCGGCAGACATACGCGATGCGGTCCACGGTGAACCCGGGGTCGAGGGGGACGTAGGCCGCGTTCAGCTTGAGCGTGGCGAGCATGCCGGTGTAGGCGTCCAGCGCGTGGTCGAACAACAGCCCCACGCGGTCCCCCGCCCGGACGCCGCGCCGTACGAGGTGCCGGGCGAGGCGGTTCGCCCGCTCCTCGAGCGCCGGGTAGGTGAACGCCCCATCCTCCGCGTCCACCGCGAGGCGGTGTGACTGCCCACTGTTCCGCAGCTCGTCAACCCTCTGTTCGAACAGGTGGTCCAGTCGTTCACCGGGGGACCAGCGCACCCGCTGGTCGAACCGGGAGTCGACCAACACGTCCACGTCGTGTACCGGGTCTGCCATCACGCACCTCGTCCTCTGGCTGGGCCTAGTTGGCCACGCGCGATATGCGGTGGTCCTCGGCATGCTGCGACACCGCCGTCCGCAGGATCTCCAGCCCGCGTTCAAGGGTCGCGTCATCGGTGGTCAGGGGGGCCATGACCTTGATCACCTCGTCGTGCGCGCCACCGGCTTCGATCAGGAGGCCGTTGGCGGCGCAGGTCCGGCGGACCGCGGCCGACACGTCCTCGTCCAGGACGTCCAGGCCCTGCATCATCCCGCGACCCTTGACCCGGGATCCGGGCATCGCGTCGGAGATGCCGACGAGGCCCGCCCGCAGTAGCGCGGAGCGATGCCTGACCACCTCCGAGAACCCGGCGCCCGCCCAGAACTTCCTGATCGCCACCTCGGCCGTGATGAAGGCGTGGGCATTGCCGCGGAAGGTGCCGTTGTGCTCGCCGGGCTTCCACCGGTCGACGCCGGGCCTGATCAGCAGCAGGGACATCGGCAGGCCGAAGCCGGAGATCGACTTCGCCAGGACGACGAGGTCTGGGGTGACCCCCATGTCCTCGAAGCTGAAGAACGTCCCAGTCCGCCCGCAGCCGGCTTGGCAGTCGTCGACGACGAGCAGGGCACCGTGCCGGGCGGCCAGGGCCGCGACCCGCCGCAGCCACGCCGGTGACACCATGTTGAGTCCGCCCTCGCCCTGGACGCACTCCAGGATGATCGCTGCGGGCGCGTCGATTCCGCTCGAGGAGTCATCCAGCATCTGCGCAAGGAGCTCGCTGGTGTCGATATCGGGGCCGTAGTACCCGTCGTAGGGCATCCGCGTGACCCCATGAAGGCCCAGGCCCGACATCCGGTGATGCGAATTCGCCGTGGCCGCGAGGGAACCGATGCTGACCCCATGGAACGCGTGGGTGAACGCGATCACATTGGTCCGTCCAGTGACCTTCCGAGCGAGTTTCAGCGCCGCCTCGACGGCGTTGGAACCGGTGGGGCCGGTGAACTGTACCTTGTAGTCCATGCCGCGGGGCCCGAGGACCAACTCGTGGAACGCAGTCAGGAAGTCACCCTTGGCCGCCGTGTGCAGATCGAGGCCGAGGGCGATCCCGTCCCCGGCGATATAGGCCATGAGGGCGGCCTTCATGTCCGGGTCGTTGTGACCGTAGTTGAGTGACCCGGCTCCCGCCAGGAAGTCGATGTATGCCCTGCCCTCGCGGTCGTACACGACGCTGCCGACGGCAGTGGTGAGAACGTGCGGGAAGGAGCGGCAGTAGCTGCGGACCTGGGATTCATGCGCAGCAAAGACGTCCTCGTGATGGGCCACGGCCTTTTCCTTCCGAGACGGTGCGGGTGGGCCCATCCCCCCTATTGGGACACGAATATGCACCTCAGCAGAAAAAACTGTCAACGGCTCGCGTGTGGTGGCTCTCCGACGTGCGCATAGAGGGGGCCCGGTGCCGCCTCGAGTGTGGGGTTGACGGACGCCAGCGTGGCCGAAAGGGTGGACACATGAGCGACCAGAGGCCGGCTGAAAGCATCGCCCTGCATGTTGAAGACTCAGGGGGAGAGGGGCGTCCCGTCGTCCTCATCCACGGCTGGCCGGCGTCCGGCGCCTCGTGGTCCGAGCAGATCGGCCCCCTGCAGGAGACCGGTTACCGGGTCATCACCTATGACCGACGCGGCTTCGGCGATTCGGCCAAGCCGGACGGTGGCTTCGACTACGACGCACTGGCCGACGACCTCCAGCGGGTCCTCATGGCCGCGGACGCCTCCGACGCCACGCTCGTCGGCTTCTCGATGGGCGGCGGGGAAGTCGCACGGTACGCCTCCCGTCATGGACTGGACCGGATCCGCTCGGTCGTGTTCGCCGCCGCGATCCCGCCCTATCTGCTCCAGGGTGAGGACAATCCCGAGGGCCCGTTGGACGAGGCGTCCTACCGGCAGATGCGCACGGCGCTGGAGCAGGACCGGGAGGGATTCCTCGACGGATTCACCACCCGCTTCTTCTCCGCTGGCGGGCACCTGAAGATCAGCGAGGAGCAGCGGCAGTGGGCGCTGTCACTGTCCGCCCAGGCGGACCAGCGTGCCGCCCTGGAGACGATAGACGCCTGGGCGACGACGGACTTCCGGGGCGATCTCGAGGCGATCACCGTGCCCGCGCTGATCATCCACGGCGACGACGACGGCATCGTCCCGTTCGAGGGCTCGGGCCGACGAACCCACGAGTCGCTTCCAGGGTCGCGGCTCGAGGTCATCGAAGGGGCGCCGCATGGACTGAACATCAGTCACGCCCAGGAGTTCAACCGGGTGCTGCTGGACTTCCTGGACTGAGCGGTTGCTCCCGGAGGGATGGAATCCAATGGGTACCTCCCACGCACGCAACGGCACCTGGCGCGAGGCGGCGGCACACGACACCGCCGACATGGACCAGCGTGTCGTGGTCGTTTGCGCGGGCCGTCCCCGGCATCCCTTCATGGGCATGCCGGGGACGGGCCTACGGGATCTGCGGCCAGTCACCCCCGCATGGCGACGCCCACTCCTTGACGGGGGCGTCGACCTGCCGACGGATACGGCCGCTCACCGGCTCAGCCGATGGCGATCGAGTCGAGGTCCTCACCGATGACCAGTTCGCCCGAGAAGCCGGCGCCGGCCTTCTGCCATTCCTCGACCGGCCAGTTGCCCGGCACCAGGTGATTGAGCACCAGCTTCTTCACGCCGGCCTCTTCGGCGATCCCGCCGATGTCCTCGATCGTGGTGTGTGCCCCGATCAGGTGCTGGTACTCGGCCTCGGCGGCCGCGTCTCGCGGCTCCGGGTGGCGCTGGGCGACCCACTGCGCCGCGATGGCCTCATGCACCAGGATGTCCGAGCCCTTCGCCAGCTCCACCAGGTTCTCGCTTGGGCCGGTGTCCCCGGAGAAGGTGACGGAACCGGAGTCCGTGTCGAACCGGAACCCGAAGGCCGGGAACACCGGGGCGTGCTGGACCAGGGTGGCCGTCACCTTGACCCGGTCGTCCTCGAACACCTCGATCGGGCGCATCTTGGGGTGCGGATCCCCGTTGGGGTCATCGATCAGCCCCGCCGGCAATTCGATGTCCCGACCCACGAAGAAGTCCCGCGGCGGCGGGTAGCCGGAGTCGATGATCCGGTCGTTGAAATCGGTGGCGAAGGTGGTGATCATCGCCTCGATCGTCTCCCGGGTGCCCGGGGTCGGGTTCTGCGGGTTCACGACCTGATCGGCCGGGATCCGCTCGCCCTTGTAATTGACCGGCAGGGCCCCGCGGTTCCCCGGGCCGTAGATCTCCAGGACCCGCTCCGGGATGGCCACCCCGTTCTGCAGGCCCGTGCCGACCAGGTTGTAGAGGTCGGAGATGTGGTCCGAATGCAGGTGGGTGAGGAACACGGCGACCAGGGCGTCCAGCGGCCCCCGCATGTCCTTGTCCCAGGTGCCCAGCTTGGCCTTCTTGATCTGCTTGCCGACGCCGTCTCCGGCGTCCACGAGGTAGTACTTGTCGCCCACCACGATCGCGGAGGCCACGCCCTCCCGGTGGGAGTCATTCCACCATGGCGGGCCCCCGCTGGTGCCCAGCAGCACCAGACGGTTCGTTGCGTCGGTGGTCAGCGGGGCACGCCCCGCACCGTTGGTCACCGACGGTGTGCCACTGGCCGATCCGGACGCGGCGCCCGTCGTCCCGGCAGCCTGCGGGTCATTCCCGGCCGGCGTGCAAGCGGAGATCACCGGCGCCAGGCCGAGTGCAGAGGCCAGGCCAAAGGCTCGGCGGCGCGAGACCCCCTTCGAAGGATCGGCATCAGGACGGGGTTCAGGCATGGAAAACACCTCAAAGCATGTGGTAAGGGTCATAGACAGACCATCAAGTCTGACATCATCCGAGGCGGACGGGGGCAGCAATGCCCCTGTTACCCAGACATAGTGGGCCCCCACTGAGTCGTTCCAGATATGGGTGACCGCTGGCCGACACTGTCGGGTGTCTGTCCGAACGGATTTCAGGCCTGTCAACTCGTCATTGCCCAGTGCCCAGTGCCCGCGGCGACCAGACGCTGGGTTCCCTGGTGCGCGCGTCCGGAGCATTGTGGCGCGGCGTGATCGGCGGCACACTCGCCGGAGAGCTCGTGAAAGGACTCCTCATGGATGACCCGCAGGCGTTGGCCGACGCAGAGACCTACCTGATCCACGTGCTGGAAACCTCGGACCCGCCGCGTGACGCAGACCTGTACCACATCACCCAGGCGGCCCAGGATTACCACTCCAGCACCGGCACCTGGGACCTCCATAGCGCGGAACCGGAAGAGGTCGAGGAACTGCTCGCCCGCCACGCCAAGTAACCGCGGGGCTGCAGGCGGCGCCGGTGCTCCGCTCACTGAGCCGGGCCGGGGCCGGGGACAGCACCGAGAAGAAGGTGAGCACGGCCGCCAGGCCTGCGCCGCCGTCCGTCCCGAGTTCCCTGACGGTCCCGTTCCACGACGCTATGCCGACGGGAACGCACCCTCGGACAGCGTCAACGCTGTGCCGGAATCACCCGGCATGGGGAGTTCTCCCCATGCCGACTGGTCGCATCCGTGCCCCTCGCCTTCCTAGGCCGATGCCTGCCAGCCCCGACCGGCGGGGCTCCATGAGGGGAGACATCATGAAGAAGACACTCGCGCGCGCCCTGGCGCTGGCCACCATCGTCACCGGCGCCAGCATCGCGGTTCCGACGTCCGCTGCTGCTTCCACGCCGACGTACGACGTGCCAGACAGCATCCCGACCCAGTGCACTGCTCGGATGCAGACCGTGGATCATTCCGGAAACTATGGCCAGGTCTTCATGAGCGAGGGACGGATCTCCCACACCGTCGATGGGGGACGGTTCCCGTTCGTACCCCAGTCACTGATCCCTTACGGCAGCATCGGAGCCGAGGACAGTCACGGCTTCTTCGGTGGCCTGCAGTACGTCCTGGCCATCGCCCCGGACGGCCGCGCCCACGACATCATCTTCCAGCACGAGACCGACAACCAGGGCGGCCACTGGGTCTCGCTCCTCGACGACACCGTCATCGGCCACGGGTGGCAGACCACCGAGGACCTGACGCTGCACCGGGAGTTTGCCTACCGCCTGACCACGGACGGCTACCTGGTCCGCTACACCTGGGGCGGGGGCGGGCTGACCGACAAGACCCAGGTCTTCTCCGGTGGCACCAGCATCCGGACCATCGCCCACGACCGGCGCATCTCCTGGAACGGCGGTCAGGCGGACGTGCTGCTCACCGTGACGACGGGTGGGAAGCTCCGCGAGTACATCGTGCCCGTGGACGATCCCACGGCCTGGTCGGCCCGAAACCTCAAGGACTCCACCTGGGGTACCTACTCCCAGCTGTCGACGGACCCCTGCGGGACGACTGGCCGGGTGATCATGGGCCGGCATGACAACGGGCAGGTCGCCGTGTGGTACGACCGCAACCGCAACGACTTCAGCGGCGCGGACATCCGGGGCAACTTCACGGACCTGCCCGCATTGCCTTCGTCAACCAAGACGCACCAGTAGGCCAGCGTGACCGGCGGCTGAGATGCCGGGGTTCATAGTTGTGGACCCCCACCCGTGATGGTGCGCCAGCCGCCGCGAACGACTCATTCGGGGTCCACGTCGACCGCGCCGACCGGTGCCACGCGGCCGACAAGGACGGCGGTGCCTCCGACGCCCAGGGCCTCGATGCAGGTGCGGATACCGGACGGTGCTCCGGAGAGCTCCAGGGAGACGTCCACGGTGCCGAGGTCACCGGCCGCGGGAGGGTGGGGGTGGCTCCGAGACCCTGGGCCGGCTGGAGGCGGTATGGATTCGGATCCACGCCTTGGACCTCGACAGCGCCCAGGCGCTCTCGCACGATTCCTGCCCGGCCTGCTGCACGCTCGTGCACTTGGCGGTGAGACCCTTCCGGCAGGTCTGCCCACGGCTACAGAACCGGGTGACGCGGAAGACCACCCGCTCACCGGGGCGCAGGGGGACACCGCTCACAGTGGTTCCACCGCTTCTCGCCAGCATGAGGCGGACGCCTTCGTGCCGAGCACAGGGGGACAGGGGGCGTGGCGGCGGCCCCTGACGTTGTGCCGGTCCGACCTGCAGACCGGCGCCGCGGTGAGGCGCACCAGCGTCTCCCCGGGCCCCGGTTCGGGACGGGGCACGTCGACGGTGTCGACTGTCGTGTCGCCACGCCACACGACGGCTTGCGCCGCCTCCGTCACCATCAGCGTCATCGGGTCCCACCGGCCATCAGGGCGTGCGTGGGCAGGTCGGCCACGGAGCCCAGCACGACATCGGCACCTAGCACCTGTCAGTCCAGGGCCAGCCCGGGGCGCCGCTCGGCGGCCAGCGGCCCTGCCGCGAATGCACCGAGCAGAAGTGCCAGCACGCCGATGGAGAGCGGCCCGAATGTGGTCTCGCCGACGAGGGAGGGGAGGTTGGCGATGATGATCGCCAGGAACCCCAGCAGCCCTGCCAGTCCCAAGGCCGGGGCGAGACGCCGCTTCCACACGCTGCCACCACGCTGGGTCTTGGTGAAGAACACCAGAACGGCAGTGCTGGTGGCAACGAGCAGCAGCACCACCCCGACGGAGGAGATGCCGCCGAGCCAGGTGTAGAGCTCTGCCACCGGGTCGAGGGCCATCACCACGGAGAGCAGGATCAAGGCTCCGGTGATGAGCGAGACCGCGAGTGACGCGGTGGACGGCGCCAGGTGCTTGGCATGGACCCGGCCCAGGCTCGACCCGAGAACTCCGCGTGCACCGAGCTGGAACAGGTAGCGGGTGGCGATGTTGTGGAAGGAGAGGATGCAGGCGAACAGACTGGTCACGAACAGCAACTGGATAACGTGTCCACCCGCCGCCCCGAGATAGAGCACCGTCGTGTCCTGCAGCAGGGATCCCGGTGCCTTCGTGGCCTCCTGGACCGCCCGGGAGTCGCCGACGGCACTGATGAGCAGCCACGCCGAGACGGCATAGAAGACGCCGATGCCGATGAGCGAGATGTACGTGGCACGGGGAATGGTCTGCTCGGGGTCGCGGGCCTCATCGCGGAACACGGCCGTCGCCTCGAACCCCACGAAGCTCAAGATCGCAAAGAGGATGCCGATGCCGGGGGCGCCCGAGACAATCTGCGCCGGTGTCATGATGCCCGTGGAAAATCCCTCCGGTCCGCCGCCCGAGAAGACGACAACGGCATCAAGGACCATGACGATGGCCACCTCTGCCAGCAACAAGATGGCCAGCACCTTGCCGGAGATCTCGATGTTCCGGAACCCGAGGACCCCCGCCGCGGCAAAGGCGGCGGCCGCGCCGAGCCACCAGGGGATCTCCTGGCCGCCATAGGCCGTGACGAGGGAGGTGATGGCCGGGCCGATCAATCCGTAGACACCTGCCGCCAAGGCCAGGTAGGCCAGTAGGGCCACGAAGGCCGCACCGAGTCCGGCTCCCTGCCCCAACCCGCGGGCGACATACGAGTAGAACGCTCCGGCAGTCTGCACGAATCCGGTCATCTGGGTGAAGCCGACCGCGAACAGCAGCAAGACCGCAGTAGCGACCACATAGGCGAAGGGGAAGCCGACGCCGTTGCCCGCGGCGATCCCGAGCGGCACGGGGCCACCGATCACACCCAGCGGAGACGCGGCCGCGACCACGATGAAGACGATCGACGCCGTGCCGAGGTTGCCACGCAACCTCGGACGCGCGGTCACCCCTGAAGCGGAATCGACGGCGGCCTGCGGCGGCGGAGCAGGGACTGAAAGTGCTGCTGGCTGGGACATGAGGACCTCCGAAAGACGAGGTGGGATTCGACGTGGGATTCAGAGGCTAGAGACGTTTGTCCCGATGCCCCAGGGGACCTTCATGGACCGATACGCAGGCGCCATTGACGTTCTTCCACCCGGGTTCAGGACAATTGCGGCCCCAGTGAGTCGTTGCGTGACCCTGACGGTCGTCGGCCCCCGGCTGAGTCACGTTTCGAGACGTGGTCGAGGTCTGTTCGGGGACGGTCATCGTCGCGTAGCGACAGCCCTGGGTCTCTGCTCGAGACTGGTCTCCGTGTCGAAAGTCCAGAAGGGTAACGCGGCGGCCTCGCCGGGAGAGACTGGGAACATGTCCGACTTCCTCAGAACTCCGCCCGGCCTGCCTTGCCGCATTCTCCTGGCCGGCTGCGGCAGGCTCGGTACGCGGCTGGGGCTCCGTCTGGCGGGGGCCGGCGGGGAGGTGTTCGCGCTGCGCCGCCACACGGCCGCCCTACCGGCGGCCTTCACTTCCCTGGCCGTTGATCTTCGGGAGCGAGTCCGGCACGACTTGCCGGACGTGGACGCCATGGTGATCACCCTGCCGCCCGGGACGTCGGGGGCAGTGGGTCGGCCGGAGGGGTACGCAGCCTCGCTACGAAGTCTCGCCGCGGCGTTGCCCAGAGTGCCGCGTCTGGTGGTGTTCGTCTCCTCCACCCGGGTCTTCGAAGGCCGGACGGAGCATCGGGCGCTCACCGAAGAGGACACGCCCGCCCCGGTGACCCAGCGCGGCAGGGCTCTGTACGAGGGGGAACTGCTGGCCACCGAGCTGTTCGGTGCGCATATCGTCCGCCCGGCCGGGATCTATGGGCCCGGACGCGAGATGCTGGTGCGGAAAGTCCTCGACGGTACCCCGGTCCAATACGCCAAGCGGACCAACCGTATCCACGAGACCGACCTGGTCCGCCTCCTGGAGACAGTGCTCCGAGCAGGGGGGCCACCACGGTTACTGCATGCCGTGGACCAGGGTCCGGCCCCGCTGGGACAGGTCGTCACGTACATCGCCCGCCGGCTCGGCGTTCCAGCACCCCCGAGGCTTCAGCCCGAGACACCCAGCGGCACCGTCCTCAGCGGCGCACGGCTTCTCGCAGTCCTGGGCGGCTTGCAGTACCCGACGTTCGAGGCCGGGTACGGTCACCTCCTGGCCAACCGCCACGATGAATCGGCCCCCGGGCACGAGCACCGCGCCCATGACTGGCTGGTGCTGTCAGAGCCACAGACGTCATAGAGTCCCGGTTTCAGGCTGGGGGTCCATGTGGGTGACCGCTGAATCCGTCTTCCGTCAGTCGAAGACGACGGTGCGGTTGCCGTCGAGTAGGACGCGGTGCTCGGCGTG
>JASBVO010000031.1 GCA_029961105.1 Micrococcus sp. | reverse complement strand
CCCCGTCACGGATCACAGAATGTGTGCCAGAACCCAGATTCAGCCGTCGCCGACAGCGTCCGCGGCCGACGTGGCGCATGCTGCCTGTCCTCATCGCCCCTACGAGGGGTCGCAACAGGATGTTGCCGAGCGCGCCCTGCCGGCGGTTCTTGTCCTCATCGCCCCTACGAGGGGTCGCAACCAACCAGCGACCTGCGCCTGACTACCCGCACGGAAGCCGCTTTGCTCCTCCACGTGGCTATGTGGAGGAGCAAAGCGCGTTCGGTCCGCTCAGCCTGGTGGTAGCTGCCAGGCCCGGCCGGACTCGTGCCAGACCCACTGGCGTCCGGGGGTGACGGTGACCCCGAACGTCCACGGTCCGGGCCGGCCTTCCTTCAGCCACCACCGGTAGGTGTCGGCCACCAGGTCCCACAGCCGGCGTGGCCCGGCCTGCCGTACGGTCATCGCCGGGGTGTCCAGGCACGCGGCCGACCCGGTCGCCGGGTCGCGCAGCCACCAGCGGGTGGTGCCGTCCGCCAGGTCCTCCGCCCCCGCGACCACGCCGGGGATCGGCAAGCCCGCCAACCACAGGCGCAAGTTGGACTCGACCAGCTCGTGGGGGTCCAGCAGCGCCGGCTCCGGCTGCACCCCGGCCAGGTCCGGGGCCGCGGCCGCGCCGTCGGGGTCGCGGTGGCCACGCAGGCGCATGAACATGACCCCCTCGGGCAGTAGCCGCCCGGCCGCGGTGCCGTCCTCGCCCACCTCCAGGCACACCAGGCCCCAGTCGACGAGGGCGCCGGCCAGCGGGGCGAGGATCAGCCCGCCTGGGCGGGTCTGCTGCACCCAGGAGTACGGGACAGCCGTGATCGCGCACGTGGCGATCACCCGGTCGTACGGGGCGCCGGCCGGCCAGCCGGCCGCGCCGTCGCCGGTCACCAGGCGGGGCTTGTACCCGGCCGCGGTGAGCGCCTCGCCGGCGGCGGCCGCCACCGCCGGGTCGACCTCCACGCTCACCACCTGGTCGTCGCCGAGCCGCTCGGCGAGCAGCGCCGTCGAGTAGCCGGATCCGGTGCCGATCTCCAGCACCCGCTGCCCGTCCAAGACCCGGAGGGCATCCAGCATCGCGAGCACGATGCTCGGCATCGTGGCCGAGCTGGTCGGCACGGTGCCCCGGTCGCCCGGCCGCGCGTCGACCCGGTCGTCTACCTGGGTGACGATCGTGCGCTCCGGGTCGTACGCGGCTGCCAGCCATTCGTCCTCCGGCAGCTCGGCGAGCACGTACCCCTCGCCGTCGTGGACCCAGGCGCGGCGGGGGATGAACTGGTGCCTGGGCACCGCCGCGGCGGCGGCGCGCCACGCCGGGTCGCGCAGGTCCCCGGCCTCGGCGAGCCGGGCCACCATGCGGGACCGCAGCTCCTGGGAGGCGTCCGCGGTCACTTGTCGTCCTGCTGCGGGTCCGGGTTGTGCCACGTGGTGCCCTGCTTGGAGTCCTTGATCACCACGTCCTTCTCCTGCTTGTCATCTCGGCCGTCCGGGTTGACCTTCTGCCCGAACTTCGCCTTGCCGCTCTCGTGGCGACCCAAGCCCATGACGTCTCCTAAGTCAGATCCACAGGAGACCGGTGCCATCGCTGATCATGGCCGTGCCTGTCACGGGCTGTACGTGGTTGGCGTAATCCCGCCAGCGCGGGAAAACGAAACCGCCCGGCCCCGGGTAGGCCGTTGTTGAATTCAACAACGGTCTCCTTCGCGGGGCGGGGCGGTTGCGTCGTGTCAGGGGTCAGACGGCGTCCGGCCGCCGCGCGTGGACGAGCAGCGTCCGCGCCGTCGCGCCCCGGGGCGGATCGATGATCTCGTAACCGATCTCGACGAACCCGTGACCGTCCAACAGCTTGGCCCACTCATCCGGCTCGTAGTCATAGCGCGGCAGGGCGCCCGGCCGACGTGGGGGAGCGTCGGCTGGCGGCAGGTGCGAGAAGGCCAGCACGCCGCCGGGGGTGAGCCGGCGCCACACGAGAGGGAGGAGCACGTCGGGGTCGACGA
>JASBVO010000030.1 GCA_029961105.1 Micrococcus sp. | reverse complement strand
GCTCACGAGCAGGTCCGAGCTCACCGCCCACGCCGCGGGGACGCTGACGAGGACCACGAGCGCCACCGCCGGGAGCAGGCGTCGGGCACGCCTGACCCAGAACCGCGGCAGGTCGACGCGTCCGCGCCGGCCGAGCTCGCGGACGAGCAGCGTGGTGATGAGGAACCCGGAGACGACGAAGAAGACGTCGACACCGAGGAACCCGCCCGGCAGCGACTCCGGCCGCAGGTGGTAGACGAGAACCGCGACGATCGCCAGCGCGCGGAGGCCGTCCAGCCCCTCGATCCGGCCGCCGCCCGGGCGGGAGACGGACCGCGCCGGGGCGGACCGTGCAGGGGCGGACCGTGCGGCCGGCCGGTGCCCGGGGCGTGGGGCGTTGCCCCGTCCGGCGGTGCCGGACGGGATGCGTGGCTGCACCTGCGTCGCCATGGCCGCCTCCCCGGGCTCACCGTCCTGCCACGAGGCTAGACAGCACCGCCGACATCGCGGCGCAGGCGCGCGGGACCGGGGTGTGCGTCAGGTTTGTGGTGCGGGCCAGAGGATCTGGTCTCGGCCGGATTGGCGCAGGGTGCGGAGGGCGAGGACGGGGTCGAGTCCTCGGATGGTCCAGTGCATGCCGGCTCGTTTGGCGCGTTGTTTGACGATGGTGTTGCAGGCGGACTCCACCGGGCCGGAGCCGATGTAGTAGCCGTTTGCCTTGAAGTCGGCGTACTGCATGCGGTGGTGGTTGCCGGTGAAGTAGCCGACCTCGGTGGCGGCGGGTCTGGTCAGGTCGGGTGCGTGGCCGGGGAGGTCGAGCTGGGTGACGGCGTGGGCGATCGCGGCGGTGTCACCGAGGTCGAGCTGGTCGATCAGGTCGTCCTCGAAGGCGGTGGGGTCGGCCAGGACGGGGGTGAGGAGCTTGGTCAGGTCGGCGAGGTGCTCGCGGGCGTGGAAGTAGTCCACGATCTGGGTGGCGTGGGGAAAGTGCTCGTCGGCGATGGCCCAGATCCACTTGGCGCCGTCACCGAGCACGACGGGTTGGCGGATTCGGTCGAACCCGCGGCGCAGGTACTCGGCCTTGGCGTGGGTGGCGAAGGTGGCGGCGGGTTCGAAGGTGGAGATGTAGGTCGCTGAGCCGGGGTCCTGGACGGGGTCGCCGGTGAGCGGGTCGCGACCGGACTGGGTGAACAGGCAGCCGATCTTCACTTCACGAGTCCCTGCACGGCCGCCGTTCTTGCCCGGATCCTTGCCGACCCGGTCGGCGCACTCGGAGGGGAGCATCGGCGCGCCGGTACCGTCCATCACGAGGTAGCACAGGTCCGGCGTGTCTGCGTCAGCGGCGGCGGGACCAGGAGCGGCCGGGCCGGTCGTGACGGCGTGCTCGGCGGCGATCAGGTCGCGGGCGCGGGCGCCCTGGGTGCGGGTGGTGCGGGCCAGGGTCGAGGTCGAGGCCAGGTCCAGGCCGGTGACGGTGGCGATGAACTCAAACCCCTTGGCGTAGGGCATCTCGGCCCCGGCCAGCGCGCCCGCCCGGGCCAGGCCCGGGGACAGGCTGGTGCCGGCCACGCCGAGCCGGGCGTCCAGGGGCGCGAACCCGTGCCGGCAGACCCCGCAGTGGTAGTAGCCGCGAGTGATCTCCAGGCTGCCGAGCAGCGTGCGGACCGTCTTGGTACGCCGGGCCACCAACCGCGCGTGTGTCTCGTGCTCGCCCGCGGGGCAGGGCGTGCGGGCCGGGGTGTGCTGCCCGGCCCAGTCCACGACCCCGGCGACCGCGGCCAGCCCGATCTGCGCGGCCGTCTGCTGGGCCGCGCGTTCGATCGCTTCCAGGACCCCCGCCTCGCCGCGCTCGGCGAGCCCGGCCGCGGTGTGCACCAACCGGCGGGCCTCCTCGGCGGCCAGCTCGGCGACCCGCTCGGCCAGCGCGGTCAGCCCCTCCTGGTCGAAGAGCCCCCTTTTTCCCCGCCAGAGCCGGCGGGGGCGGCGCGTTCGCGGCCGGCCCCCGGTGGCCCCACCCTCGCCCGGCACAGCGCCTCGTTGATCTCCACGTAGTCCTCCACCAGAGCGGCGAACTCGGCGTAGTTGTCCAGCTCGGCGCGGACCTGGTCGATCTGGTCCACCGGGATGTACTGCCCCCGCGAGCCGCCCGGCCCCTTGGCCGTGCGGGTCCACAGCCCACGCGGGCCGTGGCCCTGCTCACCGGGACGGGCGCACCGGCAGGTCGCACGCCCGCACTTGCGGTAGCCCACCTGCAACGACCCGCGCCGGAACGCCGGTACCGCGGCGATGCGGTCCAACGCCAGCGAGCGCAGCTCCTGGAGCTGGCCGACGCTCATCGAGGAGTAGTCCTTGCCCATCGCGTCCCCCCCATGCTGATTATGCTACCCACAATCAGCATAGGGGCCGACCAGCACAAACCCATCAACGACACGTCCATGACTCACACCCCTCGTCCGGCCCTCGTCTCGTGCGCCCCCCGCCTCGTGCGCCCCCAATCTCGTGAGACGTCATCTTCTCGGCGAGAAGTCACGCCTTCGTGTCCTACCGAGGAGATGACATCTCACCGGCAGGGGGTGGTGGACTTTCGCAGTCCTGGGTTGGGCTATGCGGCGTAGGCGAGGGTGTCGAG